>NZ_JBAJII010000001.1:2511822-3139777 GCF_036867195.1 Arthrobacter sp. Soc17.1.1.1
CGTCCCCGCCATCTCCCAGGACGCCGCAGCGGTCGCGGACCACTACGACGGCCTCGACCCGATCTATCGCGGCGTGTGGGGCGAGCATGTCCATCACGGGCTGTGGACGACGGGTCGCGAGACGTCCACCCAGGCGGTCGAGGCGCTGAGCCAAGCGGTCGGCGAGCGGCTGCGCCTCACGCCGGGCGAGGCGTGCGTCGACATCGGCTGCGGCTACGGCTCCACCGCACGGCTGCTCGCGGCCACCCACGGGGTCCGCGTCACGGGTCTGACCCTCTCCGCGGAACAGGCCCGCTACGCCGCCGCGCACCCGGTACCCGGCGTGGACGTCCACGTGCGCGACTGGCTCGTCAACGGGCTGCCCGATGCCTCGGCCGACGCCGCCTGGGCGATCGAGTCGAGCGAACACATGGTCGACAAGCCCGCGTTCTTCGCCGAGGCGCACCGCGTGCTGGTCCCCGGTGGCCGCTTCGTCATCTGCGCGTGGCTCGCCGAGACCGATGCCCGCGCATGGAAGGTACGCCACCTGCTCGAACCGATCTGCCGGGACGGACGGCTGCCGTCGATGGGCACGCGCGAGGACTACGAGGCGATGGCGGTGGCGGCGGGCTTCACGGTCACGGACTACGAGGACGTCAGCCGCCGCGTCGCCCGCACGTGGACGATCTGCGCCGCCCGGCTCGTGAAGGCCGTGCTCGTCGACCGCGAGGCCCGCCGTGTCGCCCGCAGCCGCATCTCCCTCCTCATCCTGCCCCGCATGATCCTGGCCTACCGCACCGGTGCGATGCGCTACGGGATCTTCACGCTGTCGACAGCGGACCACGACCGGGTGCCGCGCGAGCCCGGAACCGGTCCGCGATAGCGGACCGTTCCCGTCCGCGATCGACCGTACCGTTGGACCATGATCGAGACGTCGGCACGCCTCCTGCAGCTCCTCTCGCTCCTCCAGCTGAGGCGTGAGTGGACCGGACCGGCCCTCGCGCAGCGCATGGAGGTGACCGAGCGGACGGTCCGGCGGGACATCGGCAAGCTGCGCACGCTGGGGTATCCCATCAATGCCTCGCCCGGCGTGGCCGGCGGCTACCAGCTCGGCGCCGGCGCCCAGCTCCCACCGCTGCTGCTCGACGACGACGAGGCGCTCGCCGTCGCGATCGGCCTCACGGCGGTCACGGCGAGCCCCGTCTCCGGCGTCGGCGAGGCGTCCGTCCGGGCCCTCACGAAACTGGAGCAGGTGCTCCCGGCCCGCCTCCGCCCCCGCTTCTCCGGCCTCCGCTCCGCGGTGACCCGCATGGCGGCGGTGAGCACGCCCGTGAACCCCGAGGTCCTGACGGCGTTCTCGGCGGCCATCACCGAGCACCGCTGCGTGGCCTTCCGCTACGAACGGCACGACGGCGAGTCCTCCCGGCGCATCGTGGAGCCGTACCGCCTCGTGGACACGGGACGGCGCTGGTACCTCGTGGCGTTCGACCGCTCGCGGGAGGACTGGCGGACCTTCCGCGTGGACCGCTGCCACAGCGTCCCGGTGGCCCGCGACCGCTTCGCGCCCCGCCCCCTGCCGGCTCCGGACCTCGCCGCCTACGTGCAGGAGTCCATCACGCGTTCACCGTTCTCCTACGACGCCGTCATCCGCTTCCACGCGCCCCTGCACGAGCTGGAGTCGCGGGTGCCCTCGACCACGGGGACCCTCGAGGCGGACGGCGAGCACGCCACGCTGCTGCGGGCCGGCTTCGACTCGCTCGACTTCCCCCTCGCCTACCTGGCGAGCTGGGACGTGGACTTCGAGGTGCTCGAGCCGGCGGCGATGCGCGAGCGCGCCGTCGTCGTCGCCGACCGCCTGCGCCGCTCCGCAGGGGCGCCCGCCCGCCCGGACGACGCCGCCGGGCCGGAGCCCAGCCCTCAGTGAACGCCCGCCTGCGGTCCGGCACGAGCAACTAGACTGGCAGGCAACCATGACACTGACAATCTCCTACCCCGCGGACCTCCCTGTCTCGGAACGCCGGGCCGACATCATGGCCGCGATCGCGGCCAACCAGGTCACCATCATCGCCGGCGAGACCGGGTCCGGGAAGACGACGCAGATCCCCAAGATGTGCCTCGAGCTCGGCCTGGCGGAGCGCGGCCTGATCGGCCACACCCAGCCGCGGCGCCTCGCTGCCCGCACCGTGGCCGAGCGCATCGCCGAGGAGCTGCAGGTCCCGCTCGGCGAGGAGGTGGGCTACCAGGTCCGCTTCACTGGCTCGGTGGGCCGGAAGACCAAGATCAAGCTCATGACGGACGGCATCCTGCTCGCCGAGATCCAGCACGACCGGATGCTGCGCAAGTACAGCACCATCATCATCGACGAGGCGCACGAGCGCAGCCTGAACATCGACTTCATCCTCGGCTACCTCCGGCGGATCCTGCCCGAGCGGCCGGACCTGAAGGTCATCATCACCTCGGCCACCATCGACCCCGAGCGGTTCGCCGCGCACTTCGCCGCCGACGCCGCCGTCGCGGACACCTCCCCCGCACCGATCATCGAGGTCTCGGGGCGCACCTATCCGGTGGAGATCCGCTACCGGCCGCTCGACCAGCTGCCGGGCGGGATCGACGACGGCGACGGCGGTGCGGACAGCGAGCTCGAGGAGGAACGCGACCCCCTGGACGCCGTCTGCGACGCCGTGGACGAACTGTCCCTCGAGGCGCCGGGCGACATCCTCGTCTTCTTCTCCGGCGAGCGCGAGATCCGCGACGCCGCGGACGCGCTCCGGGCGAGGATCCAGTCCACCACGCGCCTGCGCGGCACCGAGGTGCTGCCCCTGTTCGCGCGCCTGTCCCTCGAGGAGCAGCACCGCGTCTTCCGCCCCACGGGCAACCACCGCCGCATCGTGCTGGCCACGAACGTCGCCGAGACGTCGCTGACCGTACCCGGTATCAAGTACGTGATCGACACGGGGACCGCCCGCATCTCGCGCTACTCCCACCGCACGAAGGTGCAGCGCCTGCCGATCGAGCGCGTCTCGCAGGCGTCCGCGAACCAGCGGTCGGGCCGCAGCGGCCGCGTCTCCAACGGCATCGCGATCCGTCTCTACTCGGAGGAGGACTTCGAGTCCCGCCGGCCGTTCACCGAGCCGGAGATCCTCCGCACGAGCCTCGCCGCGGTCATCCTGCAGATGGCCGCCATGGGCGTCACGCGCAGCCCCAAGGACATCGCGGAGTTCCCGTTCGTGGAACCTCCCGAGACCAAGGCCATCAACGACGGCGTGGCCCTGCTGCGCGAGCTCGGCGCGCTGAAGGACGACGGCGGGCTCTCCGCCGTCGGACGCAAGCTCGCGCAGCTCCCCGTGGACCCCCGGCTGGGACGCATGATCGTCGAGGCCGGCTCGCGCGGCGCCGTCAAGGAGGTCATGGTCCTCGCGGCCGCACTGACCATCCAGGACCCCCGCGAGCGGCCCTCGGCCGACCAGCCGGCGAAGCAGCAGCAGGCCGCGGAGAAGCACAAGCGCTTCGTCGACGAGAACTCCGACTTCACGGCCTACCTCAACCTGTGGCGCTACCTGCAGGAGAAGCAGGACGAGCTGTCCTCGACGCAGTTCCGGAAGCTCTGCAAGGCGGAGTTCATCAACTACCTGCGTGTGCGGGAGTGGCAGGACCTCTTCCAGCAGCTGCGCCAGCTCGCGAAGCCGCTCGGCATCACGCTGCCCGCCGGACCCGTTGACCCCGTGGGCCTGCACGAGCAGATCCATGTCAGCCTGCTCTCCGGCCTGCTCAGCAACATCGGCCTCTACGACCAGCGCAAGCGCGAGTACGCCGGTGCCCGCGGGACCCGGTTCGCGGTCTTCCCCGGGTCGGCGCTGTTCAAGAAGTCGCCCGACTGGGTCATGGCCGCCGAACTGGTGGAGACCTCGCGGCTGTGGGCCCGGGTGGTCGCCCGCATCGACCCCCTGTGGGCCGAACAGGTGGCGCCGCACCTCGTGAAGCGCACCTACAGCGAGCCGCACTGGTCGAGGAAGATGGGCTCGGTCATGGCCTACGAGAAGGTCACGCTCTACGGCGTGCCGATCGTGCCCCAGCGCCGCATCAACTACGGGCGGATCGACCGGGACGTGGCCCGCGAGCTGTTCATCCGGCACGCCCTCGTGGAGGGCGACTGGAAGACGCACCACACCTTCTTCAGCCGCAACCAGGCCCGCCTCGCCGAGGTGGAGGAGCTCGAGAACCGGTTGCGCCGGCGTGACCTGCGGGTCGACGACGAGACGCTCTTCGAGTTCTACGACCAGCGCATCGGCCCCGACGTCGTCTCGGAACGGCACTTCGACTCCTGGTGGAAGCAGGCCCGCCAGGACCATCCCGACCTGCTCGACTTCGACCCGGAGCAGCTGCTCAGCGAGGACGCGGCGGAACTCGACGAGGCGGCGTTCCCGAGCGTCTGGCACCAGGCGGGCTTCGAGCTGCCGCTGACGTACGAGTTCTCGCCCCTCACCCCCGAGGCGCACGACGGCGTGACCGTCACCATCCCGGTGCTGTTCCTCAACCAGCTCGAGCCGAAGCCGTTCCGCTGGCAGATCCCCGGCCAGCGCGTGGAACTGGTCACCGCGCTCATCAAGTCCCTGCCCAAGCAGGTCCGGAAGAACTTCGTGCCCGCGCCGGACGTCGCCCGGGCCGCCGTCGCCGCGCTCGCCGCCGACTTCGACCCCGCCGAGGACGATCTCGAGGCGTCGCTCGAACTCGCGCTGCGCCGCCTGCGCGGGCACGTCATCCCGCCGGGCTCGTGGAACTGGTCGGCCGTCCCGCAGCACCTGCTGATGATGTTCCGCATCGTCGACGCCGGCGGGCGGGTGCTCGACGAGTCGCGGGACCTCGAGGCGCTCAAGGAGTCGCTCGCGCCCGCGGTCAGCCGTGCCATCGCGCAGTCCCTCGGCGCCACGCCCGGCAGCACGCGGCCCTCGGGAGGACCCGGCCGGGGCGGCCGCGGCGGCGGCACAGGCCCCGCCGGACGCGACGAGGGACGGCCCGCCTCCGGGCGGGGCGGCCGCGGTGCGCCCGCAGCCGGCGCCCCCGCCGACGCACCCCGG
The DNA here is from genome assembly GCF_036867195.1 of Arthrobacter sp. Soc17.1.1.1. Lineage (NCBI taxonomy): Bacteria > Bacillati > Actinomycetota > Actinomycetes > Micrococcales > Micrococcaceae > Arthrobacter > Arthrobacter sp. Soc17.1.1.1. The sequence continues at coordinate 2,516,877 of NZ_JBAJII010000001.1, forward strand.
ACGGGCGGGCGCTCCGGCGCGGCTCCTGCCTCCCGCGGCGGGATCGCCGTCGCCGAGGCACCGGCCGTCGCCGAACGCACGGGAGAGAAGACCTGGGTCTTCGGTGCCGTCGAGCGTGAGGTGTCCCGCACCGTCGCCGGACACCGGATCACGGGCTTCCCCGCCATCGTGGACGAGGGCACCTCCGTGGGCCTGAAGGTCTTCCCCGACGCCGGCCAGCAGGCCACGGTCATGCGCGCGGGTGTCATCCGGCTCCTGGCGCTGCGCATCCCGAGCCCGGCGAAGTACGTCCTCGAGCACCTCAGCAACACCGAGAAGCTCACCTTCAGCCAGAACCCGCACGGCAGCGTCGCGGAGCTGATCAGGGACTGCTCGCTCGCGGCGATCGACAAGCTCGTGCCCGAGGAGCTGCCCTGGACCGGGGAGGCCTTCGACCGGCTGTACGAGAACGTCCGCGCCGAGCTGATCGACACCGTGTTCACGGTGACCGCGACTGTCGAGCGCGTGCTGTCCAGCAACCGCCGGATCCAGAAGCAGCTCAAGGGCACCACGAGCCTCGCGCTCATCACGGCCCTGAACGACGTCCGGAGCCAGCTCGAGCACCTCGTGTACCCCGGGTTCGTCGCGGCGACGGGCTACGCGCAGCTGGCGCACCTCCCCCGGTACCTGAAGGCCATCGAGGTCAGGCTGGAGAAGCTGCCCACGAACGTGCAGCGCGACGGTCTCGCCACCGCGGTGATCCAGCGGCTCGAGGACGAGTACGACGACGCCGTGGCGTCCCTCGCCGCGGGGCGTCACCGCCCCGCCGCGCTCCGGCGCGTGCGCTGGATGATCGAGGAGCTGCGCGTGAGCCTGTTCGCGCAGGACCTCGGGACGGCGTACTCGGTGTCCGAGAAGCGCGTGCGGACCGCCCTCAACGAGGCGCTGGCAGCGACGCGGTAGGGACGCGGTAGGAACGCGGTAGGAACGCGGGTAGGGCGGCCGGACCGCCGTGGGCCCGCCTACCCCGGGACGTGGGCGCCGTGCCCCGCCTCCCGGAGGGCGGTGCGCAGGGCGTCGGCGACGCGGTCCATCGCGTCCGGGTCGGGGTCGTGGTCGACGCGCCGGACGTCGAAGTCCTGCGGCGACTGCGTGGGCCAGACGTGGACGTGGAGGTGGGGCACCTCGTAGCCCTCGAGCAGGACCCCCACGCGTCGCGCCCCGAAGGCCTTCTCCTGCGCCCGGCCGATCGTCTGCGCGACTGCCATCACGGTGGCCAGGGTGTCGGTGTCGGCCTCGAGCCAGTGCTCGATCTCCCGGCGGGGCACCACGAGCGTGTGTCCCGGCGTGATCGGGGCGATGGTCAGGAACGCGACGACGTCGTCGTCCTGCCAGACGAACCGGCCCGGGATCTCGCCGTCGATGATCCTCGTGAACAGCGTGGGCATCGTGCCTCCTGGGGTTGCGGCTGGTCGGGCGCCGGCGTGCGGCGACGCGTCGGGCAGTGTCACGCGGCCGTGCAGGGGCGGTGGCACGGGGCGTCCTGGGGTCATGCCCCGACGCTACCCGAGCAACCCGGGGCGGACCAGCGACGGGGTGCCGTCGGACCGCCCCTGCACCGGGTCAGGCGCCCGTCACGACCGGGAGGCCCGGCGTCGTGGACCACTGCGACCACGAGCCCGGGAACAGCGAGGCGTCGATGCCCGCGATGTCCAGGGCTGCGATCTCGTGGGCTGCCGTGATGCCGGAGCCGCAGTAGACCGCGACGCGTCCGCGGTCGGCCCCGAGGGCCCCGAAACGGCGCCGGAGTTCGTCGGCGGTGCGGAAGCGCCGGTCCGCCGCGAGATTGTCCGCCGTCGGGGCACTGACGGCGCCGGGGATGTGGCCGGCCTGCGGATCCACGGGCTCCTGCTCGCCCCGGAAACGCTCGCCTGCGCGGGCGTCGAGCAGGACGTCGACCGCCGATCCGTCGAGGACGTCCGGGACCGAGACGACCGGCATGTGGCCCGGGGTGAGGTGCACGGAGCCCACGCAGTGGCGCTCCTCCCCGCCCTCGACGTCGAACCCGGCGGCGCGCCACGCCGTCAGGCCGCCGTCGAGCAGGCTGACCGACGGAACGCCGGCGTCACGCAGGAGCCACCACAGGCGGGCGGCCGCGAGGTTCCCCGAGTCGTCGTAGGCGACCACGACGTCGCCGTCGTTCAGGCCCCACTGGCGGGCGGCCTCCTGCAGCGCCTCGGCCGTGGGCAGCGGGTGGCGGCCGAGGCCCGGACCGCCGGGGGAACAGAGCTGGGTCTCCATGTCCACGTACACGGCGCCGGGTATGTGGGCTGCGCGGTAGTGCTCGTGGCCGTGGGGGTCGCCCAGGGACCAGCGCACGTCGAGCAGGATGGTCTGCCGGCCGGAGGTCATCCGCTCCTGCAGTTCCTGCACATCCATCAGAGTCTTCATCGAGATCTCCTGTCGGGACGGGCGGCCGGACTGCGGCGGTCACCGCGGCCGGCCCTGATGCAGGCCAGTCCACCACACGCCGGTCCGGGCACCAAGGACCCGGGGCGTCCGGGTGGCGCCCGTCAGACCTCGACGCCCTCGCGGACCCCCAGGTGGCGGAACGCGGTCCCGTAGCGCCCACCGAGCCGGGTGACGTGGCCCTCGACCATGCCGAGCCCGGTCTCGTTCAGCAGTGCGTCGTGGATCTGGAACGCACGGGGCGCACGCACGGAGGCCACGAAGTCCACCACCTCCGCGAGCTTCGACCAGGGCGCGTGGACGGGGACGAGCAGCGTCCCGACGTCGGTGCCGTCGGGGACCACGAAGGAGTCGCCCGGGTGGTAGACCGATCCCCCGGCTCCCCCGGATCCCCCGGCTCCCCGGACGAGGAAGCCCACGTTGGCGATCATCGGGATGAGGGGATGGATCAGCGCGTGCTGTCCGCCGAACGTCCGGACGTCGAAGCCGGCGGCGGAGAACTCCTCGCCACCGGCGACGGCGTGGATCCGGTCGCCCGCGGCGTCACCGAGGCCCCGGGTCACGGCATCGGCGACACCGGACGGAGCCCAGAGGTGCAGGGAACGGTCCGCCGCGAGCACGGCGACCACCCGGTCCAGATCGATGTGGTCGGGGTGCTCGTGCGTGACGAGGATCGCCGCAGCGCCCTCGAGGGCCTCCTCGACCTCCGAGAAGGACCCCGGATCGATGACGAGCACGGAGCCGTCCTGCTCGAGACGCACGCACGAGTGCGAGAACTTGGTCAGCAGCATGCGCCCAGACTACCCGCGGCCACGCTGATAATCTTGACCCTGGTCCAGGGCACGTCCGGTGCCCTCGGGAAGGTTGGAACATGACGCCTGAGGCGACATCCGAGGCAGGGCCCACGGTGGGAACAGTGGGAACGGCGGGAACGGGAGGCGCGCAGCGCGTCACGCGCCAGCGCCGTGCGGTCAGTGCCGCCCTCGACGACCTCGACGACTTCGTCAGCACCCAGGAGCTCCATCGGCTGCTCCACGACCGCGGCGAGTCGGTCTCGCTGGCGACGACGTACAGGATCCTGCAGTCCATGGCCGACGACGGCCTCGTGGACGTACTGCGCAGCGGCGACAACGAGGCCGTCTACCGCCGATGCGCCGTCGAGCACCACCACCATCACCTGCTGTGCAGGAACTGCGGCCGGGCCGTGGAGATCGAGGCTCCCGCCGTCGAGCAGTGGGCCGCGCGCATCGCGGCCGAGCACGGCTTCACCGATACCGCACACACGGTCGAGATCCACGGGCTGTGCCCGGAGTGCTCGGCATCGGCCCGCCGGTCCTGATGTGCCGCCGCGAGTGCCTACCCCATCCGCCGTGCGCGGCGATATGGCCTCCGTCCGGGGACGACGGCGGCCGTCCTCGACTACGCTGATTCCTGTGCCACCCCCCGATCCCCGCGTCCCTCCCGCCGCGGTCCCGACAGCGGACCGGCAGGCCGCCGGTCCCGGTGCGGAGCGCCTCGAGGAACTGATCGACGCCGTGCGGCGCTACCGGACCGCGGAGATCGCGATGCGCGGCCGGAGCAGGGACTCCATGCACCTCGGACGGTCGGACATGACGGCGCTGCGCCTCCTGCTCCGCGCCGGGCAGGCGGGCACGCCGCTGACCGCCGCGGCCCTCGCGCGGGAGCTCGGCATCTCGACGGCGGCGACGACGGTCCTCGTCGACCGCCTGGCGAAGAGCGGCCACGCCGAGCGCCGCCCGAGTGCCACCGACCGGCGGGCCGTCGAGATCTGGCCCACCGTCGCGACGGACGAGGAGGTCCGCGCCACCATGGGGACCCTGCACGAACGCATGATGGCTGCCGTGAACGCGCTCTCCCCCGCGGAGAGCGCCGTGATCCATCGGTTCCTCGGCGACCTGGGGCGTGCGGTGTCGGGTCTCCGGTTCCCGGTGGAGCCCGGCGCGGCCGCATCGCAGGACGCTGTGCCGCCGGGTTCGGAGTAATCCGGACGGTAGCTAGAGGGATTGACTACTAGATGATCTAAGCTAAAGACATGAAGTCCTCGGATGCGCAGCAGGGAGCGGGCTACTGGTACCCGCCGGGCGGCGCTGACGCGTCCGCGCCGCCGGCCGACCGGGGCGCCACCGGCGTCGACGTCCTCAACGCTTTGCGTGCGTACCGCACCCTGGAGAACGACCTGCGCCGGCGCCTCAGCCGGCAGCTCAGCGTCAACGAGACGGACCTGAGCGCGCTGCGCTATCTGCTCTCGGTCTGGCAGCGCGAGGAAGGGGCGAGCCCGAAGGAGCTCGCGCTGGCCCTCGGGATCTCGAGCGCGTCCACCACCCTCGTGATCGACAGGCTCGAGAGGGCCGGGTTCATCCGCCGCCGGCGTCATCCCGTGGACCGCCGCGCCGTGATCATCGAGCCCGGCGAGAAGGCGACCGAGGAGTTCCGCGCCGCCTTCGACGTCGAGAAGCGCGGGGTCCTCGTCGCGGCCGACCGCCTCACCGACGCGGAGACCGAGACGGTCACGCGTTTCCTGCGCAGCATGGAACAGGCCCTGACCGACGCGGTCGAGCAGGCGGACCGGCCCCCGGAGCCCTAGGCCCGCGCCGCCACACCCTGCGGGAGGCCCTCCGTGCGCGATCGAGCCGCCGCCCGGCGTGAACCGACCACCCGGCACAGCAGGTAGATCACGAAGGAGATCGTGGTGACATAGGGGCTGATCGGGATGCGTCCGCCCAGCGCGAGGAGGATGCCGCCCACCACCGACGTACACGCGAACAGCACGCTCAGCAGGACCACGAGTCCCGGCGCCGAGGTGACCTTGAGGGCCGCCGCCGCGGGGGTGATGAGCAGGGCCAGCACCAGCAGGGCACCGACCACCTGGATGGACAGGGCCACCGAGATCCCCAGCAGGACCATGAAGAGGATCGAGAGCCCGCGCACGGGCACGCCGCGCGCCTCGGCGAGGTCGGCGTCCGCGCTGGCGAAGGTCAGGGGGCGCCAGATGGCGGCGAGGGCGACGATGACGACGGCGGCGCACCCCACGAGCAGGTTCAGCTGCACGTCGTCCACCGAGACGATCTGCCCGGTGAGGAGGCCGAACTTGTTGGCGGCGCGCCCCTCGTAGAGCGCGAGGAACAGGATGCCGAGCCCGAGGCCGAACGGCATGACCACACCGATGATCGAGTTGCGGTCGCGTGCCCGGATCCCCATGAACCCGAGCACCAGCGCCGCGAGCACCGATCCCACGAGCGAGCCGGCCACGACATTGGCCCCGACGAGCAGCGCGAATGCCGCCCCGGCGAACGAGAGCTCCGCGATGCCGTGCACCGCGAAGGCGAGGTCACGCATCATCACGAAGGTCCCGATGAGTCCGCCCAGCAGGCCGAGGACGGCTCCGGCGATGAGGGAGTTCTGCACCAGCGGGAGCAGCTGGGCGTAGTTGTCGAAGGTGAAGATCGCCTCCACGATCCCGGAGAAGTCCATGCTCACGCGCTCTCGTGGTGGTGGGTGGTGGCGTCGGGCAGGCCCACGACGACGATCCGGCCGTTGCTGTGCAGCACCTCGACGGGGCTGTCGTAGAGGTCGGAGAGGACCTCGCTCGTCATGACCTCCGCGGGCGCCCCGACCCGGAACCGTCCGTCGGCGAGGTAGAGGACGCGGTCCACGTAGTCGATGACGGGATTGATCTCGTGCGTCACGAAGACCACGGCGCTGTTCTTCTCGTGGCACTGCCGGTTGATGAGCGAGCTCACGGCCTGCTGGTGGTTCAGGTCGAGCGACAGCAGGGGCTCGTCGCACAGGAGGACGGTCGGGTCGGTGGCCAGGGCCTGCGCGGCCCGCAGCCGCTGCTGCTCACCGCCGGAGAGGAGCCCCACGGGGGCGTCGGCGTAGGACGCGGCGCCGACGTCCTGCAGGAGGCCGTCCACGCGCTCGCGGTACGCCCGCCCGTGCAGCCGCAGCCCCCACCGGTGGCCGTCCACGCCGAGTCCCACCAGGTCGCGCGCGCGCAGCGGTGTCTCGGGCGGGAAGGATTTCTGCTGCGGGATGTAGCCGAGGTCGCGGCTGCCGCGCGTGATCGGTCGGCCGTTGATCGTCGCGGTCCCCGTGTCGAGCGGCTGCAGCCCGAGCAGCACCTTCAGGAAGCTGGTCTTGCCCGATCCGTTCGGTCCGAGGACGGCGAAGAACTCACCGGGCATGATGTCGAGGTCGAGGCCCTCCCACAGCGTGCGCCGGCCGAAGGAGAGTGCCGCGCCGCGCAGGCTGATCGCCGGGCCCGTGCCGTCCGGGGACTGCGCGGAGCGCGGGGTCGTCGAGGTCATGCGGAGCGGCTCCCAGTCCGTCGGGGGCGCACCGGGACCGGACGCCGAGAGCGCCGAGCGTGAACTCACGAGCCGAGCGCCGCCTCGATGCTATCGGTGTTGGCGCTCATCCAGGAAACGTAGTCCTCGCCGTCGGGCAGCGTCTCGGTGAAGACGAGCACGGGCAGGCCCGCGCCCTCGGCGGCCGAGCGCACCGCCTCGGTCTGCGATCCCTCGGTCTGGTCGTTGTAGGCGAGGAAGGCGAGCGTCCCGCCGGTCACGAGCGACTTCATGTCCTCGAGGACCGCGACGGGGACCTCCGATTCCTCCTCGATGGCCTCGGTGAACTCCTCGGGGGTGGCGTCGGTGAGGCCCGCGTCCTCGAGCAGGTACGCGGGGACCGGCTCGGTGACGGCGACCCGGCCGCCGGGTCCGTCCGCAGCCAGTGCGGCCAGGCGGTCCTGGATGGCCTGCAGTTCTGCGGTGAAGGCATCGGCCCGCTCCTGGTACGCGTCGGCGTTCGCCTCGTCCAGCCGGCCGAGTTCCCCCGCGATGGCGTCGGCGAGGGCCGTCATGGCGGGCAGGTCGTACCAGACGTGCTCGTTGAAGGCGCCGTGCCCATGGCCGTCCTCGCCGGCCGCGTCGTCGTGCGCCTCGCCGGACGCCTCCTCGGAGTGTCCCTCCTCGGAGTGACCCTCCTCGAGGCCGGAGAGCTCGACGGCGCTGAGTACCGCTTCAACGCCCGTCTCCTCGGCGAGGCGGCCGAGGAAGACGTCGTAGCCGCCCCCGTTCTCGATGACGAGATCCGCCTCGGAGACGGACAGCTTGTCCTGCACGGTTGCCTCGTACGAGTGGGGATCCTGGCTGAGGCTGTCGACGATCGCCGTCACCTCGACGTCGTCGCCGCCCACGGCCGAGGCGATGTCCCCGTACACGTTGGTGGCGGTGACGATGCTGAGCGCCCCGTCGCCGGCAGCGTCCGCGGCCTGCGCCCCCGAGCCGCCGTCACCGCAGGCGGCGAGCCCGACGGCGGAGGCGGCCAGGAGGGCGGGAACGGCGAGACGGCGGGACAGGCGCATGGGACCTCGATCTGGCTAATGAGAACTGTTTACGTTAGGAGATCGAGCATAGCCTAGACGCGAACGGTTCGCATTGCTGGCGCGGGGACCCGTGTCAGCGGACCGGCGCCTCCGCGCCGCCTGCGCCCTCCCCGGTCCGCCGGACGCCCTGGTTCTGGGTGGCGTCCCGGATCTCGCCGATGAGCTGCTCGATCACGTCCTCGAGGAAGAGCACGCCCCGCGTGGAACCGTCGGGTCCGAGGACACGCGCGAGGTGCGACCCCGTCCGCTGCATCACGGCGAGCGCGTCCTCGATCTCGTCGCTGAGCGACAGGTTCACGAGCGTGCGCACCTTGTTCTCCGTGATGGGGCGCCGGTACATGGCCTGCGGCATGGACATGACGTCCTTCAGGTGCATGTAGCCCGTGAGGTTACCGGAGTCGTCCACCATGACGAACCGGGAGAACCCGGTGCGGCCCACGGCCCGCTCGAAGTCCTCGGGGGTCGCGTCGGTGCGGACGGTGACCAGTTCCTCGAGGGGCACCATCGTCGTCTCGGCCGTCTGGCCGGAGAACTCGAGGGCGCTGGTGATCAGGCCGGACTCGTCGTCCACGAGTCCGCTCCTCGTGGACTCCTCCACGATTGACTGGACCTCCTCGAGCGTGTACGTCGAGGACACCTCGTCCTTCGGCTCCACCTTGAGGGCCCGGAGGATGTGGTTCGCGGTCCAGTTGAGTGTCGAGATCACCGGGTTGACCACCCGCGCGACCATCACGAGCGGCGGGGCCAGGAGGAGCGCCGCCTTGTCGGCCACGGAGACCGAGATGTTCTTCGGCACCATCTCGCCGAACGTCACGTGCAGGAAGGTCACGAGGACCAGCGCCAGCGCGAACGCGACCCCGTCCGCGAGGCCCTCGGGGATGCCGACGGCCTCGAACGGCACCACGAACAGGTGGTGGATGGCCGGTTCGGCAACCTGCAGGATCAGCAGGGAGCAGACGGTGATGCCCAGCTGCGAGCAGGCGAGCATGAGGGAGACGTGCTCCATGGCCCAGATGGTGGTCCGGGCGCGCTTCGACCCAGCCTCGGCCAGCGGCTCGATCTGGCTCCGGCGCGCCGACATGATGGCGAACTCCGAGCCGACGAAGAACGCGTTGCCCATCAGGAGGACCACGAGCCAGACGATTCCTGCCCAGTCGCTCATCGGTCGGCCTTCCTGACGGCGGTGCTGCCCGCGAGGGCAGGGCGGGCGCCGGGGCGCGGGGCGGTGTCGTGCGAGCCCGTCCCCAGCGGCACGGACTGGTGCTCGGGGACCACGGCCTCGTCGGGCGCGTCACCGGCGGGGACGGGCGCGGGGCGGAAGTGGACGCGGTCGATGCGCCGTCCGTCCATCCGCTCCACGGTGAGGGTGCCCTCGGGCACCTCGACGCGGTCGCCCGGGGCGGCGACGCGCCCGAGCTCGGCCATGATGAAGCCGGCCACGGTCTCGTACCCGGCCTCGTCGGGCACCACGAGGCCGGGGATCTGCAGGGTGACCTCGTCCGGGCGCAGGAGGCCGGGGAAGAACCAGTCCCCCGCCGCGCTCTGCAGCACGCCGGGCTTCAGCTTGTCGTGCTCGTCCTTGACCTCGCCGACGATCTCCTCCACGAGGTCCTCGAGGGTCGCCACGCCGGCCGTGCCGCCGTACTCGTCCAGCACGACGGCGAGCTGGAGGTTGGCCTCGCGGAGCTCGCTGAGGAGGGAGTCCAGGTGCACGGTCTCGGGCACGCGGAGCACGTCGGTCATGATGGTGCCGGCCGGGAGGTCGGCGCGCTTGTGGCGCGGCACGGCGACGGCCTTCTTGACGTGCACCACGCCGCGGATGTCGTCGGCGGAATCGCCGATGAGGGGGAAGCGGGAGAAGCCGGTGCGCCGCGCCGCCTCGACGACGTCGGCCACGGTCTGCTCGGAATCGATGACCTCCATGCGGATGCGCGGGGTCATGACGTCGGCGGCCGTCCGCTCCGAGAAGCTGAAGGTCCGCGCCAGGAAGTTCGCCGTCCCCTGGTCCAGGGTGCCCATCTCCGCCGAGCGGCGCACGAGCGATGAGAGCTCCGACGGCGTCCTGGCCCCGGAGATCTCCTCCTTGGCCTCCAGGCCGAAGATGTTGAGGATCCGGTTGGAGAAACCGTTGAGCACGATGATGGCCGGCTTGAAGACGGCGGTGAAGACGAGCTGCGGGCGGGCGAGCGCCTTGCCCACCCGGAAGGGCAGCGCGATGGACAGGTTCTTGGGGACGAGCTCCCCGATGAGCATGGAGAGCAGCGTCGCCAGGATCATCGCGATGATGATCGAGGTCGAGGCGACGAGGGCCTCCGACAGGCCGAGATCGGCCAGCGGCCCCTCGAGGAGCTTCCCCACGGAGGGCTCCATGACGTACCCGGTGAGCAGCGTGGTGAGGGTGATGCCGAGCTGGCAGCTCGACAGCTGCGTGGACAGCGACTTCAGGCACCGCAGCAGCGGCTCGGCCTTCGTATCGCCGTCGTCCACCGCGCGCTGCACGTAGGTCTGGTCGAGTGCGACGAGGGCGAACTCGACGGCCACGAAGAACCCCGTCCCGAGGACGAGGAGCAGGCCGACGACCAGGTAGATCCACTCCACCGCTTATTTCCCCTCCCCGATCAGCACGGGCAGGGGGTGCAGCGGTCCGCGTCTGAGGGGGTCCGCCGCGTCGGGGAGGGCCGCGTCCGAACCGGCGTCGACAGAGCGCTCCGCATCGGTTCCGGGCAACGCATGGGCAAGAGGTGAGGGGATGCCGGCATCGAGCCGGCCCCTGGAAGGACTGTCCATAAGGAGGCCCAGTTTACCGGCTCGGGCTCGCCCGTGACCGAGGACTTTCTCCGCGGGCGGAACCGTGCCCCCTCGGGGGCCCTACCAGCTCTGCTGGAGCGGGCGCCCCTCCTCGTACCCCGCCGCCGACTGCACGCCGACCACCGCACGCTCGCGGAACTCGGCCAGCGAGACGGCGCCCGCATAGGTCATGGAGCTGCGCACGCCGGCGGTGATCAGGTCGAGCAGGTCCTCCACGCCGGGGCGGGCGGGATCCAGGTACATCTTCGACGTGGAGATGCCCTCCTCGAACAGGCCCTTCCGTGCCCGCGCGAAGACGTCGTCGCGCCGCGTCCGGTTCTGCACCGCGCGGGCCGACGCCATGCCGAAGCTCTCCTTGTAGCGGCGGCCGTTGCTGTCCGTCTGCAGGTCGCCCGGGCTCTCGTAGGTCCCGGCGAACCAGGAGCCGATCATGACCTGGCTGGCGCCTGCGGCGAGGGCGAGCGCGACATCGCGCGGGTAGCGGACACCGCCGTCGGCCCACACGTGTGCACCCAGCTCGGCCGCGGCCTGCGCGCACTCGTGGACGGCGGAGAACTGCGGGCGTCCGACCGCGGTCATCATGCGCGTGGTGCACATGGCGCCGGGGCCGACGCCGACCTTGACGATGGACGCGCCCGCGGCCACGAGGTCGCGCACCCCGTCGGCGCTCACCACGTTGCCGGCCACGATGGGGACCTTCGGGTCCAGGCCTCGCACGACGGCGAGGGCGTCGAGCATCTTCCGCTGGTGGCCGTGGGCGGTGTCGACGACGAGGACGTCGACGCCCGCCTCGAGCAGGGCCGAGGCCTTCGCCTCGACGTCGCCGTTGATGCCGACCGCCGCCGCGACGCGGAGCCTGCCCGCGGCGTCGAGGGCGGGGTCGTAGATCGTCGAGCGGAGCGCACCGGTGCGGGTGATGACACCCTGCAGCACGCCGTCGCGCACCACGGGTGCAAGGGCGATGCGCGCACCGTCGAGGTCCTCGAAGGCCTTCTGCAGCGCCACGGCCGGCTCGTCGTCGAACAGGGACGCCTCGAACGGCGCGGGCGCCGCCCGCATCACGGACTCGAGCGAGGCGAAGCGGTCCACCTCCTCGCAGTCGGCCGCGTTCACCACGCCCACGCAGGCGCCGGCCTCGTCGACGACGAGGACGGCCCCGTGGGCCCGCTTGTGCATGAGGTGGAGGGCGTCGATCACGGTGTTGCCCGGCTGGAGCTTCAGCGGCGTCTCGAAGACGGGGTGGCGGTCCTTGACCCACGAGGTGACCTCGGCGATCACCTCGACCGGCACGTCCTGCGGGAGCACGCCGATCCCCCCGCGCCGGGCGACCGTCTCGACCATGCGCCGGCCGGTGACCGCCGTCATGTTCGCGACGACCAGCGGGATCGTGGTCCCCGTGCCGTCGTCGGAGGAGAGATCCACGTCGAAGCGGGAGATGACCTCGGAGGCACTCGGGACGAGGAACACGTCCGAGTAGGTGAGGTCTGTGGTGGGCGGGGTGATGAAGCGCACGGTGCTCCCTGCGTCGACGGCCGGACGGGCCGCCTGATGGACAGCCGCAAAGAGTCTAGTGCGTCGTCCGCGTCCGGGCACATCCGCGCGCCGCGCGCAGTATCGCACGGCGCGCCTCCGCACGACACGCCTGATTGGCCGTTGCCTACTCCTGTCACTACACTTGGACAGGGTTCAGACGCGGCTTCTCGGCCGATCGTGCCGCCCGCATCGCGCTCAGGGCAACTTACGGAAGAGGCGTATACCAAGTGCCAGAACAAACCAGCCATCGCCTGCCTGAAGAATTCGGCGGGAACGAGTGGCTCGTTGATGAACTCTACGAACAGTTCCAAAAGGACCGCCACTCGGTCGACCGGAAGTGGTGGGACCTCTTCGATTCGTTCGACGCGGAGAAGGCGCCGAACGGACGCAGCTCGGCAGCGGACCGGCCCGCAGGCGCCGCTCCTGCAGCACCCGCCGCCCCTCCGGCCGCGCCCGGGGGCAACGGCACCTCCGCCGCCACCCCGACGCCCCCCACGAAGGAACTGCCGGTCGTGAAGACCGAGGCCCCGGCACCCAAGGCATCGGGTGAGAGCCCGGCCAGCACCCAGCAGGACGGCACGCCGCCCGTGGCGAAGGAGCCCGCACCGGCGAAGAAGGCCGAGAGCTCGCGCGAGGAGAAGCCCGCCGCGAAGCCCATCCCGGCCCAGCTGCCGGCCTCCGACCGCAACGGCGAGATGGAGGAGAACCGCGTCAGCGTGCTGCGCGGTCCCGCCAAGGCGATCTCCACCAACATGGAGGCCAGCCTCAGCGTCCCCACGGCCACGAGTGTCCGCGCCATCCCGGCGAAGCTGCTCATCGACAACCGCGTGGTCATCAACAGCAACCTCGCCCGCGCCCGGGGCGGCAAAGTCTCCTTCACGCACCTGATCGGCTACGCGATCATCCGCGCCCTCGCCCAGTTCCCGTCGCAGAACGTCTACTACGACGTCGTCGACGGCAAGCCCTCCGCGATCCAGCCGGCGCACGTGAACTTCGGCCTGGCCATCGACATGCCGAAGCCCGACGGCACGCGCTCGCTCGTGGTGCCGAACATCAAGAAGGCCGAGACCATGAACTTCTCGGAGTTCTGGCACGCCTACGAGGACCTCGTGAAGAAGGCCCGTGCGGGCAAGCTCGGCGCGGACGACTACGCCGGCACCACGGTGTCCCTGACCAACCCGGGCGGCATCGGGACGGTCCACTCCGTGCCCCGCCTCTCCAAGGGACAGGCCTGCATCATCGGCGCCGGCGCCCTCGAGTACCCCGCGGAGTTCCAGGGCTCGAGCGAGAAGACGCTCGCCAAGCACGCGATCAGCAAGACCATCACGCTGACCTCCACCTATGACCACCGCGTCATCCAGGGTGCCGGCAGCGGCGAGTTCCTGCGTATCATCCACCAGCTGCTGCTGGGTGAGCAGGGCTTCTACGACGAGATCTTCGAGTCGCTGCGGATCCCCTACGAGCCCGTGCGCTGGAGCGCCGACATCCAGGTCGACCCGGTGGACCAGATCAACAAGGTCGCCCGGATCCAGCAGCTCATCCACGCGTACCGCGTCCGCGGGCACCTCATGGCGGACACGAACCCGCTCGAGTACGTCCAGCGCAAGCACGCCGACCTCGACATCCGCACGCACGGCCTCACGCTGTGGGACCTCGACCGCGAGTGGCCCACCGGTGGCTTCGGCGGGCAGCCGATGCTCAAGTTCCGCGACATGCTCGGCGTCCTGCGCGACGCCTACTGCCGCACCACCGGCATCGAGTACATGCACCTCCAGGACCCCGCCGAGCGGCAGTGGTTCCAGGACGAGCTGGAACACCCCTACTCCAAGCCGAGCCGCGAGGAGCAGCTGCGCATCCTGCACAAGCTCAACTCCGCGGAGGCCTTCGAGACGTTCCTGCAGACGAAGTTCGTCGGCCAGAAGCGCTTCTCCCTGGAGGGCGGCGAATCGCTGATCCCGCTGCTCGACGCCGTGATCTCCGGTGCGGCCGACGACGGGCTCGACGAGGTCGCGATCGGCATGGCCCACCGCGGCCGCCTGAACGTCCTCACGAACATCGCCGGCAAGACCTACGCCCAGGTGTTCCGCGAGTTCGAAGGCACCCAGGACCCCCGCTCCGTGCAGGGCTCCGGCGACGTCAAGTACCACCTCGGCACCGAGGGCACGTTCACGTCCGACGCCGGCAACGAGACCAAGGTCTACCTCGCCGCGAACCCGTCCCACCTCGAGGCCGTGGATCCCGTGCTCGAGGGCATCGTCCGCGCCAAGCAGGACCTCCTCGACCAGGGCGACACCTTCCCGGTGCTGCCGATCCTCATCCACGGCGATGCGGCGTTCGCCGGGCAGGGCGTGGTGGCGGAGACGCTCAACCTCTCGCAGCTGCGCGGCTACCGCACGGGTGGCACCATCCACGTCATCGTGAACAACCAGGTCGGCTTCACCACGAGTCCCACGTCCTCGCGCTCCTCCGTGTACTCCACGGACGTCGCGAAGATGGTCCAGGCACCGGTGTTCCACGTCAACGGCGACGATCCGGAGGCCGTGGTCCGCGTGGCCCAGATGGCGTACCAGTTCCGCCAGCGGTTCAACAAGGACGTCGTCATCGACATGGTCTGCTACCGCCGGCGCGGCCACAACGAGGGCGACGACCCCTCGATGACGCAGCCCATGATGTACAACCTCATCGAGGCCAAGCGCTCCGTCCGGAAGCTCTACACCGAGGCCCTGATCGGCCGCGGCGACATCACGCAGGAGGAGGCCGAGCAGGCCCTGCGCGACTACCAGGAGCGCCTCGAGCGCGTCTTCGCCGAGACGCACGCGGCGCAGACCTCGCCGATCCCCGTCGTCACGCGTGACCCGCAGGCGGTGTCCGACCTCGAACGCCCCTACGCGCAGCAGGCGGACGGCGGACGCGGCGACGCGCCGCAGACGGCGATCAGCGCCGAGACGCTCGCGCACATCGGTGCGGCCCACACCTCGATCCCCGAGGGCTTCACGGTCCACCCGAAGCTCAAGGCCCTGCTCGAGAAGCGCGAGCAGATGTCCCGCGAGGGCGGCATCGACTGGGGCTTCGGCGAGATCGCCGCGTTCGGGTCCCTGCTCATGGAGGGCGTGCCCGTGCGGCTCGCCGGCCAGGACTCGCGCCGCGGGACCTTCGTGCAGCGCCACGCGGTGTTCCACGACCGCGCGACCGGCCACGAGTGGCTGCCGCTCGACGACCTCAGCACGGACCAGGCGAAGTTCTGGGTCTACGACTCCCTGCTCAGCGAGTACGCGGCCATGGGGTTCGAGTACGGCTACTCCGTGGAGCGCCCGGACGCCCTGGTGATCTGGGAGGCGCAGTTCGGCGACTTCGTCAACGGCGCGCAGACCATCATCGACGAGTTCATCAGCTCCGCGGAGCAGAAGTGGGGCCAGCGCTCCTCCCTCGTCCTGATGCTGCCCCACGGCTACGAGGGCCAGGGCCCCGACCACTCCTCCGCCCGGATCGAGCGCTTCCTGCAGATGTGCGCCGAGGAGAACATGGTCGTGGCCAACCCGAGCTCGGCCGCGTCGCACTTCCACCTGCTGCGGCGGCACGCGTACACGCGTCCGCGGAAGCCGCTGGTCATCTTCACGCCCAAGCAGCTGCTGCGCCTGAAGGCGGCGGCGAGCCCCGTCGAGGACTTCACGCAGGGCACGTTCCGTCCGGTCATCCCCGACACGCTCGGGACCTCGGGCAGCGACGTCGAGCGCGTGATCCTCGTGTCCGGCCGCCTGTACTACGACCTCCTGTCCACGCGCCAGAAGCTCGACGACACCCGGACCGCCATCGTGCGCGTGGAGCAGCTGTACCCGCTCCCCGTGGACGAGATCAGGGCTGCACTCGCCACGTATCCCGACGCGGAGATCGTCTGGGCGCAGGACGAGCCGGCGAACCAGGGGCCCTGGCCGTTCATCGGCCTGAACCTCCCGCAGGAGCTGGACCGGCCCGTCCGCCTGGCCTCGCGTCCGGCGTCGGCCTCGACGGCCACCGGTTCTGCGAAGAACCACGCCATCGAGCAGGAACTCCTCATCAAGAAGGCGTTCGGCCGGCAGCAGTAGGTCTATGGCAGGCCAGTGGCAGGTCAGAGGCTGACCAGTAGCAGGTCGGTGGCAGGCCAGTGGCAGGCCAGTAGTAAGCCATCAGTATGATGTCAGGTGGGGCCCGAGGCCCCACCTGATGTCTTTAAGGGCACGAACGGCCGCGCGCCGTTCCGGGTGCCCTGCTCCTTTTCGACGACCAGCACACCGAGGGACCAGTGGAACAACGCAGAATCCGGCTAGCAGCAGTGGGCGACGAACTCCTCGCGGGGCTCGGTGATCCGCGCGCTCTGGGGTGGTTCGGGCGTGTGATGGCGCGGACCCGTCCGGACAGCGCGAGCGTGGAGGCATACAGCCTCCCGGCACCCGGCGAGGGCACCGAGGCCCTCGCGAACCGCTGGCTGCAGGAGGTCGGCCGCCGCTTCGAGGCCGGCTTCGAGAACCGCCTCGTGATCGGCCTGTCCGACCGGGATCTCGACCTCGACCTGTCCACGGCACGGAGCCGCCTGAACCTGGCGAACATCCTCGACGGCGCCTCGCAGATGAGCGTGAAGGTGCTCGTCGTCGGGCCCCCGCCGGGCCTCGACGCCGAACGCAACCGCCGCCTCGCGGATCTGTCCGCCGCGTTCGGCGACGTAACGACGCGCCGCAAGCATGTCTTCGTCGACACCTTCACGCCCCTGCTCGCGCACGAGCAGTGGCGGCACGACCTCGCCTCCAACGGCGGCACTCCCGGCCAGGCGGGCTACGGACTCGTGGCGTGGCTCGTCCTGCACCGCGGCTGGTTCCAGTGGCTCGAAGTGCCGGCGCCGGAGTAGGCGCCAGAATAGGGCACCGGCGGCCTGCGGAGCCCCGGGGACACGCCGTTCCCCGGGGCTTTTTGATTGCTCAGAGACCTTATATTTCAGCGAGGTAACAAATGGGTTATCAAAGGTTCACTGAGTGTCCGGGGGCAACGATCCTTCGCTATGCTGTCCGAGTGTGATTGCCGTCACTGCAGCAATCCGCCTCGTGGGGCGCCCCTTCGCCCCTCGCGCCAAGCACAGTAAGGACTATTCAATGCGTAATAAGCGCACTATGACGCTCGCCGCACTGTCCATCGGAGCGCTCATGCTGAGCGCCTGTGGATCGGCGGGCGGAACGGCCGAGACCCCCGCATCGGAAGGTGCCGCGGAGAACCTCGCCTCGACGATCAACATCGCGATCAGCCAGGCGCCCACGGGCTACAACGGCAACACCGCGGCCACGAACTCCGTGTACAACGGCTACGTCGACAACCTCACCTCGAGCGGCTTCGCGGCCTTCACGGCGGCCGGGGAACTCGAGGCCAACCCCGACTTCGGCACCTACGAGAAGACCAGCGACGACCCGCTGACGATCAAGTACACCATCGACGAAGATGCTGTCTGGTCCGACGGCGTGCCCATCGACTACGACGACGTGCTGCTCGCCTGGTCGGCCTACTCGGGGACGACCCCCAGCGGTGTCACCGACCCGGAGTCGGGCGCGGAGTCCGATCTCTTCCTGGCGGCCTCGACCAACGGCTTCGCCCAGACGAAGATGATCGAGGGCGAGCCCGGCGACAAGGAGTTCGAGCTCGTGTTCGACGAGCCGTACGCCGACTGGGAAGCCCTCCTGACCGGCGGGGTCTTCATGCCCGCGCACATCGCCGCGGAGCAGGGCGGGCTGTCCACCGAGGGTGACGGCGCCGCGCTGGTCGACGCCCTCAAGAACAAGGACGTCGCCGCGCTCACGCCGGTCGCCGAGTTCTGGAACACGGGCTGGGACTACGAGGCGGACCTGCCGACCCTCCCCGACACGGCCCTGCTGCCCTCCTCCGGCCCGTACAAGCTGGACAACGCCACGAACGGCACCCTCACCCTCGTCAAGAACGACGAGTACTGGGGCGAGGAGCGCGCCGGCAAGACCGACACCATCGTCTTCAAGACGATCGCCGACGAGGAGGCCGTCCAGGCGCTCCAGAACGGCGACGTCGACGTGATCGACCCCTCGAGCCCCTCGGTCGACACCAAGGCCGCCCTTGAGCAGATCGGTGAGACCGTCACGGTGGACGCCGGGACCTCGCTTACCTTCTCGCACGTCGACCTCGACCAGCGCCCCGGCGCCGTCTTCGAGGACGTCAAGGTACGCCAGGCGTTCAACGCATGCGTCCCCCGCGCCGACATGGTCGACAAGTTCGTGACCCCGATCGATCCCGAGGGAACGGTCATGAACCTGCGCGAATACCAGCCCGGTCAGCCCGACTACGAGACGGTCCTCGAGGGCGCTCCCGCAGCCCAGGGTGACGGCACCGCCGACATCGACGGCGCCAAGGAGCTCCTGACCGAGGCCGGCAAGACCGAGCCCGTCAAGGTCAGCCTCATGTACGCCGCCACGAGCCAGCTCCGCGCCGACATGGTGGCCCTGATCAAGGACTCCTGCGACAAGGCCGGCTTCGAGATCGTCCCGCAGCCCGAGGCCGAGTGGAGCGCCAAGCTCTCGCAGCCCGGCGCCTGGGACGCCGTCCTGTTCGGCTGGTCCGGATCCGGACTCGTCGCCTCCGGCCAGTCGATCTACGTCTCCGGTGGCGAGCAGAACTTCGGCGGCTACGCCGACGAGGAGGTCGACCGCCTCTGGACCGAGATCGCGACCACCACGGACGCCGACAAGGTGCCCGAACTGAAGACCGAGCTCGAGCAGCGCCTCGCCGAGACCCAGTACAACGTGGTGCTCTACGCGAACGCCGACATCATCGGGTACTCCTCCAAGCTCGAGGGCGTGGAACTGAACCCGACGCAGACCGGCATCACCTGGAATGCCTACAGCTGGACGAAGCAGAACTGATTGCTCCTTCCGGATCACGCATGAGGACGGGCAGGCCCTCGGGCCTGCCCGTCCCTGTGCCCGGCACCGCGACAGCCTGCACCGTTTCCTAGGAGCCCCACGTGTTCTACTTCATCGCCAAGCGAACGATCATCTCGTTCTTCATCATGCTCGCAGCGACCACGCTGATGTACTTCCTCACCATCTCGTCGGGCGATCCCTTCGAGGACCTCGGTGAGACCAGCGGCCCGGAGAAGGCCGCCACCATCGCGGTCCGCACCGACGCCATGAACCTCGACGTACCGCCCATCCCCCGCTACTTCATGTGGCTGCAGGAAGTGGGCCACTGCCTCGTCCCCGGTGGCATCAGCTGCACCCTCGGACAGGACCGCACCGGCGCGGCCGTCCTCCCGCAGCTCGAGAACGCCATGGGCTCCACCCTGCGCCTCGTGGTCGTCGCGACGGTCCTCGCCCTGGTCCTCGGCGTGATCGTCGGGATCGTCACCGCGATCCGGCAGTACAGCACGTTCGACTACTCGGTCACGTTCATCTCGTTCCTGCTCTTCTCGCTGCCCCTGTTCTGGCTCTCGACGCTCCTCAAGCAGTACCTGGCGATCGACCTCAACACGTGGCTGGCGAATCCACAGTTCTCGTATCTCACGATCGCCCTGATAGGCGTGATCGCCGGCGTGGTCTGGGCCGTCGCCGTCGGCGGCGACCGCCGACGCAGGCTCACGGTCTTCGTCGCCGCGACCGTCGTGACAGCCCTCGCCCTGTACCTGCTGCTCGTCACGGGCTGGTTCACCAACCCGGGGCTCGGCCTGGTCGGGATGCTCGTCTCCGCCGTGGGTGTCGCCGTCCTCTGGACCGCCCTGCTCGCCGGGTTCCGCCGCCGCCGCGTGCTGCACGCGGCACTCGCCGCCGCCGGCGTCGCCTTCGTCGGCTACCTCGTCTCCATCCCGCTGCTCGAGGACCCGAACTGGCTCGTCGTCGTCGGCCTCGTGGTCGTCATGGCGGTCATCGCCTACGTCGTCGCCGGGATCGTCGGCGGGCCCTTCCGGGCGCAGGCCGCGAAGATCGGTGCGGTCATCGCCGTCTCGGTGGGCCTGCTGATCATGCTCGACCGCCTCCTGCAGGCGTACCCGGCCCTCTCCGCGAAGGCCGGCGGCCGCCCCATCCCCACCACCGGGTCGCAGTCGGCGAACCTCAACGGCACGTTCTGGGAGACCAACCTGGACTTCGCGCTGCACCTGATCCTGCCGACCATCGCACTGACGCTGATCTCCTTCGCCACGTACACGCGGTACACCAGGGCGAGCCAGCTCGACGTCATGAACCAGGACTACATCCGCACCGCCCGCGCCAAGGGGCTCAGCGAACGGACCGTCCTCGTCAAGCACGCCTTCCGCAACGCGATGATCCCGATCACCACGCTGATGGCGTTCGACTTCGCCGGCGTCCTCGGCGGCGCCGTCATCACCGAGCAGGTCTTCGGCTGGAACGGCATGGGCAAGATGTTCGTCGACGGCATCGGGCACGTGGATCCGGGACCGGTCATGGCCTTCTTCCTCGTCGTCGGCACGGCCGCCGTGCTGTTCAACATGCTGGCGGACATCGCCTACGCGTTCCTCGACCCGCGTATCACCCTGAGCTAGGACATCCCCATGAGCAATCACGAGAACCCGCGGGACGACTCCCGCGCCTCCCTGGAACTGTCCGAGATGACGCTGCAGAGCCAGGACACCGACATCGCCACGGCGATCCCCACGAGGGACCAGACCGACCGCATCCGCACCACCGAGGCGAAGAGCCAGGGACGCCTGATCCGGGAGCGGTTCTTCCGCCACAAGGGGGCACTGGCCGGCATCGCGCTGCTGGTGCTCATCGTGCTCCTGGCCTTCACCTCGATCGGCTTCGCCGGCATCCCCGGCTGGTGGAACAAGGACTACGACGTCCTGGCCGCACGCTTCAACGAGGGCAAGCCCACGCTCACCCTGTGGCCCTTCAGCCTCGGCGAGCACCCGTTCGGCCAGGACGTCCTCGGCCGGGACTACTTCGCCCTGACGATGCGCGGCATCCAGACCTCGCTCATCATCGCGTTCGTCGTCGGGCTCGTGGCCATGGTCATCGGCACCACCGTCGGCGCCTTCGCCGGGTACTTCCGCGGCTGGACCGAGGCGTTCCTCATGCGGATCACCGATGTCGTCATCACCATCCCGACCGTCGTCATCGCGGCAGCCGTCGCCGGCATCGTCGCGAAGTACGGGATCATCCCCTTCGCCCTGTTCCTCGGCGCCGTGACCTGGACGGGACTCGCGCGGCTCGTCCGCGGCGAGTTCCTCTCACTGCGCGAGAAGGAGTTCGTCGAGTCGGCGAAGTCGGTCGGAGCGAGCTCGGCCCGCATCATCTTCCGCCACATCCTGCCGAACACGGTCGGCGTCATCATCGTCTCGACGACGCTGGCCATCTCGGGTGCCATCCTGCTGGAGACCGGCCTCAGCTTCCTGGGCCTCGGGGTCACGTCCCCCGACACCTCCCTCGGGAAGGCCATCAACGACAACCGCTCGGCCCTCACCGTACGCCCGTGGCTGTTCCTGTGGCCGGGCGTGTTCATCATCGGCATCGCCCTCGCGGTCAACTTCATCGGAGACGGCCTGCGTGACGCGTTCGACCCCAAGCAGACAAGGGTGAAGCAGTAATGAGTTCACGTTCCGTCATCATCTCGGATGAGCAGGCAGCACCCGGCAACGGTCCCATCCTCGCGGTCAGCAACCTCGGCGTGGAGTTCAACGTCGACAACGAGTGGGTCATGGCCGCCGAGGAGGTCTCCTACGAGATCCACCCCGGCGAGATCCTCGCGATCGTCGGTGAGTCGGGGTCCGGCAAGAGCATGTCCTCCATGGCCCTGCTCGGTCTCCTGCCCCGCAACGGCCGCTCCTCGGGCAGCGCGAAGATGCTCGGCAAGGAGCTGATCGGTGCGTCGCAGGGCACGCTCCGCCGCGTGCGCGGCAACGAGATCGCCATGATCTTCCAGGAGCCCATGACCGCACTCAATCCCGTGCTGACGGTCGGCGAGCAGATCCGCGAGGCGGTCGAACAGCACACCGAGCTCTCCCCCGCCCAGGCGAAGACGCGGGCCATCGAGCTGCTGCGCATGGTGGAGATCCCCGAACCGGAGCGGCGCTACGACAACTTCCCGCACCAGTTCTCGGGCGGCCAGCGCCAGCGCGCCATGATCGCGATCGCCCTCGCCAACGACCCCATGCTGCTCATCGCGGACGAACCCACGACGGCGCTCGACGTCACCGTGCAGGCCGAGGTCCTGGACCTGCTGCGCAAGCTCAACAAGCGCCTGAACAGCGCGGTACTCCTCATCACCCACGACATGGGCGTGGTCGCCGACCTCGCCGACCACGTGGTGGTCATGGAGCGCGGGCGCATCGTCGAGGCGGCGCCCACGGCGCAGCTGTTCGCCGCCCCCGCCGAGGCGTACACGAAGCAGCTCCTCGGGGCGGTCCCGCACCTCGGCTCGAAGGTCGGCGGGGTGCTCACCGACGTCGAGGTGGTGGACGGGCACGCGACCATCCACCGGGAGTACGCGGAGGCGGCGCTCCGTGCCCAGGAGACGCACACCGCGTCCGGCGTCGTCCCCGCCCTCGAGCTCCGGGACGTGGACATCGAGTACCCGGGGCGTTTCCGCCAGCCGGCCTTCAAGGCCGTCTCCGGCGTCTCGTTCACCATCAACCCCGGCGAGGTCCTCGGCCTCGTCGGCGAGTCCGGGTCGGGGAAGTCCACCATCGCGCGTGCCGTCACGGGCCTGATCAGGACCTCCGGCGGCCGGGTCAGCATCGGGGGCACCGACATCACCGAGCTCAGCGCCCGTCAGCTGCTGCCGCTGCGCAAGAAGTTCGCGATCGTGTTCCAGGACCCGGCGGCCTCCCTGAACCCGAGGCTGTCCATCGGCGACAGCATCGGCGAGCCGCTGCTGCTGCACGAGAAGCCGGGCCGCGCCGAGCTGGACAAGCGCGTGGCGTCCCTGCTCGAGGACGTCCAGCTGCCCGTCGCCTTCCGCAACCGGTACCCGCACGAGCTCTCCGGCGGGCAGCGCCAGCGCGTCGGGATCGCCCGTGCGCTGTCGCTGCGGCCGGACCTCCTCGTCGCGGACGAGCCCACCTCGGCGCTCGATGTCTCGGTGCAGGCGAAGGTCCTGGAGCTGCTGCAGGACCTCCAGCGCGAACGCGGGTTCGCCTGCCTGTTCGTGAGCCACGACCTCGCCGTCGTGGAGCTCCTCGCCAGCCACGTCGCGGTGCTCAACAAGGGCACCCTCGTGGAACAGGGAACCACCGAGCAGATCCTGAAGTACCCGCGCGATCCCTACACGCGCCGGCTGCTCGCCGCGGCGCCGGTGCCGGACCCGGCGCACCAGGCACTGCGCCGGGAGCAGCGCTCGGCCCTCATGGCGGCCGGAGCCGTCGACTAGCCCTCGACCAGCCGACGGCCGTCCGATCCACGAGAGGAGACCCTCCGCCAGCGGGGGGTCTCCTCTCGTGTATCGGGCTGCTCGGGCTGCTCGGGCTTCCGCAGGCCTCCTCAGTGGCGGAAGACGATCTTCCCGAACACGTCGCCGTCGAGCATGCGCCGGAAGCCCTCCGCGGCGTCGTCGAGGGGCAGCACCGCGTCGATGACGGGCCGGACGCCGGTGGCCACGAGGAAGCGCGTGAGCCGCTCGAGTTCCTCGCGGGTGCCCATGGTCGAGCCCAGCACCCGCAGCTGGAGGAAGAACACCCGGTTCAGGTCCGCGGACGGAGCGGGCCCGCTCGTCGCCCCGCACGTCACCACGGTCCCGCCCGGCACGAGCGACTTCAGGGAGTGCGCCCACGTGGCCTCGCCGACGGAGTCGAAGACGACGTCCACGCGCTCGGGCAGCCTTGCGCCGGCGTCGAACGCCTGCTCGGCGCCGAGGTCGAGCGCACGCTGCCGCTTGTCCTCGCTGCGGCTCGTGGCCCATACGCGGTAGCCCGCCGCCGCGGCGAGCGTGATGAGCGCGGTGGCGACGCCGCCGCCCGCCCCCTGGACGAGCACGGTGGAGCCCGGAGCCGCCGGGGAGACGGTGAAGAGCATGCGGTACGCGGTGAGCCACGCCGTGGGCAGGCACGCCGCCTCCTCGAAGGAGAGCTCCGGCGGCTTGGGCACGAGGTTCCGCTCCGGCACCCACACGTAGTCCGCCATCGTGCCCGGGTACCGCTCGGACAGGAGGGACCGCCGTGGGTCCAGGGTCTCGTCGCCGCGCCAGTCGGGCGAGGACACGACGCCGTGGACGATCACCTCGGCGCCGTCGTCGTCGATCCCGGCGGCGTCGCAGCCGAGCACCATGGGCAGCCGCTCCTGCGGCAGCCCCACGCCCCTGAGCGACCAGAGGTCGTGGTGGTTCAGGCAGGACGCCACGACCCGCACCCGGCGGAAGCCGTCGGGTGCGTCGGGTAGCTCCACGTCCCCCACCGTGAGGCCGGCGAGCGGATCGTCCGTGGACTGGGTGGCTGCGTAGGCGGCGCGCATGCATAAGCTCCTTCGGTCATGGCTGGTCGCCCTCATCCTAAGCACGGGCCCCCGGGCGGGTCCTGTTTAGGCGGGGCAGGCCGCCGTATGGGAGACTGGGGACGAGTTCTGCACGACTGCAGTGCCTGAAGAAGAAGGAGGCAGCCATGAGCAAGCGAGCACGCAAGCGCCGCGACCGGAAGCGTGGAGGCGCGAACCACGGTAAGCGCCCCAACACCTGAGTCCAGGCGTCACGTACGAACGGAAGAACCTCCGGCCCAGCGGGCCGGAGGTTCTTCTGTTCGTACGTCGTGACCGCGCTACCGGTCCGTCAGTGGTCCACGGACTGGAGGTGGCTGATGCGGTCCAGGATGCTGGCCTTCAGGGTCGACGGCGCGACCTCCGTGCAGGACCGCTTCACGACCGACCTGATGACGCACTCGAGGTCGTGCTCCTCGGCGCACTGGGGGCACCCGTCCAGGTGGTCCTTGATCTCCACGAGGTCCTGGTGGGACAGTGCCCCGTCGAGGTACTCGTACAGCCGCTCGATCCTCGAGTCGGCGCAGTCTCCCAAACTCCCGCAATCGCTCATTTCTTCATCTCCTGTTCCTTGCCCGCTGCACCTGCGGTGACCGGGGTCTTGGCACCAGCACCGATGGTGGTGCCCAGTCCCCGCTCGTGCGCGTACTCGGCGAGCAGTTCCCGCAGCAGCTTGCGGCCGCGATGCAGCCGGGACATGACGGTCCCGATGGGCGTGTTCATGATTTCCGATATTTCCTTGTACGCGAAGCCCTCCACGTCGGAGAAGTACACGGCGAGCCTGAACTCCTCCGGGATCGCCTGCAGCGCGCTCTTCACGTCGGAGTCGGGCAGGTGGTCCAGCGCCTCGGCCTCCGCCGACCGCAGTCCCGTCGAGGTGTGCTCGGCCGCCTTCGCGAGCTGCCAGTCCTCGATGGTGTCCGAGTGGGACTGCAGGGGCTCGCGCTGCCGCTTGCGGTAGAGGTTGATGTACGTGTTGGTGAGGATCCGGTACAGCCACGCCTTCAGGTTGGTTCCCGGCTTGTACTGGTGGAAGGCGGAGAACGCCTTGGTGTAGGCCTCCTGCACCAGGTCCTCGGCGTCGCTCGGGTTCCGGGCCATGCGCATCGCCGCGGAGTAGAGCTGGTCCACGTACTGCATGGCGTCACGCTCGAAGCGCGCCTTACGGTCCGCCTCGGACTCCGTCGACACGTCCAACTCTGCATCTTCGGCCTGGCTGCTGCCTGCGGGGGCTGTGGTATTCATCGTGCCAAAGTCTACGCGCCGAACCCGCGCGCGCCCCGTGGGGGCGTCGAGCTTGACCGTCGTCGTGAGCTGGAATCCCGGTCTGTCGACCGTCCTGTCGACCGTCGCGGTCCGTGCACCTGTCATCCGTGCGTCCCCTCTCGCCTGCCGTTCCCTTACCCCCTCTCCAACCTGCCCGCGGCCCCTTCTATTCCTGTTGCCGGCCTGCCGGCCGGCAGTTTCCGGATCGCCCCGTGCCGCACGGCATGCAAAACTGGACCCAGCGTGCTGAGTACTTCCCTGACGCAGTCCCGAACCGATGTCCGGCGTACCCCGCCGGCACCCAGGAGGCAGTTGTGACCCTTGTCCGCGTAATCGCCCGACCCCTGCTCGCCAGCAGCTTCGTGTTCTCCGGCGTCGACCGGGTCCGCACGGCCGGTGCCACGGCCCCGCAGCTCAAGCCCGTCCTGGCGGGCGTCACCAAGGTGGTCCCGTCCGCCGCCGCACTCACGAGCAACGAGAAGCTCGTGGGCCAGGTCCTCGGCGCCACGCAGGTCGGTGCGGCACTCCTGCTCGGCATCGGGCGGTTCTCCCGCGTCGCGGCACTGCTGCTGACCGTGACCGCGACGGTCAACGCCCTCGTCGACTACCGCGCGGCGGACGCCTCGACGCCGGCGGCCAAGAAGGCCCGCCGCGCGCAGCTGCTCAAGCACCTCTCGCTCATCGGTGCCGTCCTGCTCGCCGCCGTGGACACCAACGGCCGCCCGGGCATCGCCTGGCGCGCCGAGCACCTCGCCCTGGATGCGAAGAAGAACGCCGCCGGCTTCCGTAAGGACGCCCGCAAGCAGCTGAAGAAGGCCGACCAGGCCGTGCGCAAGACCGCCGCCGACGTCGTCGGTTCCTGACCGACATGACCGTCACCTCAGGCGGGGTGTCCGACCAGGCTCTGTGGCGGGCGCCCCGCCTGATGCGTCCCGTGGACGCCGAGGTCTCCGTCCCCGGCTCGAAATCGCTCACCAACCGCTACCTCGTCCTCGCGGCCCTGGCCGACGGCCCGTGCCTCATCCGGCGGCCCCTCCACTCGCGTGACTCCGCACTGATGGTGGGCGCCCTGCGGGCACTCGGCGCCGTCATCGAGGAGGTGCCGGGCGACGGCGGCTTCGGCCCGGACCTCCGCGTCACCCCCCTGCAGGCCGGCGCCGGCACGCCGGCGGACCGGGCCGTCGACTGCGGGCTCGCCGGCACGGTCATGCGCTTCGTCCCGCCCCTCGCGGGACTCGTCACCGGCACCACCGGGTTCGACGGTGACCCGCATGCCCGCCGCCGCCCGATGGGCAGCATCATCGCCGCCCTGCGCGGCCTCGGGGTGGCGGTCGACGACGCCGGGTCCGGTGCACTGCCGTTCAGCATCGAGGGTGACGGGCGCGTCCGCGGCGGGCGACTGGTCATCGACGCGTCCGCGTCCTCCCAGTTCGTCTCGGCGCTGCTCCTCGCGGGCGCCCGCTTCACCGACGGACTGCACCTCGAGCACGTCGGCAAGCCCGTCCCCAGCCTCGACCACGTGCGGATGACCGTGTCGGTGCTGCGGTCCCTCGGCGTGGCCGTCGACGATTCCGTCCCGGACCACTGGCGGGTCTCCCCCGGGGCCATCGCGGCCTTCGACGTGGCCGTGGAACCGGATCTCTCCAACGCCGGACCGTTCCTCGCGGCCGCCCTCGTCACCGGCGGCACCGTCCGCGTACGCAACTGGCCCGACGGCACCACCCAGGTGGGCGACGCCTGGCGACGCATCCTGCCGCTCATGGGCGCGCGGACGAGCCTCGAGGACGGCGTCCTGACCGTCACGGGCGGGCCCTCGATCTCCGGCGGCACGTTCGCCGACACCTCCGAGCTCGCACCCACGGTCGCGGCCCTGTGCGCCCTGGCGGACACGCCGTCGACCCTCACGGGCATCGCGCACCTGCGCGGCCACGAGACGGACCGCCTCGCCGCGCTGGTCGCCGAGATCAACGCCCTCGGCGGTGACGCCGAGGAGACGGCCGACGGCCTCGTCATCCGCCCGGCCCCCCTACACGGCGGCGTCTTCCGCACCTACGACGACCACCGCATGGCGACCGCCGGGGCGATCATCGGGCTGGCCGTGGACGGTGTCGAGGTCGAGAACATCGGGACCACCGCCAAGACCCTGCCCGAATTCCCCGCCCTCTGGGCCACGGTCACGGGGACGGGCACCAGCACGGGGACCGGCACGGGGACCGGCACGGGGACCGGCACGGGCACCAGGACGGGCACCAGCACGGCGGACCGGGCATGAGCGAGGCCGGCAACCGCCGCGGATCGCGGGCCTGGGACGAGTCCGACGTGCGGATCCGTCCCAACAAGAAGGGGTCCCGTCCGCGCACCAAGACACGGCCCGCCTACGACGACGCCGTGACCGGGCGCGTGGTGACCGTCGACCGCGGCCGCTACACCACCGTGGTGGACGAGGACACCCCCGACGAGCGGACCGTCGTCGCCGCCCGTGCGCGCGAGCTGCGCCGCAGCGCCGTCGTCGCCGGGGACCTCGTGGCCCTCGTCGGCGATCTGTCCGGCGGCCCCGACTCCCTCGCGCGCCTCGTCCGGATCGAGGAGCGGCGCACCGTCCTGCGCCGCAGCGCGGACGACACGGACCCCGTGGAACGGGTGGTCGTCGCCAACGCGGACCAGCTCGTCATCGTCGTCGCCGCAGCCAACCCGGAACCGCGCACGGGGTTCATCGACCGTGCCCTCGTGGCTGCCTACGACGCCGGGATCGAGCCGCTCCTGTGCATCACCAAGGCCGACCTCCGCGACCCGGCCGCGCTCCTCGCCAACTACGAGCACCTCGACCTGCGCGTGATCATCAGCAGGACGGACGAGGGCGTGGGGATCGAGGCCACGTCCGACGACGGCGAGTCGGCGCGCCTCTCGCACGGCGCCGTCGACGCGCTCCGCGACGAACTCGACGGGCAGGTCAGCGTGCTGCTCGGGCACTCCGGCGTCGGGAAGTCGACCATGGTGAACGCCCTCACCGGGTCCACGCGCGCCACGGGCGGCGTCAACGCCGTCACGGGCAGGGGACGCCACACGTCGTCGTCGGCCCTGGCCCTGAAAGCTGCCGATGCCGCCCCGGGCACCTGGATCATCGACACCCCCGGCATCCGGTCGTTCGGCCTCGCGCACGTGGACGCCGACCGCATCCTGAAGGCGTTCCCCGATCTCGAGCCGGGGACCGAGCGCTGCGAGCGCGGGTGCCGGCACGACGACAACGCCGTGGACTGCGGACTCGACAGCTATGTGGAGGAGGGACTCGCCGGGGAGTCCGGGCCCGTCCGCCTCGCCAGCCTGCGGCGCCTGCTGACGGCCGGCACGGCGGAGGCACGGGGCAGCGCCCACGACGCGAAGGAGCTCGGCCAGCAGTGACGCCCGGCACACGATGCCGGGTGCCGGCTCCCGGACTGTTACAGTGAACGCAGTTGTTGTTTGCGCATTACATCTCTAAGCCTTGACCCTCCACCTGGAGTTCGACAGCTTTTTTGATAAGCGGGTAACGAACACCACGATGAGCCCCCGATCGTCGGGACGCTCTCCCAGGTAAGGATGTACGACATGGCTACTGGCACAGTGAAATGGTTCAACGCCGAAAAGGGCTTCGGCTTCATCGCTCCCGAGGACGGCGGCGCTGACGTGTTCGCCCACTTCTCCGCGATCAACTCGAACGGCTACCGTTCCCTCGAAGAGAACCAGAAGGTCAACTTCGAGACCACCCAGGGCCCCAAGGGTCCCCAGGCCGAGAACATCACCGTTCTCTGATCCCCTCCCGTGCCGCAGTGCGGCGACGGACCGGAAGCCACCGTGCGGCGCGAGCCCGCGGTGGCTTTCCGCTGTCCGGGCACACCCGCCCCGTACCGGCAGCGCATGATGTGCCCGCCCAGAGGATAGGTTGATCGGTATGAGTTTCACGCAGGGCTACAACGACGACCTCCGTCTCGCCCACATCATGGCCGATTCGGTGGACGACCAGACCATGGCCCGCTTCAAGGCGCTCGACCTGCGCGTCGAGACCAAGCCGGACCTCACCCCCGTGACGGACGCCGACAAGAGCGCCGAGGAGGCCATCCGCGGCCAGCTCTCCCGGGCCAGGCCGCGGGACGCGGTGCTCGGCGAGGAGTTCGGCAGCACCGGCTCGGGCTCGCGCCGCTGGGTCATCGACCCCATCGACGGGACCAAGAACTTCGTGCGCGGCGTGCCCGTGTGGGCGACCCTCATCTCCCTGATCGACGACGGCCGGCCGGTCGTCGGCCTGGTCAGCGCGCCGGCACTCGGGAAGCGGTGGTGGGCGGCGCAGGGCACCGGTGCCTACACCGGGAAGTCGCTCGCCGCCGCGCAGCGCCTCCGCGTCTCCAACGTCTCCCGGCTCGCGGACGCCTCGCTGTCCTACTCCAGCCTCTCCGGCTGGCGCGAGCGCGGCGCCCTGGCGGAGTTCGTCAACCTGACCGACCGCGTGTGGCGCACCCGCGCCTACGGCGACTTCTGGTCCTACTGCCTCGTGGCCGAGGGTTCCGTCGACATCGCGTGCGAGCCGGAGCTCAACCTGCACGACATGGCAGCGCTCGTGCCCATCGTGACCGAGGCCGGCGGCCGGTTCACGTCGCTCGACGGCGAGGACGGCCCCTTCGGCGGCAACGCCCTCGCGACCAACGGGTCCCTGCACAGCGAGGTCCTGCGGACCCTCAACCCGGACGTGGATGACCTCCTATAGCAGCCCGCGCGGCTCGCAGGGCGGACCACGCCTCGCCGGGCAGCGCCGCCGCGAGCTGGCGGACGCCTACCTCTCCGGTGCGGGACGGTACGACCGCGTGCGGCCCGGCTATCCCGCCGCCGTGGCCGACTGGGTCGTCCCCCCGCAGGCCTGCAGGGCTGCCGATATCGGTGCCGGGACCGGGATCTTCACCGCCCTCCTGGTGGACCGCGCCCTCGAGGTGACCGCGGTCGATCCGTCCGAGGACATGCTGGCCGTCCTGGCGACGAGACTGCCCGGCGTGCCCGCCCTCCCCGGCACCGCCGAGCACTCCCCCCTGCCGGACGCCTCCGTCGACCTCCTCACGCTCGCCCAGACCTGGCACTGGTGCGACCACCCGGCGGCGGTCCGCGAAGCCGCCCGCGTGCTGACGCCCGGCGGCCGGCTCGCGCTGCTGTGGAACCAGCTCGACGTCTCCCTGCCCTGGGTGCACCGCCTGTCCCGCATCATGCACGCCGGCGACGTGTTCTCCCCCGCGTACCGCCCGACGTTCGGGCCGTCCTTCGGGCCCCCGGAGGACTTCCTCGTGCACTGGTCGCAGGAGCTCACCGTTCCCGCCCTCCTGGACCTGGCCCGCTCCCGCAGCCACTACCGGCGCGCCTCGCCCATCGGACGCGCCCGCGTCGAGACCAACCTGCGCTGGTACCTCACCGAGTACCTCGCGTTCCCGCCCGATGCCGTGGTGCGGCTCCCCTACTACACCCACGCCTGGCGGGCCCAGCTGCTCCCGCGCTAGATTTCGGCATGCCTAAAGGCTAGTTTGAGGTATGCCTCGGAATCTGCCCGGCGGGTCCGCCCCTGCACGCATCGCGCAGTGCCTGGTCCTCCTCGCCGTGCTCGGCGGATGCGTCGCCTCCCCCGGGCGCCAGGCGCCGGAGGACGACCGGCCACTCGTCCTGACCACCTTCTCGGTGCTCGCGGATCTGGCCGGTGAGGTCGCCGGCGGGCACGTGCGCGTCGAGTCCATCACGAAGGTCGGAGCGGAGATCCACGGGTACGAGCCGACGCCGTCCGACCTCGTCCGGGCGCAGGACGCCGATCTCATCCTCGACAACGGGCTCGGGCTCGAGCGGTGGTTCGAGCGCTTCCTCACCGCCGTCGACGCGCCGCACGTGGTCCTGTCCGACGGCGTGGAGCCCGTGGACATCCGCTCGGGCGACTACAGCGGGCACGCGAACCCGCATGCCTGGATGTCCCCGCTCGCCGCGCAGGTCTACGTGGACAACACCGTGGAGGCCCTCTCCGGGCTCGCTCCCGAGCATGCCGCCGACTTCGAGGCGAACGGACGGCGGCTGAAGGACGAGCTGGCGGAACTGCTGGCCGCCTTCCGCGCCGACATCGCCGGCGTCGCCACACCGGCCCTGGTGACCTGCGAGGGGGCGTTCTCCTACCTCGCCCGCGACACCGGACTCGCGGAGGCGTTCATCTGGCCCGTGAACGCCGACTCCGAGGGGACTCCCCGCCAGATCCGCGACGTCATCGGTTTCGTCGAGGACCGCGGGGTACGGACGCTCTTCTGCGAGTCGACGGTCAACGCCTCCGCGCAGGAGCAGGTGGCCCTCGCCACCGGCGCGGACCTCGGCGGCACGCTCTACGTGGACTCGCTCTCCGGACCCGACGGACCCGTGCCCACGTTCGTCGACCTCATCCGCTACGACCTCGAGACCATCGCGGAGGGGATCACACGATGACCACCGACCTGCAGCCCGGTGCCGCGGTGCTGGACGTCCGGCACCTCACCGTCCGCTACGACGAGGTGCACGCGCTCGACGACGTCTCGCTCACGCTGGCGGCCGGCAGGATCTGCGGGCTCATCGGCGTGAACGGCTCCGGGAAGTCGACCCTGTTCAAGGCCCTCATGGGGCTCCTGGTC
This sequence comes from Arthrobacter sp. Soc17.1.1.1, assembly GCF_036867195.1. Taxonomy (NCBI): domain Bacteria; kingdom Bacillati; phylum Actinomycetota; class Actinomycetes; order Micrococcales; family Micrococcaceae; genus Arthrobacter; species Arthrobacter sp. Soc17.1.1.1. The sequence continues at coordinate 2,549,447 of NZ_JBAJII010000001.1, forward strand.
CCGCGCGAGGGCAGCGTCGAGCTCTTCGGGACGACCACCACGCAGGCGCGGAAGCGGGGGCTCGTCGCCTACATGCCGCAGGCCGAGGAGGTCGACTGGACCTTCCCGGTCTCGGTCTCCGACGTCGTCGCGATGGGACTGTACGGGCGGCTGGGCGCCGCCCGCCGCCTCGGGGCCGCCGACCGCGCAGCGGTGGGCGACGCCCTGGAACGGGTGGGCCTCACCGCACTGCGCAGACGGCAGATCGGCCAGCTGTCCGGCGGCCAGCGCAAGCGGGTGTTCATCGCCCGGAGCATCGCGCAGGACGCCCGGCTGCTCCTGCTCGACGAGCCGTTCGCGGGCGTCGACCAGGCCAGCGAGCGTACGATGACGGACCTCCTGAAGGCCCTCCGCGACGAGGGCCGGTCGGTGCTCGTCTCGACCCACGATCTCGCCGGGGTCCCCGCCCTGTGCGACGAGGCGGTCCTCCTGCACCGGCGCGTCCTGGCATCGGGTGACCCGGCGCAGGTGCTCACCCACGGCAACCTCGCGCGGGCCTTCGGATCCGCACCCGCGGACCCCGCGGACCCCACCCCGGCTGCGGCGTCGCGCTCCGACGGCGGTTTCTGACATGGACGTCCTCACCTTCCTCCTCGAACCGCTGCAGTACGGTTTCCTCACGCGGGCCCTCGCCGTGACGGTGGCCGCGGCCGTGGTGGCCGCCGTCCTCTCGTGCTGGCTGATCCTCATGGGCTGGTCGCTCATGGGCGACGCCGTCTCGCACGCCGTCCTCCCGGGCGTGGCCCTCGCCTACATCCTGGGGATCCCGTTCTCCATCGGCGCGTTCGTCTTCGGCGCGGGGGCGGTCGCGCTCATCGGGGTGGTCCGCTCCACCACGAAGCTGAAGGCCGACACCGTGATCGGCGTGGTCTTCACGGCGCTCTTCGCGGCGGGCCTCGCCATCGTCTCGGCGACGCCGTCCCAGATCGACCTCATGCACATCCTGTTCGGCAACGTCCTCGGGGTGTCCGCAGCCGATGTGTGGCAGGTGCTGGTCCTCGGCGCCGTGACCCTCGCCGTCCTGCTGTTCAAGCGGCGCGACCTCACCCTCCTCGCCTTCGACCGCACGCACGCCCACGTGATCGGGCTCAACATCCGGCTGCTGTCCGCCCTGCTGCTGGGGCTGCTCGCGCTCACCGTCGTCGTCGGGCTGCAGGCCGTCGGCATCATCCTCGTGGTGGCCATGCTCATCACCCCCGGTGCCACGGCCTTCCTGCTGTCCCGCAGCTTCGACCGCATGCTCGCCATCGCCGTCGTCCTCACCGTGGCGGCGTCCGTGGCCGGGATCTACGCGAGCTACTACCTGGACATCTCCACCGGCGCGGCGGTGGTGCTGTGCCAGGCGCTCGTGTTCGCCGCCGTCTACCTCTTCGCCCGGCCGGACGGCATCCTCTGGCGGGCCCGACGGCGCTCCCGGGTGCGCTCCCGGGTGCGCAGCGGTCCGGCGGCCCGGACGGAGGCCTGATGGCGGGCCGCAGGGGCGCCGTCCTCAGCATCGAATCGACCAGCGTGCAGGACTACGTGAAGGCCGTCTACGCCTTCACCGAGTGGCAGGACACCGCCATGACCGCCACGCACCTGGCGGCGCGCCTGTCCGTCGCCAACTCCTCGGTGACGGGAATGGTCGCGAAGCTCGTGGATCTCGGCCTCGCGGACCACCGGAAGTACGGCCCCATCGCCCTCACCCCGTCGGGCCGGACGCTCGCCCTCGCGATGGTGAGGCGGCACCGGCTCATCGAGACCTTCCTCGTCACCGAGCTCGGCTACGGCTGGGACGAGGTGCACGACGAGGCCGAGCTCCTCGAGCACACCGTCTCCGACGCCTTCATCGAACGCCTCGATGCGAAGCTCGGCCGCCCGCGGCGCGACCCCCACGGGGACCCCATCCCGGCCGCCGACGGCACCGTCGAGTATCCGCCGGCGTACCGCCTCGACGGCGTCGACGACGGGCACGCGGGCCGACTGGTGCGGGTCAGCGACGAGGACCCCGACGTCCTGCGCCTCCTCGACCGCCACGGCATCGGGCTCGACGCCGAGCTGCGCCTGGGACGCCCTGGTGCCGGTCCCCTGCTGGAGCTGCACGTCGCCGCTCCCGGCGACGGAGGGAACGCCGGGGACACTGGCCCGGATGCCGCGGCGCCCGTGCCGCGGACGCTGACCGTCGACACCGCCCTCGCCCGCGCCCTGTGGATCGCGACGACCGTCCCCCACGAGGGGTGCACCGCCGGCGCGCCGCGGTGACCCGCCCGGCCGGCTGCGCGCCGGCCGTCGGACGCGCCACGGCACCCGCGCGCTCGCCCCTGGGCCGCGCCCGCTCCTAGACTGATCGGGATGCGCGCCTGCCGCGCACCGCCCTGTTCCCGCAGCGTTCCCACCCTGTTCCAGATGCCCCGTTCCCGACACCCTGATGGAGTCCCCTATGACCACGCTCGGACTTGAGGAGGAGTACCTGCTCCTCGACCCGGTGTCCGGACTGCCCGCCCACCACGCGGCGGGGGTGCAGGCACTGCTCGAGGCCGTGCCGGAGATCGGCGACGACGAGATCCAGCGCGAGCTCCTGTCCTGCCAGATCGAGACGGCGACCCCCGTGTGCGAGACGCTGGCGCAGGCCGAGGACTCCCTGCTGACCTTCCGCAGGACGTTCGCCGACGCCGCGGCACAGGTCGGGACCGTCGGCGCCGCCACCGGGACGGCGCCCTGGATCCCGCAGGCCTATCCGGAGCTGACGGACAAGCAGCGCTACGAGGATCTGCGCGCCACCGCTCCGGGCATCGTGGGCGACCAGTTCGTCAACGGCCTGCACGTGCACGTCGGCGTGCCGGACAAGGAGCGCGGCGTCCAGGCCCTGAACCGGATCCGCCCCTGGATCCCGCTGCTGACGGCCCTCGGGGTGAATTCGCCGTACTGGCTCGGCCGGGACAGCGGGTTCGGCAGCTGGCGGGTCGTCCACTACCGGCGGTGGGCCGTCCAGGGCGTGGCGCCCTGGTTCGCCGACGCCGCCGACTACGAGCGACGCATCACCGCCCTCAGCGCGACGGGTGCGATCCTCGATCGCGGGGTGCTGACGTGGGTGGCCCGGCTCTCCGACCGTTACCCGACCCTGGAGCTGAGGGCCTGCGACGTGCAGCTCGAGGCCGGGGACGCCGTGCTGCTCGGGGCGCTGACGCGGGCGCTCGTCGTCACAGCCCTGCACGACGCCGAGGAGGACACCGAGCCCCTCGTGCCGGACCCGGAACTGCTCGACGCCGCGCTCTGGCAGGGTGCGCGGGACGGCATGGAACACCATCTCGTGGACCTCGCCACCGCGGAACCCGTGCCCGCGCGGCAGCACCTCGAGGCCTTCCTCGATCACGTCGGCGCCGCCCTCGAGGCCGAGGGCGACACCGGGCAGGTGCGGGACGCTCTGGCGGCCGCGGCGGAACGCGGCACGGGCGCCGAGCGCCAGCGCCGGGCCATGCGCGACGGCGGCCTGGACGCGCTCCTGTCGCTGTACGGCAGCACCCTCACCGCCTGACGCAAGCCGGCTGACCGGGGCCGGCTGACCGAGGACGCGCGGGCGCGGCCGGCGTCCGGCCCGCCCCAGCCCCACCACGTCGCCTCAGCCGGCGGCGTGGAACTCGATCAGCAGCGTCTGCTCGGGCAGCAGCACGGGCGCCTGGAGCCCTGCCTGGGCCAGGACCCGACCGGGCAGCCGGAGCGGCGCGCCGTCGAGGGCCGCCTGCAGCCAGGCGAGCGGCGACTGCCCGTTGCCGGGGTGCCCCTCCTCCGGGACGGCCGGCCGCACGGTGTACAGCGTGTCCGGCTCGAGGCCGGGGAACGTCAGGGGCCCCGGCGGGTAGCTCGCGCTCGAGGCCGTCAGCGAATAGCCGAAGAGCGCCCGGCGGCGGTCCTCCGACACCACGCCGCGCAGGTCCATCGCCGGATCGGTGAGGTCCGCGTGGAGGACGGTGCCGCGGTGCAGGTCCCGGCGCCACGACCGGTGCAGCTCCACGTACCGGCCGAGGACCGCGTACTCCTCGTCCGTGAGATCGGAGATGTCCCACTCGATGCCGTAGTGCCCGAAGACGGCCGTGCCGGCGCGGAAGGGCAGGGTGTGCGCCCTGCCGGTCGAGTGCGAGACCGGCCCGCCGACGTGCATCCCCATGAGCTCGGGGGGCACCACGAGGCCCGTGTACTTCTGGTTGACGAGCCGCTCGATCGGGTCGATGCAGTCGCTCGTCCAGATGCGGTCCGTGCGTGCGAGGATGCCGAGGTCCACGCGGGCACCACCGGAGGCGCAGCTCTCGATCTCGAGGCCGGGGTGGCGCTGCCGCAGCTCGTCGAGCAGCCGGTAGAGCGCCAGGACGTGGCGGTGCACGGCGGCCTGCCCGGTGCGCGCATCGGCGGCCTCGAGCAGGTCGCGGTTGTGGTCCCACTTCACGTAGGCGATGTCGTTGGCCGTCAGGATGTCGTCGAGGCGTTCGAGGATGTACGCGTAGGCGTCGGGATTCCCGAGGTTCAGGACCTGCTGCTGCCGGCCCGGCAGGGGCAGCCGACCCTCGGGCTGCAGGATCCACTCCGGGTGGGCCCGCGCGAGGTCGGAGTCGGGGTTGACCATCTCGGGTTCGAACCAGAGCCCGAACTCCATGCCCAGCCCGCGCACGTGGTCGATGATCGGTGCCAGCCCGTCCGGCCAGACGGTCTCGTCCACGTACCAGTCGCCGAGGCTCGACGTGTCGTCCCGCCGCCCGCGGAACCAGCCGTCGTCGAGCACGAACCGTTCGACGCCGAGGGACGCCGCCCGGTCGGCCAGCGCCAGCAGGCGCGGGAGATCCAAGTCGAAGTACACGGCCTCCCAGGTGTTGAGCGTCACGGGGCGGGGCCGCTGCGGATGCGACGTCCTCGCGCGGAGATCCCGGTGGAAGCGTCCCGAGAGTTCGTTCAGCCCCTCACCCCAGGAGCCGACGGCCTCCGGCGTGGCATAGCTCTCCCCCGGCGCGAGCACGACCTCGCGGGGCGAGAGCACCTCGCCCGCCGCGAGGAACGCAGCCCCCGCGGGGGTCTTCTCCACGAGGACCTGCTGGTTGCCGCTCCATGCCAGGTGTACGCCCTGCACGCGGCCGTGCTCGAAGCCGAAGCCGGCGGCGCCCGCCGCGAGCAGCACGGTGGCGTCCGCCCCGGGCCGACCGCGCCGGCTCGTCCGCGCATAGGTGCCCGCGGTGAGGGCGTGCCGCTGGGGGGACCGCTCGCGGAGGTGGCGGCCGGTGGTGTCCAGCACCTCGGCGGCGGTGTGGTGGAGCGGGAAGAAGAGGTGGAGCGAGCGCACCTCGTAGTCGTCGTCGCCCGTGTTGGTGAGCACCAGGCGCTGGGTCAGCAGGCCCGACGCCGAGAGGCCCACATGTGCGGTCAGCGCGAGCCCGGCGTCGTCGTCGCGCGCCTCGATGACGGCGGTCGCCGCTCCGGGCGGACAGTCGACCGAGACGACGGTGAAGCGCGGATGGAGGTGGGATCCCGAGCGGTCCCCGGTCAGGCCGGGTGTGCCCTGCCAGCCCGCGGATTCGAGCGGCACGAGGGTGAGGCGCGCCGGGACGTCGATGCCCCCGGAGACGCGCTGCGGCTGCTGCGCCGCGGCGAGGGTCGCGAGGTCCCCTGCGTCACCGAGGTCGGGGCCCCAGTACGTGAGGGCCGGCAGTCCGTGCGGATGGGGCTCGAGCACCACGCTGGTGCCTCCGCGTGAGAGGTGGAGGGGTTCGAAGGTCATTGCTTATTTTTATCGTGTAACTAACTGTTGCGGCAACACGCTATCGCGGGCGGGTGTCCCGCCGCAGCAGACCGATGATGAGGCACAGCAGGCCGAGCAGGAGCGGCACCAGGGTGAGCAGGGTGTGGGTGCCGCCGAGATAGCTCATGACGAAGATGTAGACGAACGTGCCGCCCACGAGGATCCAGCCGAGCACGATCAGAGCACGTCCCCTGTGAGGCGGCGGCAGTGGCGGGAGCCACGGCGGCGGCCGGTCGGTCCAGCTCATTGCCCCAGTGTAGTTCGCGCTCCGGGCCCGGGAACGACCGCTCGGGACCGGGGCGACCGCTCGGGACCAGGGCGACCGCTCGGGCCCGGGAACGACGAAGCGCCCCGCCGGATCCCGGTGGAGCGCTTGGTCGGTGGTGGAGATGGCGGGAATTGAACCCGCGTCCGATGCAGTGTTGTCAGGGCTTCTCCGGGCGCAGTTCGCGTCGGTTTTTCTCGGCTTCAGCCATCGTGCGAACGAGTGGCTGCCAAGCCCAGTTGTATAAGAGTCCCCCCGATCCCTACAACGAGGATCGGGAGCAGTGGCCCTCTAAATGACGCCAGGATCCGGGGCGAGAGCAAACCCGGGCTGACGGACTAGTCAGGCTGCTTAGGCAGCGAGAGCGAAGTCAGTGCGCTTTTGTTCGGCACTTATTGTTTTACAAGGAGCGTTTACGAGATAACCCTGTATCCTCGGCCCGCTTCCCCTGTCGCGACTAACATCGTCGAAACCTGTCATCCCCATGTTCAGTTATCAAGTGATCCCTGTGCCGGGGGGGCCCACCGGCCCGTCCGACTCCAGCAGTCTACCGCACCTGCGGGGCCGCCCGGGAAGGCTTCGCCGAGGGAGAACGACGGCGGCCCGGCCGGCCGGCGTGAGACGCGGGACGGCGGCAGCCTAGTCGGCCAGCGTGAGACCCAGGACGACGACGGGCGACTGCCAGAGCCGCACGACGACGAACGCCAGCGTGACGAAGGCGATGCCGAGGGCGGCCAGCGCGGTGGTCGCCGCCTGCTTGCGGCGGAAGCTCCACCAGAAGATGGCGATGTTGAGCACCAGCAGCACGGGCGAGATCCAGACGAGGAGCTGCGCGAAGAACACGTAGACGAGGAAGACGAACGGGATGAGCGAGAGGATCCCGACCGGCACCACGGCGAGCAGGATGATCAGGTCGACGAGCGCCCCGCCGGTGACCCACCAGGGCCGCCGGTACGCCAGTTCGGAGACCTCGGGTTCCTCGTCCTCCTGGGCCTCCCAGAAGACGTCGCTCACGCGCCGAGGTTCTTCTCGCGCATGGCGCGCAGCGCCTCCCGGTTGTCCTGCTTCTCGCGCAGGGTCTGGCGCTTGTCGTAGTCCCGCTTGCCGCGGGCGACGGCGATCTCCACCTTGGCCCGTCCGTTGAGGAAGTACAGCTGCAGGGGGACGAGGGTGAAGCCCGACTCCCGGATCTTCTGCGAGATCTTGGTCAGTTCCTCGCGGTGCAGGAGCAGCTTCCTGCGGCGGCGGGCGGCGTGGTTGGTCCAGCTGCCCTGCGAGTACTCCGAGATGTGGATGCCCTCGAGCCAGAGTTCGTTGCCGTAGAAGACGGCGTAGCCGTCGATCAGCGAGGCGCGTCCGGCGCGCAGGGATTTCACCTCGGTGCCCATGAGCGCGATGCCCGCCTCGTACGTGTCGAGCACGGCGTAGTCGTGAAAGGCCTTCCGATTGGTGGCCACGACTTTCCGGCCACTTTCCTTCGGCACGGCGACTCTCCTTCGTACGACACTGCTGCGGACGGCGGTCCGCGGGTGGACAGTGCCTTCCATCCTACGACCTAGAACAAACCGATCGGATCCACGAGGGTGCCGTTGAGCATCGTCTCGAAGTGCAGGTGGCAGCCGGTCGAGTTGCCGGTGGTCCCGGTGTAGCCGATCAGCTGGCCGGCGCTCACGCGCTGGCCGGGCGACACCAGGTAGCTCGTCAGGTGGTAGAAGTTGGTCGCGAGGGCGTTGCCGCCGACCACGCCGTGGTTGAGGACGATCCTGTTCCCGGCGCCCGGCAGCACGTTGGAGTCCGCGTACCAGACCTCGCCGGCCGCGGGGGCGTAGAGCGGGGTGCCGCAGCCCACGCCGTAGTCGATCCCGGTGTGCATGTACCCGCCGGTGCCGTTGAAGTCGATGGTGCCCACCGGTGTGGGACGGAACCCGAAGCCCGAGCTGATCGGGGCGCTGACGGGGGCCCTGAGGCCGAAGGAGCTGGGACCGGCCGGGGCCGGCACGGGCGCCACCGGGATGACGGGAGCGACCGGCGCGACCGCCTGTGGCTGCACGGGGGCAGGGGCCGGGCGGTTGGCGGCCTCCGCCTCGGCGGCCCGTCGCGCCGTCTCGGCTGCTGCCGCGGCCTCCGCCTCGGCCTGGCGCCGGGCCTGCTCGGCAGCGGCGGCGGCTTCGGCCTCGGCGCGGAGGCGCTCCTGCTCGGCCTTCTGCCGTGCCTCCTCCGCCTTGCGGGCCTCCTCGATCTGGCGGCGCTGGCGTTCGGCGAGATCGGCGTTGACCTGCTGCTGGGCCTTCTCGACGCCGGCAAGCTTCGCCTCGATGACGGGCTTCTGCGCCTGGAGCTTCTCGGACAGTGCCGAGGTGTCCGCGACGAGCCGGTCCACCTTCCCCTTCTCGGCGGCGGCGGCGTCCCGTGCGGACTGCTCCGCCGCGAGGGCGGCGTCGGCCTTGTCCTTCAGCTTGGAGATCTCCGCCTCCACCGCGACGAGGCGCGCCTGGCTGTTGGCATTCGTGGCGTTCTGCTCCGAGAGGCGCTCCATGGCGGCGTTCTGGCTGCGCAGGGCCTGGTCCACGAGGTCCATGGACTCCGTGAAGTCCTCGACGTCGTCGGCCCCCAGCAGCAGGGACACGTTGGTGGGGACCCCGCCGTTCTTGTACGCCTCGGTCGCGATCTGGCCGATGACCTCGCGGGTCGCGTCCATCTGCTGCTGGTCGGCGCGGAGTTCGTCAGAGATCTTGTTCTTCGTCTCCTGCGCCAGCTCGACGCGGACCGCCAGGGCCTCGGCCTCACCGGCGGCGGTCTCGACCTTGCCCTGGGCGTCGGCGAGTGCCTGCTGGGCGGCGGGGAGCTGGCCCTGGTACGTCTTCAGGGTCCCGATGGTCTCGGCGATGTCGGAGTCGAGGTACTCCATCGACTGCTGCACCTCGGTGATCTCCTTCTCGAGGGCACTCTTGCGGTCGTCGAGTTCGTCGGCCACGACCGGCGTCGAACCGAGGGCGAGCGCGACGACGAGGGCGATGGAGCTGCCCGCCGTCGCGCGGACCACGAAGGCCCGCCTGTCCTGCCGGGCCCACCAGGAGGATCCTGATGGGCGCACGTGTCCCCTGGCGCTGAGCGGCATGATGCTAGACCTTTACGTATCGTCGGAGGGTGAGCAGGGACGAGAGCCCCGCGAGGACGGCCCCCAGCAGGATGAGTGCGGGGACGAGGATCAGGACCTGCTGGGACGAGATGAACGCCGTCTGCGGGAAGGTCTTCACGAGCCAGCCGTCGATCACGAACCGGGACGCGCCCCAGAGGGTCGCCGAGGCGAGGACCGCGCCGATCACGGCCGCGATGACGCCCTCCAGGACGAACGGCAGCTGGATGACCGCCTTGGACGCCCCGACCAGGCGCATGATGCCGGTCTCGCGGCGACGGCTGAACGCGGACAGGCGGATGGTGGTCGCGATGAGCAGGATGGCGCAGAACGTCATGATGCCCGCGATCACGAGCGCGACGACGGACGCCCAGTTCATGTAGCGGAAGATCGCCTCGAGGAAGTCCCGCTGGTCGCTGACGGCGTCGACACCCGGCTCCGAGGAGAAGGCCTCGTCGATGACCTCGTACTTCTCCGCGTCCACGAGGCTCACCCGGAAGGACTCGGGGAGCTGCTCCGCGGTGACGGAGTCGACGATCGGCGAGTTGGCGAACTGGTCGCGGAAGTGGCCGAGCGCCTCCTCCTGCGACTCGTACGTGACGGTGTCGACGTACGGGGCGAACTGCTCGGATTCGAGCTTCGCCTGGATCGCGGTGCGCTGCTCCTCCGTCACGGGGCCGGTGGCACAGCTCGTCTCCGAGGAGTTGCCGACGCAGAGGTAGATCGTAACCTGGACGCGGTCGTACCAGTAACCCTTCATCTGGCCGATCTGGAGCTGGAAGAGCCCGGCTGCACCGACGAAGGTCAGGGAGATGAAGGTCACGAGAATCACGGACGTGACCATGGACAGGTTCCGGCGGATGCCCGAGCCGATCTCGGACAGGATGAACGCGAGCCTCATTCGGCCCCCACCGGGACGTCGGCCCGCGCGTCGCCCACGTAGATGCCCTGGGCGTCGTCGCGCACCACCGAGCCGCTGCGGAGTTCGACGACGCGCTTGCGCATCGTGTTGACGATGTCGTCGTCGTGCGTGGCCATGACCACGGTGGTGCCGTTCTGGTTGATCCGGTCGAGCACCTTCATGATGCCCATGGACGTCGTCGGATCGAGGTTGCCCGTGGGCTCGTCGGCCAGCAGGATGCCGGGACGGTTGACGATGGCGCGTGCGATCGCGACGCGCTGCTGCTCACCGCCGGAGAGTTCGTGCGGCATGCGGTTGTTCTTGCCTTCGAGGCCCACGGTCGCGAGGACGTCGGGGACGGTCTCGCGGATGACGGCGCGGCTCTTGCCGATGACCTGCATCGCGAACGCCACGTTGGCGAAGACCGTCTTGTTGGGCAGCAGGCGGAAGTCCTGGAACACGACGCCGATGCCGCGGCGGAGACGGGGCACGCGCCAGCTGGGGATGTTGGCGACGTTCTGGCCCGCGACGTACACGGCGCCGCGCGATACGCGGTCCTCCTTGAGGACCAGCCGGATGAACGTCGATTTCCCGGATCCCGAGGCGCCCACGAGGAAGACGAACTCGCCGCGATCGACGTCGAGGGAGACCGCGTCGAGGGCAGGGTGGGACTGCTGATCGTAGGTCTTCGTGACGTTGTCGAATCGGATCATGACCACTTAAGCGCCCTGATGCGCCGGGCACGGGCATTGGCTGGGGGAAGGAAGCCACGGCTCCTCGACTATAGCGAGGGCATCACGCAGCGCCCATTACCGCCCCGGTGTGTCGCACGCAAGAGATCGCGGCGAAAACAGGTGCTCGAGCCCTCTTTTCGCGTAGCGGCTACGCGGCGTCGTTCCGGTTGTTGGTGCGCCAGCGGATCCCCGCGTCGATGAAGTCGTCGATCTCGCCGTCGAAGACGGCCGAGGTGTTGCCGACCTCGTGATTGGTCCGGAGATCCTTGACCATCTGGTACGGGTTCAGCACGTAGGACCGCATCTGGTCACCCCAGGACGCCTTGACGTCCCCGGCGAACGCCTTCTTCTCCGCATCCTCCTGCTCCTTCTTCAGCAGGAGGAGCCTGGACTGGAGGACGCGCATCGCGGCGGCGCGGTTCTGGATCTGCGACTTCTCGTTCTGCATCGAGACGACGGTGCCCGTGGGGAGGTGGGTCAGCCGCACGGCGGAGTCCGTGGTGTTGACCGACTGGCCGCCGGGGCCGGACGAGCGGAACACGTCGACGCGGATCTCATTGTCAGGCACCTCGATGACGTCCGTCTGCTCGATGAGCGGGATGACCTCGACGGCGGCGAAGGACGTCTGCCGGCGGCCCTGGTTGTCGAACGGGCTGATCCGCACGAGACGGTGCGTGCCGGCCTCGACGGACAGGGTCCCGAACGCGTAGGGCGCCTTGACCTCGAACGTCGCCGACTTCAGGCCCGCCTCCTCCGCGTAGGAGGTGTCGAGGACCTGCGTCGGATAGCCGTGGCGCTCGGCCCAGCGGAGGTACATGCGCAGGAGCATCTCCGCGAAGTCGGCGGCGTCCACTCCCCCGGCGCCCGAACGGATGGTCACCACGGCCTCGCGCTCGTCCCATTCGCCGGCCAGTAGCGTCACGATCTCCAGGTCGTCGAGGGATCTGCTCAGGGAGACGAGTTCCTTCTCGGCCTCGGCGAGGGAGTCCTCGTCGCCTTCGTCCTGCGCGAGCTCCACGAGCACCTCGAGGTCGTCGATGCGGCTCTCGAGCGTCTGGAGCCGTTCGAGGGCGGACTGCCGGTGGGACAGCTTCGAGGTGACCTTCTGCGCTGCGGCGGGATCGTCCCAGAGGTCCGGGGCACCGGCTTCCTCGCTGAGTTCGTCGATGTCCTTGCGGATCCCCTCGACGTCGGAGACCTGCTCGATGGACGTGTACTTGGCCCTGAGGGCGCGGATCTCTGCGGGAAAATCAGTGGCTGCCATGGTCCTTCCAGCCTACGTCATCCCTTCCGGCATGCCGCGAGGGCCGGATCCGCCCGGCGATGCGGCTGCCGGTCACGGCCGGAGGGGCGTCACCGGGTCAGTTCGGCGCGGGCGTCGGCACGGGCGACGATGGGGATCCCGGCCGGGACGAGGACGCTGATGATGGGCGGACGGACCACGGCGGTGAGGACCACCCGTGCCGTGCGCCCGTCGGGGGCGCCTGTCGCCGGGTCGATGGTGAGCTGCGCGAAACGGGCCCCGGCCCCGGTCGCGGCGAGATAGCCCGCGGCCGACTGCTCGACGCCGGAGTCTCGCAGCGCCGGCAGCGGTGTCGCGCCCCCGACGGCGGACCCGCCGATACCGACGTCGATGCTGTAGTCGTCGGCGGCGGACAGCGCCGCACCGTCGGCCGCCGAGAGCAGTTTCTTGTGCTCTATATATACGGACGAGACGGCCAGCACGACGGTGACGACGAGCAGCGAGACCAGGAGGTAACCGATGACCAGGACGCCGACCTGCCCGTCCTCCCCGCGATCAGGGTGCACCGCGGATCCGGCGCCGGCGGTGCTCACCCGAACCGCTCGACGAGCTGCGTCGCGGCCGCGTCCACCGTGGCGGCGGAGGGGTGCGTCCCCGCGATGGCGGGGATCAGCGGGAGCGGGACGTCGAGGCTGACGACGACGGTCACGGTCGACCCCGGCGCGAGGCACGCGGCGCTGCAGGCGATGTCCACCGTGGCCTGTTCCTCGGAGAACCCGAAATCGGCGAGCGCGACCCGCACGGCCGCCCGCGCCCTGGCATCGGCGTCCTGCGGCGTCGGCGCGTCCACGTACACCTTCGCGGCCTGGTCCGCTGCACCGACAACGGCGAACGACCCGCCCTGCAGCCGGCCCACGGTCAGCACGAGTTAGACGACCGGCACCAGCAGCAGCACGCCCAGGAACACGAACTCCACCACCGCGCTGCCGCGCTCGTCCCGGCCGCGGCGCACGTCAATGCGCGCCCGGCGCACGCGCCGGGCGCCGGGCCGGCCGCCCAGGCCCCCGCGACCGGCGTCCGTCTCACGAGGGCAGGGCCGCATGGCCGCGCACCTCCAGCATGCCGGCGGGGCCGATGAGGCCGATGACCGGCAGGGGCGCCCTGACCACGACCTCGAGCGTCCTGACGCCGGCGGCCGTGCTCTCACCGACGGCGACGTCGGAACCGTAGGAATCGGCCAGGGAGCCGCGGATCAGCTCCTCCGTGCGCGCCACCGCGTCCTCGGGGTTCCGGTCGGCGAGCGTCCCGTAGCGGGCGCCGGACGCGGCGGCATCGATGAGGGTGTTGCGGACATGGAGGACGAGCGTCAGCTGGACGACGGCCATGAAGATCACCGTCAGGAGGCCTCCGACCAGGGCGAAGTCGACGACGGCGGCACCGCGCTCGCCGTGGCGGCGGCGCCTCGCCCGCCGGCCGCCCGGAGGTCCTGCTGCATGGGCCGGCACCTAGGGTGAGACCTGATCGATCGCCTGGTTGAACAGGCCCTCGAGGGCGGGCCCTGCGATCGCGAGCAGCGCTGCGACGAGGACGGCGGACATGAGCGTGATCATCACCCAGCCGGGGACGTCGCCGCGTTCGCGGTCGTCGGCCGGCGCCCTGCGTACGAGTGATGCCGCCGAGGCTGCCAGCGAGGCGAGGAGGAGCAGGACGGTGCGCTGTACTGCGGTCAGGATTCTCATGGGGTCTCCTCGTCGAGTGATGCCTTGTGATGCTCTGTCGTGGTGCTCTGTCGTGATGCTTCCGTGCCACACGTGATCAGAAACCGAGGTTGATGAGGGCGATTCCGGGATAGACGGCGAAGAGGACGGTCAGCGGAAGGACGCCGAAGACCAGGGGCACCATCATGGCGATCTCCTTCTTGCCCGCCGACTCCATCAGATCCCGCTTGGCCAGGTCGCGGACGTCCTGCGCCTGGGCGCGCAGGACGTCCGCGAGCGGCGTCCCTCGCTGGACGGCGACGGTGATGCCGTCGACGAACCGGGCCAGCGGGGCCAGCCGCGTGCGTTTCGAGAACTCCTGCAGCGCGTCCACCAGGGGTGTCCCGGCGCGGGTGGCAGCCAGCACGAGACCGAACTCGCCCGCGAGCTCACCCCGCGCCGTCCGGCAGATGCGTTCGAGCGCACCCGTGGTGCTCTCGCCGGCCGACACGGCGAGAGCCATGAGTTCGGCGAGGCTCGGGAACTCCGCGAGCATGCGGGCCTCCCGGCGCCTGATGTCCACGGACAGGAGGTAGTCGCGTCCGACGAACCCGAAGACGGCGCAGCCCAGGACGAGGACGACGGCCAGTGGCAGGTTGGCCGAGCCGGAGGCAGCCAGAAGCACCATGACGAGGGTCGATCCGGCGAGTCCCCCGGCGGCCCAGAGCAGCTGCTGGGCGCGGAAGTCCGCCGTCGTCTGTCCGCGGCCCGCCTGGGCGAGCCGGCGCGCGAGGGTCGCTGCCGCGGGGTTGAAGCGGTGCGACCATGCCACGGCGTCCGCCAGGAGCGGCCGGATGATGCGTTCGAGCGGGCCGAACGGCGTGAAATCGGCCGGGGTCCCGGTGAGCAGCCGGGATCGGACGTCGACCGCCCGCAGCTGCGGAGCGATCCGCTGTGTCAGGGTGACCGGCCGCATGACGGGCAGCCGCACGACGACCAGCCATAGTCCTACTCCGAGGAGGAACCCGGCGAGGGCCGCCAGGGCGATGACGGGGTTCACCGGAGGACCCTCTCGTCCTCGGGCAGCGCACCGATGCGGAGCATGATGCGGTAGCAGACCACGGAGATCAGCAGCCCGCCGAGCAGCACCGCGGCACCGGCCGCGGAGTCGTACGCGCGCACGGCTTCGGGGCGGGTCGACAGGAGCAGCAGGACGATCCAGGGCGCGGCGACGGCGAGGCGGGCGGCGTTGACCGTCCAGGACTGCCGTGCCTCGAGCTCACTGCGTGTCCGGGCGGCATCGCGCAGGAACTCGGACAGCGTCCCGAGCAGCCGCCCGAGGTCCGAGCCGCCGACCTCCCGCGTCATCCGGAGCGCCTCGACGATGCGATCGGCCACGGGATCCGCCAGCCGCTCCTTGAGCCGGTTGAGCGCGTCGTCGAAGCGCCCGCCGGCGCGGTAGTCAGCGCCGAACGCCTGGAAGGCCGACCGCAGCTCGACCGGGCCCTTCTCCCCGAGCTGGATGAGTGCCTCCGGCAGGGAGAGACCGGCACGGATGGCGGATCGGAGGTGATCGACGACGTCGGGCCACAGTTCGCGGAGGGAGGCGGTGCGCCTGGCCGCGCGCCACCGGACTATCGAGAACGGGAGGAAGCCGCCGAACAGTGCGAAGCACAGCGCGATCGGGACCGATCCTGTCAGCACGAAGCCGATCAGCAGTACGACCAGGCCCACCGCCACGCAGGAGGCGAGGAGCCCGTTCGCCGAGACGCGTTCGACGCCGGCGCGCAGGAGCAGATCGTCGAGCAGCCGCCGTCGTGGTGGTCCCCTGCGGTCCGTCACCGGGCGCTCCCAGCAGGACCACCACACGAGGAACAGTCCGGCGCCGAGGGCCACGCCGACGGCGGTGCTCATGTGCGGGCCCCGAGCAGGGCGGATACGTCGACGCCCGCGGCGGCGAACTTCTCCTCCGCAGGCATTCCGCTGGCGGTGAGCTGTAGGACGCCGTCGACGCGTCGGAAGACAGAGGACGACTCGATGACGCCGTTCTCCACCCGACGCCCGAGGGCCATGATCTCCATGACCCGTCGCTGGCCGCCCGGGAGCCGCGCGCAGTGCACCACGAGGTCGATGCAGGAGGCGACGGTCGGCACCACGAAACTGCTCGAGATGTTCTCCCCGGCGAGGAGCGGCAGGGTGCAGATCTTCGTGACGGCGTCGTGCGCACTGTTGGCATGCACGCTGCACATGCCGGGCAAGCCGCTGTTCAGCGCGATGAGCATGTCCAGGCTCTCGGCCTCACGGACCTCGCCGACGATCAGGCGGTCCGGGCGCATGCGCAGCGCCTCCTTGACGAGGCGTCGCAGCGGGATCTCCCCTGTGCCCTCCAGATTGGGCTGCCGGCACTGCAGACCCACGACGTCGCGGAGCGGCAGCTGCAGCTCGAAGATCTCCTCGACCGTGATCACGCGCTCGCGGGGACCGATCGACGCACCGAGGCAGTTGAGCAGGGTGGTCTTCCCGGACTGCGTGGCCCCGGACACCAGGATGTTCAGCCCGCTCGTCACCGCCGCCCCGAGGAACCGGGCCGCCTGCGGGCTGAGCGTCCCCAGTTCCACGAGGTGCTCGAGGCGGGATGCGCGCGCGATGAACTTGCGGATGTTCACGGACCAGTGCCTGCGGGTCACATCCGGGATCACCACGTGCAGGCGGGAACCGTCGGGGAGGGACGCGTCGACGAAGGGCGAGGAGAGGTCCAGGCGGCGGCCGGAGGACGTGAGCATCTTCTCGACGAGGTCGCGGACCTGCTGGTCGGTGAGGGAGAGCGCCGTGAGTTCGGACTCGCCGTCCCGCGCGATGTACACCTCGGAGGGGGCGTTGATCCAGATCTCCTCGACGGTCGGATCATCGAGGAGGGGCTGGAGCGCGCCGAAACCGGCGACGGCGTCGTAGACCTGCTTGCGCGCAACATCGAGCCTGCCGAGTGGGGGAAGGATCCCGAGGACGGAACGCTCCTCGTAGTCCGCCACGGCGTCGTCGACCAGGTGCTGGACCTCCGCGATCTGCAGGGCCGGGTCGAGACCGCGCCGACGGATGAGTTCGCGCACCTCGCCCTCGACCACGCGCACAGCATCCATCGACATCCCCCACAGATCGTGGCCCGCCGTCCCGCGGGGCTTCGGTAGCCCCTGACGGGCCTCACCCTACTGAGGGAGGCGCTGTTCCACTAGAGTGCCGGCCACCTGTGGACAACATCCCGGCTACTCGGAGATACACCCGTTCCCGCCCGGAACGGCAGCGACACGCCGAATGCAGTGCTGGCGAAGGCGCAGGTTTTGCCTAAGATTCCGCAGTCACATGCGAATCGTTAGTCACACAAGTCACATCTCAGTAGTCTTCTCGGGATTTCACTTAGCTGGCTGACGCCCGGATTCTGCTGGAGAAACCCGTGACCCTGCCCTCCCCCGCGCGACTCCTGTGCGCCGCGCTCCTGTCCTTCGGTCTCGTAGGCAGCGCGGTTCCCGCAGTCGCCGACGACGTCCTGCCGAAACCCTCGGTTACGGCCCAGGCTCCCTCGACGACAACCGCTCCGGCTGTCCCGGCCACTCCACCTGCCCTGTCCACCTCGCCAACCTCACCCGGAACCCCCGTTCCGGCGGATCTCCCGGCGAACGAACCCGCGCAGGCCACAACGACGCCCGCGCAGGACGAGATCACCTCCTTCGTGCCGGACCTGGACTGGAACCCGCTCGCGGATCCTGACTCGGACGCCCGTTACGGCGAGCACTACACCGAGCCGGCCACCCCGCTGAAGGCCGCATCGCCCTTGAGCACAGATGGCGGTGCAGGCCTGGCAGCCATCGCGCCTCGATCCGGCACCTTCAAGGTCACCCTGGTCACCGTGCAACTGTCGGGGAAGACAGTTGCAGATACCAATGCGATCAACATGGGTGCCGCGCGCAACTCCATCACCAGCGCGAACGCATACTGGAACGCGGCCACCGCGGGACGCCTGTCGATGACGCAGGTGAACGAGTTCCGCCACGTCTCCGCGGCCAGGATCACGGATTCGTACGGCACCATCATGGCCACGGTCACGAAGGAACTGAACTGGCAGTACCGGCCGTACGAGTCGCTCGTGATCTTCGTGCCGCACGCGGACCTCAACTACAACGGTTCCTGGGGCATCCTCGGCGGCGGCTTCACGGACGGACCGACCAGCGGGCGTGTGATCATGCCGTATCCCTCGGCTCTGACGAACAATGTCGTGACACACGAGTTCGGTCACGTGCTCGGCCTGCACCACGCCAACTCCCTCGCCTGCACCAACGCCCGCTCCGACGTGCCACGCTCAGGAGCGTCCTGGGCCGATCCTTCCTGCTGGTCCTCCGAGTACGGCGACACGAGCGACCTCATGGGTTTCGCCCAGATCAGTTCGCCGCAGATCAATGCCTTCCTCTGGGAGTACGGCGGCTTCGGGCGCGGCGATGAGATCCGGAACCTCGGCAACCTGACGTCGTCGCAGTCGGTCACCCTGCGCCCATGGGGCGGCACGGCCTCGAACCGTGCCGTGAAGTTCACGGACCCGGCCAGCGGCGAGACCTACTACCTCGAACTTCGGGCGCCCGTCGGGAGCGACGCGGCGACTGCGGTAGGGGGCAACCGGGGTGTCAAGATCACGAAGAAGGACATCCTCGGCTGGAGCGGGAACGCCTCGATCGTGCTCACGCCCAATAGCCAGCGGTCGGGGTGGGGCAACTCCTCCCTCGCCTGGCAGCAGGGACAGACTTTCACTGCCCACACCGGTACGCGGGTCTCCATCAACTCTGTGAGCAACGCCGAAGCCGTGGTGACGATCTCGTCGGTGTCGGCGTATGCGTCGTATTTCAAGTATTCGAATATGCCGTCGATCTATGGACGGCTACCCAATGGCACGTTCCGGGCCTTGAGCTGGGACGAGTACTCGCAACTGGGCCAGCCCGGCTACCAGACGCTGGGGCCGGTCTCGTTCGTGATGAACAGCTGGAACGGAACCATCTACCTCATCGGCGCCGACAACAAGGGACAAATCCTGAGCTTCCAGGACTGGGACGCCTACGGCCGACCCAACCCGACCGTCTCCAAACTCATCCCCGGCACGTACTTCACCACCAAATTCGACAGCAAGCTCTACTACATGAGCCCCGCCGGTGAGATCCCCGCGACCGACGCCGACTACAAAGCCGCCGGCAGCCCACCGCTGACCCTGCCCACGCGCTACGTCAAGTACGACTGGGACACCACCGTCTACCAGCAGAAAGCCACCTCGCTCACCGCCTCGACCGCGACGACCGTCAGCCACGACCAATGGGCGGCCGCAGGCTTCCCCGCCCCCCAGGTCATCAGCTACATCCCGGGCACCACGTTCTTCAAATACACCAACCTCGGCACCATCTTCATGAAGACCCCCACCGGCGCCACCCACCCGGCAACCTACGACGAGTGGCGAAGCGCACCCCTCTCAGCCCAGGGATACACAGACGCAGGCCAGGCGCGTTTCGTGATGAACAGCTGGAACGGAACCATCTACCTCATCGGCGCCGACAACAAGGGACAAATCCTGAGCTTCCAGGACTGGGACGCCTACGGCCGACCCAACCCGACCGTCTCCAAACTCATCCCCGGCACGTACTTCACCACCAAATTCGACAGCAAGCTCTACTACATGAGCCCCGCCGGTGAGATCCCCGCGACCGACGCCGACTACAAAGCCGCCGGCAGCCCACCGCTGACCCTGCCCACGCGCTACGTCAAGTACGACTGGGACACCACCGTCTACCAGCAGAAAGCCACCTCGCTCACCGCCTCGACCGCGACGACCGTCAGCCACGACCAATGGGCGGCCGCAGGCTTCCCCGCCCCCCAGGTCATCAGCTACATCCCGGGCACCACGTTCTTCAAATACACCAACCTCGGCACCATCTTCATGAAGACCCCCACCGGCGCCACCCACCCGGCAACCTACGACGAGTGGCGAAGCGCACCCCTCTCAGCCCAGGGATACACAGACGCAGGCCAGGCGCGTTTCGTGATGAACAGCTGGAACGGAACCATCTACCTCATCGGCGCCGACAACAAGGGACAAATCCTGAGCTTCCAGGACTGGGACGCCTACGGCCGACCCAACCCGACCGTCTCCAAACTCATCCCCGGCACATACTTCACCAGATCCGACAACAAGCTCTACTACATGAGCCCCGCCGGTCAGATCCCCGCGACCGACGCCGACTACAAAGCCGCCGGCAGCCCACCCATCAGAACCTCCTGACCCACACTGACTCGTCTTCACGAAGGATTCCGCATATGAGAACTGCATCGCATACATCCAAATGTTTGGGTCTCTGCATCGCCCTGACGATTGGATCGATCGGTGTAGGAGGGGTGCCGGCCCTAGCCACAGAAAATTCATCGTCAGTACCGCTGGCTCCTGTCGAAGCGATACCGACAGATGCCGATCCGACAGATGCCGATCAGTCAGATGCCGGTCAGAAGGAGACGCCCGACGGTCCGCTACCGGCCGAGCCAAGCCGTCCGGAGGAGTCCCCGCAGGATCAGACGGGAAGTGTGGCTCCGCAGAACGTGCCCACACCTCCCACGGATGGCGGTCAGGTGATGGGAGGCGGTAGTCGTGAGCCGCTCAAAGGCAGCGCCGCCAGGACCGACAGTGCTCCCGGTGACCTCTTCGCAGCGGCCACCGGGCCCAATACGGGGCTTCCTCTGGGCGTGGATGTGAGTAGCTGGCAGGGATCGGTCGATTGGACCACGGTCTGGAACACAGGCGCCCGTTTCGCCTACGTGAAGGCGTCGGAAGGACCATGGAAGCTGAACGACTACTTCAACCAGCAATACAACGGGTCTGCGGCCGTCGGAATGTTCAGGGGCGCCTATCACTTCGCGCGACCGAATCTGTCGAGTGGCAAGAGCCAGGCCGAAGTCTTCGTGCGGAGCGGTGGAGGTTGGACGGCGGACGGCAAGACCCTGCCGGGCGCCCTGGACCTCGAGACGAACATGTCGGACAGTTCGGGGGACTGCTACGGGCTCACCCCCGCACAACTGACGGGTTGGACCAAGGACTTCACGACAACGTATCGCGCGCTCACCGGTCGGGACGCGCCCATCTACACCACCTACTACTTCTGGCAGGACTGCCTGGGCGGAAGCACCGCTTTCAGCACCAGCAATCCACTCTGGATCGCACACTGGCAGGTCGACCATACGCGGGTATTGAAGCCCGGCGGCTGGAGCACCTTCACGTTCTGGCAGTTCGACGATCACGGCGCCCTGCCGGTGGACCAGAATGTCTTCAACGGCAGTCTTGATGCCCTCCGACAGTTTGCAGTGGGACGAGCGGTGTCGGCGTATGCGTCGTATTTCAAGTATTCGAATATGCCGTCGATCTATGGACGGCTACCCAATGGCACGTTCCGGGCCTTGAGCTGGGACGAGTACTCGCAACTGGGCCAGCCCGGCTACCAGACGCTGGGGCCGGTCTCGTTCGTGATGAACAGCTGGAACGGAACCATCTACCTCATCGGCGCCGACAACAAGGGACAAATCCTGAGCTTCCAGGACTGGGACGCCTACGGCCGACCCAACCCGACCGTCTCCAAACTCATCCCCGGCACGTACTTCACCACCAAATTCGACAGCAAGCTCTACTACATGAGCCCCGCCGGTGAGATCCCCGCGACCGACGCCGACTACAAAGCCGCCGGCAGCCCACCGCTGACCCTGCCCACGCGCTACGTCAAGTACGACTGGGACACCACCGTCTACCAGCAGAAAGCCACCTCGCTCACCGCCTCGACCGCGACGACCGTCAGCCACGACCAATGGGCGGCCGCAGGCTTCCCCGCCCCCCAGGTCATCAGCTACATCCCGGGCACCACGTTCTTCAAATACACCAACCTCGGCACCATCTTCATGAAGACCCCCACCGGCGCCACCCACCCGGCAACCTACGACGAGTGGCGAAGCGCACCCCTCTCAGCCCAGGGATACACAGACGCAGGCCAGGCGCGTTTCGTGATGAACAGCTGGAACGGAACCATCTACCTCATCGGCGCCGACAACAAGGGACAAATCCTGAGCTTCCAGGACTGGGACGCCTACGGCCGACCCAACCCGACCGTCTCCAAACTCATCCCCGGCACGTACTTCACCACCAAATTCGACAGCAAGCTCTACTACATGAGCCCCGCCGGTGAGATCCCCGCGACCGACGCCGACTACAAAGCCGCCGGCAGCCCACCGCTGACCCTGCCCACGCGCTACGTCAAGTACGACTGGGACACCACCGTCTACCAGCAGAAAGCCACCTCGCTCACCGCCTCGACCGCGACGACCGTCAGCCACGACCAATGGGCGGCCGCAGGCTTCCCCGCCCCCCAGGTCATCAGCTACATCCCGGGCACCACGTTCTTCAAATACACCAACCTCGGCACCATCTTCATGAAGACCCCCACCGGCGCCACCCACCCGGCAACCTACGACGAGTGGCGAAGCGCACCCCTCTCAGCCCAGGGATACACAGACGCAGGCCAGGCGCGTTTCGTGATGAACAGCTGGAACGGAACCATCTACCTCATCGGCGCCGACAACAAGGGACAAATCCTGAGCTTCCAGGACTGGGACGCCTACGGCCGACCCAACCCGACCGTCTCCAAACTCATCCCCGGCACATACTTCACCAGATCCGACAACAAGCTCTACTACATGAGCCCCGCCGGTCAGATCCCCGCGACCGACGCCGACTACAAAGCCGCCGGCAGCCCACCCATCAGAACCCGGTGACGCAGGGCAGAACCCTTGGCGAGCCCTTCCCGGCAGAACCGCATGCATGGAGTTCGAGTGCGTGCACGGGTCGGGTCGGGTCGACAGAGGTCACCCCTGCGCCGGCCAGCTCGAGGAGAGGCGAGTGGTTACCGGCCAGGACGGCGGGCAGCAAACCTGCTCCCCCTGCGGAGGGCCGGCCGTCAGGCGACGAGCATCCGGCAAGGGGAGTCGGCCATGCCGGCTCCCCTTGCCGGCCGGCAGCGACAGGGGATGGGCTGTCCGCTTCCTCCTCGAGCTCGTCGCTCAGCGGACTCCACGAGTGGACGGCCGCAGCACGGAAGACGCATGCCTCGTCCGATCACCTGACCACCCCGCGCCGCGTGCCTGCGGAGAGCCCGGATCAGACCGTACTCTCGACCACGGCACTGTGGCCCATACGGTTCCTCAGGCGGAGGTAGGCCAGCTTCCGGGCGTACGCCGTGACGATCGCCCTGGCGTCACCGATCAGGACGTCCGACCGTCGAAGGGGAAAGTCACCCTTCATCAGTAGTTGACGATGGAAGCCCCTGACCTGCTCCGATTGGGAGGCAGCGAGCCTGAAGCTCCATTGCCCTCCGCTGACCCTGAACGAAGCCAGGACGGACTTCAGCGCGACGACATCCCCTCGACCGCAGATCGCTACCAGCGTCGCCTCGTCGATGAGGTAGGGGTGGGTGTTGTCCCACCACCCGACATCCTCCAATGTCTTCCGACGGATCAGGGAGCATGCAGGCTCCCCGAAGACATTGGTCCCAGCCCGCACCGTGGCACGGACTGCATCTTCCCCCTTGGTCAGGCCCTCCAGACCCTGTAGACCCCGCCGACGGAGAAAAACCTTCCCGTCGGCGTCGATGAGTCGGCGCTGGCTCGAGACCAGGACGGCCGAAGGGTGATCGAGTAACGCCTGGACCTGCAGGGTGAGCGCATCGGGCTCGATCAGGTCGTCACCGCAGACAAGCTTGAGGTACTCGCCCTTGGCTGCTTGACTCACCCTGTTCCAGTTGGCCAGCGCCCCTCCCCCCTCCGGAGTCGGCGTGAGGATCCTCAGGCGGGGATCACCGGCGAAGCCTGCGATGATCTCTGCCGTCGCGTCGATGGACGAGTGATCCGCCACAACCACCTCGTAGTGGGCGTAGTCCTGGGACAGCGCAGAGCGCAGAGTCTCAGCGATGTACTGCTCATTGTTGTAGGCGGGGATGACAATCGAAACGAGAGGTTCAGCCATGGCGGCGTGCTCCTTCAGTAGTTCGGCCCTGCTCGCGTCCCGACCGCCGGAACGAGAAGTACTTGTGCCCGAAGTAGCTGACCGCAACGGAGACGAAGGTGATCGCGATCTGCGACGGTATCCGGGGGAATCCCAGTACGTCCGAGACGAGGAACAGGAGGACGATGTTGATGACCAGGGACGAGAGGTTGACCACCACGAATCGGGAGAAGTCGCGCAGGAGGTGTCCCACGACCCGGAAGACGAGGCGTCGGTACACGAAGAACACCGCCAGGAGCGATGTCGCCCAGGAGACCGTCAGCAGCAACGAGGACGGCGCGTCGGTGAAGTACAGGGCGAGGCCGATGAACAAACCGGTACTGAACGCCGTGTTGAGGCCGCCTACCAGGAGGAACAGGATCCGCTGATCCTTCACGATCCTCATCAGCGGGCCCGGCGCGCCTGTCGGGACTCCGCGTGCAGGAGTGATCGCCGCATCAGGGCTGGAACCGGTCTCCTGTGCTCGCCGCTGCTTCATTTGCCGTTCTCGCTCATTCCGGCCATGTCCGACAGCGCTCCGCTCATGTACCTCGCCCTCATATCCAGTGCAGTCGTATTGATCCCCACCGGGAGTGGAGTCTTGCTGAACCTGTCGATTTCGCTCCAGACCACCGATCTCATGCGCAGGTCCAGTGCTTGTGCCTTCGCGTACGGCGACGCTCCCAGGGTGAGCAGCGCGCGCCGCTTCAGGACCGTCTTCGTCACTCCGACGAGTGCGCTGATCGAGTCGGCTCTCTGGGATGCCATGACTTTCACAGTGGAACTCCCCGCCGGTACGTCGGGGCGGTCCACCCGATCCAGCGCGTCCAGAACCAGTTTCGCAGCATCATCGACGTAGAGATAATCCCTCAGGGTGTCGAGTGACACGTAGAGCTTCACTGGCAGACCTGTCACGACGGACTTCACCAACACGCTGATGAGGCCCTGTGCCTTGTTCAGGTTCTGTCCCGGCCCGTAGAGATTGCTGAACCGTCCGATCACCCCTTTGCTGGACGTGTCCTGGCAGAACTGACGCACCAAGGACTCCGCGCGCAACTTGGCGTGCCCGTAAGGCGCCAGGGGCTGCGGTTCGGTGGTTTCATCGAAAGGCGGACCTTCGGCGCCGGCATACAGGCCGCCGGCCGAGGATGCCAGGAAGAACCGGCCCTCCAGGTCCCTGTCTCGGACCTCGTGTGCGACGGTAGCGAGGGTCCTTCTCAGGACGTCCAGTTCTGTCTCGAGTGCCTCACCCGAAGTGCTCGTGACCCCGGCTCCCGCACACCAGATGATCGTCCATCGCCGACGTGTCCCCTTCAGCCAATGCTGCGCGGCGACAGCGAGAGATGCGACGGCGTCGTCGGGGCGATCCCACGGGATGCTCGTGCGGAAGACCGGGATGGACAGCGCCGCGCACCTCCGCACGACGCCCTGCCCCAGCAAGCCTCCGGCCCCGACGACCCAGACCGCGTCGGGCGCATCGATGGTACCGAGCGTCATCTCGGCTTTTCGCCCGTCGGTGCGAGCACTGGGGGAAGCTCTTTCCTGCCGAGCGGGCCGTTTCGCGGGTCCGACACGATGAGGTACGCGGGTTTGCCCATCGCCATGTTGACACTGACTCCGATGTACTCAGCGATGATGCCGAGCGAGAAGAGGGTTCCTCCGGTGCTCAGCAGCAACACGATCATCGTCGAGGTCCATCCCCGTTCCGATGCACCCTGTCCGAGCGCGTACGAAACCAGCAGATACACAGCCAGAGCAATCCCCGCGAGCGCGAAGAGAAGACCGATCACACTCACCAGGCGGAGGCCCTTGGTGCCGCTGGAGAGGACCATGCGCCAGAAATGGGAGAGAAGGGAGCGGAGGTTGTAGCCCGACGCCCTGTCCTTCTCCTGCCGCAGGAGCACCGGGCAGGTTGATGTACGAGATGCGATCCAACCCAGCGCGACATCCAGGTAGACGCCGCTACCGGCGTAGGCGGCAACCGACCGCGCGGTCTCCCCCGTCAGGAGCCTGAAGCTCTGGAACTTGGACGCGTCCTGCATCGAGAAGATCCGAGCTGCCAGGTATTTCGCAGTCCTGGAAGCTGCGTTCCGAACAGGCCCGTGCGGTGCGGGGTTGGTCGGATCGGCGTAGACGAGGGTTGCCTGGTCCTGCAGGGCAACATCGAGCAACTCCGCTATGGCAGCTGGGTCATGCTGTCCGTCTTCGTCCATCGTCACCACCCAGTCGCCTCCCGAGGAGGCCATCCCCGCCAGGGTCGCCGGATGCTGCCCGAAATTACGACTCAGCCAGATCGGGCGCACGCAGTCGTATTTCTCGGCGAGGCGTCGAATAGTACCCGCCGAGTCGTCAGGGCCGTGATCGAAGACGAGGAGAATTTCCTTCACGACGTAGGAGTTGCCCTGCTTTGTTATTGCACCCCTGGTATAGGGGATAAGTTCCTCGATAACCGCTTGAAGCGACTTCTCGCCCTGATAGACAGGTATCACCACAGACATCGTGTGGATGTTGCTCAGGTCTATGGGGCGGGGGTCAGTCATGGCACTAGAGTCTACCGTCACCTACGGAACGGCAAGAACGTGCAGCCGCGCGCTGATAAGGTCATCGGGGAGCAGCGCCCTTGACGACCGGGCCCCGCGCGGCGTCCGATCCTGTCGATGACAGAGCCTCGGGCGGCGGTGAGCAGCTGCCGCCGGACTGCTCGCGAGCAGCACCGAGAGGTCCGCTGTGTACCCTGATACTGGCCGACCCCAGGAACGACAGCAGGTCGTCGAGGACTGATCCAGCCGCGCCGGCCCTGGAAGATGCTCACCCAGAACCGGCCCACACCAGGTCTTCTCCGCTTGTCGGGTATACGGGGCCGAGCAAACCAAGAGGAGAATCGTCGAAATGATTGAGGATCATCGCGGCACGCGGTCGCGTTCCCGCACATCGGGCGGGCCGCTGTTGACGAGAGTGGCGTCTGTACTGATCTCCGTCGTTGCGTATTTCCTGCTCTTCGTCACCCCCCTCAGCCGGAGTGCCGACTTCGACTGGACACGGTTCCGGAATTACTTTCCTTTCGATCAGTACTCGTACCTGGCCATCGCAGTCAATGTTCAGGGTGGCGACTACCGAGCGGTCGAGCCTTTCTCACAAAGCGGCGCGAACCATTATCCACGCCTCTACTACGTGGTGCTCGGCTCACTTGCCCGCCTATTCGGCACCGACCTCGTGTGGATGTGGCAGGTCACCGGAGTAGCGATACAGCTCCTGATGGTGGCCACTGTCTCAGTGCTGTGCATCAGGCTCACACGATTGAACTGGGCCGGCGTCCTGGGCGTGCTGCCCTTCCTCATGGGGACTTTCGCCTGGGTCGGATCGGACAATTGGCTGCACCCTCTCGAAAGCCACGGCGTGCTCTGGCCGTCCTTCGGTGTCCTGTTCACCATCAACGGTGAAGCGGCGGCCCTGTGCCTGGCCATCGTGTCGATGTGCGCCGTCATCTACGCCGTACAGGACCGCACCCCCCGACGCAGGCGGATGGTACTGATCGTCGGCGCCTTCGCGGTGACCGGCCTGCTGGCGAATATCCAGACCTATTCCTTCCTCGCGTCGGTGTACCTCTTCGCGTTCGCCTTCGCCTGTTACGGACTCATGGCAAGTCGGGACAGAAAAGGACTCCTTCTGTCCATTGCGTTGACAGCCATCGTCCTGGTGTTCGGCCCGGCGCTCGCCGATAAGGCAGGACCCCTGGTGATTCTTGCCGGCGGCGCACTCGGCACGCTGCCCGGCCTCGTGAGGGTTCTCAGACGACATCCCGCGGAATTCCTTCTGTCCGCTGCAGCTCTGGTCACCTGCGCGATGCCGACAGTCCTCGGCACCATCCTCGGCCGGGTGAGTGGGGACCCCTTCCTGACCTACCGGGAAGCGTCGTCGAACAATCTCGGCGTGCCCCCCGAGACGGGTCTCCTCGCCGCGACCATCCCGGCCGTTCTGCTCGTGTTGATCTTCATCGCCGGTGTGGTAGCCCGCAACATTCTTTGGGCCTCATACTCGGCCGGCGTGACCGTGGGATGGATTATCGCCAGTACGAACGATGTCTGGGGTGCGAACCAGGAGCCGTACCGATTCTGGATCGATTGCTTCACTCTGGTGAGTGCTACTGCGATCCCGATCTTTGCAGGCATGGTTCTTCACTTCTGGCGTCGCAGGAACGTCAGCGTCGACCATGAAACGACTGAAGGCGACGGGCAGCAACGTGAGCCGAGGACCAGGCCTGCACTCGTGGCCGTCTTCTCCGCCTTCATCGTCCTCGCGCTGATCGGCTTGTCCCTGCCCGACTACGTGCGCTTCAGCGCCTACGTGAAGGATAGGGGGACAGTCGAGATGGTGACGGATCAGATGAGGGCTGCGTCCTCGGTCACGCTCCCCTACCGCCAGGCGGGCTCCCAGGACGCCGACGACAGGCAAGGCTCCGTGGTGATGTTCGATCCCTGCATCGATCCTCTGCGGCTGAAGTATGCGATCCAGATGCCGGTCGCCTTCTACAACCTGGGGCTTGCCTGGCCGGCAGACGAACCAGCCATCCGTGGCCTCCTCGAAGACCGCGCTGCCGGCTCGTTCGACTCGGCAGAGGCCTCCTCGGCCGGAGTCGGGTACGTCCTCACCGATTCATCCTGTCCGGTCGACTGGAGCTCGTCCATCCAGGGTGCGATGGTCGGGAGTGCCCCCTACGACACCAGCTCAGGACCCGCCGAGATACGCCTGTGGGAATTGACCGAGTGATCTGACCGCGCCTTCGAACGATCCTTCTTCCGGCAGCGCGCAGTCGTGATCGTGCTCGTCCTCCGGGACGAGAGCCCTGGGAAGCTCCGCAGGTGCGGGGTGTGCGACGTCCGGGACGTCCCGCGCTTGTGGCAGTCCTCCCCTGGATGCCGAAGCCGATGCCGATGCCGGGATCAAGGATTCGCCATGGTCGCCGGGAGCGGGCGACGAGGCGCCCCTCCACGAGGGGCGCCCTTTCAGGGTCTTGTTGCAGCCCTGGCGGCAGAGGCGGCTACCAGAGGATTCCTGCGCCTCTGCCACAGGTGCAGGACAGACCAGCACGACGCACCGAGGACGCCCAGGGCGAGGGAAGTGATGACGACCAGCCACCCTGGCGGGCGGAACTCGATCACGACGGTCTGCTTCTCCGACGTGGCCGGAAGATCCACGCGCAGGAGGTAGCCCCGCAGCGGTTGGCCGAGCGCCGCGTCACCCGTCACGGAGTAGCCGGGCCAGGCCAGTCGACTGAGGATCGCTTCCCCACCACCGGTACCGACGTTCTCGACATCGAGGACAACGCGGGTTTCCGACTGCTCGACGACCGCCACGGTGGCGTTGTCAGCTGACACGACGCCTCCTGTGACGGCCGGCGGTCCGACGCGTTCCCAGATCCTCGAGTCGTCCGACGACCAGGTCTCGCGCCATCCGTCGGGGACCTCCTTGGCTCGGAGCTCCACGCCGTACTCATCGTCGCCCGCCCGCAATATCTGGACAGCGTTCAGCGCCAGAAGGTCGACGGGAAGAGTCCCGTCCTCGGGGTCGGGTGTGAACAGTGTCCCCAGCGCACCCTGGCACGTCCATCCGTGAGAATCCATGCAGAGGTCCACTGCATAGTTCTCGAACTGCACCGGACTGTAGAGATTGTGGCTGGTCGCCCCGGACAGATACCACGTATTGGCGAAAAGAGTCTCCTCCCAGATGTCCGGCGGCAGCTCCGTCGGTACGCCGACGACGAAAGTCGCCCCACTGACCGTTTCCAGGGGGGAGCTGTAGGAGGCGACGTCGTTGGGGAGGTGGTAGTCCGGAAGGGGTGAGGACGGAAAAGTCTGGCGCTGGAAGAGGGCAGTCGCGAGCGTGATGACGATGGCGACCGCTGCGATCAGGACGCGGCGGTCCGTCGGCCGACGGCCCAGGAGACCACCTCGATTGATGACCCAGCCCACACACAGCGTGCCCAGCGCCGCGATGAGGAGGAATCCGAGGTGGAGACCGAAGTTCTCGGGGAGTTGGGTGAAGGCGAGGTACAGGGCTGCTACGAAGACGAGCGAGGCGAGCCGGATCCGCGTCCGGCTCACATGGTCCACCCGGTAACGGGACAGGAGGATGTGGACCAGCACGATCAGAGCCAGGGCCAGGTAGGGCGCCAATCGCACCGGGAACCGCAGCGGACCGAGATCGCTCGGCGCCAAAGTCAGTGCCGTTGCCACGGCCAGGAGCGTCAGGAGAGCCGCCCCGGACCGCATTGCTCGCAGTGCCCGCCGGAAATCGACGAAGCAGAGCGTGGGCAGCATCCATGTCGAGAACAGGAGCGGAACGGGGGCGAAGAAGCCCCACCAAGCGCTGACCTGGGGAGTGGCGCTGCCGACGAACGATGTGGCCAGGCCAGTGAGATCGGTTGCGAGGAAGCCGCTGTTGAGGATCTCGGATTCCCGCGACGACACGGAAGCAGTCAGCACTCCGGGCAGATAGGTTGCCAGAGCGACCAGACCCAGCACGATGCCAAGGCCGAACACCGACCTGGCAGCTCCTCGACGTCCGGACAGCAGAGCCTCCACGAGGAGGCCTCCGAGCGCGATCACCAGCATGATCGTGCCGTGGACGTACCCGATGGTGATGAGCAGGTAGCCGAAGACGAACGGGAAGATCGGATTCATCCGGTGGAATGCGAGCGCCCTACCCGACCACAGGACCCATGGGAGGAGCGAGAAGACGAACAATCCCGTCACCCACGAGGGGGCGTCCATGTAGACCGTGAATCCGCTGAGCGCCACCGCGAGGCCTGCGGAGCTGGAGAGTGCATCTGACGCGCCGTAGCCGCGGGTCAGCAGGAAGGTCCCCGCCGCCAGGACGACGAGCGCGATGATCTTGACCGCGGTGGCGAAGATCAACGCGTTCGTGGCGAAACTGGCGAGCAGACCGATCAGCAGGATCAATGGATTCCAGATGCCCCATTGGCCTTCCGCCGCATAGTTGCCTGCCATCCACGCTTCATTGCTGAAGAGGGGCCACTCCCCTGCGCGCAATGTCTGGCCGATCTTGAACCAGATACCGAAAGCACCGGACGCGGTGTCATCGTAGTAGTAGAAGCGCGGATTCCAGATCAGCGGGAGTGCGGCGCCGAGGAACGACACCGCACAAGTGACGACGAGCCACCCTGCGAGGGATTTCGGAGTCCGGTCACCGCCCGTCGTCCGTCTCGACGCGGTATCACCCTGCTCGTCCACGGCAGCAACCAGAGCTCCTTTCGAGCTCAAGCGCTGATCCCGACACGGTCGAACATGTATCGGAGGTCTACCGGTCGCCCTGCAGCAGGCCACTCACCGTGGAAGGCCGACGCCGTCCCGCTCCGCACCTCCGACGTCATGACTGCTGCCACCGTGGCTGAGCGTGGTCGTGTTTCATCGGGCAAGTATTTCACAGCTCCACTCCTGCCTCCGCCGATCCTCCGCACGGGTGCGCGACACACGAGGCCGGCTGCGGCAGCTCCCCGCGCTCCGTCGCGGGCCCGTTCCCCACCACGCTCCCGTGCTGCGGCGCCGCCATGAGCGCAGTGCCGGAGGGTTGATTCCCGTCGGGCCGACGCGGGCGGACCGAATTGTGTGCCTCCCTCACGTAGTCCATGATGGGGGGCATGCGTGGAATCATCTTGGCCGGAGGAACTGGCTCTCGACTGCACCCCATCACCCTCGGTATCAGCAAGCAACTCGTACCGGTGTATGACAAGCCCATGATCTACTACCCGCTGTCCACGCTGATCCTGGCCGGCATCCGGGACATCCTGATCATCACCACGCCGCACGACAGCGCTCAGTTCAAGCGGCTCCTGGGAGACGGATCGCAATTCGGGATCAACCTGACGTATCGCGAGCAGCCGTCACCCGATGGCCTGGCTCAGGCGTTCATCCTCGGTGAGGACCACATCGGTCAGGACGACGTCGCCCTGGTCCTCGGAGACAACATCTTCTACGGACACGGCATGGGGACTCAGCTTCGACGGTTCCAGGGCATTCAGGGGGCATCGATCTTCGGGTACTGGGTCACGGACCCGACGGCCTATGGCGTGGTCGAGTTCGACGACGCAGGGAAGGCCATCTCACTCGAAGAGAAGCCCGTCACACCGAAGAGCAACTTCGCCGTCCCGGGTCTGTACTTCTACGACAACGATGTCGTGCAGATCGCAAAGAATCTGAAGCCGTCCCCGCGGGGGGAGCTGGAGATCACGGACGTCAACCGCACCTACCTCGAAGCCGGCACGCTGTCCGTCGAGGTGCTCGAGCGTGGGACCGCATGGCTGGACACCGGGACCTTCGACTCGCTCAACGATGCGTCCAACTACGTCCGCACGATCGAGAACCGGCAGGGACTGAAAGTGGGTGCCCCGGAGGAGATCGCCTGGCGCCTCGGGTTCCTGAGCGATGAGGAGCTCAGGCAGCGTGCGGAACCTCTCGTGAAGAGCGGTTACGGCGCCTACCTCCTGGGGCTCCTGGAGAGTACTCGCGTCGGCGTGTAGCGATTCGCGTGTAGCGATTCGGCGGAGGCCCATCGCCCCTGACTGCGCAGCCGCACGGCGAGTGTGGGCGACCCCGACGTCAGGTTGTCCGGCGGGACCACTACGCGTCGGGCCTCCGCCACGGCGTGCCAGCAGGCGTCTTCCACGGGGCCGCATCGTCGTCGGCCCACTGCGGCGGCGGGCGCCCCTCGAAAGCCGCTCTGCCGAATCTACCTGGCGCTTCTCCCCCGCGCGCCCCTGCACGCCCTCGTCATGCGTCGCCCTACAGAGGTGCGACGCTCGTCCTCACCCGGGCAGGCAGGTCCGCAGGACCGTCGGCATCATGCCCCGTGGCGGAGTCTCGCGACGACGTCCTTGATCCTGCCGTCCATCACGACCCTGCCGTGATCCAGCAGGATCCCTCGTTCGCAGATCTTCGCCACCATATCCAGGTCATGACTGACGACAACGAGAGTCTTGCCCTCAGCCGCCAGCTCGGCGATCTTGGCCAGGCACTTCTTCTGAAAGGGCTCGTCACCGACGGCGAGGATCTCATCGATCAGGAAGACCTCGGGGTCCGTGTGGACCGCGACGGAGAAAGCCAGCCGGAGGTACATCCCGGACGAGTAGAACTTCACCTCGGTGTCGATGAACTGACCGATCTCCGAGAACTCCACGATCGAATCGAAGCGCTCTTCGATCTCTGCACGTTCCATGCCGAGGATCGCGCCGTTCAGGTAGACGTTGTCACGGCCGCTGAGATCGGGGTGGAAACCGGCGCCCACCTCGATGAGGCCTGCCACCCTGCCCCGAGTGTGCACGCTGCCGGTGTCGGGGCGCATGACTCCGGAGATATGTTTGAGGAGGGTCGACTTCCCGGAACCGTTGAAGCCGAGGAGCGCTACGGTTTCCCCTTCATCGATCGTCACCGACACATCCGCCAACGCATGGAACCGTTCGGAGAGGTCGCCCTTCCGTCCCTTCATGAGCCAGACGAAGGCCTCCTTCATGGACCGGGTGTGGCGCAGGACGAACTGCTTGTTGACGTTGCGGATCTCGATCGCGGTACTCACGTGTCACAACTCCTGGGCGAAGCGGCCCTCGAGCCGCCTGAAGACGAGCTGGCCGATGACGAGCATCAGCCCGGAGGTCACGAGAGCCACCGGGATCCACAGGGACAGCAGGTTCGGCGGGATCGCCTCGGCCCTCTCCGTGGTGGGGAGCCAGAACGCGAAGTGGAAGGTCTCGACGGCGACCGTGATCGGGTTCAGCTGGTAGATCAGGAAGAACGTCTCCCCCAGCTTCTCGCGGACGAGCAGCCAGGGGTACAGCACGGGCGAAGCCCAGGTGGCGACCATCAGCAGCATGTCGACCAGGTTCTCGGCGTCACGGAAGTACACGTTCACCGCACCGAACAGCAGGCCGAGGCCGATCGCGAACATCGTGACGATCAGGAACCCGGCGACGGCGGCGGCCAACTGGAAGACAGTGGGTGACCACCCGGCGAAGATGCATGCCACGAGCAGGATGAGGATCTGCGGGACGAAGTGCACGGCCGAGACCCACGTCGAGGCGATCGGGAAGAGCTCACGCGGAAGGTAGATCTTCTTGATCAGGCCACCGTTCGAGACGATCGCGCGCGACGCGTTGCCCAGCGCCTCGTTGAAGTAGTTGATCAGGACGATGCCGGAGAACAGGTAGATCGCATAGTTGGGCAGGCCACCGGGGTTCCGCTCGCTCTGCTCGAGTCCCAGGAACACGCCGAGGGCGATGTAGAAGACCACGAACTGGACCCCGGGCTTGACGTAGGACCAGAGCAGGCCGAGCACGGAACCGCGGTAACGGACACGCAGCTCCTTCTGCACCAGCAGCTTCAGCAGATAACGGGACCGCACGACATCGCGGAGTCCGTGCCCGTAGCCCGGCACCACGAGTTCCCCGCGCGGCCCCCCTCCGGCTGCCGAGCGATCCATCAGACTGCTCACTTCGACGACTTCCCCGCGCTCTCGGCGGGGCTGGCGTTCTCGAAGGTCTCGGCCCAGGCCTGCTGCGACGTGAACTCCGGCAGCGCACGCTGGTACTCCTCCGCGAGTTCGTCCCAGCGGGCGAGCAGCCTCTGGTGGAGGACGATGCTCCGCTTGAGCATGGACTGGAACTTCGCGGAGTCCCGCTTGTACCAGGACGCACCCGAGCCGTCGGCCGAGGACACGAGCGCCGAGTCGAGCTGTGAGAGCCGCCACCACCGGGCATCCATCGCGGGGACGTTCGCCTCCGGGCGGACGCTCGCCTCGGGACGAGCGGGCCGGACCTGCCGGAGGGCTCCCGTGCCCGCCTTGACGAGCGCACTCCTGAGGGTGCGCGGCGGCGTCGGCTTGATCCCCTTCTTGGGCGGCTTCACCCGCTTCACGTCGGGGAACTCGGCGATGTTCTTGTTGATGCGCGCATCGTCGAAGTCCGCGCGACGCTTGCGGATCTCCGGGAGCTTGGCCCCGATGGTCGCATGGAGGTGCGACGGACCGTCGAGGAGGTCCTCCAGCGCATTCAGGCGGAGTTCGACCGCCGAGTACTGCATGGACAGGAGGTGGCGGACATCGACCGCGAAGCTCTCACGCGGCATACGGCCTCCGTGCTTGTACGGCGAGTACAGCATCGCGGCCAGCCAGCGGTTCCGCTGGTGGTAGTACGCCTGCCAGTCGATGGTGTCGTCCTTCTCCGTCCACGGCATGTGCCAGACCGCCGCTCCAGGCAGGGAGACGGTCCGGAAACCGTGGGCCTTCGCCCTGATCCCGTACTCGGCGTCGTCCCACTTGATGAAGACAGGGAGCGCAAGACCGATCTCACGGATGATGCTGGTCGGGATGAGGCACATCCACCAGCCGTTGAAGTCGACGTCGACGCGGCGGTGCATCCACGGCGTGGTCCTGAGGTTGCTGCTCGAGAAATCGTGCGCCTCGAAGGTGTTGGAGACGGGTCCCCAGAAATAGCGGTACTCGTTGACCTCCTCGCCGAAGCTGTGGAGCACGGCCCGCTCGTACAGGTTGAACATGTGCCCGCCGACGATGGTTGGCTTGCGGGTGAAGTCGGCGAAGTTCGCCGCCCGCAGGATCCCCTCGGTCTCGACCAGCACGTCGTCGTCGAGGAGCATGACGTACTTGCTCCGCCCGTCGTTGACCGTCTCATGCATGCCCCGGGCGAATCCGCCGGACCCTCCGAGGTTGCCCTGCTCGAGGAGGGTGAATTTGTCCCCGAGCCTCGCGGCTGCCTCGTCGAACCCCTCCTGGTCCCGTACCTTCTGGGTGCCCTGGTCCGTGATGATGAGGCGGTCGAGGACCCCGAGCAGGTCCTCCGACTCGGCGAAGGTGGACAGGTGGCGGACGCAGTAGTCCGGGCGGTTGAACGTGGTGACGGCCACCGAGAGCGTCCCGGCCGCGAAGCCCTCCGGCTGCGGGACCGACCATTCGGCGCGCTGCAGCGTGACGTCGCTGTCGAGGGCGACGAGATCGAACCAGTACCAGCCGCCGTCGCCGAAGGCGGTGATCGGCAGGTCGACGGCCACGGAGCTTCCCGCATCGGCGTGGACGCTCTGCACCCGGTTGGAGGTGCCGCGCGCGCTCGAACGGTAGATGACCACCGTCGCTTCGGCGTCGACCTTGACCGTCAGGCGCACCTGCGCGACGTCGGTGTGGGCACGCCAGTAGCTTGCCGGGAATGCATTGAAATACGTGCCGAAGGAGATGCGCCGGTAGGCCGGCAGGCGCAGGCTCCGGCGGTCGACGATGAAGTCGGAGCGCTGGGTGCTGTGCTGGGCGACGACGGCGGTCGTTCCTGCGCCGGCGCGAGCCGAGCGGTGCTGGTCGTCGACGACGCGCTGCGCTGCGTTGAAGTCGACGTAGAGCGGCAGGGTGTCGGTATCGCCGTCGGTTGGGAAGACTACGCGGTGGACCGTCTTCCAGAGCACGGCGCTGGTCTCGTCCTTCGCCGCCTCCATCACGTTCGTCACGATGCTCATGCTTCCACTCCTCCGCTTTCCAGCTTCGCGCCCGACGTGAAGTGCGGCGCGATCTTGTTGTCGAACATCGACAGCGCCGAGCCGATGGCCATGTGCATGTCGAGGTACTTGTAGGTGCCGAGTCGACCTCCGAAGAGCACCGACTCCTCGCCCTTCGCGAGATCGCGGTAGGCGAGCAGTTTCGCCCTGTCGTCGGCGGTGTTGATCGGGTAGTAGGGCTCGTCGCCCTTCTCCGCGAAACGGGAGTACTCCCGCATGATGACGGTCGCGTCCTTCGTGTAATCGCGCTCCGGGTGGAAATGGCGGAACTCGTGGATGCGCGTGTACGCGGCGTCCTCGTCCGGGTAGTTCATCACCGAACAGCCCTGGAAGTCCTCGATCGGGAGCACCTCCTCCTCGAGGTCGATGGTGCGCCAGGAGAGGTCGCCCTCGGCGAAGTCGAAGTACCGGTCCACGGGGCCGGTGTAGATGACGGGGACCTGGCCGAGTGTGCTGGAGCGCGAGTACTCGTGGCCCTCGTCGAAGAAGTCCGTGTTGAGGTGGACGTCGATGTTCGGGTGGTCGGCCATCCGCTCGATCCACGCCGTGTACCCGTTGACGGGCAGACCCTCGTACTTGTCGTTGAAGTACCGGTTGTCGTAGGTGTAGCGGACGGGGAGCCGGGAGATGATCTCCGCCGGCAGGTCCTTCGGGTCGGTCTGCCACTGCTTGCCGGTGTAGTACTTGATGAACGCCTCGTACAGGGGCCGTCCGATGAGCTGGATCCCCTTGTCGTTCAGGTTCTGCGGATCCGTTCCGGCGAGCTCGCCGGCCTGCTCCTGGATGAGGGCGCGGGCCTCGGCAGGGCCGAGAGCGGTGCGGAAGAACTGGTTGATCGTGCCGAGGTTGATCGGCATGGGGAACACCTCGCCCTTGTGGCGGGTGTAGACCTTGTGCACGTAGCTCGTGAACTCGGTGAAGTTGTGCACGTAGTCCCAGACGCGCTCGTTCGAGGTGTGGAACAGGTGTGCGCCGTAGCGGTGGACCTCGATCCCCGTGCGGGCTTCGTTCTCGCTGTACGCGTTCCCGCCGATGTGGTGGCGCCGGTCGAGCACGGCCACCTTGAGGCCGAGTTGGGTGGCCGCCCGTTCAGCAATGGTCAGGCCGAAGAAGCCCGATCCAACGACAACGAGGTCAACGTTCACAAAAGCTCCTGAATTGATTCGAACCACGGACATGCCCGCTTAAGGCTACCCGAGAGTGGTGCTTTCCCTCGCCGGACCACACGCTTGGCGCTCCACGGAGCGCGGGAAGTGGCCGTCCGGCGCGCATCGGCGGCCGCTCCGGGGTAAGGGCTACACGGGCTCCAGAAGGGCCACACCGGCCAGCCGCTCCTCGAACTGCGCGACCATCGTGCGCCAGTACGTCGCGCTGACGTGGTTGTTGTCGATGTAGACGTACACGTTGCCGATGATCGGCGGGCACGTCTCACCGGGACAGAGCAGGTCCGTCATATCGACCGACCGGTAGAGCGGGGTGCCGGGCTCGATCCCGTCGAGAGGGGAGACCGCCGGGAGGATGTCCGCCTTGACGGGACTGCAGGACCCGAGGGCGTCGTCCTGCTCCTGGATGCACGTGGGCATGTCGAACTCGAAGCGCGGGTTGTCCCGCACCCCGATCACCTCGATGCCCCTGCTGGCGTACCGTCTCACGGTGTTCTCGAAGTCCGGTACGAGCTGCTCGGCGTTCGACCCGAACTGCGACCTCGTCGCGATCGTGAACACGGCGTCGGGCACGAGTTCCTCGATGTAGGCGCTGGAGCTCTCGAAGAAGTCCGCGCACTCCGCACTGACGTCCGGGCCGACGGGCCCGAAAACGCATCCGAGGGAGATCAGGTCGATCACCGTCCAGTTGTACTTCTCTGCCAGACCGAGGACCGCCGCGGACATGTGCTGTGCGTGGCTGTTGCCCACCACGACGATCGTCCTGCTCGGCTCACCGTCCGCGAGCCTCTGGGTGCAGGATGCGGCGAGGTCGGCAGGAATGCCCGTCGCCCCCTCGTCGCAGGGTTCGAGCCGGGGGAAGTCGCCCCGGATCGTGCTGAGCTCGGGCACGGCCACAGCATCCTCGGACACCTCGTCCCGGTACCCGGGGAGCAGGGACACGGCTCCCGGGTTGTCGGCGCTCGTCTGCGACGCCACCCGCGCGGCCTGGGCCCGCAGGTTCTGCTGCCAGGCCGACAGGGGCGTGACGACCAGGCCCACGCACACCACGAGCACGATCGCGGCACGCCGTCGGCGTGCATCGGCCCAGGTGAGCGCCCGCAGCGGCCGCTCGACGAAGCGCATCGTGAGATACGCCAGCACGAGCGACACCGCGATGACGAGGAGACCGCCGAACACGCCCGGTGTCGGCCGGTCCCGCCAGACGAGGGCCAGCACGAGCACCGGCCAGTGCCACAGGTACAGGGCGTAGGACAGGTCGCCCATCCGCACGAGCGGACCCGAGGACAGGAACCGGTCGGCGGCGATGGGGCTGCCGGTCCGTCCGGCGACGATCACGAGGGCGGCGGCGGCCAGCGGCCAGAGCGCGACATAGCCGGGGAACTGGCCCTGGACGTCGAGGAAGAACCCTCCGCTGAGCATCGCGGCCACTCCGACCCACCCGGCCAGGATGCGGAGGAGACGCGGCAGGCGGATAAAC
This sequence comes from Arthrobacter sp. Soc17.1.1.1, assembly GCF_036867195.1. Lineage (NCBI taxonomy): Bacteria > Bacillati > Actinomycetota > Actinomycetes > Micrococcales > Micrococcaceae > Arthrobacter > Arthrobacter sp. Soc17.1.1.1. The sequence continues at coordinate 2,588,525 of NZ_JBAJII010000001.1, forward strand.
GGCAGCGCCAGCGCCAGCAGCGTCCCGAAGGCGAATTCCCACAGGCGGGCTCGCGTGTCGAAGTAGGCGTACGCCTGATTGGCCGACGTCTCCCACATCGAGAAGCCCAGGGAACAGACGAACAGTGCGCCGAACACGAGCAGGACGACGCCCCGGAACTTCAGCCGGTAGCGCCGCGCCAGCACGGAACTGGCGAGGAACAGCAGGGGCCAGAGGATGAACACCTGTCCCTGGACGGAGAGGGACCAGAAGTGCTGGAGCGGACTGGCGAGGCTGTGGTCGACGGCGTAGTAGTCGACGGCATTCGACGCGAGGACCCAGTTCTGCACGTAGAACAGGGACGCCCAGGACTGCTCGATGATGTCCTGCCAGCGGGACCTGGGGATCATCAGGTAGCTGGCACCCAGCGTCACGAGGATCACCACGACGACGGCCGGCAGCAGCCGCTTGAACTGGTGCAGCCAGTGCTGCAGGAGATCGAGCGGTCTGCCCGACTCCGCCTTGCGCAGGAACGACAGCGCCAGCAGGAAGGCCGAGATCAGCAGGAAGACGTCCACGCCGCCGGAGACCCGACCGAACCAGACGTGATAGGAGACCACCATCAGCACGGCCAGCGCCCGGAGGCCCTGGACCTCCGGCCGGAAACCTCGCGTGGCCCGGGCGGCCGCAGCGCGGGGAGCCGCGGGACGACTCGCTTCAGCAACGGACATGGAGGGCTTCCGGGGTAGACACGATGATCAAGTGTAGCGGGGGCATCTGTGCGGGCCCTGACCGGCCGGTCGCCGTCCCGCCCGGCGGCCCGATACCCGGGCATGTCGCGGCTTCGCCGAACGACCCGGCAGGCGATTGTCCACATCGCGGAACAGCCCGGCCCCCCGGGGTCGCTGTCGCTCTAGCCTCGGAGACCGACACCCCAGGAGGCCCCGTGGATCTGCACGTCACACTCACCAGCGCTCCCCCGGTCGCCTTCCCTGCCCGGGAGATCGTCGTCGACACGCTGGTGCTGCCCACCGGCGCCGCGCTCGCCGACCGGCTCGGAGCAGCAGGGTACGAGGGGCCGTTCACCATCGACGGAGCTCCGCTGACGGCGAGCACCGCAGGCGAGGGCCGCCTGACGGACGGCGCAGTGGTCGTCTGCGGTGCTCCTGCAGCACAGGACGCTCCGGCGCGGGTCCCCCCGCTCGCCTTCGTCGTCCACGCCGGCCCGGATGCCGGCCAGGTGATCCCGCTCTCCCGCGGCAGCTACACGATCGGACGCGCGGGTGGTGACATCACGATCGCCGATCCCGCACTCTCCCGGCGGCATGCACTCCTCACCGTGGCCAGGGACGCCATCGTGCTCGAGGATCTGTCGTCCGTGAACGGCACCTTCGTCGACGGGGAACGAATCAGCAGGGCACACATCACGGTGTCGGCCGCCCTGCTTCTCGGCGGGAGCCGGTGTCGGGTGGAGCTGGTCGACGACGACGGCTGGCGCTACGTCTCTCCGGTGCACGTGCTCGACCCCGTATCCGTCGGGTCGGAGCCTCCGAGACGACCGTCCCGCCTCCTCGCCCTCACCGCGGTCCTGCCGCTCGTCCTCGGCGTCGTGCTCGCCGTGACCACCGGGCTGTGGTTCTTCCTCGCCTTCAGCGCCCTGTCGGCCGTGACAGGACTGGTTCCCCTGCTCACGCACCGGCGGGATGCACGTGCCTTCGCGGACGCCCTCCGGGACGCCGCGCAGCGGGACCGGGAGCGGCGGATCACCGCGGTCCCCGACCCGGGGCAGACGGCCCTCGATGCCCTGCGCGCGGGCCTCCACACCCCCGGTGGTCGGTCCGAGGCCTGCGCGCCGCTCTCCCCGGTGATCCTGCTGAGGCTCGGCACGGCCGATCAGCCGGCGAACCTCGCGGTGGACCGCGTGACGGCGACCTTCACCCCGCCGATCCTGGCCGATCTGCCGCTGGTGGTGCCCATCTTCCCGCGCGGTGGCGCCGGCGCGCCTTCGGGCACCGACGAGGCAGGGAGACCATCCTTCACGGTCGCGGGCGAGCCAGCAGCCGTCATGGGCCTCCTGCGTGCCCTGCTGCTGCAGGTCTCACACCCCCTCCTGGGAGCGCCGCCCGTGGTGTGCTGGGGTCCGGTCCGGCACCTCCCCCTCCCTGCACGGTTCCTCCCGAATGTCCGGCTCACCCGGGACCCGCGGGTGCTGGCAGGGATCATCGAGCAGACGGACGTCCTGCTCGTCGTCCAGATCGGGGAGGACCCACAGGGGATCGCCCGCCGGTCCGGAGTCGCCGTCGTCCGTTTCCTCCTGGACGACGGCATGGCCCACGGCCCGACGATCGGTACCGCCCTGCCTTCCGCCGGCGTGGTGCTCACGGCCGACGGCGCCCGGGCACGCATCGACGGGCGGGAGTACCTCCTCGTCCCCGACGCGGTGTCGGAGCGGACCTTCGAGAGGACCGCCCGGGCGCTCGCCGGGGCCTCACGGCACCCTGGCGCCGTGACCGTCCGCCGCCCGGGTGCGGAGCCTCCCGCAGGAGTCCTGCCGTCCGCCGTCTCCCTCTGGTCCGGATCGCTCCGACCGGACACCCTGGCGTCGTCGGTCCCCGCCCGATGGTCGACGGCCGACGCGGGGCGTCCGGAGGCCTTCATCGGGCACTCCGGCACCGGCCCTGTGTCGATCGACCTCGTGAGGGACGGGCCGCATCTCCTGATCGCCGGGACCACCGGCTCCGGCAAGTCCGAGTTCCTGCGGACCCTGGTGCTCGGGTTCGCCCTCGGTCAGCCCCCCGGGCAGCTGTCCCTCCTCCTCATCGACTACAAGGGCGGTTCCGGCCTTGGCGCCCTCGCGGCGCTCCCCCACTGCGTGGGAGCCTTGACGGACCTGTCCTCGGAGTCGACGGCGCGGGCGCTGACGTCGCTCCGGGCGGAGCTGCGACGCCGCGAACGTCTCTGCGCCGACCGCGGCGCCGACGACCTGGAGGAGCTGCGCAGGATCGCCCCGCGTGCCTGCCCGCCCCGGCTCGTGGTGGTGATCGACGAGTTCCGGATGCTGGGCGACGACGTGCCGACCGCGGTGCCGGACCTGATGAGGATCGCCGCGCTCGGACGGTCGCTGGGTGTCCACCTCGTGCTTGCGACGCAGAGGGCGCAGGGGGCTGTCACGCCGGACCTGCGGGCGAACATCACGACGTCGATCCTCTTCCGGGTCCAGACCGCGATGGAGTCGCAGGACCTCCTCGGCTCCGGAGCGGCGGCGGACATCCCCGTCGACATCCCGGGCCGGGCGTTCCTGCGCCGTGGGAGCGAACCACCCGTCGCCGTGCAGGTCGCGTCCTCCTCCGATCTTCCGAGCACGCGTGCCACGCGCGGGTGGCAGGATGTCGTGACCCACCTCGAAGGGCCACGGGCCGGCGGACCGCCCCGGGGAACGCGCACTCCGGACAGCATGCACTGCGCGGACACCACGGACACCATGGACACCACCGACGGCGCCACTGCCGATGCCCGTGGTGCGGCAGCCCCCGCGCCCACCGTGCTCGGACGGGCGGTCGCCGGCCTCCTGGCGGCTGCGGGCGGGGTGTCCGCCCCGCGCCCTCCCCGCCCCGTCCTGCCGGCGCTCCCCGACCGCCTCACCCTGGCGGCCTGTGCCGTCTTCCCGCCGACCGATCGGCCGGAGAGCGGTGCCGGCCGCTCCGTCGAGCCCTCCGGGGTGCCCCTGGGGGTTCTCGACCTGCCTGACCGACAGGTGCAGCGCCGGCTGCAGTGGGATCCGCGCAGCCACTCCCATCTCGCCCTCGTCGGGCTCCCCGGCAGCGGCGCCGCGGAGGCCCTCGCCGCCGCGGTGGCGGCCCTGCCCGCGGCTGATCCGGACCTGCACCTGTACGTGCTCGACGGGGACGGGACCCTCGGCGCCTGCTCCGCCGACCCGCACGTCGGGGCGTACCTGCTGCCCGACGAGGCGAAGCGGGCGGGCCGCGTCCTCCAGCGGCTGGCAGGGTTGCCGGCGCGGAACCGGGAGGACACCGGACCGGTCGTCCTCGCGGTCACGGGCTGGGGACGGTGGAGCAGCCAGTTCCGCAACGGCCGCCTGGCACGGGCCGAGGACGATCTGCACGGCCTCGTCCGGGACGGCCCCAGGAACGGAGTCGCCGTCCTGATCGGCGGCGACCGCGAACTAACGACGTCACGGCTCTTCGCCCTGCTGCCGAGCCGCATCTACCTGCCCCTCGGCGCGCATCAGGAGACGACGATGACGTGGCCCACGATGCCGCCGGTCGACCCTGTCCCGGGTCGGGGGTTCGCCCAGGGACGGATCACGGGCAGCTGGGGCGACGGCACCTGCCAGCTGCTGACGGAACCCGCGGCCGACACGGAGCCTGTCCGTCCGCCCGCACGGGCACCGTTCCCGGTGCATCCCCTTCCCCGCGTGGTGCTCCTGTCGGACATCGTCCCTGCGGGGCGGACGGCAGCACCGACGGCAGGTCGGATGGCAGGGACCCGGGCCGGCGAGGAGGACCTCCCGCTGGGGGTGCATGGCGACGACCTGCGCATGTTCTCCGTGACCCTGCGCCCCGGAGAGGTGTACCCGGTGCTGGGCCACGCGGGATCGGGCCGCTCGAACACCCTCCGGGTCCTGGCGCAGGCGGCCGCACGACTGGCTCCGCCGTGCTCCGTCCTGGCACCGCCGAGCGGCGCCCCACCCGCCGCTGCGCTCGCCTACTGGCGCGATCTGGCGGGACGCAGCGCGGGTCCGGACCCGGCCTGCCGGTACCTCCTCGTCGTGGACGACGCCGACCGGCTCCCCGCCGAGGTGCAGCAGACGCTGTCGGGATTCGTCGCGCGCGGCGCAGCGGCCGTGCTGGCCGCCGCTCCCGGTCCTGCGCTCATGACCCGCATGCCGCTCGCGCTGACCGTCCGCGCGGCGGGCCGGGGACTCGTCCTCACACCGAGGACGGCGGCCGACGGCGACCTCCTCGGGGTACGGCTCGACCCCGACGGGCCCGTGATCCCCGGCCACGGGTTCGCCTGCGATCCCGCAAGCGTGGTGGAGGTCCAGGTCGCCCTCGCGACGGACGACCCGGAGGAGGCCGGCGCTCCCTCCGGGAGCGCTGCGCCCTACAGTGCCCTGTCGGGCCCGGTGGTCCGGACGGTGTACTCGACGACCGGCCTGGAGAAGAGCGTCACGATGACGACGGCGGCCGGCACGAGAAGACCCAGACCGACGAGGGGCGCGCCGGTGGAGAAGTAGGGGAAGGCCAGGATCACCAGGAACAGCTGGACGACCAGCGAGGGCGACCGCGGCCAGCGGAAGCCCGCCAGGAGCTGCCGCGCCAGGGCGATCAGACCCGCACCGACGAGGAGCAGCAGGACTGCCATGAATGCGGACCCTCCGACCGAGAGGGCATCGGGGCTGAACGCGGTCATGACGAACCCGGCAGCAGCCACCAGCAGAGCGATGGCCTCGAGCACCAGGATCACCGCGATCAGGAGGACGCCCGGAGGACGACCGGAGGAGGGCAGGGCTGGATCAGGAACCACCCTCAAACCCTACCCGACGCCCTCGACGGTGCTCCGGAGCCCAGGGGGATCGATGAATGCGCTGTGACTAACCCCTCACCCGCAGGGCCAATCGAACCTGTAAAACCCTTGTTTACCCGCTGGTAACGTGACAGCCTTAAAAGCAGTGGATACCCGGGGGGCCCAGAGTCGGCCCCCTTTACTATGAGCCCGCTCGTGAATGTTTTCACAAATACGGAGCGCGGTCGAAGGAGAATGTGATCACCATGGATTGGCGTAGTCGCGCAGCCTGCCTGGACAAGGACCCGGAGCTGTTCTTCCCGGTCGGCAACACCGGGCCGGCGCTTCTTCAGATCGAGGAGGCCAAGAGTGTCTGCCGTCGCTGCCAGGTGCAGGACACCTGCCTGCAGTGGGCCATCGAATCCGGGCAGGACGCCGGTGTCTGGGGCGGATTGAGCGAGGACGAGCGCCGGGCGCTGAAGCGCCGGGCCGCACGGGCACGCCGCGCGTCCTGATCGGGACCGGGTGGCGACACCCGGCCGAGCGGACAGCGGGAACGAGGAACGACGAAGGGCTGCCCATCGGGCGGCCCTTCGTCGTCGGTGCAGTCGTCGGTGCAGGGTCCCGGTGTCAGATCCCCTGGTTCAGGCGCAGCGGCAGCTCGATCGTGACGGAGGTGCCGCCGCCACCCCGTGTGCGCCACTCGATGGTCCCGCCGAGTTCGCTCGTGACGAGGGTCCGCACGATCTGCAGTCCCAGTCCCTCCGCGTGCCCGCCGGCCGGGAGGCCGACGCCGTCGTCGGCGATGGTGACGCGCAGGATCTCCTCCCCGTCGACCACGGTCCGGCGATTGGCCATGAGCCACACGGTGCCCGCCCTGCCGGAGAGCCCGTGCTCCACGGCGTTCGTCACCAGTTCGTTGATCACGAGGGCCAGCGGTGTCGCGAGGTCGCTCGGCAGCTCGCCGAAGTCGCCGCTCCGCTCGGTGCGCACCGCCTGCGACGGTGAGGCGACCTCCGCGGACAGCCGGAACTGCCGTGAGATGAGCTCGTCGAAGTCGACGCTCTGCGCGAGGCCCTGGGACAGCGTCTCGTGGACGAGGGCGATGGTGGACACGCGGCGCATGGCCTGCTCCAACCCGAGCTTCCCCTCCTCGCTGACCATCCTGCGGGACTGCATCCGCAGGAGCGCCGCGACGGTCTGGAGGTTGTTCTTCACCCGGTGGTGGATCTCCCGGATGGTGGCGTCCTTCGAGACGAGCTCCATCTCGCGGCGGCGGAGTTCGGAGACGTCCCGGCAGAGCACGAGGGCGCCGAACCGCTCCTTCTCGTCACGCAGGGGGATGGCCCGCAGGGACAGGCTGACGCCGCGCGAACCGATCTCGGTGCGCCACGGCATGCGCCCGGTCACCACCAGGGGGAGCGTCTCGTCGACCATCCGTCGGTCCTTCAGCAGCGCCGTCGTGATCTCCGCGAGCGGGCGGCCCTCGAGGGTCTCGACGTCGCCGAGCCGGCGGAACGCGGAGACTCCGTTCGGGCTCGCGTACTGCACGATCCCGTCGACGTCGAGCCTGATCAGGCCGTCACCGACACGGGGTGCGCCCCGGCGGGAGCCCGTGGGCGTCGCGAAGTCGGGCCACAGCCCCAGCGTCCCCATGCGCAGGAGGTCGTAGGCGCACTGGCGGTAGGTCAGCTCGAGCCGCGACGGCATCCTCGAACTCGACAGGTCCATGTGGGTCGTCACGACGGCGAGAGTGCGGCCGTTGCGCACCATCGGCACGGCCTCGACGCGCATCGCCATCTCCGTGGTCCAGTTCGTCTCGCCGGACCGCTCGATCTTCTGGGACTCCCAGGCGACGTCGACGAGTGGCTGCAGGTCGGCGCGGATCCGCTCACCCACGAAATCGCTGTGGAAGACGGTGTGGGACGTCGACGGCCGGGCATGGGCCAAAGCGACGTACCCGCCGCCGTCGAGGGGGAACCACAGGGCCAGGTCGGCGAAGGCGAGATCGGCCACCATCTGCCAGTCGCCGACGAGGAGGTGGAGCCACTCGGCGTCGCCGGGTTCGAACCCTGTGTACTCGCGGATGGGATCGGTGAAGATTGCCATGGGATCTCTCTGTTGCTCGGGCCTGACACGGCGGCACGATCCGCGCCCGGAGAGGACCGGCCGGACCTGCGGATCGGGTGCCGCAGGTCCAGTCTGTCACTCGCGGCCGTCCGTGACAGGACGGCCGCGCCCTACCGGACGATCGACCGCAGGAGACGCAGCGCCACCGACAGGGAGGAGATGTCGTCCTTCTCGAGCAGGTTGACCTCGGCGAACATGTTGCTGGCTCGCTGCAGCTGATCGGCGTTCAGCTCCTGCCAGGCCAGCAGCCGCTCCCCCGCGTCGCTGGCCTGCAGGTCGCGGGTGGCACGCATGACGGCCACGGTGATGTCCGCGATCGTGGAGTAGAGGTCGTCGCGCAGCGCCGCCCGCGCCAGGGCCTGCCAGCGATCCGTCCGCGGCAGCTTGGTGATGCGCTCGAGCAGGTTGTCGACCTCGAAACGGTCGTACACCGCGTAGTACACCGTCGCGATGTTCTCGACCGGCTCGTCCACCCGCCGGGTGCTGTAGGCGATGTCGAGCAGCGCGAAGGACTCGAACTGCTCCGCCCAGTGCCGCCCGAGTTCCGCGGGCAGGTCCCACGCGGCCGCGGTGGCCGTCGCCTCCCGAGCGCGTTCGAGGTCGCAGCCCCGGAGGTACTCGGCGAGGTGCGAGCGGAACGGCGCGACGAGCGGCTTGAACGCGTCGATGTCCTCGCCCACCGCCGTGCCCTGCTCCACATGGTTGACGAACCAGCGCACGGCCCGGTCCAGGAGCCGGCGCAGGTCCAGGTGCACCGTGGTCCACCGGTCCGTGGGGAAGTCCGCCGGCAGTGCCGCGAGCGCGTCGACGGTCTCGTCCAGCGAGTAGATCTCCCGCAGGGCCACGAAGGCGCGTGCGACCACGGGTTCGGGCACCGACGTCTCCTCCATCACCCGGAACGCGAACGTGATCCCGCCGAGGTTGATGATGTCGTTGGCGATGACGGTCGAGATGATCTCCCGGCGCAGCGGGTGCGTGTCGAGCAGGTCGTCGAAGCGCTCCACCAGCCGCTGCGGGAAGTACCGCCGGAGCGTGCCCCTGAAGTAGGGGTCGTCGGCGAGGTTGCTCGCGGAGAGGACCTTCGTCAGTTCGATCTTCGCGTACGCGGCGAGGACCGACAGCTCGGGCGAGGTGAGCCCCTGCCCCGCGTCGATCCTCCGGCGCAGCTCGGCCGTGGTCGGCAGGGCCTCGAGGGACCGGTCGAGGTCGGCCTTCCTCTCCAGCCAGTCCATCATCCGCTCGTAGCTGGGGCTCCACTCGATGACCCGCTGGCGGTCGTTCAGCAGGAGGACGTTCTGGTCGATGTTGTCCTGCAGCACGAGCCGGCCGACCTCGTCGGTCATCGACTGCAGGAACTCGGTCCGCTCCTCGGGCTGCAGGCGGCCTGCGCGCACCATCCGGTCCACGAAGATCTTGATGTTGACCTCGTGGTCCGAGCAGTCGACGCCGGCGCTGTTGTCGATGGCGTCGGTGTTCAGGATGACGCCCGCGAGCGCGGCCTCGATCCGGCCGCGCTGCGTCATGCCGAGGTTCCCGCCCTCGCCCACCACCCGGGCGCGCAGTTCGCTGCCGTTGACGCGGATGGCGTCGTTCGCGCGGTCACCGACGTCGCCGTTCGTCTCGTCGGTGGCCTTGACGTACGTGCCGATCCCGCCGTTGTAGAGCAGGTCGGCGGGGGCGCGGAGGATCGCCTTCAGCACCTCCGGTGGGCTCAGTCTGGTCACCTGCTCCTCCAGGCCCAGTGCCTCGCGGACCTCCGGGGAGATCGGGATGGATTTCGCCTGCCGCGGGTACACGCCGCCGCCCGTGCTGATGAGGGAGCTGTCGTAGTCCTCCCAGCTCGACCTCGGGAGGTCGAACAGGCGACGGCGTTCCGCGAAGGACGCCGCGGCGTCGGGGTTCGGATCGAGGAAGATGTGGCGGTGGTCGAAGGCCGCGACGAGGCGGATGTGCTCGGAGAGGAGCATGCCGTTGCCGAAGACGTCGCCACTCATGTCGCCCACACCGACCACGGTGAAGTCGTCGGTCTGCGTGTCGACGTCGAACTCGCTGAAGTGTCGCTTGACGGACTCCCAGGCGCCCCGCGCCGTGATGCCCATGGCCTTGTGGTCGTAGCCCACGGACCCGCCGGAGGCGAAGGCGTCGCCGAGCCAGAAGCCGTACTCGGCCGAGAGCTCGTTGGCGATGTCGGAGAACGACGCCGTCCCCTTGTCGGCGGCGACCACCAGGTAGGTGTCGTCGTCGTCGTGCCGGACCACCCGGGCAGGCGGCAGCACCGATTCCGTGGTCCCGTCCGCGGTGACCTCGGTGCTGACGTTGTCCGTGATGTCGAGCAGCCCCCGGATGAACGTGCGGTAGCTCGCCTGGCCCTCGGCGAGCCAGGCCTGCCGGTCGGCCGACGGATCCGGCAGCTGCTTGGCGAAGAAGCCGCCCTTCGCGCCGGTCGGCACGATCACGGCGTTCTTCACGGTCTGGGCCTTCACGAGTCCGAGCACCTCGGTGCGGAAGTCCTCGCGCCGATCGGACCAGCGCAGCCCGCCGCGGGCCACCTTGCCGAACCGGAGATGGACGCCCTCCACCTGGGGCGAATAGACCCAGATCTCGAACTTTGGCCGCGGGAACGGCGCCCCGTCGATCCGCGAGGTGTCGAACTTGATGCTGACGTGCCGCTTGTCCTGGAAGTAGTTGGTCCTCAGGCTCGCCTCGATCAGGTTCGCGAAGGTCCGCAGCACCCGGTCCGCGTCGAGGGTCGGGACGCCCTCCAATCCTTCGTCGAGCGCCGTCCGCGCCGCTTCCGTGGCCACCGCACGGTCGCCGTCGAGGTCGGGGTCGAAGCGCGCAGTGAACAGGGCGACGAGCGCGCGGCTGACCACGCCGTTGCGCCGCAGCGTGTCGGCGACGAACCCGTAGGAGTTGGTGTTGCCCATCTGCCGCATGTACTTCGCGTAGGCGCGGAGGATCAGCACCTGGCGCCAGCCGAGCTCCTCGCTCAGGACGAGCCGGTCGAAGGCATCGGACTCGCTGTTGCCCGTGACGGCACCACTGAAGGCGTCCTGCAGCAGCGCGGCCGTGCCGAGCGGCGAGATGCCGGCGGGGTACTTGAGGCCGAGGTCGTAGAGGAAGAAGGAGCGGCCGTCCGACCGCGTGATCTCGAACGGCCGCTCGTCGAGCACCTCGAGGCCCAGGTTGTGGAAGTACGGGAGGATCTGGGTCAGGCTCTTCGCCTCGGTGAGGTAGAGCTTCAGGCGTGCGTCCGCGGGGTCGCCGGACTCCGGCGCCCGGGGGACGTACACGTGCAGCTGAGGAGCGTCGGATCCCGGCTCCGCGAGCTGCTCGAACCGCGCGATGTCCTCCAGGGCGTCCTCGACCTCGTAGTCCACCCGGTAGCCGGCCGGGAACGACTCCGCCCACAGCGTGGCGAGGCGCTGGGCGGTCTCCTGCTCGAACCGCTGCTGCGCCACCTCCACGATGCCTTCGGGCCAGGACCGGGCTGCACGGACGAGGCGCTCCTCGAGGTCCGTGGCGTCGACGGCGGGGATCTCCGCGCCCCGCTGCAGCCGGATGCGGAAGAACAGACGGGCGAGCGCGGACTCGCTCATCCGGGCCTCGAAGTCGATCGAATCGGCGTCGAGCGCGGTCCGCAGCTCCTGCTCGATGCGCAGGCGGACACTCGTCGTGTAGCGGTCGCGCGGCAGGTAGACGAGGGCCGACATGAAGCGGCCGTAGACATCCGGGCGCAAGAAGAGCCGGGTGCGGCGGCGCTCCTGCAGGCGCAGGATGCCGAGGGCCGTGGACACGAGGTCCGGGACCTCGATCTGGAACAGCTCGTCGCGCGGGTAGGTCTCCAGGATGGACAGCAGGTCCTTGCCGGAGTGGGAGTCCGACGGGAAACCGCACAGGCGCAGCACCTCGAAGACCTTGTCGCGGACCAGGGGCACATTTCGCACCGACCCCGTGTAGGCGCTGGTCGCGAACAGCCCGATGAACCGCCGCTCGCCGTTGACGTTGCCCTGGGCGTCGAAACTCTTGATGCCGATGTAGTCGAGGTAGGCGGCGCGGTGCACCGTCGACCGGGAATTGGCCTTCGTGATCACGAGGGCGCGACGCTCGCGAGCCTTCGCGCGGCCCGCCGCCGTGAGCTGCTGCACGTGCCCGCCGCTGCCGTGCCGCAGCAGCCCGAGCCCGCTGCCGTCACGCACCCGGAGGGCGTCGGCGCCCTCCTCGTCGGTCACGAGCTCGTACTCCTTGTACCCGAGGAAGGTGAAGTTGCCGCCGTCGAGCCACCGCAGCAGCTCCTGCGCCTGCCGCAGGTCGGGGATCTCATCCGCACCCGCGATCGAGTCGAGTGACGCCTCGATGGAGCGGACCGTGCGGCGCATGGCGGGCCAGTCCTCGACAGCGGAGCGGACGTCGCCCAGCACCCGGTGGAGGCCGTCGACGACCGACTCCTTCACCGCTGCGTCGGGGAGGCGGGCGACCTCGACCGAGATCCAGGACTCGATGTGCGTGGTGCGCCCGCTCAGGCCGGCGAACTCGCCGATGTTGGGCAGCGCCGCGGTGTCGCCGCTCGACGCGCCGGCCGTCGACGGGACGCGCTCGAGTGCCGTGAGGGCGTACGACTCGTCCTCGCGCACCGCGAGGAAGGTCGGGTGGACCACGAGCTGGATCGCCGCGTCCTGCCGGACGAGTTCCGCGGTGACGGAATCGACGAGGAAGGGCATGTCGTCGGTGACGATCATGACGATGCTGGAAATTCCCTGGTCCATGACCGCGATGGCGGCGGTGCCGGGTTCGCGGGTCTCGGCGAGGTCCCGATGCGCGAAGGCCCGCTGGCGGAGATCGGTGGGCCGGTACCCGACCGCATCCTCGCGTGCGAGATGCTCGAAGTAGTGCTCTACGAAATCCTCCCGTGACGTGTCCGAGTTTGACTGATCCGTTGTCCTGGATCCAGACGACATGGGGGGAGCCTCCGTAACGAAATGAAAGGCCGCTTCATTGCGACCTCTTACCGGGGAAGCCTAGCCGGGTTGCCTGGAAATCTCACGTCGCGCAGGCGCGGTCCGGGCATGCGGCCCCGCCTCCCGGTGACCGGGACGTCGGCGAGGTCCGCGATGGCGATCCTCAGCGCGGAGGCGGGCGCTGTCTCCAGCAGGGCCGTCCCCGCGAGCAGTGCCTGATCGGCGGCTGCGTGGTCCACCGGCAGGAAGGCGGCGATCCCGGTCGTCGGGCCGAAACGCTCCCATGCCTCCCTCAGCTGCGCCTCCGGGGCACGTCCCACCGCTGCTGCGCGCACCTTGTTGAACACCACGCGCGGGGCTGCGGTCGGGACCGCGTCGGCGAGTTCGGCGAGCGCCTTCACCATCCGTGGGACGCCGACGGTGTCCGCGCCCCCGACGGCGATGACCGAGTCCGCCACCTCCAGGCACCGCAGCGCCGCACCGTTCCGGCGGGGCGCGAGGGTGTCGAAGCTGAGCTCCTCGTCGGCCTCGAGACAGAAGCCGCAGTCCACCACCGTGACCTCCACGAGGGAACGGGCTGCGTCGAGCACCTGCCCGAGGGCGGCGGGGCGCAGCTCCGGCCAGCGGTCGGGACGGGTGATGCCAGTCAGGACCCGGAGGCGGGCACCCTTGATGGCGACGCTCACGGCGATCCGTTCGAGCGCCGATCCGGTGAAGCCGCCCTGGTCGGCGATCCGGCAGGCCTGCGCGAGGCCGGCCGACTCGTCCAGCAGCCCGAGCGACGCACCGATGCTCGCGCCGTAGGTGTCGGCGTCGACGAGCAGGACGGACGTGCCGGACGCCGCGAGTTCCGCCGCCATGTTGATCGCCACGGTGGTGCGGCCGGGGCTGCCGGACGGACCCCAGACGGCCACGATCCGCCCGTCCCCCGGCCCTTCAGCGGCAGGCGCCTCCGCATGCAGCGCGGCAGGCGACGGCGGAGCGGCGGCCGGCTGGTACAGCGGATCGGCGTAGGCCAGCGATCCCTTCGGCCGGGCGGAGCCGTCGCCGAACCTCCCGACGGCCCGCGTGACGGCGTCGGCGAGTACCGCGGCCTCGACCGTGGCGCCCACGTACTCGACCCCGTCCACGGGATCCGGACCCGGTGCGCCGTCGGTGAGGGCGACGACGGCGGCCCCCGCGAACCTCAGCCGGTCGACGAGCGACGCGGTGAGCTCCACCGCTCCGGGCGCGATGATCGCCGCCCGCGCCAGGCCGGACTGGCAGGCGGCGACGAGATCCGCCAGCCCATCGCAGCGCCGCACCACCGTCACGGGCCCGCGCAGCTGTTCGAGGCCGGGCACGTGGGCGCTTGCCGCCGCCCCGAGCGTGACGACCGGGATGCTCACGCAGCACCGGGGTTGAGGACCACGGCGATGCGTGCGTCGTTGGCGAGTGCGTCCAGCAGTTCGGGCATGGCCCGGTCGTCGACGAGCACCTGCACCAGGGTCGAGGCACTCGCACCGAGGGCCGACTCCCCCACCGTCAGCTCCGCCACCTCCGCCGCCTCGAGCAGGAGCCGCGGTTCCTCGTACGTGTTGGTGTCGGTGCGGAGCGATACCCAGACGTCGACGCGGTCACCCGCGGCGGTACCCGTGGGGAGCGGGTCCTCGACCGAGAGGCCCACCGGCTTCCGGTCGAGGTCGTCGGAGCTCCCGAGTGCGGACGACGGGACGAGCTCCCCCTGCGGAACGAGCCTCGTCGCGATCGCGCCCTCGGGGATCCCCTCGTCGACGGGGAGGTAGGCTCCGGCGGCGTCGCCCAGCCGGACCGGGGTGGCCAGCAGGTCCTCGGCGGTCAGGACGGCGCCGACCGGGATGTCCTCGCGCGCGGAGTACACGTCCGTGGTGGTGTTTTGGCTGTCCAGGAGTGCGACGACGCCGGCCGTGGAGGCGAGCACGAGAAGCACCCCGATGAGGAGTCGCGGGTCCTTCCAGGACGGCTTCCTGAGCCGTGGGGCCTCTGTCGTCAGCTGCGTGGCGCGCATGCCTGTGCTCACTGTCGTCCCCCATCAGGCCGGTGCCGCCCGGATGCTCGGCGCGGTCCTGTCATTCTGGCCCAGGCAGGCACCGAAAGGAACCGATCGGCGGTAAATCGCGTCAAAGTGTGTGGAAATGCCCTTCGACCGGCAGTGCCGGTGTCACACTGGATGCATTCCCGACGTACCAGGAAAGGCGGACCCGTGGCCGAACGGCGTTTCCTCACCCTCGCCGATGTGGCCGAGGTGCTCAACATCAGTTCGTCCCAGACCTACGCCCTCGTCCGGTCTGGGGAGTTGCCCGCCATCCAGGTGGGCGGCCGCGGCCAGTGGCGTGTGGAGACCCGGGTCCTCGAGGAGTACATCGCGAAGGCGTACGAGAAGACGGCCTCCGCCCTGAGGAACGACGCCGAGAGCACGCCCATCCTCTGAGGTGCGGGCCCGGCGGGCGCCGGCACGACGCTCGGGCCTCGTCCGCAGGTTCCGCCCCAGGACCCCGTCGCCCGCGTCGCCCATCAGTCCGGTGCTCGGTCCGGTGCCGCAGATTCGACCGAATCGATGGCCCTGAAGGGCACCGTGAGTGCGTCGCGGACGTTCGCGGCGCGCCGCTCATCACCGGTCACGACCAGCCCCAGTTCCAGGAAGTCGGCGCCGACACGGTCGATCACTCCCGAGTGGCGCGAGTCCGTGCCCAGCCACAGCGCGACATGGACCCTGTCCCGGGAGAGGCCCCGCAGGGCCGACCCCAGCCCGAGCCGGGCCGTGACACCTGACGGCGCCTGCCCCACCCCGCGGCCCAGCCCGATGAGTGACTGCAGGGACGACAGCGGCACCAGCACGGATCGCCCCTCCACCGCCAGCGAGACCCAGTCGGACCCGACGTGCGTGAGGACCCCCGAGAGAAAGCGGCCGCCGGAGGTGGAGGCCCCGATCGGCAGGCCGACCTGACCGAGGAGCCGCTGCACCAGCGTCAGGCGCGACTGCTCCACCCGGGTACGCTCCCTGATCTCGCTCTCCCGACCCGCGTCCAGCGCCGAGTGGAGCTGTGACTCCAGATCGGCGAAGAGGGCTTCCCACCGCATGCCCCCAACGTAGGGGGCATGCGTCGGCTCGTCAATCACCATCAGAACGAACAGTTAGAAGCAAGTATAGACAAACGAGGTTAAACAGCATCAAACTGGTTCGTCTGAGAGGAGCGATGATGAAGACTGCGGATGTCGTACACGCCGGCCTGATCCTGGCCTGCGGGGTGGTCATGGCAGCGGCCGGGCAGATCCTGCTGCGCTCACCGCGGGCACTGGACATCGAGGGCGCCGTCGGCGCCTCGCTGTCGGTGCTCGGCATCGGGATCGTCGTCCTGTGGATGCTTGCGCTCGTCCTGGCCCTCGTGGCCGAGCTGCTCCTGCGTCGCGGTTCGTCGTCCGCCGCGACGATCGCCCTGCGGTGCACGCCGGCGCTCATGCGCCGACTCGCTGCCGCGCTGCTCGGGCTGAACCTCCTTGCGTTACCCGCGCTGGCTCAGGCCGCACCTGGCGCACCTGGCGGACCGGCCGGCAGCGTGGCGGTTCCTGCCGCTGCCGACCCGCCCGCGACGCGGATCGGCGGCCTGGCAGTCGCCGGCATCTCCGCGGACGGCGCGTCGCACGGCGAGGACGCTGCATCCTCGGGTTCGCCCTACTGGTCGCCCACGACCGTCTCCGGCGACCCCGGACCCCGGGCGTCGTCGCCCGGCGAGCCGGGTCTCGATGGACCGGGACGCGAAGAGCCGGGACCCGGGCCGTCCGGCGCCCCGGCGTGCCCTGTGGCGCCCGCCCCGTCGGGATGGGAACCGGCGCCGATGCCCACCGGCGGCGGTCTTCTGGCGCGAGCCGGGACCAGGACGACGACCGGGTCCGCGGAGGTCGTCGTGGTCCCCGGTGATTCGCTGTGGTCCATCGTCGCCTCCTCCCTGGGCCCGCTCGCGACCGCAGCGGAGGTGGCGGACGCCTGGCCCGCCTGGTACGACGCGAACCGCACCGTCATCGGGGAGGACCCGTCCCTCGTGGTGCCGGGCCAGGTCCTGACGGCGCCGCCCTAGACCGCGGGAGCACCACCTCCCCGCCCGGTCACCGCCCGGTCACCGCCCGCACTCCGCCCGCACGACCGGACGGGACCATCACCGGACCGGCCTGCCGGCGGAACGGACGTCACGCCGCACGGGAGGACTCCCCCGGCAGCTCCTCCGTCGGCCCCGCCCACCCGTCGGCGCCACGCCCGCACGCACCGGCACCGACGCAATGAAGAACCGACGCCCAGCAAAGGACCAGCATGCCTGTCATCACCCCGCTCGAGCGCACCACGGCCGAGCCGCCCGCCACGGCCGGCGGCGCGCCCCTCCCCCTCGTGTCGACCGCGGTCCGGCCGTCCGGCACAACGGCGGGCCCCATCACCGGGCGGCGGTCTCCCCCGGACCCCCTCCGGGATGACACGGAAGGCGCAGCGTCAGCGGGCTCACCCCCGCCCACACCGGCAGCCGATGACCCCGAGACCATCCGACGCATCTCGGGCATCGCCCGCTCGGTGGCCCAGGGCGCGCTCGAGGTACTGGCCGGAACCCGTCCCCTGCAGCAGCTGGCCCGCTGGCTCGATGCCGGGAACTACGAGCGGCTCCAGCTGCGCGCCAATCTGGTGCGCTGCATCCACGACGCGCCGACCGGCCGCAACGGCGGTGCGGTGTCGAGTGCGAACCGCCACGTCCTCGTCCGCTCCGCGCGGGTGTGCCCGGTCAGCCCCGGCGTCTACGAGGCGTCGGTGGTCGCCTATGACCGGAAACGCGTCCGCGCTGTCGCTCTTCGGATAGAGCGACAGCGCGGGGCGTGGCGGGTGACCGCCCTGGAGATCGGCTGACCTACTTGCGCCTGGCCTTCTTGCCGCCCGCCGGCGCGGCCTGCGGCTTGTTGCGCTCCACGTGCACCTCCGCGTCACCCTGTGCGTTGGGCGCCGTGAAGTTGAGGGTGGCCGGCTTCGCGGGAGCGTCCAGTCCCGCGGCCTTGATGGTCGGCGCCTGGACGATGGTCCGCCCGTCCGTCACACCGGGCAGTCCCGTCTGGGCCGGTGCGGAGCTCTCGACCTCGAGGTTGAAGAGGTAGCCGATGCTCTCCTCGCGGATCGATTCCATCATGGCCTGGAACAGGATGAAGCCCTCACGCTGGTACTCCACGAGCGGATCCCTCTGAGCCATGGCCCGCAGACCGATGCCCTCCTTGAGGTAGTCCATCTCGTAGAGGTGCTCCTGCCACTTCCTGCCGATCACCGACAGGACGACGCGGCGCTCCAGCTCCCGCATGGTCTGCTCCCCGAGCGACTCCTCGCGGGCCTGGTAGGCGAGCTTGGCATCGGAGAGGATCTCCCCGTGCAGGAAGTCGCGGGTCAGACGTGACTTCCCGCCGGCCTCCTCGATGACCTCGTCCGCGGTGAGCGTGATCGGGTACAGCGTCCTGAGGTTCGTCCACAGCAGCTCGTAGTCCCAGTCGTCGCCGTGCCCCTGCTCGGTGGCCTCGTCGACCATCGCCGTGATGACGTCCTCGAGGAAGAACTGCACCTTCTCCTTGAGGTCGCCGCCCTCGAGGATCCGGCGGCGGTCGCCGTAGATGGCCTCGCGCTGGCGGTTCAGGACGTCGTCGTACTTCAGGACGTTCTTGCGCTGCTCGGCGTTGCGGCCCTCCACCTGGCCCTGCGCGTTCTCGATCGCCTTGGACACGAGCTTCGACTCGAGGGCGACGTCGTCGGGCATGGTGGCGCTGTTCATGATGCGCTCCGCCCCTCCGGAGTTGAACAGACGCATCAGGTCGTCGGTCAGCGACAGGTAGAAGCGGGAGCGTCCCGGGTCACCCTGGCGCCCCGACCGGCCACGCAGCTGGTTGTCGATGCGTCGGGACTCATGGCGCTCGGTGCCCAGCACGTACAGGCCGCCGAGATCGCGGACCTCGTCCTGCTCGGCCTTCACGGCGTCCTTGGCCGCGTCGAGGGCGGCCGGCCACTTGGCCTCGTACTCCTCGGGGTTGTCCGCCGGGTCGAGCCCCAGCTTCTCGAGGGCGGCGACGGCGTTGAACTCCGCGTTGCCGCCGAGCATGATGTCCGTGCCGCGTCCGGCCATGTTGGTGGCGACGGTGACCGCGCCCTTCCGGCCGGCCTGGGCGATGATCGCGGCCTCCCGCGCGTGGTTCTTCGCGTTCAGCACCTCGTGGCGCACCCCGGCCTTCGCGAGCTGCTTGGAGAGGTACTCGCTCTTCTCCACGCTCGTGGTGCCGACGAGGACCGGCTGGCCGGTCTCGTGGCGCTCGATGATGTCCTTGACGACGGCGTCGAACTTCGCGACCTCGTTCTTGTAGATGAGGTCGGAGAGGTCCTGGCGGGCCATGTCCTTGTTCGTCGGGATCGGCACCACGCCGAGCTTGTAGGTCGACATGAACTCGGCGGCCTCGGTCTCGGCCGTGCCCGTCATGCCCGAGAGCTTGTCGTAGAGCCGGAAGTAGTTCTGCAGGGTGACGGTGGCGAGCGTCTGGTTCTCCGCCTTGATCTCCACGCCCTCCTTCGCCTCGATGGCCTGGTGCATGCCCTCGTTGTAGCGGCGGCCGGCGAGGATGCGTCCGGTGTGCTCGTCGACGATCATGACCTCGCCGTTGAGGACCACGTAGTCCTTGTCGCGCTTGAACAGCTCCTTGGCCTTGATGGCGTTGTTCAGGAAGCCGATCAGCGGTGTGTTCGCGGACTCGTACAGGTTGTGGATGCCGAGGTAGTCCTCGACCTTCTCGATCCCGTCCTCGAGGACGCCCACGGTGCGCTTCTTCTCGTCGACCTCGTAGTCGGCGTCGACGGACAGCTTCTGGACCACCTTGGCAAACTCGTTGTACCACCGGTTGACGTCACCCGACGCCTGGCCGCTGATGATGAGCGGCGTGCGGGCCTCGTCGATGAGGATCGAGTCGACCTCGTCTACGATGGCGAAGTTGTGGCCGCGCTGCACGAGTTCGGCGGCGCTCCAGGCCATGTTGTCGCGCAGGTAGTCGAAGCCGAACTCGTTGTTCGTGCCGTAGGTGATGTCCGCCGCGTACTGCTCGCGGCGCGCCGCGGGATCCTGCTTCGAGAGGATGCACCCGCTCGTGAGGCCGAGGAACCGGTACACGCGACCCATCAGGTCCGACTGATACTCGGCGAGGTAGTCGTTGACCGTGACGACATGCACGCCCTTGCCGGTCAGCGCGTTCAGGTAGGCGGGAGCCGTGGCGACGAGGGTCTTGCCCTCACCGGTCTTCATCTCGGCGATGTTGCCCAGGTGGAGCGCGGCGCCGCCCATCAGCTGGACGTCGAAGTGGCGGAGGCCGAGGGTGCGGCTCGAGGCCTCGCGCACGGCGGCGAACGCTTCCGGCAGCAGGTCGTCCAGGGTCGCGCCCTCCGCGTGGCGCTTCTTCAGCCGGTCGGTCTCCCCGCGCAGCTCTGCGTCGGACATCGCGCGGAACTCGTCCTCGAGGACATTGATGGCGTCAGCGTAGTTGCGGAGTCGCTTCAGTGTCTTCTTATCGCCGGTGCGTAGAACTCGTTCAAGAAGTGATGGCACTGGTATCTGCTCCCAATCTGATGCTGCCCAAAGATGGCCTGCCTAGTCTACGTGAGTGACGTCCGGAGCCCCGCTTTGGTTCCCTGGTGGGGACCGGCGTCGCCGCTCCACGTGTCCGCTCAGAGTAGCCTGCCGACCTGCACGGCGACTGCGGGCGCGAGGTTCCCACGGTCGGAGACGACGACGTCGGCCAGGCCCAGCCACTGCGCGAGGAGGCGCAGCTCGTCGGCGAGCTCGGCCGCGGTGTCCGCGGGGGCGCCCGGCTCGGCGTGGCAGGCCTGCACCAGCAGGCGGCCGGTGGCACGGTCGGCCTTGAGGTCCACACGGGCCACGATGGAGTCCCGCAGGAGGAAGGGCAACACGTAGTAGCCGTGGACCCGCCGCTCGGCCGGGGTGTAGATCTCGATGCGGTAGTGCACGCCGAAGAGCCTCTGCAGCCGGCTGCGGTCGAAGACGAGGGAGTCGAACGGGCTCAACAGGGCCCTGCCCCTGGCCTGCCGGGGAAGGGTCACGGCCGGATCGAGGTACCACGGCTCCGCGCCTCCGTCGACGGTCACCGCCTGCAGTGCGCCGGCGCTCACGAGTCCGTCGAGGGCGGCGCGTGTCTCGCGCACGGGCGTACGGAAGTAGTCGGCGACGGACCGGGCGGGCGCGACGCCGAGAGCACCCGCGGCGCGGCCGGCGAGGACCGTGAGGGCGTCGGTCCGGTCCGGCTCCTCGGCCGCGAGCGCGGCGTCGGGCAGCACCGCGGCGATGGGGGCGTACAGACGTTCGAACTGGGGCGTGCGGCCTGCCGACCCGATCTCGCCACGTGCGAAGAGGTCCTCCAGGACCCGCTTGGCCGCGGTCCACCGCCACCCCCAGCCTTCGTCGGGCCTCGCTGCCTCCCCGCCGACGCGTCGCTGGATCTCGGCGGCGGTCAGCGGCCCGCCGGAGGCGAGGATCTCGCCGATGCCCGCCTCGAGCGGGCCACGGACCTCCGCGGGGACGCTGGTGGCGCCCATCCAGGTCCGTCGTTGCCAGACCCGCAGGTGCGGGAACAGCTCGGGCGGGATGAGGCTCGCCTCGTGGGCCCAGTACTCGACGAGCCTGCGCGGACCCCGGGAGTACAGGGCGTCGAGGTCGGCCGGCGCGTAGGAGCCGAGGCGCGAGAACAGGGGCAGGTAGTGGGAGCGTACGAGCACGTTGACGGAATCCACCTGGAGCACCTGCAGGCGCTGCGCGGCCGTATTGACGGCCCGGCGCGACGACGGAGCGGCGATGCGCGGCCGGTGGAGGCCCTGGGCGGCGAGGAGGATGCGCCTGGCCTGCGCGGTGGTGAGGTTCGGCATGGTCTCCTGCACGGCACTGCCTCCGCGCGGAGCGCGGAGGCAGTGGATCGGACGTCGGGACGCGCCGGGCGCGCCCTGTCGGCGGTGGCGCCTAGGCGGAGGCGGTTTCCTTGGCCCGGTAGGCGAGGAGTTCCTCCTGGGGCTCCTCGGTTCCTTCGGCGCACTTCGAATCCAGCGTGATGACGCCGTAGGTCCAGCCCTGCCGCCGGTACACCACCGAGGGCGCTCCGGTCGCGGAGTCGACGAAGAGGTAGAAGTCGTGGCCGACGAGCTCCATGTTGTCGACGGCGTCGTCCAGGGTCATCGGGATGCCGGAGAAGACCTTGCGGCGGATCAGCACGGGAGAATCGCCCGCGGGCACGTCGTCCGGCGAGGAGTACGCGTCGGTGTCCTCCGGCTGCGGGACGGGCTCGGTGGCCGTCGGCTCGATGGTCGGTGTCTCGAGGTAGATGGGCTGGGTGGGATCGGCGGGTTCGAGGTCCGCCGTGGCGACCCTCACGGCCACCGGTGTGTGCCGGCCGTGGTGGACCTTCCGTCGGTCCCGGGCGCGGCGCAGGCGCTCGAGGAGTTTCGCGTAGGCGAGGTCGAACGCTGCGAACTTGTCGGCCGCGGAGGCCTCCGCCCGGACGACTGGGCCCCTGCAGAGGACCGTGAGCTCGACCGTGAGGGAGGTGTCTGCCATGCGCGCGCTGGGCTCCTTGGTGATCTTCGCGTCCACGCGCTGCACCTTGTCGCCGAGCTGCTCTATCTTGTCGATCCTCTCCGTCGCGTACTCACGGAAACGGTCGGATACCGCCAGGTTTCGACCATTGATGACAAATTCCATGGTGCCCTCCACATCGCTAGGTGACACGACGACGGCCGAGGCATTGAGCAGAGCCGCCGCCGACGGGTACGGACCATCACTGGGTACCCGTCTCATCACGGTAGTTCACGTCCCTCCTTTATTCACCCATCGACGCTCAGGAAGTTCCGGTGGCCCGCCGGGCATCTGATGGGCACTGCTCCCGGGCTCGGGGTCGCGTGCCGAGGGCGACGATGTCGCCGCCATGACGACCGCTCCGAGCACCCGCGCGCCGGCGGCCGTCAGGACGCGGTGCGCCTCGCCGATCGTCGCGCCGGTCGTCAGGACGTCGTCCACGATGAGGCAGTCCCTGTCGGCCAGCACGTGGCGGGGACGTCCGGTCACGCTCATGGAGTCCTGGACGCCGGCTCGCCGTCGACGTCGGCCGAGGCCCTTCTGGCCCCCGCGCAGACCGGCCCACGCCACCGATGCGGAGCCGACGAGCGAGGGCACCCCGCCCCGCTGCAGGGCGGTCAGCAACCGCCGTACCGGCGGGATCTGCCGGATGGCCGGGGCGAGGACCGTTCCCGCGGGCAGCCCTCCCGCCCGGTCGAGGCGGGACAGGAGCAGCATCAGGGGGTCATAGCCGCGCCGACGGCGCGACGAGGCCCGCGTGGGCACGGGCACCAGCAGCACGGGACGGGGCGGGGACGCCGGGGACGCTGCGGACACCGGGGATGCCGGGGCCACCGGGGACGCCCGGGTGCCGACGGCGGCGTGCAGCACCCCGCCCAGGGCTGCTGCGACGGGCGCCGCGAGGTCGACATGCCCGTGGTTCTTGAACGCCAGCAGGACCACCGAGACGGTGCGGCCGTACCGGCCAGCGGCGAGGACGGGCAACGGACCGAAGGCGGATGCGGACGGGCCCGGCGGGTGCCGGCCGCGCACCGCCTCCTCCCGTGCCGGCGGAACGAGGCCCGGGATGAGGCCCGGCACGAGGCCGGGGATGGCGGGCAGTCGGCCGGGCAGTCCGACGTCGGGCAGGGATTCGGCGCCCTCCTCGGCGCGGAAGGGCCGCATGGTGGCCCGGCGGAACTCACCGAGGCACCGGGTGCACAGCGAGGTGTCCCATGTACCGCACACCGCGCACGACGACGGCAGGACGAGGGCGGCGAAGGCGGAGAGGGCGCGGGCCGTGCGCTGATAAGCACGGCAGAAGACGATCCGGTCGAGGACGCGGGCGACGGAGGCGCCGACGGCAGGAGCGGGGGAAGGATCCGGGAGGGGAGCGCGCATGCCTCCAGCGCATCACGCCGGCAGCGGGCGCGCCCCCGCGCGAGCGGCTATGTGGGTACGCCTAGCCGGGGAAGGCCGGGTCGCTGACATCGAGCTGCTCGTCCACCCAGCTGTTGCCGATCCGCCGGTACAGCGTGTCGCCGGCCTGCGCGTAGAGGGTGTCCTCCGCGTCGGATCCTGCGCTGATGGCGCGGACGCCGACGAGGGCCGCCATGGTCTCCTGTTCGCCGTCGAGCTGCAAGATGACGGGCGCGGCCTCCGTGTCGGCTCCGAGGGACGACGCCACGATGGTGCTCTGACCGGCCCAGGCGGCCGTGTCGATGTCGCCGGGCAGGGGCAGCGTCAGCGGCGTGGTGAGCGTCTGCGGCGTGCCGTCGGGGGATCGGGTGATGCCGGCGACCAGCAGTTCGCTCGTCCCGCCGCGGTCCGCGACGATCAGGGCCCGCGATCCGTCGCGCGAGACCCGCAGTTCGTCGACCCTCCGGTCGCCGAGCCAGCCCGCCGCGAGGACGGTCGCGTTCGCCTCCGTCCCGCCCGGCGGGACGGCGAGGACGGAGCTGCGCCCTCCTTCGGACCTGCTGGTCCAGACCCAGTTCTCCGGGTCGAAGGACGGCCGGGTCAGGGCGGTGCCCTTCACCACCTCACGGGCCTCGCTGCCCGGCGCGGTGACGAAGAGGGTGGTCCTGTCCCCGTTCATGAAGGCATAGGCGCTCCCCGACACCGAGGCGGCCGGGGTGCGTGGCTGCAGGGCGGCCACGCTCGGCATGCCGTCGATCGGGACGGTGGCCCCGTTGCGCACCCGCACCACCTCCCCGCCCGCGACGGCCACCTGCTCTCCCCCGACGTCGGGGGCCAGCTCGGGCACCACGAGCTCGGGTGCGTCCTCACCGAGTTCGATCGGCTGACCGCTGATCATCTCCACGGTGGTGACGTCGTTCAGCCCGAGCAGGTTCTCTTGGAGCTGCTGGTTCATCTGCTGCAGGCCGAGGCTCGTGGCGTCCTCGAGGACCTCGGAGGAGAACTCGACGGACGCCGTACCGGAGGTGATGGGCACCGAGTCACGGGCCAGCGTCACCCCCTCCGGGAAGGCACTGGTGACGGAACCCTGCAGGTAGGGCGCCGGACCGGCGAGCATGGCGCTGACGATCCTGGCCGTCACCCCGGTCCTGCGCACGAACCACCGCGCATCGGGCACCCAGTAGCGGAAGTTGCTGCTGTAGAAGTAGAGGTTGTGCGAGATCAGGAGGTCCCGGGCACTGCTCTGGGCGAGCATGATGCCGTCGGGGATCTCGTCGATCCGCCATTCCCCCGCCACCTGCACCATGCGGACTCCGAGCGTCTCGGACGCGGGAACCGCACTGTTGGTCCGCAGGCCCCTGGAGTCGACGGTCCCGGTCGTCTCCAGCTGGATCTGGTAGACCCCCTCGGTCTCCCGCTTCTCCACGCGCGGGTCGGACCTGAACAGGACGATCCGTTCTTCCGGCTTCCAGGTCTTCGCCAGTTCGGTGCTCAGGAACTGGCGTGCCACGCTGTACCCGTCGCCGGCACCCGTCCCGGCCGTGATGAAGTCCCGCAGGATCCGCTCGGGGGTCGCGCCCGGCGCCGGTCCCTCGGGGTCGAAGGCGGGCGCCACCGCGTCGACCTCAGCCTCCGCGGCCGGGATCACCCCGACCGGTCCCCGCGTGGGGATCGCCGAACAGGCGGTGAGGACCACGAGGCATGCCACCAGCAGCGCAGCGAGGACCGCCCGTGGCGTCCTTGCGGCCGACCGGTCGGCGGTCCGGGCGCGGCTTGTCGTCCTACTGCGTCGCACTGCTCTCCCTCGTGGTGATCCCCTGGTTGCCATGGTCCTCGTGCCCTGACCCGTGCCCTGCCTCGTGCCCCGACTCGTGCCCCGCCCCGCCCGCCGACCCTGCCCGTGCGTGAGCCGCAACGGGCGGTAGCGCCAGGGGCGACGACGTCAGCACCGCACCCTCGTGCCGCGGCACGGTCAGACGGAAGCATGCTCCCTCACCCGGGCGGCCCCATGCCTCCAGCCACGCCCCGTGCAGGCGGGCGTCCTCGGTGGCGATGGACAGGCCGAGGCCGCTGCCACCCGTGGTCCGGGCACGCGCAGGATCGGCCCGCCAGAACCGGTCGAACACGCGGGACGCCTCGAGCGGCGTCATCCCGATCCCATGGTCGCGGACCGCGACCGCCACCGCTTCCGGGTTGCACGCGATGTGGATGTCGACCGGCCGCCCCTCCCCGTGCTCGAGCGCGTTCACGATCAGGTTGCGCAGGATCCTGTCGATACGGCGGGCGTCGGCGTCCACGATGCACCGGGTCTCGCCGGTCACGACGGAGAGCTCGGTGCCCAGCCTCTCCGCGAGCGGCCGTGCGCCGTCGAGGGCGTGGTGGACGAGCTGCACCATGTCCACGGATTCGGCTTCCAGGACCGCGGCACCGGCGTCGAAGCGCGAGATCTCGAGCAGGTCCGCGAGCAGGGCCTGGAAACGCTCCACCTGGTCGAACAGGATCTCCGCCGACCGCTTGTTCACCGGATTGAACTCGTCCCGCGCGTCGTGCAGGACCTCCGCCGCCATCCGCACCGTGGTCAGCGGTGTCCTGAGTTCGTGCGACACGTCGGAGACGAAGCGCTGCTGCATCTGGGAGAGCTGCGCCAGCTGGGTGATCTGGTCCTGCAGGCTGGCCGCCATGCGGTTGAAGGAGGCTCCGAGCCGGGCCACCTCGTCCTCTCCGGTGACCTCCATGCGTTCCTGCAGCTGACCGGAGGCGAGCTTCTCCGACACGGACGCGGCATGGCCGACCGGCAGGACCACGCTGCGTGTCACGTACCAGGTGACGCCGCCGATGACGATCAGCAGGATGACCCCCACCAGCCACAGGACGCCGTGGATGGAATCGAGCGTGGCCTGCATCGAGGAGAGGTCGTAGTAGACGTAGAGGGCGTAGGGGCTCCGCTCGGGCGGCAGCTGGACCTGCGTGCCGAACGCGAGCCCCGGCGCGTCCGGCTCGCCGTTCTCCGTCACGGGGATGGTGATCGGCGCCCAGTACACGTCCTGCCCGCTGGTCACCGCCTGCTGGAGGTCCTCCGGGAGCATGCCGGCCGTCGCGCCGTCCTGGCTCACCGTCACCGGGATGAACAGCCCCTCCCCGTTGGTGATGGGGACCAGCATGGCCTGGCGGGGGGCGTTCGTCCTGCTGCCCACGAGCGCATTGACCGAGTCGAGCACCAGCCGATTCGTCGTGTCACGGTCCGTCGCGGAGGAGTCCCGGAAGACGGCCTTGGTGGAGGTCAGGGCGGAGCGGGCCTCGGCACTGAACTGGTCGAAGCGCTCGTCGTAGAGCGCGCTCGCGATCTGGTTGGACAGGAAGCCTCCGACGGCCACGAAGGACACCGAGGTGAGGAGCATCGTCGCGACGACGGTCCGGAACTGCAGCGACCGGCGCCAGCTGCGCGCGATGGAGCTCAGCAGGACCCGGAGGCGCCGCACGCCGCGTCGCAGCCGGATCGCGAAGCGGCTCGCGACGGAGGAGCCGGCCGGGTGGGGCAGGACACCGGGACCGGCCGCAGCGGCATCGGTCCCCTGCGACGGCACCGACCCAGGGGGCACGACGGGGTCGGCGGCGCTGCCGCCCGCGCCCTCCGCGTCAGCCCTGTCCGGCCTTGTATCCGACACCACGCACCGTCAGCACGATCTCGGGTGCCTCGGGATCACGCTCGATCTTCGAGCGCAGCCTCTGCACATGGACATTGACGAGTCGGGTGTCGGCCGCGTGCCGGTAGCCCCAGACCTGTTCGAGGAGCAGCTCGCGGGTGAACACCTGCCACGGTTTCCGGGCGAGGGCCACGAGCAGGTCGAACTCGAGCGGGGTGAGGGAGACCCGCTCGCCCGCCCGCGTGACCTCGTGGCCTGCGACATCGATGCTCACGTCACCGATCCGGAGGGTCTCCGGTGCCTTCGACTCGGCCGGCCGCAGCCGGGCGCGGACGCGGGCCACGAGCTCGGCCGGCTTGAAGGGCTTGGGGACGTAGTCGTCGGCGCCGGACTCGAGGCCGCGGACGACGTCGGACGTGTCCGACTTCGCCGTCAGCATCACGATGGGGAGGTCCGATTCGGCGCGGATCTGACGGCACACCTCGATGCCGTCCATGCCGGGCAGCATCAGGTCCAGCAGCACGAGATCCGGCTGGGTCGAGCGGAACACGCCCAGAGCCGCTGCGCCGTCGGCACAGAAGACGGGGTCGAACCCGTCGTTGCGGAGGACGATGCCGATCATCTCGGACAGGGCCTCGTCGTCGTCGATGACCAGAATGCGAGCCTTCATACCCCCATACTGTCCCATCGGACGTGCAAAGTCCCATCAGCCCCACCCTGTGCTGTGTCCCGGCAGAGCCAGGAGCCGAGCCGGCGGACGCGCGCGGCTGGGTGGCCCGTGCGGCGGCCCGGCCTATGATGCAGGAGGGGAGCTGCGGACGGACCTCCCTGGAGCATTCGAGCGAGGGGACGCCATGAGTGATCAGGTGGAGGGTCAGCCGGACGACGGGCTGCCCCGCGGTACATCGGACGGCCGGGGCGGCGGTCCGGCCGTGCAGCCCGCACCCCCGGTACCTCCCGCAGCGTCGGCACCGTGGCAGTCCCCCGGGACGCCCGCCCCCGACGGCCGGGGCCGCCCGGCGTCTGCGTGGCAGTCGCCCGCCCCTCCGCCACAAGGCCCCCAGACCGCCGGGCCGCAGCAACCCGGCCAGGGCTGGGGCGCCCCCTATCCGCCACAAGGCCCCGAGGCCCCCGGGCCACAGCAACCCGGGGGCTGGGGACCCGGCTTCCCGCAGCAGGGACCCGGGCCGCAGCAGTCCGGGGGCTGGGGACCCGGTTTCACGCCGCAGGGACCCGGGCAGGGCGGGAGCCCGTACGGCGCGCGACCCTTCCCGCAGGGGCCCGTGTACCAGGCGCCGCCCAAGCCGGGCGTCATCCCGCTCCGACCGCTGGGCCTCGGGGAGATCCTCGACGGCGCCTTCCAGGCCTGCCGCAGGAACCCGATGGCCACCTTCGGCAGCGCCATCCTGCTGCAGGCCGTCGTCGCGCTGATGACGGTGCTCCTGCTGGGGAACGTCGTCTCGTCCTTCGAGGTACTCGAGTCCGAGAATGCGACGACGGACAGCATCATCGCGGCCGTCGCCGGCTTCGGCGTGGCCGCCACGATCACCGGCGTAGTCTCCGCGGTGGCACTGCTCGTGCTGCAGGGCATCCTCGTGGTCCCGATCGCGCGGGCGGTCATCAACCAGCGGACGTCCTTCGGCCAGGCATGGCGGATCGCCCGGGGCCGTATCCTCCCGCTGCTGGGCTTCGGACTCCTGTCCTTCGCCGCCGGACTCGTGGGTCTCGTCCTCGTGGTCGGGATCTCCGCGCTGGCCGTCGTGGGACTCGAGGAGTACTCGGCCCTGGTCATCG
The DNA here is from genome assembly GCF_036867195.1 of Arthrobacter sp. Soc17.1.1.1. Lineage (NCBI taxonomy): Bacteria > Bacillati > Actinomycetota > Actinomycetes > Micrococcales > Micrococcaceae > Arthrobacter > Arthrobacter sp. Soc17.1.1.1. Next base: position 2,617,598 of record NZ_JBAJII010000001.1, read on the forward strand.
TGCCGCTCGCACTCGGCGCCGTGGCCCTGCTCGTCTGGGTGAGCACCAAGATCGTGGTCGCACCGGCGACCCTGATGCTCGAGGGGACCGGCCCCTGGGCGTCCGTCAGGCGATCGTGGGCGCTGACCCGGGGCAACTGGTGGCGTACGTTCGGGATCGTCCTGCTGACGAGCCTCATCGTGTCGATCATCGCGTCGGTCATCTCCACCCCCCTCACGTTCGCCGTCTCGCTCATCTTCGGCTTCAGCGCCAGCGCCTCCGCGACGCCCGACGCCCTCGACTCGATCCCCCTGCTCCTCGCGACGCAGGCCATCACTGCTCTCTTCTCCGCCATCGGCTACGCCTTCCAGGCCGGCGTGACCTCCCTGCTGTACGTGGACCTCCGCATCCGCCGCGAGGGCTTCGACGTCGTCCTCATGCGAGAGCACGAGCGCGCCGGCACGGGACCGAGCGACATCCTCCCCGGCGGCACCCCTCCCGGCACGTCCTTCGGGCACCGGCCCGGAGGCCCGGCGTGAGAGCCGCTTCGAGCATCGTCCACCGGGGCCGCCCGTGACCACCAGTCCGGGGACCCCGCTCACGCCGGACGCCGACGAGGCCCGCAGGCTGCTGCAGGACGAGCTGGCGAAGGCCGCCTACGTGGAGGCGCAGCCCACCATCTTCGAACGCATCCTCGCCGACGTCCTGCGCTCCCTCGGACGGCTCCTCGACGGCGTGCAGGGGCTCGGGTCGGGACCGGGCACGCTGCTGGTCGCGCTCGGCGCAGCCGCCCTCATCGTCGTGGCCGTCGTGCTCGTCCGGCCGCGCCTGAACCCGCGCGGGCGCACACAGGAGGCCGCGGTGTTCGAGGACGGCGCCCGGCGCTCCGCCGACCACCACCGTCGCCGATCCTCGGAGCTCGCCGCCGCGGGGAACTGGAACGGCGCCCTGGCGGAGCTGCTGCGCGCGATCATCCGCTCGGCGGAGGAACGCGTCGTCGTGGAGGAGCAGGCCGGCAGGACGGCGACGGAGGCGGCGGTGCAGCTCGGCGGCATGTTCCCGTCCCTGGCGCCCGACATCGCGTGGCTCGCCGACCGCTTCAACGAGACCCACTACGGCAGCGGCACGGCGACGGCGGACGACCACCGGCGTGCCGCCGCCCTCGACGCGCAACTGACCGCAGAGCGTCCGGCCGCACCCCGGGGCACGACGACGCCGGCGGCACCGCGATGACCCGCGGGACGCAGGAGACCGACGTCCGGGGAACCGCCGTGCAGCCCGGTGCCGCGCCGCGGGCCGAGGTCATGGGCGACGGCGGGAGCGCCGCGACCACCGCACGGAGGCGTTTCCGCCGCTCCCTACCGCTGCTGGTCGGCGCCGTAGTCCTCGCCGTGATCGTGCTGCTCAACCTCCTGCCCGGCGCGGAGGAGGACGACCGTCCGCTGTCCCCGGGCAATCCGGCGCCCCAGGGCGCGCGGGCCGTGGCGGAGGTCCTCGCGGCCGAGGGCGTCGGCGTCGTGCGCGTCGACTCGTACGACGACGCACTCGAGGAACTGGACGCCGGGCCGGCGACGCTCTTCCTCAACGACGCCCGGCAGTACCTCAGCGCCACCCAGGTGGCGGAACTGACCGGGGCATCGGTGCGTGCCGTGCTCGCGGCGCCTGGGGCCCGGCAGCTCACCGCCCTCGAGCAGGAGTTCACCCAGCTCGGTCCAGCTCCCCTGGACTTCGGCGGTGCGCCCGCGACGTCCGCCCAGTGCACCGACGACGCCGCGACGGCGGCGGGCACCCTCTCCGGGACCGGGACGGTCTACGCGGGCGACGTCGAGTGCTTCCCGACCGTCGTCGACGGTGCGACGGACGGCGATCCCGGAGGCTCCGGCCCGACGACCGGCGGCCTGTACACCACGAGCGCCGACGGCACGGTCGCCGTGCTCGGGGCCCCGTCGATCCTCTCCAACGCGTCGATCACCGAGGAGGGCAACGCGGCCCTCGCCCTGCGCGCCCTCGGCTCCACCCCGACACTCGTCTGGTACGAGCCGACCGGCGCGGACATCGTCTCGAGCGGTGAGGGCATCGATCCGCGGACGCTCCTGCCCCCGTGGGTAGACCCGCTGCTCGTGTGGCTGCTCGTCTGCGCCGCGCTCGCCCTGGCCTGGAAGGGACGACGCCTGGGGCCGCTGGCGGCCGAGCCGCTGCCCGTCGTCGTCCGGGCCGCCGAGACGGCGGAGGGCCGCGCACGGCTCTACCAGGACTCCCGGTCGGTGGCGCACGCCGCGGCCACTCTGCGGGCGGCCGCGCTCACGCGCATGGCCCGCCGGCTCCGCGTGGACCGTGCCGCCCCGGCGGGCGAGGTCATCGACGCCGCTGCCCGGCACAGCGGGCGGTCCCGTCTCGACCTGGAGCAGCGGCTGCTCCACACACCGACCACGGATCGCGAACTCGTGCTGTGGGCACAGGAGATCCTCGACCTCGAGAAGGAGATTCGATCATGAACGATTCCGCCGGCCGGCAGGACGGGCCCCCGCAGGCGCCGCCCGCCACACCCCCCACCGGGGCGCACCAGGCGACGCGCGTCGCCGAACGGGACGACGCGCCGGAACACGGGCCGGACGGCTCCCGCCAGGCGTCCGGCCGGGCGGACCACGACGGCGACGCCGCCCGGGCCGCGCTGCTGCGGGTCCGCACGGAGGTGGGCAAGTCGATCGTCGGCCAGGACGCTGCGGTGACCGGTCTCCTCATCGGCCTGCTCGCCGACGGTCACGTCCTGCTGGAGGGTGTGCCCGGCGTGGCGAAGACCCTGCTCGTCCGCACCCTGGCCACCGCCCTGGACCTCGACACCAAACGCGTGCAGTTCACGCCGGACCTCATGCCCGGCGACATCACGGGCTCGCTGATCTACGAGTCGAAGACCGGCGAGTTCACCTTCCGGGAAGGGCCGGTGTTCACCAACATCCTCCTCGCCGACGAGATCAACCGCACGCCGCCGAAGACGCAGGCCTCGCTGCTCGAGGCGATGGAGGAGCGCCAGGTCTCCGTCGACGGCGTCTCGCGCCGCCTCCCGGCCCCGTTCATCGTCGCCGCCACGCAGAACCCGGTCGAGTACGAGGGGACCTATCCCCTGCCCGAGGCGCAGCTCGACCGCTTCCTGCTCAAACTCACCCTCCCGCTCCCGGGCCGCGACGACGAGATCGAGGTGATCCGCCGCCACAGCGTCGGCTTCGACCCCCGCGATCTCGGCGCCGCCGGCGTCCGCGCGGTCGCCGGTGCGGAGGACATCGACCGCGCACGTGCCGCCGTGGCCCGCGTCGCCATCGCCCCGGAGGTCCTCGCCTACATCGTGGACGTCGTCCGGGCCACGCGATCCTCGCCGTCGTTCCAGCTCGGCGTGTCCCCCCGCGGCGCCACGGCCCTGCTGAACACCTCACGCGCCTGGGCGTGGCTCTCGGGCCGCTCCTTCGTGACCCCCGACGACGTCAAGGCCCTGACCCTCCCCGCGCTCCGGCACCGCGTGGCGCTGCGGCCCGAGGCGCAGATGGACGGCGTGGGCGTCGACGACGTGCTCGGCGGCATCCTCGGCACCGTCCCCGTCCCCCGGTAGGACCCCACCCCCACCCGCTCCGGTCGCCGCTGCGCCCGGGGCAGAGAGGAGCTCCCGTGGTTCTCACCGGCCGCCTCGTCCTGCTGGCGCTGCTCGGCGTCGTACCCGTCGTCCTGTTCCCGGGGGCGACGTCGATCCTGCTGTGGGTGGCGCTCCTCGCCGCGGTGACCGCACTCGACCTGGCCCTCGCGGCGTCGCCCCGGCGGGTCGGGATCGTGCGCGAGCTGCCCGAGGGTGTCCGGCTCGGCGAGGAGTGCCGCAGTGCCCTGGTGCTGCGCAACGACACCTCCCGCCCGCTGCGCGCCACGGTGCGGGAGGCCTGGCAGCCGTCGGCCGGTGCCGCCGATCCGGAGCAGGCGGTGCAGGTGCCCGCGGGCGAGGCGCGCCGGATGACGGTGCGCCTGCGTCCTACGCGCCGGGGCATCCTCCGGGTGGAGACCGTGGCCATCCGGAGCGCCGGGCCGCTCGGCGTCGCCGCCCGCCAGGTCACGGTGCCGGCACCGGGCGCACTGCGGGTGCTGCCGTCCTTCGCCTCGAAGCGGCACCTGCCGTCCAAGCTCCGCCGCCTGCGTGAGCTCGACGGCGGGTCGGCCGTGCAGATCCGGGGAGCGGGCACGGAGTTCGACTCCCTGCGGGACTATGTCCGCGGCGACGACGTCCGGTCCATCGACTGGCGGGCGACGGCCCGACGGCGCGACACCGTGGTGCGGACCTGGCGGCCGGAGCGCGACCGCCGCGTCGTCGTCGTGCTCGACACCTCCCGCACGTCCGCCGCGAGGGTCCTCGACGAGCCCCGCCTCGACACCGGGATCGAGGCGGCACTGCTGCTGTCCGTGCTCGCGGAGCGCGGCGGCGACAAGGTCCACTTCCTGGCCTTCGACCGCCGCCTGCGCGCCCGCGTCGACTCGACCGCCAAGGGCAACCTGCTCGGTTCGCTCGTGACGGCGATGGCGCCGCTCGAGGCCGAACTGATCGAGGCCGACTGGTCGCGCGTCCCGGCCCAGGTGCGGGCCGTATCGCCCCACCGCAGCCTCGTGGTCCTGCTGACCTCGCTGGACGCGGGCGCCGTGGAGGAGGGCCTGCTGCCGGCGCTGCCGGGCCTGACCGGGCGCCACGTCGTCGTGGTCGCCTCCGTCCGCGATCCGCGCCTCGAGGAGATGGCGGCCGACCGCTCGACCGCGGCGGCGACCTTCCGGGCCGCGGCGGCGGAACGTGCCCTGCTGGACCGGGCGGCGGTGGCCGACCAGCTCCGCCTCGTCGGCGCGGAGGTCGTGGACGCGGTGCCCGCGGAACTCCCCCCGCTGCTCGCCGACACGTACATCAGGCTGAAGGCCACGGGTCGCCTGTGAGCGCCTTCGACGAGGCCGCCCCGACCCGCCCCGCCGATGCCGCCCCGCCGCCGGAGGTACGTGCCGCGACCGGCGGACTGCCCGGCGGGCAGCTCGACGCCGGCATCATGGTTGACTGGTTGTCCGAGCGACGGAAGTGGGCGGCATGACCTCGATCTACCAGCAGGCGATGGGCGCGGAGTTCGGCCGGCTGCAGCCGGAACTGCGCGAGTACTTCGGCCTCCACGCCGGCAGCGGCCTCGCCGGGCGCGGGCACGGGGTGTTCGACGTCGCCGGGTGCCCCGCCTGGTTCGCGCGCCCCGCCTTCCGCCTCACGGCGCTCGACAACGCGTTCTTCCCCGAGTACCGCGACGACGTCCCGTTCACCATCAGGAACTTCCCCCACACGGACCCGTTCGGCCGTCCGGCGCTCACGGCCCGCCGCGAACTGGATTTCGGGACCGCCCTGCGCGTCTTCGAGGACACCACCTCGCTGCAGGACGGCGTCCTCACCGACTACGTGGGCCGGCACCGGCGGATGGCCACCCTGCTGACCTGCACCGCCACGGACGAGGGGCGCATCCGCATGGTGTCCTCGCGGACGCGGGTGTTCGCGGGCCGGCGCCTGCCCCTGCCCGACGCCGTCGGTGCGCTCGCCTACGTGGAGCAGTGGTGGGACGACGACGCCGCCGTCTTCCGGATCAAGACCCGGGTGGTGCACCGCCAGCTCGGGACCCTGCTGGTGTACGCGGGGTCCTTCCAGTACACCCTCGAGGAGTTCGACGGCGTCCTGCCCGCGGAGGTCCGTCCGCGGCGGTGGGAGCAGCGCGTCTGACGGGGTCGGAGCGGGACACCCTGCCGGATGGGCCGGGTAGCCTGACGGCCGCTCAGCCCTCGGCGCGCACCTGGTCCAGGGCGTCGGCGACCTGCGCCATGCGCGTGAGCACGCGGGTCGCATCCGCGGGCACCCGGCCCTCGAGGCCGGGCCGGGTGGTCACGGTCAGCGCCCCGAGCATCGTCACGGGCAGGCCGACACGCCGCCACGCGGTGAGCACCGTCTCGGCGAGGACCCTCACCTGGGGGAGGGCGGTCCCGGGATCGAGGATCGCGAGCTCCAGCGGGCGCCCCGCCTCGAGGTCCTCCGCGAGCGCCTCCCAGTGCCGGTCGGAGACCCCGGGCAGGTCGAGGGACAGCCCCGTGGCGGTACTCGAGCGGGCCGCGTCGAGCGCGACGTCCCCGCCACCCGGGACGAGGATCGTCCCGGCAGCCCCAGCGGCGACCGCCGACGCCGTCACCAGGTCCCACGCCTCGGTGGCCTCGCGCCGGTCGATCGCGCGCAGCGTGCGGTAGCCGCTGGCCGTCGGGACGCGTCCGGCGAGGATCGCCCCGGCCTCGGGCTCGTCGAACTGGAGCAGCACCCCGGCTCCCCGCGCGACGGCGGACACGCGGCGCACGAGGTCCGCGGCCCCTGCGGCGAGCGATGCGTAGACCTCGCGGCGGGCCCCGTGGTCGATCAGGACGCGCTCGCCGCTGTGGAGGTGGACGCCCGCGGCCAGGGAGAGCGGTCCCCGCAGGTGCAGCTTCAGGCGCGGCGCCGGGCGCTCCTCCGCGCCGGCGACGTCACCGAGGGCGTTGATGTCGGACGACAGGGCGGACTGCGCGCGGCGCTGGTCCCTGCCGGGCCGCTGCACGAGGCGCCACCCGTGCGGCTGCAGGTCGAAGGGCAGCTCGACGAGGATCCCGAGCGTCCGTCCGACGGCATCGCTCCCCGGCCCGCGCGCGGGCAGCGACGGCAGGAAGGGCATGTTCGCTCCCCCGAGCTCGCCGCGCACGGCACGGTTGGCCTCGAGGGGGTCGGTTCCGGGCCAGTCCCCGGCGGCGGTCGCCCCCACGGATCGGACGGGCTCAGGCATGCGTACCGTGGATCGGCGTCGCGGATGCGGGCGGCGCGGTGCCCTCGGTGCCTGGCCGGCGGTTCTCGGAGATCGCCTGGTGGTGGCGGATCACCTCGGAGATGATGAAGTTCAGGAACTTCTCGGCGAACGCGGGGTCCAGCTGCGCCTCCTCGGCGAGCATGCGGAGCCGGGCGATCTGCGCGGCCTCGCGCTGCGGATCACCGGCGGGGAGGTCGTGCTCGGCCTTGAGGTGCCCCACCCGCTGCGTCGCCTTGAAGCGTTCGGCCAGGAGGTAGACGAGGGTGGCGTCGATGTTGTCGATCGAGCTCCTCACCGAGAGCAGCTCAGCCATCACCTCGGGGGCCACGTCTCCCGTGAGTGAGCTGGCTGCCGGGTCGAAGCCGCTGCGTGGATGCGTCATGACTCCAGTCAAGCAGACGCCGGAGGCACTCCGTGAACTGCGACTATCCGGCTGCGACGGGCTCGGGTCGCAGGGCGGAGCGCGCGGAATCGATGGTCGCCTGCCCGAGTACACGCGTGCCCTGGTACAGCACCACGGTCTGGCCCGGTGCCACGCCGCGCATCGGTTCGACCAGCCGCACCACGAGCTGCTGAACACCGTCGGCCGACTCCACGGACACGCGTGCGGGCACGGGATCGCCGTGGGCCCGGACCTGGGCCGTGCAGTCGAATTCCTCCCCGGTCAGCACCTCGTCGATGGGCAGGCCGGCCCAGGAGACCTTGATGCCGCGCATCTGGTCGATCGCGAGCAGGTGCTCCGGTCCCACGATCACCTCGTTCTGCTTGGGACGGATCTCCAGCACGAAGCGCGGCTTGCCGTCCGCGGCGGGGGTGCCGAGCTTCAGGCCGCGGCGCTGGCCGACGGTGAAGGCGTTCGCGCCCGGGTGGCTGCCGATCCTCTCGCCGTCGACGTCGAGGATGTCCCCCTCGGTCATCTCGATGCGCTCCTCGAGCCAGCCGCGCGTGTCCCCGTCGGGGATGAAGCAGATGTCGTGGCTGTCGGGCTTGTTCGCGACGGAGAGGCCGCGCCGCTCGGCCTCGGCCCGGACCTCGGCCTTCGACGGCGTCTCGGCGAGCGGGAACATGGAGTGCCTGAGCTGCTCGTGGGTCAGCACGCCGAGCACGTAGGACTGGTCCTTGGCCCAGTCGGCTGCTCGGTGCAGTTCGGGGTTGCCGTCGGCGTCCTCGACGACCCTGGCGTAGTGGCCGGTGCAGACGGCGTCGAACCCGAGGGCGAGGGCCTTCTCGAGCAGGGCGGCGAACTTGATGCGCTCGTTGCAGCGCATGCAGGGGTTCGGGGTGCGGCCCGCGGCGTACTCGGCGACGAAGTCGTCGACGACGTCCTCCTTGAAGCGCTCGGAGAAGTCCCACACGTAGTACGGGATGCCGAGGATGTCGCAGGCACGCCAGGCGTCCCGCGAGTCCTCGATGGTGCAGCAGCCGCGGCTGCCCGTCCGGAGCGTCCCGGGCATGCGGGAGAGGGCCAGGTGCACGCCGACGACGTCGTGCCCCGCCTCCACGGCGCGTGCCGCCGCCACCGCGGAGTCGACGCCGCCGCTCATCGCTGCCAGTACCCTCATGAGAAACCCGTTCCTGCAGTTCGAATGGATGATGCGTGTCCGGCCATGCCCGCCGTGCGGGCCCGGGCGTAGGCCCCACCGATGGCGCCCACCACGGCGTCAACGTCGTCGGCCGTGGATGTATGCCCCAGGCTGAAACGCTGGGCGCCACGCGCCTCGTCCTCCGTCAGTCCCATGGCGAGCAGCACGTGCGACGGCCGGGGCACGCCCGCGGTGCAGGCGGAGCCGGTGGAGGACTCGATCCCCGCGAGGTCGAGGAGGAACAGGAGCGAGTCGCCCTCGCAGCCCGGGAACGTGAAGTGGACGTTGCCGGGGAGCCGCGTGCCCTCCGGGGCGGGATGCGCGACGCCGCGCAGCACCGCGTCCGGCACCTCGCGGAGGATGCCGTCGATGAGGCGGTCCCTGAGGGCCGCGAGGCGGGCCGATTCCGCTCCGAGGCGCGCGACGGCGTCATCGGCCGCGGCGGCGAAGGCCGCGATGCCCGCGCCGTCGAGCGTGCCCGACCGGATGTCGCGTTCCTGCCCGCCGCCGTGCTGCACGGGCGTGAGGGTGACGGCGCGGCCCACGAGGAGGGCCCCGACACCCACGGGGCCGCCGATCTTGTGCGCGCTGACGGCCATGGTGGCGAGTCCGGAGTCGGCGAAGGACACCGGGAGGGACCCGAACGCCTGCACGGCGTCGCTGTGGACCGGGACCCCGTACCGTGCGGCCTCGTCGACGACGGCCCGCACCGGCTGGACGGACCCGACCTCGTTGTTCGCCCACATGACGGTGACGAGCGCCGTCCTGTCCGGTGCGTCGGCGAGCGCGGCGCGCAGCGCGTCGAGGGACACGACGCCTGCGGAGTCCACGGGCAGCCAGACCACCTCGGCTCCCTCGTGCCGTTCGAGCCACTCGACGGTGTCCTGCACGGCGTGGTGCTCAACGGCGCTGCAGAGGATCCGGGTGCGGGCCGGGTCCTCGGCGCGGCGGGCCCAGTAGAGGCCCTTGACGGCGAGGTTGTCCGCCTCCGTGCCGCCCGAGGTGAAGACGACCTCCGACGCGTGGGCCCCGGCGGCCGCGGCGATCGTCTCCCGGGCCTCCTCGACGGAACGCCGGGCACGACGGCCCGAGCCGTGGAGGGAGGACGGGTTTCCGCTCCGGCTGAGTTCGCGGGTGAGCGCGGCGAGCGCCGGCGCCGAGATCGGCGTGGTCGCCGCGTGATCGACATACACGGGCATCCCCCGATTCTACGGGCGCCACGCCGCCCGGCCGATTCCTGTGGAGCAGGTCACGTGCGCGGCCGCGGCGGTTCTCCCGGCCCCCGGTGGTAGAAAGACTGGGTGGACAGTCAAGAAGCGGCTCCTTCCTCGCCCGGCACCTACCTGCCGGGCCTCCGGCACCCGAGACATACCTTCGGCACGCGCACCCTGGACTTCGACCGGCAGGTGGCCCTCATGGCGGTCGTCAACCGGACCCCGGACTCCTTCTACGACGGCGGCGCGACCTTCGCCCTGCAGGCGGCCGTCGACGCCGCCCTGAGGGCCGTCGAGGAAGGCGCCGACTGGGTGGACATCGGCGGGGCCCCCTTCTCCCCGGGCGAACCGATCCCGGTGTCGGAGGAGGCGGAGCGCATCGTGCCCGTCATCGCCGCGGTCCGGGCGGCGTCCGACGTCATCATTTCCGCCGACACCTTCCTGCCCGAGGTGGCCCGGCAGGCGCTCGCGGCCGGCGCGAACGTCGTCAACGACACCACGGGCCTGCGGGACCCCGACATGGCGGCGGTGGTGGCCGACGCCGGCGCGCACCTCGTCATCACGCACAGCCTCGCGGAGCCCCGCACGGTGTACCCGCGGCCCACGTACGGCGACGTGGTCGGGGAGATCGCCGATTTCCTCCTGCGCAAGGTGGACTCCGCGGTCCGGCTCGGCATCCCCGAGGACCGCATCCTCCTCGACCCGGGCCACGACCTCAACAAGAACACCCTCCACTCGCTCGAGATCACCCGCCGGTTCTCCGAGATCGCCGGGCTGGGCTTCCCCACCCTGGCCGCGGTGTCCAACAAGGACTTCATCGGCGAGACCCTCGACCGCCCGAAGCGTGAACGCGTCGAGGGCTCCCTCGCCGCGGCCGTCATCTGCATCCTCGGCGGCGCCCGCGTGGTCCGCATGCACAACGTCGCGGCGTCCCGCGCGGCCATCAACATCACGGAGGCGGTCCTCGGGTGGCGCGAACCCGTCTACCTCCGCCACAACATGGGCGACGTCAACGAACCGGTGGCCCCGTGATCACCTCCCTCATCCCCGCGTCCCCCGACGCGGTCGACGACGCCGGCCTGCTCCGCCTCTACGCGTACCCCGCCTCGGACCGACCCTTCGTCAGGTTCAACTTCGTGGCGGCCGCGGACGGCGCCGCGACGAGCGGCGGCTTCTCCGCCGGGCTGGGGAACGACGGCGACAAGCGCATCTTCGCCGTCCTGCGGCGCCTCGCCGACGTGGTGCTGGTGGGCGCGGGGACCATCCGTGCGGAGGGCTACGGAGGCAGCCTCGTCGACGACGACGCCCGGTCCTGGCGCGCTGAGCACGGGCTCGCGGAGCACCCCGCGGTCGCGGTCATCTCCGGCAGCCTGAACCTCGACCCGTCCGGCAGCTTCTTCGGCAGCGCCCCCGTCCGCCCGCTCGTCCTCACCAGCGCCTCGGCCCCCGCAGGGCGGCGCGCGGCACTGGCGGACGTCGCCGATGTCGTCGACTGCGGGGAGGACGACACCGTCGCCGTCCCCGCCGTCCTCGCCGAACTGCGCCGGCGCGGCCTGCTGCGGGTCCTGTGCGAGGGCGGCCCGGCCGTGCTCGGCGACTTCACCCGGTCCGACGCCGTGGACGAGCTGTGCCTGTCCATCAGCCCGCTGCTCGCCGGCGGCGACGGCCCCCGCATCGCGGTGGGCGACAGCCCCGACGACGCCGTGGCGCTGGCGCTCGTGTCGCTCCTGACCGAGGACTCCGCCCTCTACACCCGGTACCGGCGCGCCTCCTGACCGTCCTGGCCGATGTAAGCGCCGTTCGTCGGGCACAGTCCGTCGGCACAGTCCGTCGGGCACCGTGCCTCGGGCACCGTGCACCTCGCGGTCAGGACCGGGGTGGCACCACGGAGACGCGGCTGCGCACGTCGGCGACGGTAGCCTCCAGCAGCTCGTCCGACGGACAGGAGACGGTGATGGCCAGCGCGGTGCCCGGCCCGTGGAACAGCCGCAGGGACACGGCGCTGGCGGGGGCGGCGTCGGTGGCCGGCTGGAGGTAGGTGAGGAACTCGATGCCCGCCGGCGCCTCCGCCGGGTCCTCGCCCCAGGACCACGTGGTCGTCGTCAGGTAGCCGGGCAGGATGCTGGGGTCGAGGAACTGGAACAGCGCTTCCGTGGACGCCCGGTCGTCGCCGTCCACCACGAGCGGGGTCTGCAGTCCCGTGGAGCGCAGGGAGGCCCTGCAGCCCGCACCGTTCTCGTACACGGACTCGCCGTCGACCGCCCTCGTGCGCAGGGCCCAGCCCTCCGTCCGCGTCATGCCGTCCGCGAACGCGACACTCTCCCCCTCGGCGATGTACCCGCCGCGGGCGAAGGTCATGTCCTCGGTGGAGATCTGCGCCCGGGTGAGGGGCGGTAGCCCCGGCGCGGCTCCGGTGGCGGCTCCGGTGGGGGCCGTGGAGGGACGCGACGGCGTGGCCGTCGCCGCGCCCGGTGGCAGCGGCACCTCGATGGTGCATGCCGGGACGGTCATGAGCAGTGCCAGGGAGACGAGCACGGCACCGCCGTGACGACGGCCCCGCCCCCTGATACGCCGCACGTCCACGCCTGGTCCCCCGATCCACGGCGCGACCTCCGCGCCGTTCCCACTGTAGCGCCGGCCGACGGCCCGCACGGGGCAGGTCCACCCGCGTGCCCGAGCACCCGGTGGGACACGACGGATGAACTTCCCAAGCGTCTCCGCCGTTGTACCTGTGCCGCCTGTCCCCGTCGCGTTCCCGTCGCGTTCCCGTCCCGTCCGCCCGGTCGCCTTTGTCCCGTCCCACGGGTGCCTCTAGTCTCGGGGTAACCCGACGGGCCGTGCCGGCTCGGTAGGCCCGTCCGGACCACCGCCCTCCCATGAAAGGCCTGATCGATGCCAGAGGCACCACGGAAGTCGTACTACGACATCCTCGGCGTGCCTCCCGGGGCCGGTGCGAAGGACATCAAGGACGCGTACCGCCGGGCTGCCCGCGCGGCGCATCCGGACCTCGGCGGCACCGCCGCCCGGTTCCACGATGTCGCGGTCGCCTACGAGACACTCAGCGACCCGCAGCGCCGTGAACGGTACGACGCCGACACGGGGCGGGGCCGGCCTGCCGCGGCCGCACCGGGCCGGGCCGGGACCGCCCGCCGGAACGGCACCCCGCATCCTGCGTCGACGCGCACCAGGGTCGAGGACGAGGACGCCGCGAAATCCCCGCCCGAGTACCTGCCGCCGTTCTCGCCGTCCTCCCCTCCCGTCGTCCCCCTGATCGCCGCCGGTCGGCAACTCCACGGTGCGGCGCGGCAACCCGGGATGTTCGGCCGGCTGTCCGCCGGTGCGCGCGCACGGGTCGACGGCGAGCTGCGGACGTCGGCGCTCCTCGAGCGCGCCCTGCTCCCCACCTACCCGGCTGCGCGCCTCGTCAACGGTGTCGTCCTCGACGACCGGGAGAAGACGGCCGCGGGGGCCGTCCTGCTCGCCGGGTACCGGATGGCCGTCATCGACTCCTTCACGGCTCCGCCGGGCAATTTCTCCTGGGACGGCCGGGCGCTGCGCCATCAGGGCCGGCCGGTTGACCTCCGGATGCCGCGTACGGTGCGTGCCGTGCAGGACCTGTTCCCCGACTGCAACGTGACCGGATGGGTCGTCATCCACGGGGCGCCGGACAATCCGTTCGCACCCGTCATCGATGTGCCCCCGGGGTTCGACCGCGGTGCGCCGGGGCTGGTGCAGGTCGTGAATGCCGGGACCGCCGTGCGGACCCTGCGTTCCTTCCTGTCCTCGGGGCCCACGCCCAACGTGGTGCAGCTGCCGGTGCTCGCGCGCCTGCTGGCCGCGGCCGGAAGCTAGGATGAAGCGGTGTTCCGCATCCTCTTCCACACCCCCGAAATACCCGGCAACACGGGCGCCGCGATCCGCCTTGCCGCCGTCGCCGGCGCCGAGCTCCACCTCGTGGAGCCGCTCGGGTTCTCCCTGGAGGATTCGAAGCTGAAGCGGGCGGGGCTCGACTACCACGACCTCACCGTGCTCCACGTCCATGCAAGCCTCGAGGACGCGTGGACGGCCCTGCAGCCCCGCCGGGTGTTCGCGTACACCTCGGACGGCGACGTGTCCTACACGGACATCGCCTACGACCCCTCGGACGTCCTCATGTTCGGCAGGGAGTCGGACGGCCTCCCGTACGACGTCAAGCACGACGCCCGTGTGACCTCCCGCGTGCGCGTCCCCATGCTCGCCTCCCGCCGTTCGCTCAACCTCGCCAACACAGCGTCGATCGTCCTCTACGAAGCCTGGCGCCAGCAGGGCTTCGCGGGCGCCCAGCGATGACCACCGTCCAGGAGTCCTGATGCCCGCTCGCCACGCCGCAACACTGCCCGACGGCGGTGCCGAGGACTACGACCGTCTCGCGCCGGCCGTCTGGAACCCCGTCAGCAACGCCGTCGTCGCCGCCGCCGACGTCCTCCTGGGGGAACGCGTGCTCGACGTGTTCGCCGGCACCGGCACCGGCACCATCCCTGCCGCACAGCTCGCGGGACCGGACGGGCACGTCGACGCCGTCGACAGGTCCTCCGCCATGCTGGACCTCGCGGAGGCCAAGGCGGAGGCGCTCGGGCTCGGCAACGTGTCCTTCCACCGCGCGGATCCCGAGGCCTGGGTCGCCGACGTGCCCTACGACGCCGTCGTGAGCTGCTACGGCGTCTTCCTCCTCGACGACATGGACGCGGCCATGGACCGGATCGTGGGCCTGCTGCGGCCCGGCGGGCGGATCGCCCTGAGCGCGTGGGACGACGGCGCCCTCGAACCGTTCGGCGAGCTCCTCCTCGCGACCCTCCGCGAGGCGGGAGCGGCCGGCGTGGGCACCGAAACACAGCCGACCGCCCCGGTGTTCGTGGAGAACTGCAGGAGGCTCGCCTCCGCCGAACGGCTGGCGGACTGGCTGGGTGCACGCGGCCTCACGGAGGTGTCCGTCGAGAGGTTCGGACTGGCCGTCCCCCTCGACGCCGACCACGCCTGGTCGCTCGCCCTCGGCAGCGGCTACCGCGGACTGCTGCCCGACGAGCCCGAGGCGCTGCAGCGCGTGCGGGAGGCATTCGCCGAGCGACTCGGCACCAGCGTCGTCCTCAACGCCGATTCGCTCATCGCCGTCGCCACCCGCCCGCCCGCCGGCGGGACGGAACCGGGTGCGGAACCGGGCGCGGAACCGGGGACACAGCCGGGGATCGCATAGCGGGCCATCCCTCGGCGCCGCAGCACCGAATGTGAGGTGTCAGGGAAAAACCGGCGGTGAGGGGGGTGGTGGCATGGTGCTCGTGCACCAGGGACGTGCTTCCCGACCGCGGCGCGGCACCGGCCGTGGTGTTCGGTTCGGGTCGGCCGGCGCTCTATGCTGGAGCCCTATGGAAACGCCACGAGTAAGCCGGGTCAGCCCTACCGCTCCCGCCGCGGACGAGGTGGACGTCGCCGCCGTCGCAGGTCCGACGCTCACCGATCTGCTGCTGCGGATCGCCCGGCAGGATCGGACGGCCTTCGCCCTCTTCTACGAGCAGACCTCGAGGCGCGTCTACGGCCTGGCGCGGCGCGTGCTCATCGATCCCGAGCTCAGCGAGGACGCCACCCAGGAGGTCTACCTCCAGGTCTGGAACACCGCGGACCGCTTCAACCCGGCGATGGGCACCCCGATGGCGTGGCTCATGACCCTCGCGCACCGCCGTGCCGTGGACAAGGTGCGGTCGGAGCAGAGCGCGACGGACCGGGAAGCCCGCTACGGAGCGGCCACGCAGACCATCGACCACGACGACGTCGTCGACACCGTCACGCAGCGCCTCGAGGCGGAAAGTGTGGTCAGGTGTCTCGACACCCTGACCGGGACGCAGCAGGAATCCGTGAAGCTCGCCTACTACGGGGGCCTCACGTACCGCGAGGTGGCCGAGACCCTCGGCGTCGCGGTACCGACCATCAAATCGAGGATCCGCGACGGGTTGATCCGACTCAAGACCTGTTTGGAGGTGACCTGAGATGCAGGACAAGGATATGAACAGACGATTCGCAGACGACCTCGACACGGACCTGGCACGAGGTCACGTTCTCGAATGGGCCGAGCTGTACGCGCTGGACGCGATCAGCGACGACGAACGCCGCGGTCTGGAGACGTTCCTCGAGGGCGCCGAGCCCGCGGTCAGGACCGCCTTCGCGGACCGGGTCCGCACGTGCCGTGAGACCGTCACGTCGGCCTATGCGGCCGACGAGGCCGAACCGCCGGCCGATCTCTTCGAACGGATCGTCGGGCAGCTGCCCGGTGGCACCGGTTCACCGGTCCGAGGACCGTCGCTCGTCCCGGTCGGCGCCGGCAGCTCCGTCGCATCGTCCGAGGACGGGGCCGCTGACGGAGAGACTCTGCCCGGAGGTCGGGACGAGCTGGCGGAGCGACGCTCCGCACGGACGTCCCTCGGATCACGGGCCTCCCGCTGGGTGGTGGCGGCGGCCGCGGCCGTCGTGATCGCCGTCGGTGGCGTGACCATCGCGCAGAACCTGCAGCCGACCACGGTCGAGCAGCAGGTCCTCCAGGCGTCCGACGTCCGGAAGGCGCAGCTCCCCCTCGAAGCCGGCGGTACGGCAGATCTGGCCGTCTCCGGCGAGGAGGACGCGGCGGTCGTGACGCTCACCGGCGTACCGGCCCCGGCCGAAGGATATGTGTACCAGATGTGGCGGATCCCCGCCGACGGGACCGCGCCGGTCTCCGAGGGCCTCATGACCGGCGAGGACGTGGCGGGAACGAAGGTGACCGAGCTGTCCGACATCAGCGGCTTCGCGGCGGTCGCCATCACGGTGGAGCCCGAGGGCGGGTCGGCGACACCGACCCTGCCGATCGTCGCCCAGATCCCCCTCGGAGCCTGAGCCGCCGCTCCGCCAGTACCGACAGGAACGCCCCCGCCCATCGGCGGGGGCGTTCTTGCGCCTGCGGCGTCGCGTCCGGCGACCGCCCAGCACCGCCGTCACGGGCGGCTAGAAGCCCGCGATCGTCTCGTCCGTGTTGATGCCGACCACGTGGAAGGCCTCGGCGCTGCGTCCCTCGGGGAGCCCACCCCGACGGGCGTTCTCCTGGAGGATGGCCCGTACCCTCGACTGCATCCGTCCGACGTCCGGGTGCTGGCTCCGGTGCGCCGTGATGGCGGCGATCTTGAGCTCCTCCAGGCCGGTCACGTCCACGAAACGGTTCTCGAGGTGGGCAGGCCCGCCGTAGAACCACAGCCAGGGGACACGGAAGCTCCGGAGACCGGCGGCCTCGAGCTCCGGGTACGCGAACGGGTTCTCCACCGCCGGGTACACGGCCCTCGTCACCGCCTCCCCACAGGCGAGGTGGTCGGGGTGGCTCTTCTGGATCCGGTCCCAGCTCCGCTCGGGGTGCATGGACAGCACGATATCCGGGCGCACCTCGCGCATCCGCCGGACGATCTCCCGGATCACGGCGTCCGTCGGCTCGAGGTAGCCGTCGGGGCCGCCCAGGAAGGTCACATCGGTGACACCCACCAGTGCGGCGGCGTCGCGCTGCTCGGTGCGCCGCAGGGCGGCGACACCGGGGCGGTCCTCGGCCGAGAATCCGCCGGCGTCGCCGTCGGTGAGGATGCAGTAGCTGACGGACACCCCGGCGGCGGTCCAGCCGGCGATCGTGGCGGAGGCGCCGAAGTCGATGTCGTCGGGATGCGCGGCGAACACCAGCACGCGCTCCGGGCCGGACGGGGCCGGGTCAGAAGTCATGCGCTACAGGCCGCGCTTGCGGATCTCTTCGGTGGCCTGCGGCAGCACCGTGAAGAGGTCGCCCACGATGCCGAAATCCGCGATCTCGAAGACGGGCGAGTCCGCGTCCTTGTTGATCGCCACGATCACCTTCGAGGTCTGCATGCCGGCCTTCTGCTGGATCGCGCCGGAGATCCCCGCGGAGATGTACAGCTGCGGCGACACGGTCTTGCCCGTCTGGCCGATCTGCGCCGAGTGCTCGATCCAGCCGGCGTCGGTGGCCGCTCGGGACGCGCCCACCGCGCCTCCCAGGGCGTCGGCCAGATCCTCCAGCGGCCCGAAGTCGCCGTTCACCCCGCGACCGCCCGCGACGATCACGCGGGCCTCGGCGAGTTCCGGCCTTCCGCTCACGGGCTTGTCCACCCGGCCCGTCACCCGGGCGGCGGCGGCCGGCAGGTCCACGGGCACGGGCACCTCGCGCGGCGACGACGGCAGGCCCGCCTCGACCGCCTCGACGCTGTTCGGTTTCACGGTGAGGATCGCGATGTCGGTGGTGACGCGGCACGCCACGCTGTACGAGCCGGCGAAGTCGGACTTCGTGGCCGTCAGGTCGTCGGCCAGCCCGACGACGTCCGTGATGACGCCGGCCTCGAGGCGGACGCCGAGCCGCGCGGCGATCTCCTTCGCCTCGTAGGAGTTGCCGAGCAGCACGATGCCCGCTCCGGTCCGGCGGACGGTCTCCGCCAGGAACGCGGCCTTCCCGGCGACCAGCACCTCGGAGACGGCGGCGTCCTCCGGCCGGTGGACCTCCTGCACGCCGTACGCGCCCACCCCGTCGAGGTAGGCCTGGTCGGCGTCGCCCGCGAGGGCCACGGTCACCTCGCCGAGCGACGCCCCGAGCGACAGGAGTTCGCGCTCGCTCTTGGCGAGGCTCGCCCCGGCGTGGTCGAGGAAAACGAGGACGGTGGTCATGGCGGAGTCTCCTGGAGGTCTGGAACGGGCGGGAGCGGGCTAGAGGAGTTTCTGTCCCGCGAGGAAGTCGACGAGCCGGACGCCGGCGTCGCCCTCGTCCGTGATCACGATCCCCTGGCTGCGGGGCGGCCGCGGAGCCGCCGCCTCCACACGGGTCCAGGACCCGGCGAGGCCCACCTCGTCCTGCTGCACGCCGATATCGGCCAGTGAGAGGACCTCGATCTGCTTCTTCTTGGCCGCCATGATGCCCTTGAAGTTCGGGTAGCGCGGCTCGTTGATCTGGTCGGTGACGGAGACGAGCGCCGGCAGGGACGCCTCGATGGTCTCCGCGTAGGTGTCGTTGTCGCGTCGTGCGCTGAGGGTCCAGCCACTGTCACCGGGGACGAGCTCGAGCGACGCCGCGAAGGTCACCTGCGGCAGCTCGAGCCGTTCCGCGAGCTGCGCCGGGACGAGCGACGTCTCACCGTCGGTCGACGCCATGCCGGTCAGGACGAGATCGAACGGTCCGGTGTGCCGCAGCAGTGCGGCCAGCGCCTTGGAGGTGGCAGAGGCGTCGGACCCGTTGAGCGCCTCGTCGGTGAGGTGGACGCCGTCGTCGGCCCCGATCTGCAGCGACTTCTTCACCGCTGCGACGGCTGCGGCGGGTCCCATGGTGATGGCCGTGATGCGGTGTCCGGCGGACGGTCCCCCGTGGGCCTCGACGAGTTGGAGGGCGGCTTCGAGGGCGTACTCGTCCAGCTCGGACAGGATGCTCTCCGTCCGGACCGTCGTCAGGTCGTCACCGCCGATGTGGCGGTCGAACTGGGCGTCGGGAACGTGCTTGACGAGGACTGCGATGCGCAGTCCTCCTGCTGTGGCCTCGTCCATGAATGACCTTCCTCGATCGGGGATCTTCCCACCGACTAGCTAACCACAGGGGGCTGCCGGTCGCGGACGCGTGTCCGCTGCCCTTTCAACGCACGAGCGGCGGTCCCGGATCCGGGACCGCCGCTCGTGCGTCGAAGGGGTCGTGCCAGGAGGACCGTTCCGCCGTCCTACTGGGCGGGTGCCTGGGACAGGGTGACCTCCACCGTGCGGGCGTCCCCGCCGCGGATGATCTCCACGGGGACCTGCTGCCCGACGGTCTGCATGCGCACCGCCGCCGTCAGGGACTCGGGATCGCTGATGGAGAAGGTGCCGACCTTGGTGATGACGTCGCCCACCTCCAGCGAGGCCTCCTCGGCCGGTGAGCCGGGCTCGACCGACTGGACGAGCGCCCCGGACGAGAACGTGGACTCGCTCCTGGACCCGTCACTGGACCCGGAGGTCACGCTGACACCCAGGAATCCGTGGCTCGCCTCGCCGTCGGCGATGATCTCCTGCGCGATGCGCTCGGCGTAGTTTATCGGGATGGAGAAGCCGACGCCGATGTTGCCGGTGGACTCCCCCGACCCCGCCGAGGCGATGGCCACGTTGACGCCGATGATCCTCCCGTCGGTGTCGACGAGTGCCCCTCCGGAGTTGCCCTGGTTGATGGCGGCGTCGGTCTGGATGACGTTCAGGTAGATCGAGCCCTGCGCCGCGGTCTGCTGGCCGCCGGAGCCGCCCGGCGGCAGGAAGTTGAAGCCCTCGCCGTCGTCGGACCCGCTGCTGTCCGGCTGCTCCTCCGGGACGGCCGAGGAGGCGACGCTGATGGTGCGGTTGAGCGTGGAGACGATGCCGTCGGTGACCGTTCCGCTGAGGCCCAGCGGAGCGCCGATGGCGATCGCCGTGTCCCCGACGTTGAGCTCGTCGGAGTTCCCGAGGGTGGCGGCCGTGAGGTCGGGCGCGTCGATCTTGATGATCGCGAGGTCGCTGAGCGGATCGGTACCGACCACCGTCGCGGCGAACACGCGGCCGTCGTTGAGCTTGACCTCGACCGTGGGCTCGGAGACCTGGCCACCGAGGGTGACCACGTGCGTGTTGGTGAGGATGTGGCCGTCGGTGTCGAGGATGATGCCGGATCCGGAGCCGCTCGCGCTGCCGCCGCTGACCGCGATGGTGACCACGCTCGGGGACGCCGTCACGGCCGCGCCGGTGATGGTGTTCACGTCCTCGGTGTTGTTCACGACGACGGACTCCGGCGCTCCCTGGGATGTCCCCGCGGACGTGGTGCCGTCGAGGGCGTTGTAGCCGGCCGTCGCGACGCCCCCGCCGATGAGCCCCGCGACGAGGACGCCTGCGGCGAAGGTGCCGAGGCCGACACGCCTGCGGTCCTTCGTGACGGTCTGCCCGCCGGAGTACGCGGGCCGGTCGTAGCCGCTCTGCTCACCGTAGAAGGGCTGGTGACCCGCGTAGGCGGGGTGCGCGGCCGGGTCCTCCTGCCGGTATTGGGCGTGGCGCGCGTCGTACCCCGGCGCCGCGGCGGAGACCGCCGGCTGCTGGGCCGTGGGCTGTGGGGCGACGGGCTGGGCTGTCGTCTCGGGGTTCTCCCCCACGCCCTCGCCGCGGCGGGCCTCCCCGTCGGCGACTCCCTGCCCCTCGGTCGGACGGTGTCCTCCGGGCTGCTGCCAGCCGGATCCCCAGGACGGCGGATTCTGCGGCTGGGGAGGGAGCGGGCGGTCCGGGGTACCCGGCGTGCCTGGCTGCTCGTTCATCGGAGGTCCTTTCGTTGCTGTTGACCACATCATGGCAACCTTCGCTGAGCATCCAGCATGCGTCCGCTGTGCGGTATCTGAGAGGTTGCTGGAGCCGGGACCGGAGTCCGCGGCCCCGCGGGAGGTGGTCGGTCCTCCCCCAAGTATCGTCCGTGGCAGCAGGGAGGCGCACCGCGCGTCCCTCTCGGGGCAGCGCGGGCCCGACCCGCCGGACGCATGGTAGGCGGCTCCTGCGCCCCCTTTCGCTAGAGGCATAGAGGCGGTGGTGGACGCTCCCGGGGCCCAACCATAGAATCGGAAAGACAGGGAGCCTCCGGCGTCCGCCGGCCCCAGTCCTGGGACCGGTAGGGTCCGGGGGCCGTGCCGAAGGGTCGAAAATGCGAATGTTGGGCAGGCGCACCCGCGTCTCTGCTGTCCTGGGCGCCGTCGTGGCGATCCCGTTCCTCTCGAGTGGGGCGGCCTCCGCCGACGCACCACTCACGTTCCCGTCGGGTGACTACGTCGTCGACAACGCCGGTGTGCTCAGCCCCGATGAGGAGAGCGAGCTCGAGGCCGCCATCGAGGACCTGCGCTCGCAGGACGGCTTCACCGTCCGCGTGGCCTACGTGGATTCGTTCGAGGACCCCACGGACCGTTCGTCCTGGGCCACGGCCACCGCGCAGCTGAATGACCAGACCTCGAACGAGGGCGTGCTCGCCGTCGCCGTCGACCAGGGGGCGGCCGCCTACGTCGTCGGCAGCGGCTCGGCCGTCGGCGGGCAGGGCCAGGCGATCTACGACGAGTACATCGGCCCCGAGCTCCGGGCGGGCGACTTCGCCGCTGCGGCGGCGGGCGCCGTCCAGGGCACCGAGCAGGCTCTCGCCGGCACCACCGGCGGCGGGACCGGTGGCGGCACCGGCGGCGGCACCTCCTCCGGGACCACCGGGTCCTCGGGCGGCAGCGGACTCGGCGGACTCGTCCTCGTCGGCGGGCTCGTCGCCGTCGCCGGCGCGGGCGGCTACCTGCTGCTCAAGAACCGCGGCACCAACAGCGCGCAGCGCAAGCGCGAGCAGTACGGCTACGGGCCGGTGCCATCGGCGAGCGGCGCGGTGGTCGATCCGCTGGCGTCCCTCAGCGTCGAGGACCTCCGCAAGCGGGCCGGCAGCCTCCTCGTCGCCGCGGATGACGCCATCAAGTCCAGTGAGCAGGAGCTCGGCTTCGCGGAGGCCCAGTACGGCAGCGAGGCCATCGCCACCTTCTCCCAGGACATCGCCGCGGCCCGGCAGCACATGAGCGAGTCCTTCAAGCTGCAGCAGCAGCTCGACGACCACATTCCCGACACGGAGGAGCAGCAGCGCCAGTGGCTCGGTGAGATCATCCGCCGCTGCGAGGACGTGAACGCCTCCCTGCAGGCGAACAAGGCCGATTTCGACGCGCTGCGGGAGCTCGAACGCAACGCCCCGGAGGCCCTGCGCCGTGCACAGTCCGCCGCCGGGGACGCACAGCGGCGCTTCGCCGCCGCCGAGCAGTCCCTGCGGTCCCTCCAGGGGCGCTACCTCGAGACCGCCACGATCCAGGTCGCCGACAACATCGAACAGGCCCGGGAACGCCTCGCGTTCGTCGACAGCGCCGCGACCGAGGCGCAGTCCCGCATGGCGGCCGGCGACACCGGCCGGGCCGTCGTCGCCGTCCGGGCAGCCGAGGAGGCGGTGCACCAGAGCACCGTGCTGCTCGACGCGATCGACAAGCGCGCCGAGGAGCTCGCCGCGGCCGAGCGGGAGCTCGAACGCGCCCTGCCCGAGGCCGAGCAGGATCTCGCCCAGGCACAGGCCATGGATCGCGCAGGGCAGTACCGCGACCTCGCCGGTCCCATCGCGGCAGCGCAGGCAGCCGTGACCACGGTGCGGCAGGAGCGCCAGAGCGCACGGAGCAACCCCCTCGCCCTCCTGCAGCGGCTCGAGGCGGCCCATGGGCAGCTCGACGCCGCGCTGGGCGGCATCCGCGACCAGGCGGAGAACACCCGACGGGCCCAGGACTCCCTGCAGCACGCCATCATCGCGGCGCAGTCGAGCATCTCCGGCACCGCCGACTACATCCGCGCGCGACGCGGCGGAGTGGGCAGCGAGGCACGGACCCGCCTGGCGGAGGCCGAACGCAACCTGGACTTCGCCGTCGACCTGCAGCGCTCCGACCCGGTGACCGCGCTCTCCCACGCCCAGCAGGCCTCGATGCTGGCCGACCAGGCCGCGCAGCTCGCGGAGCAGGACGTCGACGGCTTCGGCCGCAGCGGCATGGGGATGGGCGGGTACGGCGGGCGAGGCGGCGACGGCATGGGCGGCGCCCTGCTCGGCGGCATCCTCCTCGGTTCCATCCTGAACGGGGGCGGCGGCTTCGGTGGCGGCTTCGGTGGCGGCGGATACGGCGACGGTGGCGGCGGCTTCGGCGGCGACGGCGGTAGCTTCGGCGGCGGCGGCTTCGGCGGCTTCGACGGCGGAGGGGGCGGCTTCGGGGACTTCGGTGGAGGCGGCGGCGACTTCTAGGACGCCGCCCGCGCCGCCCGCGCCGCCCGCGCCGACAGCAGGACGCAGGAACCTCAGGAAGAATCGAAAGGGAAATCAATGGTAAAGCAGTCAATTTTCGGCAGGATCGCCCAGCTCACCCGTGCCAACATCAACGCGATGCTCGACCAGGCGGAGGATCCGCAGAAGATGCTCGACCAGATGGTCCGCGACTACACCAACAGCATCGCCGAGGCCGAGAGCGCCGTCGCCCAGACCATCGGCAACCTGCGCATGATGCAGGACGACTACAACGAGGACGTCGAGAACGCCCGCAGCTGGGGCAACAAGGCCCTCGCCGCGTCCCGGAAGGCCGACGAGTACCGGACGACCGGTGACACGGTGGACGCGCAGAAGTTCGACAACCTCGCCAAGGTGGCCATCCAGCGCCAGATGGCGGCCGAGAACGAGGCCAAGGGCGCCGAGCCGACCATCGCGTCGCAGACGGAGATCGTCGACAAGCTCAAGGACGGCCTCAACCAGATGAAGGGCAAGCTCGGCGAGCTCACGGTCAAGCGTGACCAGCTGATCGCCCGTGCGCGCACGGCGCAGGCTCAGCAGCAGGTGCACGACGCCGTCAAGAGCATCGACTTCATGGACCCCACCAGCGAGGTGGGCCGCTTCGAGGAGAAGATCCGGCGCGAGGAGGCCAAGGTCCGTGGGCAGCAGGAGCTCGCGTCGTCGAGCCTGGACGCCCAGTTCGAGAGCCTCGAGGACCTCGGCGAGCAGACGGAGATCGAGGCACGCCTCGCGGCCCTGAAGTCCGGTTCCGGCGCGCAGACGGCGATCGGGCAGGGTGCGGGCGGGAATGCCGCGGCCGGTGCGCCATCGACCACGGGCGACACGGCGTACTGACGCCGACACACCGGCACCGGACGGCCGATGCGCTGACGCACCGACCCGCCTAGCACAGGGGGACCGCAGCCATCGGGCTGCGGTCCCCCTGTTGCTGCCGGGAACGCCGTGTCGGAGCCCGCCGGTACATTGAGGGCATGGCTGTGACAGTGGTGTGGTTCCGCGACGATCTCCGAATCTCCGACAACCCGGCGCTCGCTGCCGCCGCGGACAGCGGGGACGACGTCGTCGCCTGCTACATCCTCGACGACCAGACCGACGGCATCCGCCCCCTGGGAGGGGCGTCGCGCTGGTGGCTGCACCACTCCCTCGCGGCGCTGGGCGCCTCACTCGGCGAACTGGGCATCCCCCTCGTCCTGCGGCGCGGCGCGGTCGGAGAGGTGCTGCCGGGCCTCGTGCAGGAGGCCGCTGCGCACGCCGTCGTGTGGAACCGCCGGTACGGCCTCGCCGAGCGCACCGCGGACTCATCCCTGAAGGAGTCCTTCGCGGGGCAGGGCATCGAGGCGACGAGCTACCAGGCGAACCTGTTGTACGAGCCGTGGGAGGTCACCTCGGGTTCGGGCGAGGCCTACAAGGTCTTCACCCCCTTCTGGCGTGCCTGCCTCGCCTACCGCACCCCGCGCAGGCCCCTGCCCGCTCCGGACGCCCTCCACGGGCCGGCGCTCGGCTCCGAGGACCTCGACGCATGGGGACTGCTGCCGACCACCCCCGACTGGGCGGAGGGGCTGCGCGCGACGTGGACACCCGGCGAGGCCGGGGCCCACGCCCGCCTCGACGACTTCCTCGAGGACGCCGCCCACGGGTACAAGGACAACCGGGACCTCCCCGCGGTGCAGGGCACCAGCAGGCTCTCACCGCACCTGCGGTTCGGCGAGATCAGCCCCTTCGAGGTCTGGCATGCGGCGCAGGCCCGCAGTGACAGCTCGACGGCGGAGGACATCCGTGTGTTCGGCTCCGAACTGGGCTGGCGCGAATTCAGCTGGCAGCTGCTGTACTTCAACCCGCAGCTCGCCACGGTCAACTACCGTCCCGAGTTCGATGCCTTCGCCTGGGAGAGCTCCACGGAGAGGGAGCTGGAAGCCTGGCAGCGCGGCCGCACCGGGTATCCCCTCATCGACGCCGGGATGCGCCAGATGTGGGAGATCGGGTGGATGCACAACCGCGTGCGGATGGCGACGGCGTCGTTCCTCATCAAAAACCTCATGATCGACTGGCGCGTGGGGGAACAGTTCTTCTGGGACTGCCTCGTCGACGCCGACGCGGCGAGCAACGCCGCGAGCTGGCAATGGGTCGCGGGCTCGGGCGCCGATGCCAGTCCGTACTTCCGGATCTTCAACCCCGTCCTGCAGAGCAAGAAGTTCGACCCGCAGGGCGCATATCTCGTCCGGTTCGTCCCGGAACTCGCCGACGCGGAGAATCTGCATGAACCGTGGAAGGGCGCCGCGCCCGGCTACCCCGAGCGCGTCGTCGACCTCAAGGAGAGTCGGCAGCGGGCCCTGAGCGCCTACAAGGCCCTGTCCGAGCGCTAGGGTCTGCCGAGCTTCCGCCCCGCGGCGGGCGTTTGAAGCTCGAGCACCGGTGCGCGGGCGCAGCAGTCCGGCGCGCCTCAGGCTGCGTGTCCCGGTCACCGGGACATGCAGCCGGCTCCTGCAGGACACTCGTGACAGCAAGAAGTCCGGCCCACCTGTGGTGGACCGGACTTCTGTTCGTTGCGGGGACAGGATTTGAACCTGTGACCTCTGGGTTATGAGCCCAGCGAGCTACCGAACTGCTCCACCCCGCGGCGTGTAACCAACGTTACCGGCCGCGGGGCCCGGAGGCAAATCGGGCAGGTGCCCGACCGCCTCCGGCTACTCCCCGGTGGTCCCCGAGACGCGTTCCTCGGCGTCGAGGGCCCGCTGCAGGGCGTCCTGCAGGCGCTCCTGCGCCTCGCCGTACGCCGCGAAGTCACCGGCGGCGAGCGCTGCATTGCCGTCCTGGATCGCCGTGTTCGCATCGTCGAGGGCCGTCCGCAGATCGGCGGCCGGATCGCCGGTGGCGCCACCGGGTGTGCCGCCCTCGGACGGTGTCGGGGCCGGCGTCGGCGTCGGGCTCGGCGTCGGCGTCGCTCCTCCCTCGGTGGGGGGCGTGGCCGGATCCTCCGGGGTCTCACCGACGTTGCCCTGGTCGCCCGTGGTGGCACCGGAGCGCCCGCCGAAGACCTGGTCGAGGGCTTCGGCGAGGGTCGGCGCGAAGCCCACGTTCTCGCCGAAGCTCACGAGCACGCGTCGCAGGACGGGGAAGGACGAGCTGCCCGAGGACTGCACGTAGACGGGCTGGACGTAGGCGATGCCGCCGCCGATCGGCAGGGTCAGCAGGTTGCCGTTGATGACCTCGGACGCTCCCTGGCGCAGGAGGTTCAGCTCCTGCGACACCTCGGTGTCGGAGTTGAACAGGTTCTGGGCCTGGCCGGGCCCGACCACCGAGTCCTGGCCGGAACTGTCGAGCAGCGTCAGCCGCCCGTAGTCCTCGCTCTTGACGCCGTCCTCGCCCGTGCCGGCGTCGCCGTTGGCGGCGAGGAAGCCGTAGAGCACGTTCCGCGGGGTCTGGCCCGCGGGGACGAACGGGATGAACGGCGTGGTGAGGGAGAAGGCCGCACTCTCCTGGTTCGGCATCTGCAGGGTCAGGTAGAACGGCGGCTGGCGATCGGTGGCCGCCGTCGTCGTCGCCCCCTCCGACGTGGCTCCCGGGTCGGCCGGGACGTTCCAGGCCTCGCTGTTGAAGAAGAACGCGTCGGTGTCGGTGACGTGGTAGCGGGCCAGCAGCTCACGCTGAACCTTGAACAGGTCCTCCGGGTAGCGCACGTGCGCCATCAGGTCCGCGGACATGTCGCTGTACGGCTTGAGCGAGGACGGGTAGACGTTCTGCCAGGACATGAGGACCGGGTCCTGGTCGTCCCAGGCGTACAGGTCCACCGAGCCGTCGTACGCGTCGACGGTGGCCTTCACGGCGTTGCGGATGTAGTTGACCTGCTCGGCGGGCAGCGCGGTCGCGAGGCCCTCGGCCGTCTGCGAGTCCTGCGTCGCCGACTCGAGTTCCTGCTCCGTCGAGTACGGGAAGTTCGCGCTCGTCGTGTAGCCGTCGATGATCCACTTCACACGGCCGTCGACGATCGCGGGGTAGCTGTTGCCGTCGAGCGTGAGGTAGGGGGCGACCTTCCGCACGCGCTCCACCGGGTCGCGGTCGTAGAGGATCTGCGACTCGCTGGTGACCTGGTTGGAGAGCAGGAGATCGGTGGACTGGAACTTCAGGGCGTACACGAGCCGGTTGAAGGGGTTGCCCACGTCGGGTCCGCCGTCCCCCCTGAAGGTGGTGCGGGAGTCGGTGTCCGAGTTCTCGCTCTGCGGCCTGTCGATCTCGGCGGCGGGACGTCCCTCCGGCGCGCCGACCACCGAGTATTCGGGCGATTCCTCGCCGAAGTAGATGCGGGGCTCGTAGGTCGTGTCGTCCCCGAGCACGCCCGTGGAGGGGATGCCCGACTGCAGGAAGGACGGCCGGCCGTCCGGCTGCACCGTCGAACCGGCGGCAGCCACCACGCCGTACCCGTGCGTGTAGAAGGCGTGCTCGTTGACCCAGCCCTCGGGGACGCCGTTGGTGTCGAGCTCGCGCACGGCGATGACGGTGTCCTGCACCTCGCCGTCGATCTCGTAACGGTCGACGTTGAGTGTCTCGGGGAACTGGTAGTACTGGCGGAACTGCTGCAGCTGGCTGAAGGCGTCGGACACGATGTTCGGGTCCAGCAGGCGGATGTTCGCGGTGGTCTGGCCGTCGTCACCGAGCGCGCCGGCCTGGGGGACGTCGGTGGGCGTGTAGGGCTCCACCTCGACCTGGTCGAGGCCGTAGGCCTCCCGCGTCAGGTTGATGTTGCGGTCGATGTACTCCCGCTCGGCGTCGAGCTCGGAGGGCTGCACCTGGAAGCGCTGGACGATGGACGGGTAGACGCCGCCCGCGAGCAGTGCGGTGATGATCAGCATCGCCGTGCCGATCAGCGGCAGGCGCCACCGGCCCACGAAGGCGGAGGCCACGAAGAGGGCGGCCACGATGAGCGCCGCGACGGCGAGGATCGCCTTGGTGGGGATCACGGCGTTCACGTCGGTGTAGAGCGCGCCGGCCCAGGTGCCCTGGTTCAGCAGGGTGTCGAAGCGGTCCAGGAAGTAGTTCACGCCCTGCAGCACGAGGAAGATCGCCGCGATGACGGCGATCTGGATGCGGGCGGCCTTGGTGGTGAACAGGCCCTTCTCCTCGAGCCGGATGCCGCCGTACAGGTAGTGGGTGAGGATCGTCGCGATCGCGCTGATGATGACGACGCTGATGAGGAAACCCGTCACGAAGCTCAGGAACGGCAGCGTGAACATGTAGAACGCGTAGTCCATGCCGAACTCGGGATCCTGGCGGTTGAACGGCTCCTGGTTGATGAAGAGCAGCACCTCCTGCCACTGGGAGGAGGCGGCCGTGCCCGCGAAGGCGCCGAAGACCACGGGGATCCCCAGCATGAGCAGGCGGCGGATCGGTTCGAGCTGCGCCTGGTAGCGGTTCAGGTTGTCCTGGATGGCGCTGTCCGGCGCGTAGATCGGCCGGCTGCGGAACGCGATCCGCAGGCTCGTGTACACGGCGCCCGCCATGACGAGGAAGGCCAGGATGAACAGCACGATCCTCGACAGGTTCTCGGTGACGAACACCTCGAGGAACCCGAGCTGCTGGTACCAGAGCACGTCCGCGTACACCTGGGACAGGTAGACGAACGCGATGACGATCACCGCCACGACGATGATGGTCGGGATCAGCGGGCTGCGCCGCCGGCTCGTGGCTGCACTTGCGGGGCTCGGCCTACTGCCGAACGGACGATCTGGTCCGGATGTCACATCTACCTCATCGTTAGCTGCTGCGGGTCACGACGACCGGTGGTCCGCTGCGATCCCCCGGCCCGGACCCCGGGCAGAGGACAGCGCAGTTCCGCCCTTCGTGTTTTCATTCTGCCCTGTCCACGCTCAGGCGGACCAATTAGGTTCCCGCGCACGCACCGCACGTCCGGGATCGTCACCCAACCGTGTCGTGCGGGCCGTCGATCGTCGCTCCACTGCTGCCCCCGTCCCCTGTCCCCTGCCGCGCGGTCCTCTGCGCGTTGCCGGGCTGCCGCCCGTCCCCCGCCGGCGCGATCAGCACGCGGGGAGTCCCGCAGCGTCCCCGCCCGCTCCGAGCGTCTCGACGGCGTCGACGGCGTCGTCGAGAGTCTCCACCCGGACCACGGTCAGCCCGTCGGGGATGTTGCCGGTCACCTCGTCGCAGTTCGCGGCGGGCGCGAGGAAGAACTCGGCTCCGCCGGCGCGGGCCCCGACGAGCTTCTGCGCGATCCCGCCGATGGGGCCGACGGCGCCGACGGAATCGATCGTCCCCGTCCCGGCGAAGTGGCGTCCCCCGGTGAGGTCGCCCTCCGTGAGCGTGTCGATGATCCCGAGGGCGAACATCGTCCCCGCCGAGGGGCCGCCGACGTTGTCGAGCTGGATGGTCACGTCGAACGGGAAGTCGAACGTGGACGCGAGCATGATGCCCAGCTGGTAGTCGCCCTCGGACGACTCCCTGGGTGTCACCGAGACGTCCATGGGCGCGCCGTCCCGCACGATCGAGAGGGCCGCAGGAGCGCCCTCGGCGTCGTTGAGTGCCGAGCGGAGCGTGGTGATGTTCCGGATCTGCTGCCCGTCGACGGAGCGGAGGATGTCGCCCTCGCGGAGGATGCCGTCCGCTGCGGCGTCGGGGGCGAGGCGGGCGACGGACAGCTCCTCGGTGAAGTCGATGTCCTCGTGCGCGAGCGCCGCGGCGACGGCGGACTCCTGCGAGGACGTCATGGCCACCGCGTTCTGCTCCTGCACGTCGGTCGAGGTCGTGCCCTCCGGGTAGACCAGCTGCTCGGGCAGGACGTTCGCGCTGGGGTCCGCCCAGGCACGGAACGTGTCGAGGATGTTCACGGCCCCGTTCGGGCCGCCGCTCACGAACACCGTGGTGAGATCCAGCTGACCCGAGGGCGGGAAGCTCTCCCGGCCCTCCACCCGGATGAGGGGCTGGCCGTTGACCTCGCCGATCGTGTTGAAGGTGGGCCCGGGGGTCTCGAGCACATAGGGCGCGGGCAGGAGGACCGCTGCGGCGCAGAGCACGACGGCGAGGCCTCCTGAGACGGCCATCGCGCGGAAGCGCGGGTCCCTCGGCTGCGTGGGCTCCTCGGGGACGTAGGTCCCGACGTGGACAGGCTGCGTCACTGGTCTTCTCTCTGTAGGGCGCACTTCCATGCTGTGCACGGGCGCCGGCGCGGCCGTCGGCGCGCTCCCGGCACCCCTAGGGTAGACGCTTCCGCCGACACCGGGCCCGGGTACGTGCCGGCAGGGCACCCTTCCCGGCGTCTCTTTGCCCTCAGCGAACGGCTCACGCGGCGAGGGACACCGGTGAGGCCGTGCCGGTAGCGTGTTGTGCACAGCCGACAGGCGCGGCATCGCCTCGCCTGCCGGACCCCGAGCTACTCCCAGGACCGGTGGTATCAGTGACCAACCCATCCAATCCGTCGAACGGCGACGACGACACACCCCAGGACCCGCTGTCCGAGATGCTGGCGAAGATGTTCGGCGGCGGCGCCGGCGCCGGCGGCTTCGATCCTCAGGAGATCGCCCGGGCGGCCGGCCTTCCCTCCGATCCCGCAGCCATGGCCATGATGATGCAGCAGGTCCAGGCCATGTTCAGCGCGCAGAGCGAAGGGCCCGTGAACTGGAAGATGGCGCACGAGCAGGCGCGTCGCGTCGCCGCGTCGGACAACGACCCCTCCGTCACGGCGCTGCAGCGCCGCAGCGTCGACGAGTCCCTGAAGCTTGCCGAGATGTGGCTCGACCCCGTGACCGACTTCCCGAGCACCGGGCAGCTGGGCCGGGCGTGGTCCCGCGCCGAATGGGTGGAGGCGACCATGACGACCTGGCGTCGCCTTACCGAGCCGGTCGCGACGAGCATCGCCAAGGCATTGTCCGACGTCATCTCCGAGCAGCTCCCCGAGGAGATGAAGTCCATGATGGGCATGATGGGCGGCCCGTCCTCCATGCTCCAGAACGTCGGCGGCGCCATGTTCGGCATGCAGCTGGGCCAGGCCGTCGGGGCGCTCTCGAAGGACGTCGTGGGGTCCACCGACATCGGTGTCCCCCTCGCCGACGGGCGCATGGCGCTGCTTCCCGCCAACGTCGCGGCGTTCGGAGCCGGCCTCGACGTGCCCGAGCAGGAGGTGCAGCTCTTCCTCGCCGTCCGCGAGGCGGCCCACGTACGCCTGTTCACCCACATCCCGTGGCTCACCGGACACCTGCTCGGCAGCATCGAGCGGTATGCGAGGGGCATCCACATCGACATGGGCAAGATCGAGGAGGCCGCGCGCGACATCGATCCGACCAATCCCGAGAGCCTGCAGGGCGCGCTCTCGCAGGGCGTGTTCATGCCGGAGCGCACGCCCGAGCAGGACGCCGCGCTCGTGCGCCTCGAGACGACGCTCGCCCTCGTGGAGGGCTGGGTGGACGAGGTGACGGCGGCGGCCGCGGCGAACCTGCCGTCGGCCGGGGCGCTGCGCGAGATGGTCCGACGACGGCGGGCGACCGGCGGACCCGCGGAGCACGCGTTCGCGGCGCTGGTCGGTCTGGAGCTGCGCCCGCGCAGGCTGCGCGACGCAGCCGCGCTGTGGGCGCTCCTGCTCGAGGAGCGGGGGGCCGAGGGGCGCGACGCCCTGTGGCAGCACCCGGACCTCCTGCCCACCGCGGAGGACCTCGACGATCCCGCCGGTTTCACCGAGCGCCGGAGACTGATCGAGTCCTCCGACGCCGACGTCGACGCCGCCCTCCAGCGGCTCCTTTCCGGGGACTTCGAGCAGGGCGGCGACGCCGCGGACGGCGACGCCCCTGCCGAGGACGGGGCTCCTCAGGCCGGCGACGATCCGGACACCGGCGGTCCCGACACGGACGGGACCAAGGCCGGCTGAACCGGTCCTGCCGCTCCCGGGCGAGGCCCGGGAGCGGTGTGCCCGCCTAGGGCTCGTCGGGTCGGCCCATGAGATTGCGGTGCGCGGCGAAGGCTGCTCCGTCGAGGAAGGCCTTCGCCGTCTCCGTGCGCGGATAGGACGTGAGCAGAGCCCAGAACTCCGCGCTGTGGGAGGGCTCGATGAGGTGCGCCATCTCGTGCAGGATCACGTAGTCGACGACCCATTCGGGCATGCCCTGCAGCCGGTGCGACAGCCGGATGGACCTGTAGGCCGGCGTCGCGGAGGCCCAGCGGGAATTCTGGTTGGTCACCCAGCCGATCGTCGAGGGCACGCCCCTGCCGCCCAGGTACTCGCGGGCCAGCCGCTCGGCCCGCTGCAGGAGCGCGGGGACGGGCTGGTTGTCGGTGATCGCCGGCGCGTCGAGGTACTTCTGGGACATCCGCGCCGTCATCCGCTCCACCCAGTGGCGTTCCTGGCCGGCCGAGAAGTGGCCGGGGATGGAGATCCTGATGACGCCGTCCCTGATGTCCGCGCTGACCGTCCGCTTGCGCCGCGCGGAGCGGCGCACCTCCACGGGCAGGCGCGCCGGGGCCGGCGTGCCCGGCTCAGGCACTGTCGGCCAGGATGCCGAGCACCGCTTCGCCGTACCGCTCGAGCTTCGCGGAACCGATCCCGGCGAGGCCGCCGAGTTCGTCGAGCGTCTGCGGCCTGGCCTCGGCGATCGCGACGAGTGTCGCATCGGTGAACACGACGAACGCGGGCACGTCCTTCTCCCGGGCCTCCGTGCGCCGCCATTCCCGGAGCGCCTCGAACGTCTCCTCCTGGTAGCTCGCGGGGCAGTCGCTGCAGCGTCCGATCTTGCGCTCCGAGCCGGTGAGGAGCGGGCGCTTGCAGACGCGGCAGACGGCGGGCGCCGAGGACTTGCGGTCGGCCTTCGCGCGCGGCTGGCGGAACGCGGCCTGTCCCGTCCCCGCGGGACGCAGCGGGTCGAGGAAACGCGAGGGCTTCCTGCTGGCCCGGCCTCCCGGGGAACGCGCGGTGGACCAGGAGAGCGAGAGGTGGATCCGGGCGCGGGTGATGCCGACATACAGCAGCCGGCGTTCCTCGTCGATGGCCTCCTGCGTGTCGGCGAACGAGATGGGCATGAGCCCCTCGCTCAGGCCGACGAGGAAGACGGCGTCCCACTCGAGCCCCTTGGCCGAGTGCAACGACGCGAGGGTCACGCCCTGGACCGTCGGGGCGTGCTGCGACGCGGCCCGCTCCTCGAGTTCGGCGACGAACAGCTGGAGCGTGAAGGCCTCGGCGCCGCGGACCCTGTTGAGCTCGTCCGCCAGCCCGACGAGGGCCGCGAGCGACTCCCACTTCTCGCGGACCGCCCCGGAGTTCTGCGGTGCCACCGAGGTGTAGCCGAGCGAGGCGAGGACGTCCCGCACCTGCTGGGGCACGTCGGCGTCGCCCTGGGTGCGCGCCGCTGCCCGGAGCTGGAGCAGCGCGTCGCGGACCTCCCGGCGCTGGAAGAACCGCTCCCCGCCGCGGAGCTGGTAGCCGATGCCGGCGCTGGCGAGGGCCTGCTCGTACGCCTCCGACTGCCCGTTCGTGCGGTAGAGGATCGCGATCTCGCTCGCCTTGACGCCCTGGTTCAGCAGGGCCCCGATGCGCCTCGCGCACTCCGCCGCCTCGGCCTCGTCGTCGCTGCACTCGGTGAAGACGGGTTCGGGCCCGGCGGCACGCTGCGCGATCAGCTCCAGCGGCGCGGACCACGTGGTGCCGACGGCACGCCGGTCGGCGTCCTCGCCCCTCGCGGCCAGGAGGGTGTTCGCTGCACGGACGACCTGCGGCGTGGACCGGTAGTCGCGCACCAGCCGCACCACCTGCGCGCCCTCGTAGCGCTTCGTGAAGTCGAGCAGGTGCCGCGACGTGGCACCGGTGAACGAGTAGATGGTCTGGCTCGCATCCCCGACCACGCACAGCTCGCGGCGCTCGCCCAGCCAGAGGTCGAGCAGGCGCTGCTGGAGCGGCGAGACGTCCTGGTACTCGTCGACGACGAAGTGGCGGTACTGCGCCCGCACCGTCGCCGCCACCTTCTCGTCCTCCTCGAGAATGGCCACGGTGGTCAGCAGCACGTCCTCGAAGTCGATCAGGTTGCGGTCGATCTTGAGGTCCTCGTACGCCGAGAAGATCCGGGACACCGACACCAGGTCCATGCCCGCGGGCTCCGCGCGGCCTGCCGCCGCGGCGGCGTATCCGTCCGGCGTCAGCATCGAGACCTTCGCCCACTCGATTTCCGCCGCGACGTCCCGGATGGCGGCACGGTCCGTGGTCAGCCGCAACCGGCGCGCCGACTCGGCGATGAGCTGCGCCTTGTGGTCGACCAGCGCCGGCAGCGGCCCGCCGACGGCCTGCGGCCAGAAGTACTGCAGTTGCCGCAGTGCTGCGGCGTGGAAGGTCCGGGCCTGCACCCCGCCCGCCCCGAGGTCGCGGAGGCGTGTGCGCATCTCCGCCGCCGCGCGCGCGGTGAACGTCACGGCGAGCACCTGCTGCGGCTTGTAGACGCCCGTGTGCACGCCGTACGCGATGCGGTGGGTGATGGCACGGGTCTTGCCGGTCCCCGCTCCCGCGAGGACGCAGAGCGGACCCGTGAGGGTGCTCGCCACGGTGCGCTGTTCGTCGTCGAGCCCTTCGAGGATGCTGTCCTCGAGCAGAATCCCGGTCATCAGGGGCGCGCCTCCGATGGCTGCTTGTCCAGCGGTCCGCCGTACCAGCGCTCGATGAGCGACCGCGCGATCGAGATACCGCCCGCGACGGTGATCGTCCCGTCCCGCACCTCGGTGAACAGCTGCTCGCGCGTGAACCACCGCACGGATCGCATCTCCACGCGGTCGGGGACCGCGTCGGTGCTGACCGCCCGGGCCGTGAAGCCGAGCATCAGGGAGGCGGGGAAGGGCCAGGGCTGGGACCCGAGGTACTCCGGGGACTGGATCTCGATGCCGGATTCCTCGGCCACCTCGCGGATGACAGCGGCCTCGAGCGACTCCCCCGGCTCGACGAACCCGGCGAGGGTGGAGTAGCGGTCCTCGGGCCACGCCGCCGCGGAGCCGAGGAGCAGGCGGTCGTCGTCGTCGACCACCGAGACGATGATCGCGGCGTCGGTGCGCGGGTAGTGCTGCGAGCCGTCCGCCGGGCACTGCCGCACCCAGCCGGCGTCGCGGACCTCGGTGACGGCTCCGCACCGGGGGCAGTGGGTGTGCGTGGCGTGCCAGTTCGCGATCGCGGCGGCCTCGACGAAGAGCCCGGCGTCGCGGGCGTCGAGCGATGCGGCGACATCGCGCAGGCCCAGCCACTCCTCGGCCGGTGCGACGGCGGGATCCTCCTCGTCGAGGACGGCGAGGACCACGGTGCTGCCGGCGTCGGCGGCTCCCTCGTTGATCCGGCCGAGGTAGACGAGCAGTTCGGGCCGTTGCAGCTCGGAGGGTGCGAGGAGCCGCAGAGCGGTCCCCTCCACCGGTGCCTTCCCGCGGGCCAGGACCAGGACCTTCGTCTCCTCCGAGGCCCAGAACCCCTCGAGGAGGTTCTCGGTGGTCCTCGCGTCACCGTCCCGGTCGGAATCCGTACGCGAGAGCGGCAGCGATCCGAGGGGAGGCAGCACGAGGGTCCGGAGGGGTTCGGTCATGGTTCTACGGTACGTTCTCGCTCTCCCAAAACCCATTTCGATCGGAGCCCGTGGAGGAGCAGTGCAGGCCCGAAGACGAGTAGTCCATCTGGCGACGCGCCGCACCGTAACTGGGCACGCGGAGCGGGGACGCCCTACGGTGGAACTTGTGAAACGGACACCCATGGAACTTGCTGCCATCGCAAGCGCCGCTGTACCCGGCCTGGCCCCCACGGGCGTCGCCGGTGCGCCCGACGACGCTGCGGATTTCGACTCCGCCCTGCTCGTCGACGATGCGGGCAAGCAGTGGAGGGTCCGCTCGCCGAGACACGCCGAGGCCAGCATGCGGCTCGAGACGGAGCTGCAGGCACTCCGCGCCTTCACGCCCGCCGTCAAGGCGGAACTCCCCTTCCTCATCCCGCACATGGCGGGCAGCGTGCGGCAGGGCGAGCTCAGCACGTTCGTGTACTCCCACCTCGCGGGGACCACCCGCCCCCTGGACGCGCTGACGGCCGGCGGTCCGGCGATGGCCCGTGAACTCGGGCGCGTCCTCGCCGCGATCCACGAACTGCCGAAGGACATGGTGCAGCGCGCCGACCTGCCCAGCTACGAGGCGAACGAGTACCGCCAGCGGAAGCTCAACGAGCTGGACCAGGCGGCCACGACCGGCAGGATCCCCGCGATCCTGCTGCGCCGCTGGGAGCACGCCCTCGAGGACGTGACGCTGTGGCGGTTCAGCCCGACCGTGGTCCACGGGGACCTCCACGAGGACCACCTGCTCGTCTCCGCGGGCCGGGTGTCCGCCGTGACCGGCTGGACCGACCTGAGCGTCGGCGATCCGGCCGAGGACTTCGCCTGGCTCGCAGCCGCCGAGGACACCGCGTTCGTCGACACCGTCCACGAAGCCTACGCCGGCGCCCGGACGACCGCCGTCGATGCCCATCTGCCGCGCCGCGCAGCGCTGGCCGCCGAGTTCGCCCTCGCCCAGTGGCTGGTGCGAGGAGTGGCCCTCGAGGACGCCGCGATGATCCAGGAGGCGGAAGGCATGCTCGCGACGCTCGAGGCCGACGTGGAGGCCATCGAACGCGAGCAGCACGAGGCCGCCGAGCGTGCCCGGCTCGCCCACGAGGAGCGCCTCGCGTGGGGCGACGAGCTGGGCACCGACACCTACGGCCGCGCGGTCGACGGGCCGTCCGATGGCGGGGCGCACGCCGAGGCGTTCCCCGGCCCTGTCGGACGCCCTGCCGATCCCGCCCGCGGATCCTCCACCCAGGTCCCGGCACAGCGCGAGCACGGCACGACACCCGTCGCCGCGGGGACCGACGGCGACCATGCCGGGAGGACCGGCAGCCATGCGTACGACCCGGACAATCCTGCCGGTCAGCGGTTCCACCGCCTGCCCGACAGCAGCCCTGCGCAGGCACCCGGGCACGCAGCGCAGACGACCAGCCATGCGCCGGAGGCCGGCCCCCGGCGCGGCGACGACGACCACGGTTCCGCCTCGGGCTCGTCCCTCGCCTATGCGCGCCTCACGGCGGGTCGCCAGCGGTCCGCCCCGACCTCCTCGAAGGTGACCCTGCTGCGGACCACCGAGCAGTCGGCCGGTTCACCGGACGACGTCGCGACCTCGGCCCTGCCGATCGTCTCGTTCGGCAGCTGACCGCCCCGTGGGCCCCGTGGGCCCCGGGGGATACCCGGGACCCAGGACGACGGCGTCAGCCGGCCACGGCGTCCGCGGCGCGGATGATCTCCTCGAGTTCCGCCGCATCGGCGAGGTCGTGGGGCCGCACCACGAGGTCGTCCGCCACGTAGAAGAAGGCGGCCCGCACCTTCTCGAGGGGTACATCCTTCAGCCGTGACCAGGCCAGGCGGTAGACCGCGAGCTGGACGGCCTTCGCGGCTCGCCGGTCGGGGGCGGGCGGACGTCCCGTCTTCCAGTCGATGAGGTCCCAGCCGCCGTCGGCGTCCCGGAACACCGCGTCGATCCGGCCGCGCACCACGATGGTGCCGATCCTCGTCTCGATCGGCGCCTCGATGGCCGCCGGTTCGCGCAGCGCCCACTCGGACTGCTCGAAGATCGCCGCCATGTCCTTCAGCCCGAGGGTCTCGTCCACGTAGGCATCCGCCCCGCCAGGGTATTCACCGAGGTCGAGCATGCCGCTGGTTCCGTAGAACTCCTCGATCCAGGCATGGAAGGCGGTACCCTTGCGGGCTGCCGAGCCGGGGCGCCGGGGCAGGGGTCGCCGCAACTGCTGCATCACGGCGCCCGGGTCCTCGCGCAGCTCCACCAGCGTGGAGGCCGAGATGTGCGAGGGCAGCGCCAGCGGCAGCCGCTCCCGCTCGCGCGCCTGTCGGGCCAGTGCGAGGCGCACCTCGCGGCCCCAGCGACCGCCGTCCAGGTCGGCCTCCGCCGCGGGCGCTGCAGCCTGCTCGAGGACGGCCTGCGCCGCCCGTTCCATCGAGGCGCGGCGGGGACCCAGCGGGTCGAAGGGCCACGTGGCCCGCTCGGGGCTCGCGTTCGCGGGGTTGGAGTCCCCCTCGTCCTCCTCCGGGACCCAGTGCGGCGCGGAGAAGCCGTCGGTGCCCGCCTCGGTGAGGCGCACCAGGTCCGTGAGGTAGCCGGATGCGCCGTTCGGCTTCGAGCGGCCCCCACCCCACGCCGACGAGGTGCACACGAGCGCATGCCTGGCGCGGGTGAACGCGACATAGGCGAGCCGGCGTTCCTCCCGCTCCGCGTGGGCCCTCGCCTCGCCCGTGAACTCCTTCTCGCTGGCCAGCCATTCCTTCTGGTCCTGCTGCTCCCAGTCCCACTGGGGCAGTTCGGCGGCGTCGCCGCGCAGGGGCCACGGGATGGACGCATCGCCGCTGCTCCACCGTGAGTCCTTGCCGCTGGGGAACGATCCCTCGTTGAGGCCCGGCACGAAGACGACATCCCATTCGAGTCCCTTCGAGGCGTGGACCGTCAGGAGCTGCACGGCGTCCCTGCTGGCTTCGAGCTGCGTCACGGGCAGCCCGTCCTCCTCCTGGTCCGCGGCCTCCAGCCAGGCCAGGAACGCCGGCAGGTCGACCCGCTCGGCGGTGGACACGAACCCTGCGACGGCCTCCGTGAAGGCGTCGAGGTTCCGGCGGGCCTCGTGGATGCTCACTCCCGGCTTGGCCGCCACCTCGATGTCCAGCAGGATGGTGCGCTCGACCTCCCCGATCATGGTGCCGAGGTCGTCGCCGACGAAGCCGCGGAGGCTCCTCAGCTCGCGTCGGAGCGCGTCGAGGCGTCGGCGGGCCTCGTCGCCCAGCGACCGGCCGGACGAGGACACCCAGCCTGCGGGCGGCAGGTGGTCGACGGCCTCGACGAGGCTGCCCGCCTCGGCGAGGTCGGGGGCGACGACGGCGTCGGCCGCCTGGTCGTGGTCGAGCTCCTCCCCCTGGTGGGTGCCGCGGCGGAACGCGGCCTCCCGCGTCCGTGCGAGCTGCCTGGACCAGTCGCCGAGAGCCATGAGGTCCGCCGGTCCGAGGCGCCAGCGCGCCCCCGAGAGCAGCCTCAGCATCGCGTCCGAGCGGTCGGGGTCGCCGAGCACCCTCAGCGTGGCCAGCAGGTCGACGATCTCCGGGGTGCGCAGCAGCCCGCCGAGGCCGACGATCTGCACGGGCACACCCGCGCGTTCCAGCTCGCGCCGGATCGGATCGAACTGCTTGCGCCCCCGGCACAGCACGGCCATGGTCGGTCGAAGCGGGTCGCCCGCGTCGTCGGTGTCGAAGCTGCGCCGGCGCTGCCGGAGGACCTCCCGGGCGATCGCCTCGGCCTCGCTCAGCGCAGGGGTGCGGCCTCCCTCGGGTGCTCCCTCGGGCGGGCGGCCGGCGGCGCCGACCGGTGCGTCGGTGAGGAAACGCCCGAGCATCACGGTCCCGAGCGGTGCTCCGGGACGTGCCACGAGCCCGGGGACCTGCTGGACCGAGGTGTTGCGGAGCCACGGGGCCGGCACGTTCAGGGGCGCGGACACCGTGTTCGCCGCCTCGAGGATGGAGGTCGCGTTCCGCCAGGCGACGGACAGGTGGGCGACCTGCGACGGGGCGCGACCGGCGTCGCCGACCGTCGGGAACGCCGTGCGGAAGGTGGCCAACTGGCCCGCAGATGCCCCGCGGAAACCGTAGATGGACTGGTGGGGGTCGCCGACCGCCGTGACGGAGCGCCCGTCGGCGAACAGGCGCGAGAACAGGACCATCTGCGCGTGGGAGGTGTCCTGGAACTCGTCCAGCAGCACCACCCTGTACTTCTCGCGTTCCATCCGGCCCGCTTCGGGGATGTCCCGGGCGATCCTGGCCGCGAGGGACACGAGGTCGCCGAAGTCGAGCTGCCGGCGCGCGAGCTTCGCCGCGGCGTAGCGTTCGACGAGTTCGGTGACAGTGATGCGGGTGCGCAGCTTGTCCAGGAGCCTGGCCGCCTCCTGGGTGGTGGGTCTCGCTGACCCCGCGACGTGCGGCAGGGAGGTCACGTACTCGATCTGGCGGCGGAGCTCGTCCCGGACGGCCGCGGGGCTGACGAGGTGCTCGGCGCACTCCCCCGCCATGTCGAGTACGGCCTTCACGAGCGTGCTCTTCGCCGCCGTGAAGTGTTCCCACTCGCCGTCGTGGGTCTCCACCACGGTGTGCGCGAGCTGCCAGGATTGGGCGGTGCCGAGCATGACCGAGTCCCGTTCGACGCCGATGCGCAGCCCGTAGTCCTGCACGATGCCGTTGGCGAAGGAGTGGTAGGTGGAGATGGCCGGGTCGAGCCGGTCGAGGGAATCCCCGCCGGCCAGGGCGGCGTCCCGCTCGAGCGCAGCGTAGAGCTGGGCGAGGCGCTGCCGGACCCGCGAGGCGAGCTCACCGGCCGCCTTGCGCGTGAAGGTCACGCCGAGGATCTGTTCGGGGCGCACGAGCTCGTTGGCGACGAGCCAGACGACCCGGTCGGCCATCGTCCGGGTCTTCCCGGAGCCGGCGCCGGCGATGACGAGGAGCGGTTCCAGCGGTGCCTCGATCACGCGCGCCTGGTCTTCCGTGGGGTACTGCACGGGGGAGTCGGGGTCCGTGTGCAGCAGCTCCGCGAGTGCGCGGGCGGAATACCGGGCGGAGGAGCGGGCTGGCTGTCGGGCGGTATCCGTCCCTGCGGTCACTGGGTCACCTGCTTTCCTTCTTCGCACAGCGGGCAGATCTCGGGCAGGCGGCAACCGCTGCCGCCGAACCCCGACCGCCGCGGATCGTGGATGGTGTCGAACGTGGCTGCGGCCATGAGCGCCGCGGCGTCCTCGATCATGGTCCGCGCCCAGGTGTCCTCCGGGTCGACCGGGGGTTGCTCCTGGACGGAGACCCCCTTGGAGTCCTTCCCGAGCTGGACGAGCGACGCCCCACCCGGGGCCGCGGACGCCTCGACCGTCGCGGTCCCGTCGGCGGCGTCGTGTGCTGCGTCCTGTGCTGCGTCCTGTGCTGCGTCCTGTGCTGCGTCCTGTGCAGCGTCCTGTGCAGCGTCCTGTGCAGCGTCCTGTGCAGCGTTGTACACGGCATCATGCACGGCGCCCTCGGCCACGGCGGCCTGGTAGGCGGCGAGCTGCGGGTGCCGTGCGATCTCCGGCGCGGTCGGCGCGCTCTTGCCCGTCTTCAGGTCGACGACGACGAACCGGCCCTCCGCGTCGATCTCGAGCCGGTCGATCTGACCGCGCAGCCGCGCGATCCGCTCCGCGCCGTCGAGCCGGACGTCGAGGTCCACGGAGAAGTCGACCTCCGTGGCGGCGAGGGTCCGCCCGGCCTTCCGCATCGACAGCACGTATGCGGCGAGCTTGCGCACCATGCCCTCGGCGCGCCGGAAGTCGGCCCGGCCCTCCCAGGTGTCGCGGATGCCGAGCTGCGGCCAGCGTCGTTCCAGTTCGCGGACGTACTCGTTGCCGGTGGCATCGGGGAGGTCCTGCGCGATCTGGTGCACGAGGGTGCCGAGCGACCGCGCGAAGTCGGTGGTCCGTTCGCCTCCGGCGGCGGAGACGAACCAGCTCAGGGGCGAGGTGAGCACCGACTCCACCTTGGAGGGCGAGACCGGGACAGGCTGGTCCGGCGGCACCACGGGCTCCTCGCTGCTCATGGAGAGCACACCCCACCACTGCGCCGGATGGGCTCCGGGGACCGGCGGCTCGAGGACGGCCATGCGGCCGAGGTGCTGGACGGCCTCGCGGGAGAGGACCGGGCTGGCCTGCGGGTCCTGCGCGAACTTGCGCAGCTCGGCGACCAGCGCGCGGAGCGTCACCGGCCGCAGGACCTCCGTACGCGGCCGTTCCGGCACGCCGGCGGGCAGGGGGTCGAGCACGTCGAGGAACTGCGACGCCTGTTCGTCCTGCGAGGAGACGGCGCAGCACACGAGTTCCTCGGTGGCGCGGGAGACCGCGAGCGAGAAGGTCCGCAGTTCGTCGAAGCGGATGTCCTGCAGCAGTGACACCGGGTCCCGGGTGCTGCGGAAGGACTCACCGTGGTCGAGCAGGGCACGGAGCTCCCCGGACCCGAGGAGCTCACCGCGCAACCGGAGGTTCGGCCAGACGCCGTCCTGCACTCCTGCGACGATCACGAGCGGCCAGTGGCGGCCGGCTGCGCTGGCGGGCGTGAGCACCGAGACGGAGGCATGGCGCGTGGTGCGCTGCGTCAGTGTGTCCATCGGGATGTCCTGGCTGAGGATGTAGTCGAGGAACAGCTCGGGATCGGCCCCGGGCATCTGCTCGACGAAGCGCTCGGCCGTGGTGAACAGGGCCATCATCGCGTCCAGGTCCCGATCCGCGCGCGCGGAGGAGGGACCCTCGGACACCGCGGCGGACGACCACTGCTGGGCGAGCCCGGACGCCGACCACAGCGCCCAGAGGACCGTCTCAGGGTCCCTGCCCGGATCGGCGATCGCGGCCCGGGCGGCTTCGAGCATGCGGTGCAGCCGGCGGACGGGGGCGCCCTCCGACGGGAGCGCGGCGATCTCCTCGGGGGACGAGAACAGGGCCGCGAGGAGCTCGTCGCTCGTACGGCCCCCGCCCTGCTGGAGTTCCGTGCGTCGCAGGATCTGGCGCAGCCGGCGGAGGTCGAGGCTGCCCGCTCCGCCGATCCTCGAGGTGAGGAGCGAGATGCACAGCTCCGTATCGAGCTCCGCCCGTCCGACGACGACGGCGTAGAGATCGAGCAGGGGCCGCACGGCGGGTTCCTCGCGGATGGCGGTCTCCGCGGCCGGGACGTTCACGGCGATACCCTGCGCGGTCAGGAAGCGCTGCACGGAGCTCACCTGCGCGCCGTTGCGCACGATCACCGCCATGTCGTCGAGGCTCCGCCCGCCGAACAGGTGCGACTCCAGCACCCGCTGGGTGATGAACCTCTGCTCGTGGAAGACGCTGTCGAGCACGTGGGCCGACACGACCGGCTGCCGGACCTGCTCCCCGTCGTCCCGCGCGTCGTCCTGCCCGTCGTCCTGCCTGTCGTCCTGCCTGTCGTCCCGACCGTCATCCTGCCCGTGCTCCGCGGCGCCCTGGGGCACACGGTAGGCGGTGCTGACGCCGGTGGTGGAGATCCGCGCGGCCACGTTCCCCCACGCCTCCGCGAGCTGCTCCCCCATGGTCAGGGACGCGGGCAGCGTCACCGTGGTCAGCCCCTCACCCGGGCCGAAGAGCGTGGAGAGCCGTCCGGTCAGCTCGGGGCGGGCACCGCGGAAGCCCTGCGCCACGGTGTCGGGACAGGAGGTGACGACGACGTCGTTGCCGGCGCCGATGAGTCCGAGCAGAGCGTGGACGGCGGGGTTCGCCTCCTGGTAGTCGTCCACCAGGACGAGCTGCAGCCGCTCGCGTTCCTGGTCGAGGAAGTCCCGGTCCGTCTCGAGGATCTCCCGGGCGGCCGTGAGGATGCCGGCCGGGTCGAAGGCCTCGGGCATCCTGAGGTCGAGGACGTCGCGGTACTCGCGGTACAGCGCCGATGCCGCCACCCAGTCCGGGCGGTCGAACCGGCTCCCCCAGTCCGCGAGGTCGTCGGCCGACACCCCGTACTCGCTCACGCGGTCGAACAGGTCGCGGATCTCCTGCCGGAACCCGCGGGTGGGCAGCGCGAGGGCGAGGCTCGACGGCCACGCGGGGGACGCGGCGCCGTCGCGCCCGTGTCCGGAGAGGAGCTCCTT
The DNA here is from genome assembly GCF_036867195.1 of Arthrobacter sp. Soc17.1.1.1. NCBI lineage: Bacteria > Bacillati > Actinomycetota > Actinomycetes > Micrococcales > Micrococcaceae > Arthrobacter > Arthrobacter sp. Soc17.1.1.1. Next base: position 2,661,789 of record NZ_JBAJII010000001.1, read on the forward strand.
GATGATGAGGTCCTGCTCGGCGCCGGCGAGGAGCCTCGGCGGACGCGTGATCAGGGGGGTGCGTCCCTCGGCCCTGGCCCGGCGGATGAGGTCGAAGGCGTAGGCGGACCAGGTGCGCGCGGGCGCCGTGCTGATGCTGCGGTCGAGCTTGGCGGTGAGGTCGTCCCTGAGCCGGGTGGCGGCAGCACGGGTCGGCGCGAGGAGCAGCAGCCCGTCGGGGACCACCGCCCCCGCCCCGATCCGTCGGACGGCGAGATCTGTGAGCAGGGTCGATTTCCCGCTGCCGGGGGCGCCGAGGACGAGGACCTGGCCGGCGACGGCCTCCAGCGACGCGAGGACGGCGTCGTACCCCCGCGCCGGCGACGGCGTGCCCGCGGGAGGGCCGCCGGCGGCGGTAGTCGGGGCGTCATGGAGAGTGCTGGTCATGCCTCAAGACCATCACATCCCACGGACAATCGGGAGCGCGGCGGCTGTCCGCAGCGCTCCGGCGCTACGGCCCGTGGCGGAGGGACGCACCGAGCTCGGCCATGCCGTGCTGCTCCTCCTCGGACGGCCACCAGCGCGCCGCCCGGAGGTCCACCCGGTACTCCCCGGCCGCCGCGCCCGGTCGGACGGACAGGATCGTGCCCTCGTCCTCGTAGTGCGGCAGCGCCTGCAGGGCGAGTCCGCGCGGCGGGTTGCCTCCGGCACGCAGGACACGCCACCACGGGACCTCCCGCGTGCTGCGCGACAGGGCCCTGCCCACCTGCCGGGGACCGCCGCAGCCGAGGAGTTCGGCGATGTCACCGTACGTGAGGACGCGGGCCACGGGGATCATCTCCGCGACGGTGAGCACGGCCGCCGCGTACACGTGGGGATCGATCCGCCCGGTGACGGCCTGCTCGAGGGACTCCCCCGTCTCCCCGCCGCCATCGCCGCCCATGCCGTCGTCGTCCGCCATGCCTGCACCGCCGCCCCCGCCGCCCATCCCGTCCGTCGCATCCATCCCTCGAGCCCGCATGGCCCCACCCTAGTCCGCGCCCGCTCGCCCCTCCCCGCAGCGCGGAACCAATTGGTCGGAGCCCGCCAGTACGGTGGATCCATGAGCAGCTGGCACGTGGGGCCGAGGGCGGCCTTCGACCTCGAGACGACGGGACGCGACCCGATGAGCGCCCGGATCGTCACGGCGACGATCGTCCTGGTCGACGGCGACGGCGACGTCCTCGAGCACCACGAGTGGCTGGCCGACCCGGGCGTCGAGATCCCGGACGGTGCCGCTGCCATCCACGGCGTGACGACGGACCATGCCCGGGCGCACGGGCTGCCGGCCGCGCAGGTGGTCCACGGCATCGCGGCGGTGCTCGCACGGCTCTTCGGCGACGGCGTCCCCGTGCTCGCCTACAACGCACGCTACGACTTCACGGTGCTCGAGCAGGAGGGGCGGCGGCACGGGGTGGGGACACCGCGGCCTTCGCCCGTGATCGACCCCTACGTCATGGACAAGCAGGCGGACCGGTACCGGCGCGGCAAGCGGACGCTGACCGCCCTGTGCGAGCACTACGGCGTCCGGTTCGAGAACGCGCACACCTCGGCCGCCGACGTCCTCGCCACACTGCAGGTGGGACGGATCCTCGCCGACCGCTACGTGTTCCTCCAGCGCCCCGCGGCCGACCTCCACGCCTCACTGGTCGTCTGGGCGGACCGCCAGGCGGCCAGCTTCGAGGAGTACCTCCGGCGAACCGAACCGGACGCGGTCATCGAGCGGGCGTGGCCCGTCATCGGGGCGCCGGCCGGCCCGACAGTGCTCGGCGGCCCGACAGCGCCGGCCGACCCGACAGTGCCCGGCGGCCCGACAGTGCCCACCGGCCCGACAGTGCCCACCGGCCGGACGGCGCTGTCCGACGCATCGGCGGGGACCGCCGCGGGCTGACGGGACGGCCCCGGAGCAGCGCTCCGGGGCCGTCCGCGCATCAGTCGACGGGGACGGCGGCCGCGGCGGCCCTTGCAGCCGCCGGGAGGGCCGCGTGGATGCGTTCCATCGCCGCGTCGTCGTGCGCCGCGGAGAGGAACCACGCCTCGTACACCGACGGCGGGAGGTAGACGCCCGAGCCCAGCATGGAGTGGAAGAACGGCCCGTAGCGGAACGATTCCTGGCCCAGCGCGTCGGCGTAGTTCCAGACGCCGCGCTCGGAGGTACCGAACGCGACGCTGAAGAGATTGCCCGCGCGCTGGATCGAGTGGTCGACGCCGGCCCTCGAGAGTTCCGCCGAGAGGGCGTCGCTCACCTCGAGGGAGCGCGCGTCGACGTGCCGGTAGACGGCGTCGGTGGCCGCGGTGAGGGTCGCGACGCCGGCCGCCATGGCGATCGGGTTCCCGGAGAGGGTGCCCGCCTGGTACACGGGCCCGATCGGCGCGAGATAGTTCATGACGTCGGCGCGTCCGCCGAGCGCGGCGGCCGGGATACCGCCGCCGATGACCTTCCCGAAGGTCAGGAGGTCCGGGGTCCAGGGGTGCTCGGCGTCGTCGGCCCCGCCGGTGAGCTTCCAGTACCCGCCGGCGTGCGTGCGGAACCCGGTCATGACCTCGTCGACGATGAACAGCGCGCCGTGCTCGGTGGTGATGCGGCTCAGGAACGCGTTGAAGCCGGGCGCGGGCGTCACCACGCCCATGTTCGCGGGCGCCGCCTCCGTGATGACGGCGGCGATGTGCTCACCGTGCGTCCGGAAGGCCTCCTCCACGGCCTCGACGTCGTTGTACGGGAGCACCAGGGTCTCCGCCGTCGTCGCCTCCGTGACGCCCGCGGAGCCCGGCAGGGCCAGCGTCGCGACGCCGGAGCCCGCCGAGGCGAGGAGGCTGTCGACGTGGCCGTGGTAGCAGCCGGCGAACTTGACGATCAGGTTGCGCGAGGTGAAGCCGCGCGCCAGGCGCACCGCGGTCATGGTGGCCTCGGTGCCGGTGGACACCATGCGGAGCAGTTCGACGGCGGGGACGCGGTCCTTCACGAGCTGCGCGAGGTCCGCCTCCGCGGGCGTCGAGGCACCGAACGTGAGCCCGTGGTCGACGGCACGGTGGACCGCGGCGATGACATCCGGGTGGGAGTGCCCGAGCAGTGCCGGCCCCCAGGAGCCGACGAGGTCCACGTACTGCCGGCCGTCGGCGTCGGTGACGTAGGCGCCGTGCGCGTCGACGAGGAAGCGCGGCGTCCCGCCGACCGACCCGAAGGCCCGCACCGGGGAGTTCACTCCGCCGGGCATGAGGGCGCGGGCGCGTTCGTAGAGGGTGTCCGACGCGGTCGGGGAGGTCGGGGAGGTGGTCATGGAGGGTTCCTTAGTTCGTCTCGTCGAGCCAGAGTGCCAGCTCGGGGGCCCAGTAGGTGAGGATCATCTGCGCACCGGCGCGCTTGATGCCGAGGACGGACTCCTCGATGGCGCGGCGGCGGTCGATCCAGCCGTTCGCCGCGGCGGCCTCGATCATCGCGTACTCCCCCGAGATCTGGTACGCGGCGACGGGCACCGGCGACATGGCGGCGACGTCGGCGAGGATGTCGAGGTAGCTCATGGCGGGTTTGACCATGACCATGTCGGCTCCCTCCTCGATGTCGAGCTCCACCTCGAGGAGGGCCTCGCGCCGGTTGGCGGCGTCCATCTGGTAGGTCCGGCGGTCGCCCTGGAGCTGGGAGTCCACGGCCTCGCGGAACGGCCCGTAGAACGCGGAGGCGTACTTCGCGGCGTAGGCGAGCACCACGGTGTCCTGGTGCCCGGCCTCGTCGAGCGCCTGGCGGATGACGGCGACCTGGCCGTCCATCATGCCGGACGGGCCGAGGACGTGGGATCCCGCGTTCGCCTGCTCGACGGCCATCTGCGCGTACAGGGCCAGGGTCGTGTCGTTGTCCACCGACCCGTCCTCGGCGAGCACGCCGCAGTGGCCGTGGTCGGTGAACTCGTCGAGGCAGACGTCGCTCATGACCACGAGCGCGTCACCCACCTCGGCGCGGACGTCGGCGATGGCCCGGTTGAGGACGCCGTCGGGGTCGATGCCGGCGCTGCCCGTCGCGTCGCGGTGCTCGGGGACGCCGAACAGCATGATGCCGCCCACGCCCCGCTCGACCGCTTCCGCGGCGGCGCGCTTCAGGGAGTCCGTGGAGTGCTGCACCACGCCCGGCATGGACAGGATGGGCGAGGGCTCGGTGAGCCCTTCCCGGATGAAGGCGGGCAGGATCAGCTCGGACGGGTGGACGCGGTACTCGGCCACCATGCGCCTCAGGGCGGGTGTGGAGCGCAGCCGCCGGGGCCTGTGCTGGGGGAAGCTCATGGTCGATCTCCGTTCTGTGGTGCGGGATGGGTGGTCGCGCCGCGCGAGAAGGCCTCCACCACGGCGGCCGTGATCCCCGGTGGTGTGGGTTCACCCGCCGTGGCGGCGGGTTCCCAGCCCTGGGACCGCAGGGCCGCGGCCGTGGTGCGCCCGATCGCGACGGGGAGGAACGCGAGCGGCCCGCCTCCCAGCCTTTCACGGAACTGCAGCACCGTGCTCGGGGCCGTGAACACTACGGCGGGGTGGACAGGGTCCGCGGCGAGGCGGAGCACGTCGGGGACGGACAGCAGGGGTGGCGGGGTCCCGTCCTCCTCGACACCGGGGACCCGTCGGGCGGGGTGCGCGGGATAGGGCACGGTGCGGTACGCCTCGACGTGGCACACCGACCAGCCGAGGGCGGCCAGTCCGTGGCGCAGGTCGTCGGGGGCGAGGTCGGCCTGCGGCAGGAGGACCTGGCCCGCGCCGGGCCCGAAGGCGTCGAGGAGTCCCGACGACGACGCGTCCCCGGGCACCAGGTCGACGGCGATGCCCGCGTCGGCGAGCAGGCGCGCGGTGCCGGCCCCGACGGCGGCGACCCTCGCCCCTCCGGCCCGGACGAGGCCGCCGAGCGTGGCCCCGCCCGTGCCGGCCAGGAGCTCCAGCGCGCGGACGGTGTTGCCGCTGGTCACGGTGAGCCATGCGAAGGCGCCCTGGCCGAGCGCCTCGAGTGCCGCCGCGACGGCCCCGGCGTCGGCGGGCAGTTCCGTGTCCGTGAGCGGCAGCGCGTACGCCGTCATGCCGGCGGCCCGGAGCGCCTCGGCGATCCGGACGGCCCGGGCGGGATGCCGCAGGACGATCACCGGCCGCTGGACGGGCGGGGGCGGCTGCTGCTCCACCCGGGCCTCAGCCGTTCAGCGGTGCGATGCTTGCGGCATCGGCCGCGAGCAGGTCCTCGGCGAGCTCGAGTCCGAGCTGCGCGGCACCGACGGCATCCGTGACCGGGGCCGAGCGGGTGAGCCGGAGGATCGACCGGCCGTCGAGGCTGCACACCACGGCCTCGAGGGCCAGTTCGTCCCCCTGCAGGCGTGCGAGCGCTCCGATCGGCGCGGCGCAGCCGGCTTCGAGCTGCAGCAGGACGGCGCGCTCCGCCGTCACGGCGAGGCGGGTGGGCAGGTGGTCGTAGGAGGCCAGCGCCTCCCGGACGTGCGGTGTCGCCTCGCTCTCGCGGCACTCGACGGCGAGGGCGCCCTGCCCGGGCGCGGGCAGCATGACGTCCGTGTCGATCAGTTCCGTGACAGCGGCGTCGCGCCCGAGCCGGCGCAGGCCCGCGGCGGCGAGGACGACGGCGTCGAGATCCCCCGGCGCGCCGGGCACGAGGCCTGCGACGCGGCCGAGCCGCGTGTCCACGTTCCCGCGGATGTCGACGACCTCCAGCCCGGGCCGCACGGACCGCAGCTGCGCGGCGCGGCGCGGGGACCCGGTGCCCACGCGTGCCCCGTCGGGGAGCGTGGCGAGGGTCAGGCCGTCGCGGGCGCACAGCGCGTCGCGGACGTCCTCGCGCTCCGGCACCGAGGCCACGGTCAGCCCGGGCGCGGGCAGCGTGGGGAGGTCCTTGAGCGAGTGCACCGCGATGTCGCACCGCTCCTCGAGCAGCGCGTCCCGCAGCGCCGCGACGAAGACGCCGGTGCCGCCGATCTGGGAGAGCGAGCCCTTGGAGACGTCCCCCTCCGTCCGGACCCTGACGAGTTCGTACGGAAGCCCGGCGAGGTCCGCCACGCGCTCCGCGACCGTGGTGGTCTGCGTCATCGCGAGGGCGCTGCCCCGCGTGCCGACCCTGATACCCGTCGCCATCACATACCGGGGTTGGGCAGCGGCGTCCCCACGGTGGAGTCGACGGCCGCGACGGTCGGCTTCTCCCCGCGGCGGTTGGCGCAGCAGTTCGGCCGGCAGACGTCGTACCAGGGGCCGAGCGCCGTGGCCGAGGGACGGTCGGCGATGTTGTTCTCGATGGTCCGCTCGAGGATGAGGTCCACGAGGCCCTCCACGAACTTCCGGTGCGTGCCGGGCGTCGGCACGCGGTCGGCGACGATCCCCAGTTCCCCGCAGGTCTCCATCGCCTCGGTGTCGAGGTCCCAGGCGACCTCCATGTGGTCGGACACGAAGCCGAGCGGGACGATCACGACGCCGCGCGTGCCCTGCTCGTAGCGGTCGCGGAGCGCGTCGCTGATGTCGGGTTCGAGCCACGGGATGTGGGGCGCCCCGGAGCGGGACTGGTACACGAGCGACCACTCGACGCCCTCGGCCCCGGGGATGCGGTCGAGCACGGCCTGCGCGGTCGCGAGGTGCTGCGCAACGTAGGCGCCCTCCTCGTAGGCCGGGCCGCCCTCGCCGTTGCGCGGGCCGGCCGCCTCGGCGTCGCCCATCGGGATGGAGTGGGTGGAGAACATGATGTGGACGGGGGCGTCGGGGGTGCCCTGCTCGGCGAGGCCGGCGCGCACCTTGGCGAGGCCGTCGGCCACACCCTCGACGAAGGGCTCGACGAAGCCGGGGTGGTCGAAGTACTGGCGCACCTTGTCGACCTCGAGCCGTCCTTCCAGGCCGGTCTTCACGAGCGCCATGCCGAGGTCCTCGCGGTACTGGCGGCAGCTCGAGTAGCAGGAGTACGCGCTCGTGGTCACGGCGAGCACCTTCCGGTGCCCGGCGTCGTAGGCCTCCTGGAGGGTGTCGGCGATGAACGGCTCCCAGTTGCGGTTTCCCCAGTAGACGGGCAGGTCGATGCCGCGGCGCCGCAGCTCCGCCTCCATCGCGGCCCGGAGGGCACGGTTCTGGCTGTTGATGGGGCTCACGCCACCGAACGCGCGGTAGTGGTGGGAGACCTCCTCGAGGCGCTCGTCCGGGATCCCCCGGCCGCGGGTCACGTTCCGCAGGAAGGGGATGACGTCGTCCTGGCCCTCGGGGCCGCCGAAGGAAGCGAGCACGACGGCGTCGTACGCCTTCGGCGCCATGCGGCCGTTCTCGTCGACTCCCTCGAGGGGGTTGAATGCCTGTGTCGTCACTGGAGCACCTCTGCAATCTCGTCGTGGTTGATCCGCCGGCCGGTGTAGAACGGCACTTCCTCGCGGACGTGGCGGCGGGCCTCGGTCTCCCGGAGGTACCGCATGAGGTCCACGAGGTCCACGAGCTCCGGGGCCTCGAGTGCCAGGATCCATTCGTAGTCGTTGAGGGCGAAGGATGACACCGTGTTGGAGATGACCTGCGGGTACTTGCGCCCCTTCATGCCGTGGTCCATGAGCATCTCGCGGCGCTCGTCCTGGGGCAGGATGTACCACTCGTAGGAGCGGACGAACGGGTACACGCACACCCACTCCGCGGGCGCCACGCCGCGTGAGAAGGCGGGGCTGTGGGACTTCGAGAACTCGGCATCGCGGTGCACGCCCATGGCGGACCAGACGACGCCGGTGCCGGCGAACGTCTCGGTGCGGCGCAGCCGGCGGACGGCGGCCTGCAGGTCCTCGGGGCGTGGCCCGTGGAGCCAGACCATCACGTCGGCGTCGGCCCGCATGCCGGAGACGTCGTAGAAGCCGCGGAGCACCACACCGTCCTGCTCGAAGGAGGAGAGGACGTCCTCGAGCTGCCGGGCGTCGGACCCGGTGGTCGCGGCGTTCCGCGCGAAGACGGTCCAGAGGGTGTAGAAGAGCTCGCCGGGGGCTTCGCCGCCCCCGTCCTGCTGCGGAGCGTGGCTGGGGGTGCTACCTGTTGGCTCAGTCATGGTACTAGTCTGCCCCTCGCCCCGAGGCGAACCGAATCCCTTTTCTTCTACAGAGGGTAGAAGAGACGAACGTCACACCCCCGCGGCGGGTGCGTCCGTGGCGGGGGTGCCGTCGAGGGCGTCGGCGAGCGCCTGCGCACGCGCACGGGCGTCGTCGATCACGGCCACGAGACCCGTCCCGGCGAGCCAGCCGCCGGTCACGGCGAGGGAGGCGGACTCCCCGGCGACGACCGCCCGGATCCGCGCGACCCGCTCGCGGTGCCCCACGGAGGCGTGGGGCAGCGCGCCCTCCCAGCGCACCACGTCCCAGTCGAGCACGTCCGCCTCGACGATCGGGACGTCGAGGAGGGTGGAGGCGTCGGCCAGCGCATGGCGGTAGAGGACGTCGTCGGGCGTGGCGAGTCCGACGTCGGCCGGGGTGTCCCCGACGCGCCCGAAGGAGAGCCGCAGCACGTGCGAGCCAGGGCCGGCCTGGTCGCGCAGCCACGCCCATTTCGCCGTGGCGTGGGTGAGCGCCTTGGCGGCGACGCCCTCGACGCCGCGGGCGACGAGCACGCCGGTTCCGCGCGGGCGGGCGTCGAGCTCGGGCACGTCGACGATCAGGGTCACGAGCGCGACGCCGGGCACCGGGTCGGGGCGCTCGGCCGCGAGGGCGGGGATCACCGGGGCGAGGAGGTCGACGGCGGCCCGGCCCTCGGTGGCGACCAGTACGGCGTCGGCCGGGATGCGGCGCGTCAGGCTCGAGTGTTCCGTCGTCACCGTCCAGCCGGTGGCGGATCGGGCGAGGCCGGTCACCTGCTCCCCCGTCCTGAGGTCGGCGCCGTCCGCGACGAGTTCGGCGACGAGGGCGTCGCGCAGCTGGGCGATCCCGCCGGCGAGCCCGCCGACCGCGGAGCCGGCCGGCGCCGCCGTGCGCAGCGCCCCCGCGGCTGCCCCAAGGGATCCGAGGCGGGCCATGGTCGCCCGGAGGCCGGGTGCCACGGAGTCCACGTCGAGGTCGTCGGGGTCGGCGGAGAAGACGCCGCCCGCCACGGGCGCCACCAGGCGGGCGAGCACCTCCTCCCCCATGCGCGTGCGGACGAGTTCGCCGAGACTCACCCTGCCGCGCGTCGCGAGCGCCCCGACGGGCAGCACCCTGTCGAGTGCGGCCCGCAGCGACCCGCTACGGCCGATGACGGCGGTGATCGCGGGGTCGGCCGGATCGGCGGGGATGCCGAGGACACCGGAATTCGGCAGCGGCTGGGCCGACGTACGGAGGTCCCTGCCCGGGAGCTGCACCCAGGCGCCGGTCGCGTCGGGGGTGACGATGCGGTCGGCGAGTCCGAGCTCGGCGGCGAGGGCCGGCACGGTGGCGGAGCGGGTCGAGAAGGACTCGGCGCCGCTGTCCAGCTGGAAGCCACCGAGGGAGCGCCCGTCGACGGTGCCGCCGAAGCGTCCGGACCGCTCGAGCAGGGTGACGTTCAGCCCGCGCCTGCGCAGTGCCCGCGCGGCGACGAGTCCGCCCATGCCACCGCCGATCACCACGACCGTCCGGCGTCGTGCCCGCTCCGGCGCCGGTCCGGCCGCCGGGAGGCCGGCCACCGCCTCGTCGCGCCCTGCCTCGTGCCGCCCTGCGTCCCCTGCGCCGCCCGCGGCCCTCGCCACGGCTACGGCTCCACGGAGTGGACGAGGTCGACGACGCGCGTCAGGACGTCGGGGTCCGTGTCCGGCGGGACGCCGTGCCCGAGGTTCACCACATGGCCGGGAGCCGACGCGCCGGCTGCCAGCACCTCGCGGATGTGCCGCTCCAGCACGGGCCACGGCGCCGGCAGGAGGGCGGGGTCGATGTTGCCCTGCAGCGGGACGGTCCCACCGAGGCGCCTGCTGGCCTCGTCGAGGGGCAGGCGGTAGTCGACGCCGATGACGTCGACGCCCACCTCGTGCATCGCGACCAGGAGCTCCGAGGTGCCCGTGCCGAAGTGGATCAGGGGCGCGCCGAGGCCCCGGACGTGGTCCAGCGCCCGGCGCGAGGCGGGCGCCACGTGGCGGCGGTAGTCCGCCAGGCCGAGGGAACCGGCCCAGGAGTCGAACAGCTGCGCCGCGCTGGCTCCGGCCTCGAGCTGTGCGCGCAGGAACATCCCCGACGCATCCGCGGCCCAGTCGGTCAGGGCACGCCACGTCTCCGGATCGGCGTGCATCATGGTGCGGGGGCCGAGGTGGTCGCGCGAGGGGCGCCCCTCCACCATGTAGGCGGCCAGCGTAAACGGGGCGCCGGCGAAGCCGATCAGCGGCGTGCTGCCCAGCTGGTCCACGGTCAGGGAGACCGCCTGACGGATGGGATCGAGCGCCGCGTCGGTCAGGGTGGGCAGTGCGGCGACATCGGCAGCGGTCCGGACGGGCTTGCCGAGGACCGGTCCCACGCCGGGCACGATGTCGACGTCGACGCCCGCGAGCTTCAGCGGGATGACGATGTCGGAGAAGAAGATGCCTGCGTCGACGTCGTGCCGGCGGACGGGCTGCAGGGTGATCTCGGAGGCCATCTCCGGGTCGAGGCAGGACGCGAGCATGTCGGTACCCTCGCGCAGCGCCCGGTACTCGGGCAGCGACCGGCCCGCCTGCCGCATGAACCACACGGGCCGTCGGTGCGGCACCTGCCCGCGGTAGGCCGAGATGAGCGCCGAGCCGGACGTGCGTCCGTCGACGAGCGGGTGCGATGCGGCGAGGTCCATACCGCCGATTCTGCCGAAGATCCAGCCGGAGCGTTAACCGGAGTCACGCCGCCCCGGGGGCGCGTGGGCAAGATCACCCCGGGCACGGGAGGGCACGATCCCGCAGAAATTCGCGGAAGGCAAGCTCCGGTAAGGATCGCCTATTCAGTGGAGAGCGCTCGTTCTCGGTATGATCGAAGGGCTGTGGTACTTCTTTCACTTGTTGCGACTCACTCGAACGTGGACCTGGAAACCGTCGCCCGACTCAGCGTCGGGGCGCCCCAGGTCCCTTCCGCCGTGCTCGCCGAGGACCGCGCCGTGTCCGGCGCCGTCGTCCTCGCGACCTGCAACCGTTTCGAGATCTACGCCGAGACGCCCTCCGAGGACGACGTCGAGGCCGCCCGCTCCGCGATCGTGTCGACGATCAGCGAGTATTCCGGCATCCCCGAGCGGTCCGTCTCCGCCTCCTTCGAGACCCACACGGGCCAGGGCGTCGCCGAGCACCTCTTCGCCGTCGGCGCAGGACTCGACTCCGCCGTGATCGGCGAGCGCGAGATCGCCGGACAGGTGCGCCGCGCACTCATCGAGGCGCAGGGCTCGGGGGCCGCGAGCGGCGGGCTCGTCCGCCTGTTCCAGGCCGCCTCGAAGACCGCGAAGGACGTCGGCGCCCAGACCGCGCTCGGCAGCCGCGGCCGCTCCATCGTCTCCGTCGCCCTCGAACTCGCCGGCGATCTCTCCGCCGACGCCGACTGGTCCCGCAAGAGCGTCGTGCTGTTCGGCACCGGCGCCTACGCGGGCGCCACCATGGCGGCGCTGAAGGACCGGGGCTGCACGGACATCTCGGTCTTCTCCTCCTCCGGTCGCGCCGAGGCCTTCGTCGCCTCGCGCGGCGGCACCGCGGTGACGGCCGCCGACCTGCCGGGCGCCATGCGCCGTGCCGACGTCGTCATCGGCTGCAGCGGCAGTGATGCGCGGATCGACGCCGCGGACATCGAACGGGTCCGCCAGGGCAGCAACCGACCCCTCGTCGTCATCGACCTCGCGCTGAGCCACGACTTCGACCCCGCCGTCGGGACGCTCGCCGGCGTCGAGCTCATCACCCTCGAGTCCGTCCGCGCCGCCGCCCCCGAGGAGCAGGCCGACGCCCTGGCCCAGGCCGGGGACCTCGTCCGCGACGCCGCCCGCTCCTTCGAGGAGCAGCAGACCACCCGCGCCATGAACGCGGCGATCGTGGCGCTGCGCCGGCACACCCAATCGGTCCTGGACTCCGAGATGGAACGCGTCCGGGCCCAGCACGGCTGCACGGCCGCCGCCGAGGAGGTCGAGTTCGCGCTGCGCCGCATGGTCCGCCAGCTCCTCCACGTCCCCACCGTCCGGGCCCGCGAGCTCGCCGCCGAGGGACGCTCGGACGACTACACCGCCGCGCTGGAGGCCCTCTACGGGATCGACGTGGCACCCGCGGAGAAGGCGCCCGCGCCGGAGCAGCCCCTGCGCGCCGGCACCGCCGACGTCGTGCCGGTCGCCCACCCGCACACACACCCCGACGGCGCCGCCTGCCCCGTGGACCACGAACGGCCTGCGCAGAGCGCCTGACCCGCGGGACCCGGGTGGGTCAGTAGGTCATCTTCGCCGGTTCGATCCGCTGTACCCATTCAATGACGCCGCCGTCGACCGAGACGGCGGAGCGGTGACCCTGCCCGCGGAGGAAGCGGACGACGTCGGCCGACCGGACACCCGACTTGCAGTGGACGTACACCGTCCTGCTGCCGTCGATCACGGCGTCGCCGTCCAGGATCAGGTCCTTCGGCACGAGCACGGCACCGTCGATGCTCACGATGGCGTGCTCCTCCGGGGTGCGCACGTCCAGCAGGTCGAAGTCCGCGACGCCCGCCGAGCGCTCCGCGAGGAGCACGGCGAGCTCCTCGACGGACACGGTCGGCACGGCGTCCTCGATACCTTCGATGCCCGCCCTGTCCTCGATGCCCGCCCTGTGCACGGACGGGTCGCCCGAGTCCTTCGTGTCCTTCGAGTCCTTCGACACCCCGGGGACCGCGGGCGACGGCAGGCCGCAGAACTGCTCGTAGTCGATCAGCTCCGTGATCCGGGGCGCGGCCGGATCGGGCCGTACCCGCAGGTCCCGCCAGGTCATCTCCAGTGCGTCGAAGACCAGCACCCTGCCGAGCAGCGTGGTGCCCACGCCGGTGATGAGCTTGACGGCCTCGTTGACCATGACCGAACCGATCTGCCCGCACAGCACCCCGAGCACCCCGCCCTCGGCGCAGGACGGGACGGAGCCGGGTGGCGGCGCCTCCGGGTACAGATCGCGGTAGGTGGGGCCGTGGTCCTGCCAGAAGACGCTCACCTGGCCGTCGAAGCGCAGGATGGAACCCCAGACGTACGGCTTGCCGAGGATCGCCGCGGCGTCGTTGACGAGGTAGCGCGTGGCGAAGTTGTCCGTGCCGTCGACGATCAGGTCGTACCCGGCGAACAGCTCCAGCGCGTTCCCGCGCTCCAGCCGCTCCTCGTGCAGGACGACGTCCACGAGCGGGTTGAGCGCCAGGATGCTGTCCCGGGCGGATTCCGCCTTCGACCGGCCGAGATCGGGCATGCCGTGGATGACCTGGCGCTGCAGGTTGGAGAGCTCGACGGCGTCGTCGTCCACGATCCCGAGCGTCCCCACGCCCGCCGCCGCGAGGTAGAGCAGCGCCGGCGAACCCAGACCGCCCGCGCCGATCACGAGGACCCGGGCGTTCTTCAGGCGCAGCTGCGCGTCGGTGCCGAAGCCGGGGATGATGAGGTGCCGCGAATACCGGAGCGTCTCCTCCTGCGAGAGGCTGCCCGTCGCCTCGACCAGCGGCGGCAGGTTGCCGGGCACGCGTGGCGTCGGTGGAGCAGGCCGGGGAGCCTGCGGCGACGGCAAGGACGACGGCAAGGACGACGGCAGGGACGACGGGAAAGCGGTCATGCCCAAGGGTAGAACCCGCCGCCGGTGCCGTGCCACCGGGCGCCGCGGGGCCGCGGCCCGCGGTGCGGCGTGACGCATCGGCCTGCCCGGCAGCAGCGGCGCGCGGCCTACCGGCGGGTAAACTGGGCGGGCCCCCCGCCCGCAGAGCCCGAGGAACACCGTCCGTGAGTGCTGAACCGACCACCGCAGGAAAAGCCGTCCGGTTGCCGCGGGACGAGCGCCGGCGCCAGCTCCTGGCGGCCGCGCAGGAAGTCTTCGTGAGCAACGGGTACCACGGCGCAGCGATGGACGACATCGCGGTGGCGGCCCGCGTCAGCAAGCCGGTGCTGTACCAGCACTTCCCGGGCAAGCGGGACCTCTATCTCGCGCTGCTCGACGGGCACCTCGCCGAACTCACGCAGCTGCTCGTCGACGCACTGCGCTCCACCGACGACAACAAGCTGCGCGTCCACGCGACCATGCGCGCCTATTTCCAGTTCATCGCGCAGGACAGCCAGGCGCACCGGCTCGTGTTCGAATCGGACATCGGCAACGAGCCCGACGTCCGGAGCCGGCTCGAGGAGTTCAACGCCCAGTTCGCGAGCGCCATCGCCGGGGTGATCGCGGGCGACACGCAGCTCTCGACGGTGGAGGCCACGCTCCTGGGCCGCGGGCTCGCGGGCATGGCCCAGGTCAGTGCGCGCTATTGGCTCGAGACCGAGGGCAGCCTCGACATCGATGCGGCGGCCGAGCTCGTCTACCGTTTAGCTTGGCGCGGAATCAGCCGTTTCCCCAAGGAGATCTAGGGTAGTTTTCGAAGCAGTAGAACGCCCATACAACAGGAGGCATACGCCGTGGAAGTCAAGATCGGTATCCAGAACGTCAACCGCGAGATCATCCTCGAATCCTCCGAGAGCGCTGACGCGATCGCCGACCTCGTGGCCCAGGCGATGAGCGGCGGCACCGAGCTGCGCCTCAAGGACACCAAGGGGCGCCAGGTGATCGTCCCGACGTCGGTACTCGGCTACGTCGAGATCGGCGCCGAGGAGACGCGCCGGGTGGGCTTCGGGGCGCTCTAGCCCAGGACGTTCCCCCTCGCTCCGGGACCCGTGCCCGGCGGTCTGCGCCGCCGGTCGCGGGTCTTCTGCGTTCCGGCGACAGGCGCCGGGCCTCCGTCCCGGACGGTCCGCCTAGGCGGTGAGCCCGAGGGCGCTCATGCGCCGCGAGTGGTTCCGCGTGAGCTGCGCGAAGAGCGCCGTGGTGTGCTGCGTGTGGTCCGGCTCGTTCGCGAAGAGGAGCCCCGCGAGGTACTCGCGCTCGATCCCCACGCGCTGCGCCTGGGTCAGGGCCTCCCCCACCAGCCGCCGGCCCCAGAGCGCCAGGCGTGAGGCGAGCCGCGGATCGTCGGACAGTGCCTCCTTCAGACGGCGCTGCAGATGGGCCGCGCCGTCCCCTGTGTCGATGGCACTGATGAGTTCGCGGGTGCGCGGGTCGAAGCTGTCGGCGAGCGACCGGTAGAAATCGCCGGAGAAGGCATCGATGACATAGGCCTTCATGAGGGACTCGTACCAGTCCCCGGGGCGGGTCCGCTCGTGGAAGGCGTCGATGGACGCCTGGAACGGTGCCATGGCGTCCTCGATCGTGATGCCGAGGTCCGCGAGGAACGCGGCCACCAGCTCGAAGTGCTCGAACTCCTGCACGGCCAGCCGGCCCAGGCCTGCGCGGTCCGTGAGGGTGGGCGAGAACCGGGCGTCGGAGGACAGCCGTTCGAATCCGGACAGCTCACCGTAGGCGACGATGCCGAGCAGATCGGTGACGAAGCGCGCGTAGAGGGGGTTGGCGAGCGGGTCCTCCGGGGCCTCGGGAACGGTGCGGTCCCGGGGGGTCGCCGAGAGGGCCGTGCTGTCGGTGGAGCCGTTGTTCATTCTGCTAAGAGTACGCACTCCCCGGGGCGCGGCAACCGGTCGTGCGGCGTCGCGATCTGTTGCGCACCGCCGTCGCCCGTCTATGCTCGGTCCCGGCCCGACGCACCACGCGCGCCGGACGGATCATCGCAGACCCGGGCCACGGGCCCGACGGAAGGCAGGATCGCATGGAGTTCTCGGGTGTCCTCGAACTGGCGGGCCGCACGGCGACGGGCATCGAGGTGCCCGAGGAGGTGCTGACGGCGCTCGGCGGCGGCAGGCGCCCGGCAGTGACGGTGACGCTCGGTGACTACACCTTCCGCACCACCGTCGGGTCGATGAACGGCCGCGCGATGATCCCCGTCAGCGCCGAGCACCGGAACGGCGCAGGGCTGGCAGCACACCAGACGGTCACGGTGGACCTCGCCCTGGACCGTGAGGAGCGGACGGTCGACGTGCCGGAGGATCTCGCCGTCGCCCTCTCGGCCGATCCCGCACTCGTCGCGGCGTTCGGCGCCCTGTCCGTCAGCCGGCGGAAGGCGCTCGTCCTGCCGATCGAGCAGGCGAAGGGCGCCGACACGCGTGGACGCCGCGTCCTGAAGGCCGTCGACTCGCTCCGCGCCCGGGAGTCCTAGCAACCCCCGGGTCCCGGCGGCCGGGGCATCCCCGATGTCTGTGACGTGCGTTACCGTAAGGCGTGTGCCCGCACAGCATATGGATCTCAGGGACCGCGAGTCCCAGCAGCGCCTCACGGAGTCGCTGCGTGCCCTGCGTGAGGAACTCGAGGTCCGCGAGGACTTCCCCGAGGACGTCCTCGCGGAGGCCCGGGACGCCGTAGCGGCCCTGGACCTCCCGGAGACGGACCTGCGGGATCTGCCGTTCCTCACCATCGACCCTCCGGGCTCCACCGACCTCGACCAGGCCGTGCATCTCGGGCGCACCGGCACGGGGGCCCCGGGCGCCGGCTACGAGGTCTGGTACGCGATCGCCGACGTGCCGCTCTTCGTCCGGCCCGGCGGCGCCGTCGACGCGGAGGCTCGACTGCGCGGGCAGACCCTGTACGCACCGGACGGACGGATCTCGCTGCACCCGGAGGTCATCTCCGAGGACGCCGCAAGCCTCCTCCCCGACGCCGACCGCCCCGCCTTCGTCTGGCACTTCCGTCTCGACGGCGAGGCGGTCGTGCAGTCGGTGACCGTCGGCCGCGCCGTCGTCCGCAGCCGGCGCCAACTCACGTACGCGCAGGTGCAGGCGGAGATCGACGCCGGTACCGCCGACGAGCAGCTCACCCTCCTGCGGGAGATCGGGATACGCCGGATCCAGCAGGAGCTCGACCGCGGCGGCGCGAGCCTCAACCTGCCCCGCCAGGAGATCACGCACGACGGCGAGAGCTACGGGATCGTCACGGAGCCCGCCCTGCCCTGCGAGGACTGGAACGCGCAGATCTCCCTCATGACCGGCATGGCCGCGGCCCGCATGATGATCGACGGCGGCATCGGGATCCTGCGCACCATGCCCGAGCCCGACGACGGCGCGCTCTCGAAGTTCCGGCGCCAGTCCGAGGCGCTCGAGCACCCCTGGCCGGCGGGCCTGCCCTATGGCGCGTTCCTGCGCACGCTCGACGTCACCGACCCGCGGCAACTCGCGCTGATGCACGCCGCGGCGTCGCTCTTCCGGGGCGCGGGCTACACCGCGTTCGACGGGGAGGTGCCCGACGCCGTCGTGCAGTCAGCGATCGCGGCCCCGTACGCGCACACCACCGCTCCCCTCCGGCGCCTCGTGGACCGTTTCGTCCTCGTGATCTGCGCGTCGCTCTGCGCGGGCGAGGAGGTGCCCGGGTGGGTGCGGTCGGCCCTCCCGGACCTCAACGCCCTCATGGCGTCCTCGAACCAGACGGCATCCCGCCTCGATTCGGGCGCCATGGACGCCGTGCAGGCCGCACTGCTGAGCAACCGCATCGGGGAGGCCTTCTCCGCCGTCGTGCTGCAGGGCTCGCCACCCGCCGTCGAGGACGCGCCCGGCAAGCAGGCCCCGCGCCTGTCCGGGACCGTGCAGGTCACCGAGCCGCCGCTCGAGGCGAAGTGCTACGGCGAGCTGGTGGCGGGTGAGCGCGTCACCGTGGTGCTGCTGGAGGCCGATATCGCCCGCCGTCGCCTGCGCTTCGAGGTCAAGCCACCCGATGCACCCACGCGCAGCCCGCGGTGACACCTGCCAGTGGACGCCTCGACCCGCCTGCCGCCGGTGACACCGGCGGCAGGCGGGCAGGGTAGGCTTGAGGCTGTAGTAATGGATGCCCGGTCGTTATCACTCTCCGATAACCCGCAGTACCTACTCGATCCCGAGTTCCCGCGGGCGCAGGTCCTCCTTCGCAGCCCGCACGCAGTAGCAAGCCCGCGATCGGCTTCCACTGGACGCCCTGGCGCCCGCCGATACGCTCCGCCCCGGATGAATCGATCCCGGCGTCGAGCCTCAGCGGCCGCGGGGCCTGAATGAACGGTAGAACGTGCACGACATCAACTCAGGCAATACCCCGGTGACGGACGCCCACCACCTCGTCGCCGACAATTCGGCCGACGCCGTCGACGTCGAGGAGACGCTGGTCACCACGGAGGAGCCGCACGCGGCCGTCCCCGAGACCTTCGCCGACTTCAACGTCCGGCCCGACATCGTCGAGTCCCTCGCGGACGCCGGCATCATCCACCCCTTCCCCATCCAGGCGATGACACTCTCGATCGCCCTCGGCGGACACGACATCATCGGCCAGGCGAAGACCGGCACGGGCAAGACCCTCGGTTTCGGCATCCCGGCGATCCAGCGCGTCGTGGGCCCCGATGACGCCGACTACGAGAAACTCCCGGTGCCCGGCGCGCCACAGGCCCTCGTCGTCGTCCCGACGCGCGAGCTCGCCGTGCAGGTGGCGAACGATCTGACGACGGCGGCGAAGAAGCGCAACGCGCGCATCGTCACCATCTACGGGGGCCGTGCGTACGAGCCCCAGATCGAGGCGATCAAGAAGGGCGTCGAGATCGTGGTCGGGACCCCCGGGCGCCTGATCGACCTGTACCGGCAGAAGCTGCTGGTGCTCAAGAACGTCAAGATCGTGGTGCTCGACGAGGCCGACGAGATGCTCGACCTCGGCTTCCTGCCCGACGTCGAGACCCTCATCGCCGCGACGCCGCCGGTGCGCCAGACGCTCCTGTTCTCCGCGACCATGCCCGGCCCCGTCATCGCGATGGCACGCCGCTACATGACGCAGCCCACGCACATCAGGGCCGCGGATCCCGAGGACGAGGGCATCACCAAGAAGGACATCCGCCAGGTCATCTACCGGGCGCACAACCTGGACAAGGCCGAGGTGGTGGCCCGCATCCTGCAGGCCCGGGGCCGTGGCCGCGCCATCATCTTCTGCAAGACCAAGCGCACCGCCGCCAAGCTCTCCGAGGAACTGATCGACCGCGGCTTCGCGGCCGGCGCCATCCACGGCGACCTCGGCCAGGGCGCCCGCGAGCAGGCGCTGCGGGCGTTCCGCGGTGACAAGATCGACGTGCTCGTCGCCACCGAGGTCGCCGCACGCGGCATCGACGTCGAGGACATCACGCACGTCATCAACTACCAGTGCCCCGAGGACGAGAAGGCCTACCTGCACCGCGTGGGACGCACGGGCCGCGCCGGCAAGAAGGGCACGGCTGTCACGTTCGTGGACTGGGACGACGTCCCGCGCTGGGGCCTGATCAACAAGGCGCTCGGTCTCGACACGCCCGAGCCCGTCGAGACCTACTCCTCGTCCCCGCACCTCTACACGGACCTCGACATCCCGGAGGGCACCAAGGGACGCCTGCCCCGCAAGGACCGCAAGCTCGCCGGCATCCAGGCCGAGGTCCTCGAGGACCTCGGCGAGACCGGCAAGCGCGGCGGCGGCGCGCACGGCGACGACGGCGGACGCGGTCGTTCCGGCGGACGCGGTGGCCCGCGCCGCGACGGCTCCGGTTCGGGCTCGGCCTCCGGCGACGGCTCGAGGGGTTCGCGCGGCCGTGGCGGCGCCGGCTCCGGCGGCTCCGGTTCGCCCGCCGCGTCGGCTCCGGTCGATACGGCCGAGGGCGGCGCACGCCGTCGCCGTCCCGAGGGTGAGGCGCCGTCGGGCGATCGTCCGCGCCGCAGCCGGACCCGCCGCCGCAACGGCGAGGTCGTCGGGAAGCCTGCCGGCGGCACGGAGGACTGACACCCGGTGTCGGAGCTTCCTGCGCCGTCCGCGCCTCCCCCGTGGAGTGCGGACGGCGCCAATCTCGTGGTGCACGCCGACAACGCGGAGTACCTCGCAACCCTGCCC
The DNA here is from genome assembly GCF_036867195.1 of Arthrobacter sp. Soc17.1.1.1. Lineage (NCBI taxonomy): Bacteria > Bacillati > Actinomycetota > Actinomycetes > Micrococcales > Micrococcaceae > Arthrobacter > Arthrobacter sp. Soc17.1.1.1. Next base: position 2,681,689 of record NZ_JBAJII010000001.1, read on the forward strand.
GACGCGGCGTTCACGATGATCTACGTGGACCCGCCGTTCAACACGGGCCGTGTGCAGCGCCGCCAGCAGACCTCCATGGTGCGGGCTGTGCAGGGCGAAGGGGACCGTGTGGGCTTCAAGGGCCTGTCCTACTCGACGGTCAAGGGGATGCTCGCGAGCTACGACGACGCCTTCGAGGACTACTGGGACTTCCTCTGGCCCCGCCTCGCGGAGGCGTGGCGGCTCCTGGCCGACGACGGCACGCTGTACCTGCACCTGGACTACCGCGAGGTGCACTACGCGAAGGTGATGCTGGACGCCCTGTTCGGGCGCGAGTGCTTCCTGAACGAGATCATCTGGGCCTACGACTACGGCGCGAGGGCGAAGCGGAAGTGGCCGGCGAAGCACGACAACATCCTCGTGTACGTCAAGAACCCCGCGGGCTACTACTTCAACAGTGACGAGGTGGACCGGGAGCCGTACATGGCGCCGGGCCTCGTGACCGCGGAGAAGGCGGCCCTGGGCAAGCTGCCCACCGACGTGTGGTGGCACACCATCGTGTCGCCGACGGGGCGGGAGAAGACCGGCTACCCCACGCAGAAGCCCGAGGGCCTGCTGCGGCGCGCCGTCGCGGCCAGCAGCCGTGAGGGTGACTGGGTGCTCGACTTCTTCGCGGGCTCGGGGACCCTCGGGGCCGTGGCCGGGAAGCTCGGCCGCCGCTTCGTCTGCGTGGACCGCAACCCGCAGGCCGTCGAGGTCATGCATGCGCGCCTCGCCCCCTGGACCTGACTTCCGGGTCGGCGACCGGCGGTCGGGCCCTGCCGGGCCCCTGGCCGCCGCGCGCCGGGTCTAGCGCGCAGCGGTACCGGTCGCGAGCGACATGATGGCCTCGAGGGTCTCCTCCGACGTGACGTTCTCCCCCAGCAGGTTCGGCTTGCCGCTGCCGTGGTAGTCGCTGGATCCCGTGACGAGCAGCCCGTGGTCCCGTGCGATCCTCCGCAGTTCGACGCGCGCCTCCTCGGGATTGTCACGGTGCTCCACCTCGAGGCCCAGCAGCCCGGCGTCGATCATCTCGTTGATCACCGCGCCGCCCACCACGGCTCCGCGGTTGAACGCCGACGGGTGCGCGAAGACCGGCACACCGCCCGCCTCCCGGATGAGCGCGACGGCGGCCGCGGGGTGCGGGGCGTAGTGGCTGACCCAGTACGGCGAGCGCGCGGTGAGGATGCGTTCGAACGCCTCCGTGCGCGTCTCCACGACCCCGAGGGCGATCAGCGCGTCGGCGATGTGCGGGCGGCCCACCGTGGCCCCCTCGGTCACGTGCTGCTGCACCAGCTCCCAGGTGATCGGGAAGTCGCCGGACATCAGCTCGACCATGCGCCGTGCCCGCGTCAGCCGTGCAGAGCGCGACTTCGCGATCTCCTCGGCCAGCCCGGCGTGGGCGGGGTCGTGCAGGTAGGACAGCACGTGCACACTGATGCCGGTGTCCGTGCGGCAGGAGACCTCCATGCCGGGCACGAAGCCGAGGCCGAGCTCGTCCGCGGCGGTCCTCGCCCGCTCCCACCCGGCGGTGGAGTCGTGGTCGGTGAGCGCGACGACGTCGAGCCCTGCAGCGACCGCCGAGCGGATCAGGACGTCGGGGTCCTCGGTGCCGTCCGAGACGTTCGAGTGGGTGTGCAGATCGATTCTCACCGGATCCAATCTACGCGCCGCGCCCCCCGGGCCCCGCCACCGGTGCCTGCGCCGCACCGGTCACCAGGACGAGCGTGCCCGCCACCTGCCCGCCCTCGCTCCGGCGGTGCGCCTCCGCGACCCTCATGGCGTCGTCCTGCCTGACGGACGGACGAGGGACAGGAGCCGTCGGAGGTCCGCGACCTCGTCCGTGGTCAGGTCGTCGAAACGGGGTGCGATGGCCTCGATCCAGCCGCGCTGGTACCCGGCGACCTCCGTGTGCGCCTGGTCGGTCAGCCGCACGATCCGCGCACGCGCGTCGGCGGGATCGACGTCGACCGTCACGAGGCCGGCTTTCCTGAGCAGGTCCACCTGCTGGCTCACCGCTCCGCTGGTGACGTCGAGCAGGGCGGCGAGCGCCCCGATGCCCAGCCCGCCGGTCCGCGACAGCTGGTACAGCACGTTCATCCGGGTCCGCCCGAGGTGCCGCTCGCGGAACGGGTACGGGCCCGCCGCCGCGAGGTCCCTCGTCAGCGATGCCATGGTGTCGATCGCCTCGGCGAGCAGCGCGTCCCGTGGGAGGTCGGCGGGCATCAGTCGCTGACCAGAGGGAGCTGGTGGGTGAAGGAGCGGTGGTCGACCTGCCGCAGGAGGAACCCGGCGGGATCCGCGCGTCCGACAGTGGTGCCCGGGTCGACGCCGACCCGGCCCACGCGGTAGGTACCGGTGCATGGCTCGTCCTGCACGGCGTGCCCGGCCTCGAGAGCCTGGTCGATGACGAGGCGCCCGGTCCTGCCGGAGCCGCCGAAAACCGCGAGCGTGGCCACGGGTCCGCCTTCCTGTGCGTGTGGGGGTGAAGGATGTATTAGTTCCTAAACTAACTCCGATCCCGGACTTTCACGACCCCCGGCGATGGTGGGACGATGGCGGGGTGAGCACCGACGACACCGCACCCGCATCCGACTTCCCCATCGACGCACCGGAGGGCCAGCCGCTGTCCGACCGCAACGAGAACCGTTCGCAGCGGCCCGACTCCGAGGCCTTCAAGGCGTTCATGGCCGGCAGCTGGGCGCCGGTCTCGGACGACCTCCCGTCCGCCGCGCCCGTCGCGGAGCACGCGGCCCGCCGTCGCCGGGCCGTCTCCGACCGGTTCCCCGGCGAGCGCATCGTGATCCCCGCCGGCCCCTTCAAGGTCCGCTCCAACGACACGGACTACCGGTACCGCCCGCACTCCGGTTTCGCACACCTCACCGGACTCGGCCTCGACCACGAGCCCGACGCCGTGCTCGTCCTCGAACCCGTGGACCCGGGAACGGGCGACAGCGGCGGCAACCACACGGCGACGCTGTACTTCCGTGAGCTCGCCGGACGCGACAGCGCCGAGTTCTACGCGAACGCCCGCTACGGCGAGTTCTGGATCGGCCAGCGACTGTCCATGGCGCAGCTCAGGGCCCAGCTCGACCTCGAGACCGCCGACCTGGCCGAGCTCGAGGTGGCCATCACGAAGGACGCCGGGGTCTCCTCGATCGGCGGTGTCAGCATCCGCCTGCTCCGCGAGGTCGACTTCAACGCGGACGCGCTGGTGGACACCTCCCGGATCAACACGGGCGTGGACCTCGAGCAGGCCGACGCCCTCGACGCCGTGCTCGCCGAGGCCCTCTCCGAGCTCAGGCTCATCAAGGACCCCTGGGAGATCGAGCAGATGGAGGCCGCCGTCGCCGCCACCGTCAACGGCTTCCACGAAGTGGTCCGGACACTCCCCCGCGCCCTGACGCACCCGCGCGGTGAGCGCGTCGTCGAAGGGGCGTTCTTCACCCGGGCACGCGAGGAGGGCAACGACCTCGGCTACGACACGATCGCCGCATCGGGCAACAACGCCACCACGCTCCACTGGATCCGCAACACAGGCCAGGTGAGGGCCGGGGACCTCCTCCTGCTCGACGCCGGTGTCGAGGCCGAGAGCCTCTACACCGCCGACATCACGAGGACCCTCCCCGTCACCGGCCGGTACTCGGAGACCCAGCGCAGGATCTACCAGGCGGTGCTCGACGCCGCCGACGCGGGCTTCGCCGCGGCACAGCCGGGCCGCAAATTCCGCGACGTCCACGCGGCCGCCGTCACCGTCCTCGCCGAGAACCTCGACAGCTGGGGGCTCCTGCCCGTCTCCCTCGAGGAGGCCCTGGCGCCCGAGGGCCAGCACCACCGCCGCTGGATGCCGCACGGCACGAGCCACCACCTCGGCATGGACGTCCACGACTGCGCGCAGGCCAGGCGGGAGCTGTACCTCGACGGCATCCTCACCGAGGGCATGGTGTTCACCATCGAGCCGGGTCTCTACTTCAAGGCCGAGGACCTCGCCGTCCCCGAGGAGTACCGGGGCATCGGCGTCCGCATCGAGGACGACATCCTCATGACCGCCGACGGCCCCGTGAACCTCAGCGCAGCACTCCCCCGCAGCCCCGACGACGTCGAGACCTGGATGGCGGGCATCTGGGGCAGCACCGGCGAGTAGCGCTCCGCCGTCGGCGGCCGCGCCGCAACGGCAGGCAGGAACACGGAAGGCCGGGACCCGTCGGGGCCCGGCCTTCCCGTGTCCGGAGCGTGCTAGCGCGGCCCGCCCGCCGCGGAGGAGCCGTGGCTGCCGGGGTGGTCGTCCGAGGAGTCGCCTGCGGCCGTGTTCCCAGCCGTGCCCCCAGCCGTGCCCCCGGTCCCCGCCGCGGTCCCGGCCGGAGTCCCCGGTGCCTCGGCCGAGGAGGCGACCGCCTGCGGCTCGTCGACGCGCACGCCGTACTGCGGCCGGCCGTCGGGCAGGTCGGGGAACTGGCCCCGCCGCGGGCCCGTGGTGCCCGGCCCCGCGGTCTGCTCCTCGGCCGTGCCGGGCTGCTGCGGACCCGGCTGGCCCTGCTGACCCTGCTGACCCTGCTGACCCTGCTGACCGGCGTAGGGATCGTTCCAGCCCGCGGGGCGCTCGGGCGCCGCCTGCGCGCCCTGTCCGGGCATCTGCTGCGGGGCCTGGCCCGGGACCTGGCCGGGAGCCTGTCCCCAGCCCGCCGGAGCACCGCCGGGGTGCTGCGCCTGCCCGTTCATGGGCAGCTGCTGCAGGAGGCGCCGGGCCTCCCCGGCAAGACCAGGCTCCACGATCACGTCATAGCTCGTCGCCACGACCTGGCTCGTCGAGGTGAAGTCACGCCGGCCACGCTGGAACGTGTAGGTCAGGACGCCGAAGAGCAGCCAGAAGATGGCGCCCAGCGCGATCGAGGAGGAGATGGTGATCCCCGACTCGCTCCCGGCGAACAGGCTCAGGATCAGTCCGACGAAGAGACCGAACCAGGCTCCCGTCGCGGCGCTCGCGAGCGCCACCCGCGGGTAGCTCAGGCGCCCCGTGACGCGCTCGACGGTCTTCAGGTCGTTGCCGATGATCGCCACGCGCTGGACGGCGAACTTGTTGTCCGCGAGGTAGTCCACGGCTTTCTGGGCATCGAGGTAGCTCGTGTACCGGCCGATGGTCTCGCCCGTGGGCAGCACCCGGCCCAGATCGCGGGAGGCAGTGGTTCCAAGTGGTGGTGTCGACATGGTGTCCATTCTTGCCTAACGCCCGCGACCGCGGGAGGGTTCGGCCGGGTCGCCCGGGATTGCGCCGCCGGGAGGCCGCCCACCGCCTGGACGCGATGCCGTGCGAGTCCCTCCGGGCCGATAGCCTAGAGCAGTGACTACCAACCCCACCCGCGTGTTCGTGGCCCGCCTGCTGGGCCTCGATGTGTTCGACCCCCTCGGTGACCGCCTGGGCCGCCTGCGGGACGCCGTCGTGCTCGACCGTGGCCCCACCAAGGCCCCGCAGGTGGTGGGTCTCGTGGTCGAGGTTCCCGGCAAGAAGCGCGTCTTCGTGCCGATGACACGCATCACGTCGATGGATCCGTCCCAGATCATCTGCACCGGGCTGGTGAACCTCCGCCGCTTCGAGCAGCGCGGCGCCGAGATGCTCGTCGTCGCCGAGCTCTTCGACCGCCGGCTCACCCTCCGCGACGGCAGCGGCAGCGCCGTCGTCGAGGACATCGCGATGGAACGCAACCGCGCCGGTGACTGGCACGTCTCCCAGCTGTTCGTGCGCCGGGGCGGCGCGGCGTCCCCCCTGCGTGGGCTGCGCCGCGGCGGCGAACGCCTCATCATCAACTGGCTCGACGCCTTCCACGGCACCACCGACGAGCCGCAGGGCGCCACGCAGTTCGTCGCACAGCACGACGATCTCAAGCCCGCCGACTTCGCCGAGGCGATGCACGAGATGAACGACAAGCGGCGCCTCGAGGTGGCGGGCGAGCTGCAGGACGACCGGCTCGCCGACATCCTGCAGGAACTGCCCGACGACGACCAGGTCCAGATCCTCACCTCCCTCACGCGCGAACGCGCAGCGGACGTGCTCGAGGAGATGGACCCCGACGACGCCGCGGACCTCCTCAACGAACTGCCCGACGCGCAGAAGGAGGAGCTGCTCCAGCTCATGGAGCCCGACGACGCCGAGGACGTGCGCCGCCTCCTCGAGTACGAGGAGGGCACGGCGGGTTCCCTCATGACCACGGTGCCCGTGATCCTCCCCCCGGAGGCCACGGTCGCCGAGGCCCTCGCCCACGTGCGCCGGGAGGAGCTGACGCCCGCCCTCGCCTCCTCGATCTTCGTGTGCCGCCCGCCCCTCGAGACACCCACGGGCCGTTACCTCGGCGTCGTGCACATCCAGCAGCTGCTGCGCTATCCGCCGCCGGAGCCGCTCGGCAACATCATCGACACGGACCTCGAGGCGGTCGGCGACCAGGCGAACGTCAGCGAGGTGTCGCGGATCCTCGCCACCTACAACCTGAACTCCCTGCCGGTCGTCAACACGGACGGCAGGCTCGTGGGTGCCGTGACCGTCGACGACGTCCTGGACCACCTGCTGCCCGACGACTGGCGCGCACAGGACGACACAGCCGTACCGAAACGAGGTGACCGCCGTGGTTGAGAAGATCCGATCGAATTCACGCGGACTCGACACGCCGCGCGAGGCGCGCAAGCGCTTCCTGCCGCGCCTGCGGCCAAACCCGGACAGGTTCGGCAGCGGCACGGAGAACATCGCACGCTTCATGGGCACCCCGCAGTTCCTCTTCTACATGACGGTCTTCGTCGCGGTCTGGCTGACCTGGAACACCGTCGCGCCGGAGAACCTGCGCTTCGACAGCGCAGCACTGGGGTTCACGGCACTGACCCTGATGCTGTCCCTCCAGGCCTCCTACGCCGCGCCCCTGCTGCTGCTCGCGCAGAACCGCCAGGACGACCGTGACCGTGTCTCCATGCGGGAGGACCGCCACCGGGCCGAGCGGAACCTCTCCGACACCGAGTACCTGACGCGCGAGATCGCGGACCTCCGCATCGCGCTCCGCGAGGTCGCCACACGCGACTATGTGCGGTCCGAACTCCGGTCGATCCTCGAAGAGCTGCTCGAGACGACCGACGGGCAGGAACTGACCCTGCAGAAGCGCAAGCCGCGCAAGCCGTCCGACAACACCGTGACGCTGCCGAAGGTGCAGCCCACCGGGAGGAAACCGTCCCGGTGAACCACGACCTGCCCGCCGAGGCCGCCGTCCGTGCCGCCCTCTCGACGGTGATCGACCCGGAGCTGCGCCGGCCCATCGACGAGCTCGGGATGCTCGGGTCCGTGACCGTCGAGGGCGGGACGGTCCGCGTCCGGGTACTGCTGACCATCGCCGGGTGCCCGCTCCGTGACTCCATCACCGCCGACACCGAGGCGGCTCTCTCGCGCGTCGACGGCGTGGAGCGCGTCGAGGTGGAGCTCGGCGTGATGGACCAGGCGCAGCGGGATGCGCTGAAGGAACGCCTCAGGGGTGCCGGCGGGCAACGCGGCATCCCCTTCAACGAGCCGTCGTCGCTCACGCGCGTATACGCCGTCGCGAGCGGCAAGGGCGGTGTGGGGAAGTCCAGCGTGACCGTGAACCTGGCTGCCGCCATGGCCGCGCAGGGGCTGCGGGTGGGGATCGTGGATGCGGACGTCCACGGCTTCTCCGTGCCCGCCCTCATGGGCATCACGCAGCAGCCCACGCGTGTGGACGAGCTCATCCTGCCGCCCGTGGCGTACGGGGTGAAGGTCATCTCGATCGGCATGTTCGTGGAGGGCAACCAGCCTGTCTCCTGGCGCGGACCCATGCTGCACCGGGCACTGGAGCAGTTCCTCACCGACGTGTACTTCGGCGACCTGGACGTCCTGTTCCTCGACCTGCCGCCGGGCACCGGCGACATCGCCATCTCCGTGGCGCAGCTGCTGCCCGCCTCCGAACTCCTGGTGGTCACCACGCCGCAGAGCGCCGCCGCGGACGTGGCCGAGCGGGCCGGCGCCATGGCCGCCCAGACGGGGCAGCGGGTGGCGGGGGTCATCGAGAACATGTCGTGGCTCGAGCTGCCGGACGGCGGGCGGCTCGAACTGTTCGGTGCGGGCGGCGGGAGCACCGTGGCCGCGCGCCTGTCGTCGACGCTCGACGCGGACATCCCCCTGCTCGGCAGCATCCCGCTGGACGTGTCGCTGCGGGAGGGCGGCGACGCCGGTGTCCCCCTCGTGCTGGGCACCGCGGACTCGAGGGCGCGTCAGGAGCTGGTGACGATGGCGTCGGCGCTGGCGCGCCGTCCGCGTGGCCTGGAGGGCCTGAAGCTTCCCGTCCGTGTCCGCTGAGACGGCTCCGGCCGGGACGCGCGGGCCGGCCTAGGTCGCTTCGCGGTCGTAGGGCGCGGGATCGCCGGCTCCCAGGCGGGGGCCGATCGGCACCTGGACGGCGGGGCGGGAGACGGCGACCGCGGCGGCTGCGGGAACGGCGACCGCGGGTTTGGGCGCGTTGGGGCTCACGGGCTTGAAGACGTCCTCGATGTCGTCGAGGAGGGCCTCCTTGATGATGCGGCGTGGATCGTACTGGCGGGGGTCCAGCTTGCGCCAGTCCACCTCGTCGAGTTCCGGGCCCACTTCCTCCCGCAGCTGCTCCCGCGCGCCGGTGGCCATGCGCCGCAGTCCCTTCACGAGCCGCGCGAGCTGTGCGGCGTACTCCGGAAGTCGCTCCGGGCCGAGCACCACGACGGCGATGATCGCCAGGACCACGAGTTCGAGGCCGTTGATTCCCAACACGTGAAAAGACTACCTTCCCGGCTCACGCCGAACACATTCCCCCGGGACCCCACGGACGCCCGGACAGCGGGGCCATCGACGGTTCATCGCCGCGTTCCCCGGCGGCCACCTGGACTCCTCTCCCTAGCCGCCCTGGTGGGTGATCCGGGAGAGGCCGCGGATGATCCGCTCCATCATCGAATCCTCCTGGCCCTGCGGTGCCAGGAACAGCTGGGCGTGCTCTGTCGCCACGAGCTGGTTGAGGGTCTGCGGCATCGCGGCGGCCGGCAGGTCCGAGACCACGGTGTAGGTGACCGTGGGGCTGTCGAGGACCACCTGCCACGGCCGGCCCGAGCGCACCCAGATGTCCCGGTCGGCGCCGCCCACGTGCTCGAACCCGTCCGTGGTCACGGCACTGCCCGTGACGGCGTTCAGGGGCGGCTCGCCGGCACTCCCGGCGTCCCCGACCTTCCGCTGCTCGTAGACGGTGACCGTGTCGCCGTCGTTCTCGAGGACCAGCTCGAGGGTGGGCCTGCCGCCGACCGTGATGCCCTCGGCGCTGTGGAGCGTGAACCCGAGCGACTCGAGCTCCGGACAGTACCAGCCGCCGGCCCGCAGCGTCTCGAGCTGCGCGGTGTCGAGGTAGGTGGGTGTGCGCGGCGCCACGGAATCCCAGCCGGCGCGCAGCGCCGTGGACCCCCGGACACCCTCGGGCACGGTACCGGCCTCGGAACCGACGACGTACGCACCGGCGAGCATGGTGGTCGCGACGACGGCGGAGCTGCCTGCCAGGACGAGCGTCCGATGGCGACGACGCGGTGCCGTGCGCTCGTGGTGCGCGCGGACGAAGGCGGCGCTGGACCCGGTGCGCGCCTCGCGCGGCCCTGCGGATGACCCGCCGGGCGACGCTGCGGGATCGAGGAGCGGCGAGAGGAGCCGCTGCTGGAACTCGGGGTCCGGCGCGGGGTTCCGGAGGCCCAGCAGGGCGCTCTTGAGACTCCGGAGGCGTGCGACGGCCGCTGCACACGAGGCGCAGCGGGAGACGTGCCGTTCCACGGCGATGCGGCGGCGGTCGGACAGCTCGCCGTCCACGAGGTCCTGGAGCGAACGATGGGGATGAAGCATCGTTCCTAGCCCAGGCCGGCGATCCGCGGGACTCCGAGGGTGGCGGCGTTCCCGCCGGACCGGCGCGGATCGCGGTGGGCGAGCTTCTCCCGCAGCATCGTGCGTCCGCGGTGGATACGGGACCGGACGGTGCCGAGCTTGACGCCGAGCACCTGCGCCACCTCGTCGTAGGCGAGGCCCTCGAGGTCGCAGAGCACGACGGCGGCACGGAAGTCCGGGGGCAGCTCCTCCAGGGCGGCCTGCACGTCGATGTCGAGGTTGTTGAACTCGAAGCTGCGCTCGGGCCCGGGGTGCTTGCTGGGCAGGCGGCTCTCCGCCTCCTCCGTAAGTCCGTCGAAGCGGATCCGGGTCTTGCGCCGGGCCTGGTCGAGGAAGAGGTTCGTGGTGATGCGGTGCAGCCAGCCGTCGAGTGTGCCGGGCTTGAAGTTGGCGAGGGACCGGAACACCCTGACGAAGACCTCCTGCGTGAGGTCCTCGGCGTCGAACCGGTTGCCGGTGAGCCGGTAGGCGAGACGGTAGACCTTGGGCGAGTACGTGGTGACGACTTCCTCCCAGGACGGTGCGACCCACGGATCGCCGTGCTCATCGAGGATGGGAGCGTCCGCTTCGGCGACCGTCTCCATCGCGGCGCGTGCCGCCTTGACGCTGGACATCATGTACCCCTTCTCGCCGCGGATCCCGGACCGGCCCCTGCTCCTGCTGGGGCACGAGCCGTGGTACGGGGGATTCGGGACAGCACGTACACCGGATGTCCCGAAGGAAAAGTCTTTCCCACGAAGCTGGGAGCGAGCTGGCAGCACCCCGCGTGTTGTGCGGGGCCCCACCGGGCGGATGCGCTACCCTCGCGCGCTCCCGCCGGACCGCCGCATGGAAGGAGGGGCGCGCCGCACAGTAGTGTTGACGCGGGGCTCCCGCAGCACAGCCCGCACCACTTCCCGCACCACAGCCCGCACGATTCCCGCGAACGACAGGACGGACGCCCATGGCCGCCGACAAACACAGCAGCTGGTCCTACACGGAAGGACTCCCGGACGAGGACGACGTGCTGCTCCGCGCACGTGACCGGTCCCACGAGCTCGGTGTCGCGCCCGTGACGCCCGCGGTCGGCGCTGCCCTCACGGTGCTCGCGGCCGCTTCGAAGGCCACCACCGCCGTGGAGGTCGGCGCCGGCGCAGGGGTCTCGGGCGTATGCCTGCTGCGGGGGCTCGGCCGCAACGCCGTGCTGACGACCATCGACTCCGACGTCGATCACCTGCGCGCAGCGCGTGAGGCCTACGCGGAGGCGGGGATCCCCTCGAACCGTACGCGGACCATCTCCGGGCGCGCCGCGGACGTACTGCCGCGGCTCACCGACCGGGCCTACGACCTGGTGTTCATCGACGCGGACAAGCCGGGCCTACCCGCGTACGTGGAACAGGCCACGCGCCTGCTGAAGGACGGCGGCATCCTGATCGTCAACGACGCGCTGGACCAGGACCGCGTGGCGGAGCCGGCCGTGCGCGAGCAGTCGACCAACACGCTGCGACAGATCGGGAGGACGATCCGGGAGAACGAGGCACTCGTGTCGGCGCTCCTGCCGACCGGGACCGGACTCCTCCTGGCGGTCAAGCAGCGCGCCTGAGCGCGCTGCCTAGTTGGTGGCGGTGAGCAGGCAGTCCTTGAGCTTGCCCGCCTCTTCGGCGTTCAGCTCGACGACGAGGCGGCCGCCGCCGTCGATCGGCACCCGCATGATGAGGCTGCGCCCCTCCTTGGTGACTTCCATCGGTCCATCGCCGGTTCGCGGTTTCATGGCAGCCATGGGGGTGTCCCTTTCAACAGGGCGCGACCGCGACCAGCGGTAGCGCGACAGTAAACAGTGCCCCGATCCGGCATCCGATGAAGGGTCCGGCGGTGCACGTCATCACCATCATTATTCAGCACAAGTGCTGCTCCTGCTAATTCGGGTGCGGCGTGGATCACACTCAGGGTGGATAATCCCCGTCCGGCCCGGTGGGCGTCCAGCCCCACAGCCGGTCCACCCAGAGGAACTGGAGCACCAGGGAGACCGGCAGCACCACCCAGAGGATGCGGCCCCGGCCGACGGTCGCGACCGCGAGGGCGAGCGGGAACAGCGGCGTCAGGATGCGCCACGTACTGGACTGCGGGTCCCAGAAGGCGGCGAGGTACAGCAGGTACCCGGCGCACCAGGCGCCGGCCACCAGCCCGAGGGAGCGCACCGCCGGCGTCAGGAAGAGCGCGGCGACCCCGATCACGAGGGCCGTGACGACGAGGACCGCGGCCGCCGGGCCGAGCACGGCGGCGGGCGCGTCGAACCACGGGACGAACGGGGCGAGCGGCTCGCCGCGCCAGGCCGTCTCGGTGGCCACGTAGGCGTCGCGCTGCCCCGTGACCGCCCAGGCGATCCCGGGCCAGGCGACGGCGGCGAGGGACGAGACGACGCCGAGCAGGAAGAGCGGGAGCACCGCCCGCCGGAGCGCCGGGTCCGCCCCCGGGCGGCGGGCGGACCAGAGGGCCGCGACGAACAGGATGCCCACCGCGATCGCGAACGGCACCCCCGCCGGCCGTGCCAGGCACATCAGCACGACGACGGGCATCGCCGCGTAGTAGCGCCGTGTCGCCACGAGGTAGAGCGAGGAGGAGAGCAGCAGCAGGTGCAGCGACTCCGCGTACGGCACCTGGAGGATCACGGCCACGGGGGCGAAGGACACGACGGCGACCCCCGCGAGCGCGCTCCGGTGGGCGGCGCGGAGACGGAAGAGCCGGTAGAGCACGAGGGAGGCCCCCGCCGCGGCCGCGACCGCGACCACGGGCGCGAGGATCCCCCAGCCGAGGTCGGTGCCGGCGTCGAGGAGCCGGACCAGTGTCGGGAAGAGGGGGTAGAACGCCCACTGGTTGTGGCTGACGACGCCCGCGTCGTCCCGGGGCAGCTCGGACGGGTAGCCCTCCGTGAAGATGCGCTCGTACCAGCCGCTGTCCCAGTAGTTGATGAACGTGCCGTAGCCGGGGGCCGCGCCGGACCACGGGCTCGGGCCCTGGCGTGCGGCGGCGACCAGGAGGATCGCGGTGGAGACGAGGCGGCCGGCGAGGAAGACTGCCAGCACCTGCAGGGACCAGTGCACGGCGGAGAGCCTGGCCGCCAGGGCGGAGGAGGACGCAGGGGACGGCGTCCGGCGGGTCCTGGCCGCGCCGATGCGGCTCACGACGGTGGACCGCCGCCGGCGATCGCCGGCGCCCCGGCGTCGCGGCCGGAGCGGACCCAGCAGCCGCGGAGGTGGTCGTCGGCGTAGCCCGTGGCCTGCAGCATCGCGTATGCCGTCGTGGGGCCGACGAAGCGGAGGCCGAGCCGCTTCAGCTCGCGGGCCAGGGCCGTGCTCTCGGCGGTGATGGCGGGGACCTCCGAGAGGTCGGCGGGCGCCGGGCGCGGCGGCGGCCGGTGGTCCTCGAGGACGGACGCGAGCGTGGTGCCCTCCGGAAGGGTGAGCAGTGCCCGCGCATTGGCGATCGTGGCCTCGATCTTCTGACGGTTCCGGACGATGCCCGGATCCGCCAGGAGCCGCTCGACGTCGTCGGGCCCGAACGCCGCGACGGCCACCGGGTCGAAGCCGGCGAAGGCACGGCGGAAGGCGTCCCGCTTGCGCAGGATCGTGATCCAGCTCAGCCCGGACTGGAAGGCCTCGAGGCTCAGCCGCTCGAAGAGCGCCGCCTCACCCTCGACCGGCCGGCCCCATTCCTCGTCGTGATACCGCTCGTAGTCCGCACTGGCGACCGCCCAGCCGCAACGCAGGCGGCCGTCCGAGCCCGGGACCGCGCCGCTCACCATCCCGTGTCCTGCCCGGCGCGCTGCCCGGCGCGCTGTCCGGTCTCCTGTTCTGCATCCCTCCGTGCATCGCGCCCTGCATCCCGCCGTGCATCGCGCCCTGTATCCCGCCCTGCATCCCGCCCGGCGAGCTGCGAGCGAAGCCCTGCGATCACGGCGTCCCGCTCGTCGAGCGCCCCGGCCAGCCGGTCGAGGACCTCGTCCACCTGGTCCATGCGGTATCCGCGGAGCCCGAGGCCGAAGCGGACGGCGTCGACGTCCTGCGCCGAGGGGCTCTCCGGCAGCAGGACGGGCGGGAGGGAGGCCACGGGCTCCACGAGGCCGAGCCCGTCCCGGCGTGCCGCGAGTTCCTCCGGCCCGGCGGACACGACCGGCCCGGACCCGCCGGCGGACCCCGCCCGCATGCCCACCGCGAGGCGCCGGAAGGAGGCGGGCAGCGGTCGACCCGAGGCGAGGACGGCGGTCCCGCCGACCAGCAGGATGGCGAGGATCACCAGGAAGATAGTCACACCGCAATGGTGCCAGAGTCGACCCGGCGGCCGGCTCCGGCTCCGGGATCCGGGACGCTGCGGCTCAGGCGGGGTGGTCGTGCCCGGCCGAGGCGGCGACGATCCGAACGGCCTCCTCGGCCGTCTCGACGAGCTGCAGCAGCGAGAGGTCCTTCTCGGAGATGGTCCCCTCGGCCAGCAGCGTGCCGTGGATCCAGTCGAGCAGAGGCTGCCAGTACGCGACGCCGACGAGCACGATCGGGAAGGACGTGACCTTGCCCGTCTGCACGAGGGTCATCGCCTCGAACAGTTCGTCCAGGGTGCCGAAACCGCCCGGCAGCACGACGAAGCCGCTCGCGTACTTCACGAACATCGTCTTGCGGGCGAAGAAGTACCGGAAGTTGATGCCGAGGTCCACCCACTCGTTCATGCCCTGCTCGAAGGGCAGCTCGATCCCCAGGCCCACGGAGGTACCGCCCGCCTCGCAGGCCCCCTTGTTGGCCGCCTCCATGGCGCCCGGACCTCCGCCGGTGATGACGGCGAAGCCGGACCCGACGAGCCTCCGGCCCACCTCCTCGCCGATGGCGTAGAAGGACGAGTCGCGTGCCGTGCGTGCGGATCCGAAGACGCTGATGGCGGGCCCGAGATCGGCGAGCGTGCCGAATCCCTCGACGAACTCGCTCTGGATGCGCAGGACACGCCACGGGTCGGTGCGGGTGAATCCTCCGGAGTCGTCCGCATCCAGGAGCATCTTGTCCGCCTGCGGCACCGTCGCCTGGCCGCGCCTCAACTCCACGGACCCTTTGCGCCGCGTCGCAGGCCTCTCGGCCGATCCCTCCCGACGAGGGCGGGACGAGCCGTTGGACCCTGCCGCCGCAGGCGCAGCGGATGCTGCCCGACCGTCGTCGGGCTGCGCGGGGAGCCGTGCGTCGTCGCCGGCGGAGGGGTGCTGGGAAGGAGACATTTTCCTAGGCTAACCAACGCGGGAGGCGTGCGGGCTTTGATTGCTCTTGAATCACGATCGCCGCCTTTGCGCCGGGGTGTATTGCCGCGAAGGAATAGTTCGCTAGATTTCTCCCATGACAAGTGAACCGCGACCGGCTCCGTCCGCGTCCACCGGAGGCCCTCTCGTCTCCCTCAAGCGCGTCAACAAGCACTTCGGGGACCTGCACGTCCTGCGCGACATCGACCTGGAGGTCGCGCGCGGCGAGGTCGTCGTCGTGATCGGCCCGTCCGGGTCCGGGAAGTCGACCCTCTGCCGCGCGATCAACCGCCTCGAGACCATCGACGACGGGGAGATCACGATCGACGGCAAGGTGCTGCCCGCGGAAGGCAAGGCCCTCGCGAAGCTGCGCGCCGACGTAGGGATGGTCTTCCAGTCCTTCAACCTCTTCGCGCACAAGTCCATCCTCGAGAACGTCACCCTCGGCCCGGTCAAGGTCAAGGGCATGAAGGGCAGCGAGGCGAAGGACCTGGCGATGTCCCTGCTGAAGCGGGTCGGTGTCGACAACCAGGCGCAGAAGCTCCCGGCCCAGCTGTCCGGCGGCCAGCAGCAGCGCGTGGCGATCGCCCGGGCCCTCGCGATGCAGCCGAAGGTCATGCTGTTCGACGAGCCCACCTCCGCGCTGGATCCGGAGATGATCAACGAGGTCCTCGACGCGATGGTGTCGCTCGCCAAGGAGGGCATGACCATGATCGTGGTGACCCATGAGATGGGCTTCGCCCGCCGGGCCGCCGATCGCGTCATCTTCATGGCCGACGGCCAGATCGTGGAGCAGGCCACACCCGAGGAGTTCTTCACGAACCCGCAGAGCGAGCGCGCCCGGGACTTCCTCGGCAAGATCCTCTCGCACTGACCACCCCCACCCACCCGATCCACGAGGGCCTCGCGAGGCCGCACACCAAGGAGAACCCATGCAGAAGACCCGATACGCAGCAGCCGCCGTGGCTGCTGTGGCCGCACTGACCCTGTCCGCCTGTGGCGGCGGCGACAGCGCCGAGAGCGGTAGCGGCAGCAGCGCGGAGGGCGGCGGCGAGAGCCTCCGCATCGGCATCAAGTTCGACCAGCCCGGCCTCGGCTACGACGAGGGCGGCTCGTACTCCGGCTTCGACGTCGACGTCGCGAAGTACGTGGCGGGCGAGCTCGGCGTCAGCGAGGAGAACATCGAGTGGGTCGAGGCACCCTCGGCCAACCGTGAGAACCTCCTGTCCAACGAGCAGGTGGACATGATCTTCGCGACCTACTCCATCACCGACACGCGCAAGGAGACCGTCGACTTCGCCGGACCGTACTTCGTGGCCGGCCAGGACCTCCTCGTCCCCACGGACAGCGACATCGCGGGCCCCGAGGACCTGGAGGGCAAGAACCTCTGCTCGGTCACCGGCTCCACGTCCGCGCAGAAGATCAAGGACCAGTACCCCGGTGTCCAGCTCGTCGAGCAGCCGGGCTACGCCGAGTGCGTCACGGCGATGGGCGGCGGCCAGATCGACGCGGTCACCACCGACGACATCATCCTCGCCGGCCTGGCGGCGCAGGAAGCCAACGCCGGCAAGTTCAAGGTCGTCGGCAACACGTTCTCCGAGGAGAACTACGGCGTCGGCCTGCCCAAGGGCAGCGAGCGCTGCGAGGACATCAACGCCGCCATCACCAAGATGATCGACGACGGTGACTGGGAAGAGGCCATCACCCGCAACACCGAGGGTGCCGACTACACCTTCAACGCAGAGCTGAACCCGCCCACCCCGGCGCCCTGCGCCTAGCATCGCTCCCGTTGGTGGGGTGGTCCGTGCGGACCACCCCACCAATGCCATGTTCCCACCAGGAAAGAGGTGAACCGTGGAGAACTACCTGTCGCTGTTCGAGACCTACGACGTGCCCGCAGCCTTCTGGATCAACATCCAGCTGTCCTTCTGGGCCGCCCTCTGGGCCCTCGCGATCGGCACGGTGCTGGCCCTGTTCCGCATCTCCCCCATCCCGAGCCTCCAGTGGTTCGGAGCGGCCTACGTCAACATCTTCCGGAACACGCCGCTGACGATCATCCTCGCCTTCGGGTTCCTCGGACTGTTCTCCGTCATGCAGATCAACCTCGCCGGTGAGCTCGACGTCAGCCTGTTCAGGATCGCGATCGTGGGCCTCGCGGTCTACCACGCGGCCTTCGTGTGCGAGGCGATCCGCAGCGGCGTCAACACGGTCCCCCTCGGACAGGCGGAGGCCGCGCGGGCCATCGGCCTCAGCTTCCTGCCGGCGGCGCGGCTCATCATCCTGCCGCAGGCCTTCCGGGGTGCCATCGCCCCGCTCGGCAACGTGCTGATCGCGCTCATCAAGAACTCGACCGTCGCGGCCGCCGGTTCCGTGGCCGCCGAGGCCTCGGGCCTCATGAAGACCATGATCGAGTTCCGCTCGGACCTCGTGATCCCGATCTTCCTCACCTTCGCCCTGGGGTTCGTGATCCTCGTGATCCCGATCGGACTGCTGACCACCTGGGCCTCACGGAAACTGGCGGTGGCACGATGAGCGCGCAGCAGGTCCTGTTCGACGCGCCGGGACCCCGCGCGCGCAGGAACATCATGATCGGCAACATCATCGGCGGGCTGATCGTCCTCGGCATCCTCGCGTGGGTCGTCTCCGCGCTGGCCGGCAAGGGGCAGCTCGCCGCGAGCATGTGGACGCCGTTCCTCGAGTCGCGGACCTGGGAGTTCTTCATCCTGCCCGGCCTCGTCAACACCCTGAAGGCGGCCGGGATCGCGATCGTCACCTCGGTGGTCTTCGGGCTGGTCTTCGGTGTCGGCAGGCTCTCCCACGTGGCACCGATCCGCTGGGTCGCGGGCGTCGTCGTCGAGTTCCTGCGCGCGGTGCCGGTGCTCCTCATGATGATCTTCTTCTGGCTGGCACTCGGCAGCTCCGGCGCCGTGAAACCCCAGGACGCCCCGCTCATCGCCGTCGTCGTCGCCCTCACGCTCTACAACGGGTCCGTGATCGCGGAACTCGTGCGCTCGGGCGTGTACGGGCTGCCGAAGGGGCAGCGCGAGGCGGGCATGGCGATCGGGCTCACCCGGAACCAGTCGCTCCGGAACATCGAGGTGCCCCAGGCGCTCATCGCCATGCTGCCGGCCCTGATCAGCCAGTTCGTGGTGATCCTCAAGGACTCGGCGCTGGGCTTCATCATCACCTATCCCGAACTGCTGCAGTACACGCGGCGGCTCGGCGTGGGCGAGGGCAACGTGATCCCGTCGCTGTTCGTCGCCGCGGCGATCTTCATCGTCATCAACTTCGCCCTCTCGACGCTGGCCACCCGGCTGTCCGTGCTCCTGAGCTTCCGGACGAAGGGCCGCAGGCCCGCGGCGAAGGAAGCCATCGCGATGGACGCCGCCTCCACCTGAGGTCGGCCGGAGGCAGGAACGACGCAGGGCCCGGCAGCTGCCGGGCCCTGCGTCGTCATGAGCCCGGTCGGCCGGTCAGGACAGCCAGGCCACCATCGCCGCGAGGCAGGCACGGACGGCGTCCGCGTGCACGTGCTCGTCGTCGGTGTGTGCCAGGAGTGCGTCGCCCGGGCCGAAGTTGACGGCGGGCACGCCCAGCGCGCTGAACCGCGCGACGTCGGTCCAGCCGTACTTGGGCTTGGGGTCGGCGCCCACCGCGGCGACGAACGCGGCGGCCGCGGGATGCTGCAGCCCGGGCCGCGCCCCGGCCGCGGCGTCGGTACGCTCCACCGTGAACCCCTCGAGCAGCGCCCGCACGTAGGCCTCGGCCTGCTCGGGGGTCTTGTCCGGTGCGAAGCGGTAGTTCACCTCGATGACGGTGCTGTCCGGGATGACGTTGCCCGCCGTGCCGCCGGAGATCTTCACCGCGTTCAGGCTCTCCCGGTAGTCCAGCCCGTCCACGTGGACGGTGGCGGGTTCATGGTCGCGCAGCCGGACGAGGATCTCGGCCGCCCCGTGGATGGCGTTGACCCCCCGCCAGGCCCGGGCCGAGTGGGCGGCCCTGCCCGCCACGCTCACGTCGAAGCGCGCGGTGCCGTTGCACCCGCCCTCCACGGTGCCGTCCGTGGGTTCGAGCAGCACGGCGAAGTCCGCGACGAGCCACTCGGGGTAGGAGGCGGCGACCCGTCCGAGGCCGCTCAGCGACGCCTCGACCTCCTCGTGGTCGTAGAAGACGAACGTGATGTCCCGGGTGGGCTCGGTGAGCGCTGCCGCGAGCGCCAATTGCACCGCCACACCGCCCTTCATGTCCGTGGCTCCCCTGCCGTACAGGACGTCGCCGTCCCAGGAGGACGGCACCGTCCCCCGGGAACCGGGGACCGTCGGCAGCGGCACGGTGTCGAGGTGACCGGCGAGGATGACGCGCTCCGCCCGGCCGAGCCGCGTGCGCGCCATGACGCAGTCGCCGTCGCGCACCACCTCGAGATGGTGCAGGCGCCGCAGCGCCTGCTCGACGGCGTCGGCGATGGCCCCCTCGTTGCCGGAGACGCTCTCGAGATCGATGAGCCGGGCGGTCAGGAGCGCCACGTCGGAGCCGGGATCGAGCTCGGCGGCGGGTGTCTGGATCATCCTGCAACACTATCGCTCGGTAGACTGGGCACCATGACTCCTCCCCTGCCCGGCCCGTCCATGCCCTCTTCCGCGCAGCAGCAGGCCGGTGGTACCGGCCTGGCCACGGTGGCCTCCGACGGGACGGTGCTGGACACCTGGTTCCCCGCGCCGTGGGTCGGCGGGGACGACGGCACGTCCGCCCAGCTGCGCGACTCGCTGGAAGCCCTCGCCGAGGCCGGGGTGGACAACGCGCGCAAGGTCAGCCAGCGCGTCGTGGACCTGACCATCGACACGGATGCCGCCCCGGCCGGCACCGAGGACGCGTACCTGCGGCTCCACCTGCTCTCCCACAGGCTCGTGCAGCCCAACACCATCAACCTCGACGGCATCTTCGGGCTGCTCCCCAACGTGGTGTGGACGAACCACGGGCCGGCGCCGGTGCAGGACTTCGAGACCGTCCGCGCGGCCCTGCGCGCCCGTGGCCCCGTCCTGGTGCACGGCGTGGACAAGTTCCCCCGCATGGTGGACTACGTGGTGCCGGCGGGCGTCCGGATCGCCGACGCCGACCGCGTGCGCCTGGGCGCGCATCTCGCCGAGGGCACCACGGTGATGCACGAGGGCTTCGTGAACTTCAATGCGGGCACCCTCGGGCACTCCATGGTCGAGGGCCGGATCTCGGCCGGCGTCGTCGTCGGCGACGGCTCGGACGTGGGCGGCGGCGCCTCCATCATGGGCACCCTCTCCGGGGGCGGCAAGGAGCGCATCACCATCGGGGAACGGTGCCTCCTCGGCGCCGAGTCGGGCGTGGGCATCTCGCTCGGGGACGACTGCGTGGTCGAGGCCGGGCTCTACCTGACCGCCGGCACCAAGGTCACGCTGCAGGACGGGACCCTCGTCAAGGCCAAGGACCTGTCCGGGGAGTCCGGCATCCTGTTCCTGCGCAACTCCGCCACCGGCGCCGTCGAGGCGCGGCCCCGCACCGGGGAGGGCATCGCCCTCAACCCCGCCCTGCACGCCAACTAGCGCGTGGCTCCGCGGGGTCCGTCCGCCGCCGTCCTCCGGCGCAGGCGCCGGCTGCGGACCGGCGCCATGCTCACCGCCCTGGCGGCCGTCGTCGTCGGGGGCGCCGTCGTCGCCGTCCGGCAGCTGGACGACAGCGAGGTGTTGGTCCGTGAGCGCTGCAGCGCCACCGTGGGCGCGGACACGTTCGAGCTCACGCCTCCCCAGGCGGCGAACGCGGCCCTGATCTCCGGCGTCGCCGTGGGCCGGGGCCTCCCGGCCCGGGCCGCGACGATCGCCATCGCGACGGCCATCCAGGAGTCGAGGCTGGAGAACATCGACTACGGCGACGACGCCGGACCCGATTCACGCGGCCTGTTCCAGCAGCGCCCGTCACAGGGGTGGGGGTCCGAGGAGCAGATCATGATGCCGCTCTACGCCGCGGGCGCGTTCTACGACGCCCTCGTGGAGGTGCCGGGCTACGAGACGCTGCCCGTCACGGTGGCCGCGCAGACGGTCCAGCGCTCCGCCTTCCCGGACGCCTACGCGGACCACGAGCCCGAGAGCCGCGCGTTCGCCTCGGCGCTGACCGGCCACTCGCCCGCCGCCCTCGAGTGCACACTGCGCGAACCGTCCGCCACGGGCGATCCCCTCGCCGTCGCGAGCGCCGCGGAGGAGGTCTTCGGCGTGCTGGGCGGGACGGTCGAGGGGAACCGGCTCACCGTGGAGCTCGACGGCACCGCCGGCTGGGCGGCCGCGCACTGGGCCGTGGCGCACGCCTCCGCCCTCTCCGTCACCTCCGTGGCCTATTCCGGGCTCGAATGGGTCAGGTCCGACGGCGGGTGGACGCCGACGACGACGGCCCCCGGAACGCTCACCGTCACCGTCGCGGGCGCGACACCCTGACCGCCCGGCAGGCGCGACGCGGGACCCGGGGGTCAGGCCAGGATCCGGATGACCGGCTCCACATAGCTGCGGAACGCCTGCTCGTCGTCGAACAGGTCCTGGCACATGAGCAGCTTGTCCGGCTCCACCCACCAGGCCCGCCGGACGCCCAGCGGCAGTTCGATGACCTGCAGGGTGAAGCGGTGGGCGGCACGGCCGAGTTCGAGGCGGCGTTCCTCCAGCAGGCGCGCCAGCAGGCCCTCCATGCTGTCGGCCCCCCGCGCGCCGGCGTGCAGGGCGTACTCCGCGCACCGCTCCTCGGCCCAGTCCATCGCGGCGCCGAAGTGCGCCCGCAGCAGCGACTTGAGGGACTCCATGCCGTCGAGGGCCTCGAAGAGCGGCGGGACGGGCAGGACGGCAGTACTGATCCGGTGGGCCAGCAGGCTGTGCCACCACGCCTCCCACTCGATCCTGAGCACCGTGGCCTCCCCGGAGCGGGCTAGGCGGCGCGTGTCGACGGCCCGGACGCCGGGGACCACGGGTGGCAGGGGCGGCAGGCCGACACCCCGCAAGCCTGCACGGTCCCTGAGGTAGAGCGCCACGAGGAGTACCTCCGAGGTGTCCACGGTGAAGTACGCGCTGGCGCCGTCTTCGGGATACGACATGGGCCTCCTTCAGGACCAGTCAGGCTGTTCCTACAGTAGACCCGGCGCTGAGGACGCTTCAAAGGCCGACCGCCACTCGACGGGCCGTTGCTGCAGCACCACCGACCGGCCGGCCCGCCTGCGCCCCGGGGTCCCGGGCCCTGGACTACTGGGAGCAGCCGCCGGACGTCCGTACCACAGACGGGTGGTGCCGGACGGGATACGGGTAGTGATCTCGCGTGGATTCGCCCGGCCATGCCCGTACGTTGGACGGTGCCCCGGGGCGGCGCGCGCCCGGCAATCCCCCAGTTCGGAGATGAGCAGCAATCATGACTTCGTCAGCAATCGCCTCGAGGAACCGCGGAGCGCTGCACGGAGCCTCGGCTCCGGGCCGATGGGCGGTGTGGGTGGTGACGGCACTGCTGGCCCTCGCCGTCGGCATCGTCAGTCCGGCGGTCGCTCCCCCGGCCGCCTCCGCCGCCGGACCCACCGTCGTGTCCCTGACGTTCGACGACGGGAACGCGGACCAGCTGATCGCGGCCCAGACGCTGAACAAGTACGGGCTCAAGGGCACCTTCTACGTCAATTCCGGGACCACGGACACGGCGGGCTTCATGTCGCTGGCCGACCTGCGGTCGCTCACCGCGGCGGGCCACGAGATCGGCGGTCACACCGTGACCCACCCCGACCTGGTGACGCTGCCGGCCGACGAGGCGACCCGGCAGATCTGCAACGACCGCGTCAACCTCACCAACTGGGGTTTCCGCGTGACCAGCTTCGCCTACCCGTTCGCCTCCAATAATCCGACCCTCGAGACGACGGCGAAGAACTGCGGGTACAACACAGCCCGCGGCCTCGGCGACATCAAGACGCGGTTCAGCTGCGCCACCTGCCCCCTGGCCGAGACGATCCCGGCCGCCAACCCGTGGAACACCGCGGCCCCCGACCAGGTCGAGAACACGTGGACCCTCGCCGACCTGCAGACCAGCGTCACCCAGGCCGAATCCGCCGGCGGCTGGATCCAGCTCACCTTCCACCGCTTCGGCGGGACCGATCCGCTGGCCGTCACGCCGGCGCTCTTCGACCAGTTCGCCGCATGGCTGAAGACCCGTCCCGCGACCACCACCGTCAAGACCGTCGACCAGGCGGTCGGCGGCACGGTGAAGCCCGCGATCTCCGGCCCCGCCGTCCCGCCCCCGCCCGTCGGCGGGAACCTCGTGAAGAACCCGAGCCTCGAGACCCTCACCAACGGCGTGCCGCAGTGCTGGAACGCCGGGGGCTACGGCACCAACACGGCCGCCTTCTCCGTGGTCGGGCCGGGCCGCACGGGATCCCGTGCCCAGCAGCTGGTGGTCAGCGGCTACGTGGACGGTGACGCGAAGCTCCTGCCCGCGCTCGACCTCGGCGGCTGCTCACCCCCCGCCTCGGCGGGCCGCACGTACAACCTCGGCGCCTGGTACAAATCCACGGCCCCGACACAGTTCGCCGTGTACTACCGCACGGGTGTCGGCTCGTGGAAGTACTGGACCTCCAGCCCCTGGTTCGCCGCGACCACCACCTACCAGAAGGCCAGCTGGACCACGCCACCGCTGCCGGCCGGCGCCAACGGCCTCAGCTTCGGCCTCAACCTGTTCAGCAACGGCACGCTCACCACGGACGACTACGAGATGTTCGACACCGCCAACGTGGTACCGCCGCCGCCCCCGCCTGCCGGGACCAACCTCGTGAAGAACCCCGGCCTCGAGACGGGCGGCACGGGCGCGTTCCCGCAGTGCTGGCAGTCCGCAGGCTTCGGCGCCAACACCCCGGCGTTCAGCACGGTGGCTGCGGCACGCACCGGCACCAAGGCGGAGCGCCTCACCATCACCGGCTACTCCAGCGGCGACGCGAAGATGCTGACGGCGATGGACTCCGGCACGTGCGCACCCGCTGCGACCGCCGGCAAGACCTACTCGGTGCGCGCCTGGTACACCTCGACGGCCGTGACCCAGTTCGCCCTCTACTACCGCGACGCCTCCGGCAACTGGGTGTACTGGACGTCCGGGCCGTGGCTCGCCGCCGCGGGCACCTACACGCAGGCGAGCTTCACCACCCCGGCCCTGCCCGCCGGCGCCACCGCGATCAGCTTCGGGCTGAGCCTGTTCGGCAACGGCACCGTCACCACCGACGACTACGCCCTGTACGACACGGTCGGGGCCCCTCCGCTCTGAGCCGTTCCGCTCCGGGTGCTCCACTCCGGGCACAGCAGGCACGACGATGGCCCGGGCACCCGCC
The DNA here is from genome assembly GCF_036867195.1 of Arthrobacter sp. Soc17.1.1.1. Classification (NCBI taxonomy): domain Bacteria; kingdom Bacillati; phylum Actinomycetota; class Actinomycetes; order Micrococcales; family Micrococcaceae; genus Arthrobacter; species Arthrobacter sp. Soc17.1.1.1. The sequence continues at coordinate 2,706,232 of NZ_JBAJII010000001.1, forward strand.
CGGGCCATCGTCGTGCCGCTGCACGTGCCGGGCTGCGGGCCCGAGGGACGTCGGGGACCGGCGGGGCGCGGGACGGGCCCCACCGGTGCCGACCTAGGATGGGAGCATGAAGATCCTCGTTACCGGTGGCAGCGGCTACATCGGCTCGCACACCGTCCTGACCCTGCTCGAACACGGCCATGACGTCGTCGTCGTCGACAACCTGCTCAACTCCACGGCGACGTCACTGGAGCGCGTGGCCGCCCTTGCGGGCCGCACCCCGACGTTCCACCAGGCCGACCTCCTCGACGAGCCCCGGCTGCGGGCCATCTTCGCCGAGGAGCAGGTCGACGCCGTCATCCACTTCGCGGGCCTGAAGGCCGTCGGCGAGTCGGTCGAGAAGCCGCTGTACTACTACTCGAACAACGTCGGCGGCACGCTGAGCCTGCTGCGCGTGATGGACGACGCCGGTGTGCGTACCCTCGTCTTCAGCTCGTCGGCGACCGTGTACGGCGCCTCGGAGGAAGTGCCCCTGACCGAGAAGCTGCCCCTCGACGCCGTGAACCCGTACGGACGCACCAAGGAGCAGATCGAGGACATCCTGACGGACCTCGGGGCCGCGGACCCGCGCTGGAACATCGCGCTGCTGCGCTACTTCAACCCCGTGGGCGCCCACGCCTCGGGGACCATCGGCGAGGACCCTACGGGCGTCCCGAACAACCTCCTGCCCTTCGTGGCGCAGGTCGCCGTGGGCCGGCGCGAGAAGGTCCTCGTGTTCGGCAACGACTACCCGACACCGGACGGGACCGGCGTCCGTGACTACATCCACGTCGTCGATCTCGCCGAGGGCCACCTGGCCGCTCTGGACTACCTCGTGGCGCACGGCGGCGTGCACACGTGGAACCTCGGCACCGGCAACGGATCCTCGGTCCTCGAGGTCCTCGCCGCCTTCTCGGCAGCCGCGGGCAAGGACGTCCCCTACGAGTTCGCGCCGCGCCGCCCGGGCGACGCCGCCGTGAGCTACGCCGACCCCTCCTCCGCGCTCGCCGACCTCGGCTGGTCCGCGAACCGGACGCTGGCCGAGATGTGCGAGGACCACTGGCGCTGGCAGAAGAACAACCCGCAGGGCTACGCGCAGGCCGGCTGACCCGACCGCGCAGACCGGCCCGGGTACGACGGCGGCCGCCCACCTGAGGTGGGCGGCCGCCGTCGTACGCGGGGATCAGTGCGCGGGGATCAGTGCGCGGGGTAGTGGCGCTCCGCCTCGCCCGTGTACAGCTGGCGGGGTCGGCCGATCTTCGTCTGCGGATCCTGCATCATCTCGCGCCACTGGGCGATCCAGCCCGGCAGGCGGCCGATCGCGAAGAGCACGGTGAACATCTTCTCGGGGAACCCCATGGCCTTGTAGATCAGGCCCGTGTAGAAGTCCACGTTCGGGTACAGCTTCCGCTCGATGAAGTAGTCGTCGGCGAGCGCCTTCTCCTCGAGCCGCATCGCGATGTCGAGCAGCTCGTCGTTGCCGCCGAGCTTGCTGAGGATGTCGTGGGCGGTGGCCTTGACGATCTTCGCGCGCGGGTCGTAGTTCTTGTAGACGCGGTGCCCGAAGCCCATGAGCTTCACGCCGTCTTCCTTCTTCTTGACCTTCTCCATGAAGTCCTCGGGCTGCATGCCCTTGGCCTGGATGTCGCGCAGCATGTTGAGCACGGCCTCGTTGGCACCACCGTGCAGCGGTCCGAACAGCGCGTTGATGCCGGCCGAGACGGAGGCGAACATGTTGGCATTGGAGCTGCCCACGAGGCGCACGGTGGACGTCGAGCAGTTCTGCTCGTGGTCGGCGTGCAGGATGAGCAGCAGGTCGAGCGCCTTGACCATCATCGGGTCCAGGTCGTACGGCTCGGCGGGCAGGCCGAAGGAGAGCCGCAGGAAGTTCTCCACGAGGTTCATGGAGTTGTCCGGGTACAGCATCGGCTGGCCGATGGACTTCTTGTGCGCGTAGGCCGCGATGACGGGCAGCTTCGCCATGAGGCGGAACGTGGAGAGTTCCACCTGCTCGTCGTCGAACGGGTCCAGTGAGTCCTGGTAGAACGTGGACAGCGCAGAGACGGCGGAGGACAGCACGGGCATCGGATGCGCGTCACGCGGGAACCCGCCGAAGAAGCCCTTGAGCTCCTCGTGCAGGAGGGTGTGGCGGCGGATGCGCCCGTCGAACGCGCTCAGCTCCTCAGGGGTCGGCAGGTTGCCGTAGATGAGGAGGTAGGAGACCTCGAGGAAGCTGGAGTTCTTCGCGAGCTCCTCGATCGGGTACCCGCGGTAGCGCAGGATCCCGGCATCGCCGTCGATGTACGTGATCGCGGACGTGGTGGCCGCGGTGTTCATGAAGCCGGGGTCGAAGGTGACCTGGCCCGTCTGCTTCAGCAGTTTCGACACGTCGTAGCCGTTGTTGCCCTCGACTGCGGGCACCAGCGGGAGGCTGAGCTTCCCGCCGTCGTAGTGCAGGGAAGCAGCATTGTGCTCGGTCATTGGTTCTCCTTCAGGAGCTGGAGCGAGGTCGTCGCCACAAATCATCACTACGCAGGAGGACGTACGTCACTCCAGGAACAGCACATTCAGCGACAAACGCTACCGTCAGCGGGCCCCTGAGCACTAATCCTGCTGCCCATCCCCGCCGGGGGCAAGAGGGCCGCCCCTACGGGGCCCCGCCCCGGCCAGGCGAGCGGCGGCCGCCGCGACCCGCTCGTCGCTGCCCGTGAGCGCCACGCGGACGAAGCCCTGCCCCGCGTCGCCGTAGAACGTCCCGGGACCGGCGAGGATCCCGAGCCCGGCGAGCCAGCCGATGGTGTCCCAGGTGGGACCGCCGTCGGACGCCCACAGGTACAGGCCCGCGGCGGATCCGCTGATCGTGAAGCCGGCCGCCTCCAGGGCGGGGACGAGCAGCGCGCGGCGACGTCGGTACCGGTCCTTCTGCTCCGCGACGTGCGTGTCGTCCCCGAGGGCCGCGCGCATGGCCTCCTGGACGGGTCGGGGCACGATCATGCCCGCATGCTTCCGGGAGTTCACGAGGTTGGCGATGATCGCGGGGTCGCCGGCCGTGAAGGCGGCCCGGTACCCGGCGACGTTCGACTGCTTGCTCAGCGAGTAGACGGCCAGCAGGAGCTCGTGGGACCCCCCGCAGACCCGCGGGTCCAGGACGCTCGGCACCGGCTCGCCGCCCTCGGCCGGATCCCACCGGCCCCAGCCGAGCTCGCCGTAGCACTCGTCCGAGGCGACGACGGCCCCGAGGGACCGTGCGTCGTCGACGACGGCCCGCAGGGCGTCGACGTCGAGGACCTCACCCGTGGGATTGCCCGGCGAGTTGATCCAGACGAGGCGCACGCGGGACCGGACGTCGTCCGGGAGGTCGGCGAGGGAATCGGCGGGCACCGGCGTGGCACCCGCGAGGTGCGCACCCATGTCGTAGGTGGGGTAGGCGACCGTGGGGCGCACGACGACGTCGCCCGCACCCAGACCGAGCAGCAGCGGCAGCCATGCGACCAGTTCCTTCGAGCCGACGGTCGGCAGGATGTCCAGCGGGTCGAGCCCGGGCACTCCCCTGCGGCGCGCGAACCAGCTGCTGATCGCCTCGCGGAGGGCCACCGTGCCGTGCGTGGTGGGGTAGCCGTGCGCATCGGACGCCGCGGCCAGCGCGGAGCGGATGAGCTCCGGCGTCGGGTCGACCGGGGTGCCGATGGACAGGTCCACCACGCCGTCCGCGTGCCGCGACGCGGTGTCCTGGTAGGGCGCCATGGCGTCCCACGGGTAGTCCGGCAGCTGCAGGCCGAAGGGCTTCGGCTCCCCGGACCTCACCTAGGCGGGCTGGTTCTGCGGCGGCAGGGCCGCGATGATCGGGTGGTCGAAGCCCGTGTTGCCGACCTTGGCGGCACCACCGGGCGAGCCGAGGTCGTCGAAGAACTCGACGTTCGCCTTGTAGTACTCGGCCCACTGCTCGGGGGTGTCGTCCTCGTAGTAGATCGCCTCGACGGGGCAGACGGGTTCACACGCACCACAGTCCACGCACTCGTCGGGGTGGATGTAGAGCGACCGCTCGCCCTCGTAGATGCAGTCGACAGGGCACTCCTCGATACAGGCCTTGTCCTTGACGTCCACGCAGGGCTGCGCGATTACGTAGGTCACGTCCCACGCCTTTCGTTGAATCCGGGGTCGGCTGCCGCACCCTCGGTGCGGTTCCCAGCTTAACGCACCCCTCCCGGCGGCCGGACCACGGCTCACGCGGCGCCGGGATGCCCGCCCGGCCGGCCGGGGGCCTACCCTTGACGGGTGCAGACTCCCGCCGGCCTCCTCGCCTCGCTCCCCCTGACCACGCGGGTGGTGGTGCGGCGGCGCCTCGGAGACGGGTTCACGGACTCGCTCGGGGACCTCGTGGCGCTGGATGCGACCACGTGCACCGTGCGGACGCGCAGGGGCGACGACGTCGTCGTGCTGGCCGACATCACGGCGGCGAAGGCCGTGCCGCCCGCGCCCCCACGCCGTGCCCCGAGGCGCCCGCCCTCCTCCTGACGCAGTGATTGGGACCGTCAATCACTCGACGGATGTCCCGTATGATCGGCAGATGGACACCGACGAGGACCTCCAGGCGCGCGGCCGGGCGCTCAGCTCCCCTGTCCGGCTCCGCATCCTGCGCCTGTGCCTGCACAAGCCGCGGACCAACAAGGAGATCGCGGAGACGCTCGAGCTCAACCCGGCCACCTCGCTGCATCACGTGCGTACCCTCCTGTCCACCGGCTTCCTCGCCGCGGACGACGCCCGCACCGGCAACCGCGGCGCGAAGGAGATCCCGTACCGTGCCACGGGGCTGTCCTGGCAGACGCGCATGCCGAACTCCGCCCCCGTGCTGGTCGAGACGTTCCTGCAGGAGATCGAGGGGCTGCAGCCGTCCGAGATCGACGTGTGGCGGCTCGGTGTCCGCCTGAACGACGAGCACCGCGCCGAGATGATGGGGCGGGTCCGCGCGGTCTTCGAGGAGTACGCGCAGCGCGGCCCCGACCCCGACGGGACGGCGACGTCGGTCATGCTCGCGCACCACCTGGACCGCGCTGCCGACTGATCCGGGGAGCGCGGGCCCGATGACGTGGCATCGCCCGGGGCGGTACCTGCCGCGGGGGTCCTACCGACGGGCCGGACGCAGCAGGATGCTGCCGGCCACGACGGCTGCCAGCGTCACCACGAGCACACCGAAGAGCCAGAGGTTCCCGGCGAGGGCCGTCCCGGGGGCGGCGTCCGAGGTCCCCGTGAGGATCAGGGTCTTCGACGACGTCGAGAGCAGCGCCACGGCACCGTAGGCGACGGCGCCGGCCACGGCCGACATGATGATGCTCCGTGCCCAGAGCCCGCAGAGCAGGAACAGGCTGCCGGCGAGCACCAGCGCTGCCGCCGCCCCGACCGGGAGCCCCGTCGAACCCACGTGGACCACCTGGCCGTGCAGCACGGTGCCGAAGACGGCCGCGACGATCCCGGACGCGGCTGCGGCGACGACGGCGGCCGGTCGGCCCGGTGACCGGGCCGCCGTCACCGCAGTGCCTGTGTCGCCGGTGTCACCGGTCTCACCTGCGGCGTCCGCGGGGACGACCGGGAACGCCGAACGCCGGCCCTCCCCCACAGGGGAAGAGCCGGCGTCGTCGTGTGCCATGGTGCCGGGCGCCGCAGGTCAGGCGCGGGCGCGTGAACGCGACGCGCGCATGCGCTCGTTGGCGTCGAGGATGACCTTGCGGATGCGGATGGACTCCGGCGTGACCTCGACGCACTCGTCCTCGCGGGCGAACTCGAGCGACTCCTCGAGGGTGAGGTTGCGCGGCGGGGTCAGGTTCTCGAAGGTGTCCGAGGAAGCGGCACGCATGTTGGTGAGCTTCTTCTCCTTCGTGATGTTGACCTCCATGTCGTCCGCGCGGGAGTTCTCGCCGACGATCATGCCCTCGTACACCTCGGAGGTGGGCTGCACGAAGAACGAGCCGCGTTCCTGCAGGTTGATCATCGCGAACGGGGTGACCACACCGGCGCGGTCGGCGATCATCGACCCGTTGGTGCGGTACTCGATGTCACCGGCCCAGGGCTCGTAGCCCTCGGAGATCGACGCCGCGATACCGGCGCCGCGCGTGTCCGTGAGGAAGCGGGTGCGGAAGCCGATCAGGCCGCGGGCGGGCACGATGAACTCCATGCGGACCCAGCCGGTGCCGTGGTTGGCCATGTTGGTCATGCGTCCCTTGCGGGCGGCCATGAGCTGCGTGACACCGCCGAGGTACTCCTCGGGCACGTCGATGGTCATGTGCTCCATCGGCTCGTGGATCTTGCCGTCGATGGTCTTGGTGACCACCTGGGGCTTGCCGACGGTGAGCTCGAAGCCTTCGCGGCGCATCTGCTCCACGAGGATGGCCAGCGCGAGCTCGCCGCGGCCCTGGACCTCCCACGCGTCGGGACGCGCGGTCGGCAGCACGCGGAGCGAGACGTTGCCGATGAGCTCCTTGTCGAGGCGGTCCTTGACCTGGCGTGCGGTGACCTTCGCGCCCTTGACCTTGCCGGCCAGCGGCGAGGTGTTGATACCGATGGTCACGGAGATCGCGGGATCGTCGACGGTGATGAGCGGCAGCGGCTGCGGGTTGTCGACGTCGGTGAGGGTCTCGCCGATGGTGATGCCCTCGATGCCGGCGACGGCGACGATCTCGCCCGGCCCGGCGGAGTCGGTGGGCACGCGGTCGAGCGCCTTGGTGGCGAGGAGCTCGGTGATCTTGACGGTCTTCAGCTCACCGTTCTGGCGGGCCCAGGCGACCTGCTGGCCCTTGCGCAGGGTGCCGTTGAAGATGCGCAGCAGCGCGAGGCGGCCCAGGAACGGCGAGGCGTCGAGGTTGGTGACGTGGGCCTGGAGGACACCCTCGGGGTTGTAGCGGGGTGCGGGGATGTGGTCGATGATCGTCTGGAACAGGGGCTCCAGGTTGTCGTTCGACGGCACCGTCCCGTCCGCGGGCTGCTCGAGCGATGCGGCGCCGGCGCGGGCGGCGGCGTAGACCACGGGGACGTTGAGGATCGCGTCGAGATCGAGGTCGGGCACCTCGTCCGCGAGGTCGGACGCGAGACCGAGGAGGAGATCCATCGACTCGCTGACGACCTCCTCGATGCGGGAGTCGGGGCGGTCCGTCTTGTTGACCAGCAGGACCACGGGGAGCTTGGCCGCGAGGGCCTTGCGGAGCACGAAGCGGGTCTGGGGCAGGGGGCCCTCGGACGCGTCGACGAGCAGCACGACGCCGTCGACCATGGACAGGCCGCGCTCCACCTCGCCGCCGAAGTCGGCGTGGCCGGGGGTGTCGATGACATTGATGGTGATCGTCTCGCCCTTGGCGGCCGGACCGTCGTAGAACACCGTGGTGTTCTTCGCGAGGATGGTGATGCCCTTCTCGCGCTCGAGGTCACCCGAGTCCATGACGCGGTCGGCCACGTCGCCGTGGGCCGCGAACGAATTGGTCTGCTTCAGCATGGCATCGACCAGGGTGGTTTTTCCGTGGTCAACGTGAGCCACGATGGCTACGTTGCGGAGATCGCTGCGGACAGCGGTGTTGCCTGTGGTTTCAGACATGCGTGATTACTCAATTCGGTATCTACTGCGGGGAAATTGACGGCGGCTGCACTGCACGCCCTCTTACCAGTCTAGGGGACACGTCAAAAACAGACCTAATGCTCCGTGTCAATGGGCGCCCGAATCCGCTGTGGGCGCAGCCGCGACGGCCGGGACGGGGCGGCGGCGTGGTGGCCGCGGGCCTGCCCGATGACGGAACGGCGACGGCGGCCCTCCGGATGGAGAGCCGCCGTCGGTACTGCCGGTGCTGCCTGTGTCCGCGCGGCTATGCCACCTCGGGAGGCAGGACGAGCCCGGCCCCGGGGATGGCGGCGAGGAGCGCCTGCGTGTAGGCGGTCTTCGGGTTGTCGAAGACCTCGTCGGTGGTGCCCTGCTCCACGAGCCGGCCCTTCTCCATCACGGCCACGTGGTCGGCGATCTGGCGGACCACCGCGAGGTCGTGCGTGATGAACAGGTAGCTCAGGCCGAGGTCCGACTGCAGGTCGGCGAGCAGGTTCAGGATCTGCGCCTGCACCAGCACGTCGAGCGCCGAGACGGCCTCGTCGCAGATGACCACCTCGGGATCCAGGGCCAGGGCGCGGGCGATGGCGACGCGCTGGCGCTGGCCGCCCGAGAGCTCGTTCGGGAAGCGCTGCATCATCGAGGACGGCAGGGCCACCTGGTCGAGCAGCTCGCGGACCTTCTTCTCCCGGCTCTTCGCGTCGCCGACCCCGTGGACACGGAGCGGCTCCTCGATGGTGCGGTAGATGTTGTACATCGGGTCGAGCGAGCCGTACGGATCCTGGAAGATCGGCTGGACGCGGCGGCGGAAGTCGAACATCTCCTTCCGGCCCAGGGTGGTGATGTCCACGCCGTCGAACCGGATGCTGCCCGACGTCGCCCCCTCGAGCCCGAGCACCATCTTCGCCACGGTGGACTTGCCCGAGCCGGACTCGCCCACCACGGCGGTGGTGGTGCCGCGCGCGATCGAGAAGGAGACCTTGTCCACGGCGGTGAAGTCGGTGGACTTGCCCCAGCTGCCGCGGATCTTGAAGACCTTCGTCAGGTCCTCGACCTCGATCACCCGGTCCAGCGACGGACCCTTCGCGACGGCGGGAGCGAGGAGGTCCTCGGTCTCGACGCCGGCCTTCTTCGCGGACTCGATGCGGCGCGACGCGATGGACGGTGCCGAGGCCACGAGCTTCTGCGTGTAGGGGTGGCGCGGGTTGGTGAGGAGCTCGAGCGCCGGGCCGGCCTCGACGACCTGCCCCTTGTACATCACGATCACCTTGTGCGCGCGCTCGGCGGCGAGGCCGAGGTCGTGCGTGATGAGCAGCACGGCGGTGCCGAGCTCCTCTGTCATCGTGTCGAGGTGGTCGAGGATCTGCCGCTGCACGGTGACGTCCAGGGCCGACGTCGGCTCGTCGGCGATGAGCAGGCGCGGGCGGCAGGACAGCCCGATGGCGATCAGCGCACGCTGGCGCATGCCGCCGGAGAACTCGTGCGGGTACTGGTTGGCGCGCGAGGCGGCGTCGGGCAGTCCCGCCTCCGAGAGGACCTTCGCGACGTCCTGGGGACCGCTCGGCAGGCCGTTGGCCCGCAGCGTCTCCCTGACCTGGAAACCGATCTTCCACACCGGGTTGAGGTTGGACATCGGGTCCTGCGGCACCATGCCGATCGAGGAGCCGCGGAGCTCGATGATGCGCTTCTCCGAGGCGTGGGTGATGTCCTCGCCGTCGAAGATGATGCTGCCGTTGGACACCCGCCCGTTGCCGGGCAGGAGGCCGATGGCGGCGAGGGCGGTGGTGGACTTGCCCGAACCGGACTCCCCCACGATCGCGACGGTCTCGCCGGGCATGACGGTCAGGTGCGCGTTGCGCACCGCCGGCACGTCGCCGTTCGACGTCGTGAAGGTGATGGCGAGGTCGCGGAGCTCGAGCAGCGGCTGGACGCCGTGCGACGCGGCGGCGGCCGCCGTGTCGTTGCGGGCGGCGCGGCGGCCGCCCGATCCGGCCGGTGCGTTGCTGGTGCTGTGGCTCATCGTTTGCGTGCCTTCGGGTCGAGAGCGTCACGCAGGGCGTCGCCCAGCATGATGAAGCTCAGAACGGTGATCGACAGGGCGAGGCCCGGCCAGAAGATCGCCATGGGGTTGCTGCGCAGCGAGGGCTTGGCCGAGAAGATGTCGTTGCCCCACGACATGACCTCGGGCGGCAGGCCGATGCCGAGGAAGGACAGCGTCGACTCCGCGACGATGAACGTGCCGAGCGAGATCGTCGCGATGACGATGACCGGCGCGAGCGCGTTCGGGATGACGTGCTTGACGAGGGCGCCGAGCGGGGACACCCCGAGCGAGCGCGCCGCCGTCACGAAGTCTGCGTTGCGGACCTCGATCACCGCGGCACGCGTGATCCGGGCGATCTGCGGCCAGCCGAAGGCCACGAGGATCACGACGAGCGTCCACACGTTCCGGTTCTGCTGGAACACGGGCAGCTGCACCACGACGATGGCGCCGAGGATCAGCGGGAGCGCGAAGAAGATGTCACCGATGCGGGCGAGCACGGCGTCGATCCAGCCGCCGAAGAAACCGGCCAGCGCGCCGATGAGGCCGCCGATCAGAACCACGCCGAGCGTGGCGAACAGGCCGACGGTCAGTGAGGACTGCGTGCCGTGCACCACGCGGGAGAGGATGTCGCAGCCCTGGACGGTGAAGCCGAGCGGGTGTCCCGGGGCGGGACCGCCGTCGGAGTTCTCGAGCAGGCAGTTCTCGTTCGGCGGCTCGTTCGTGAAGAGCCCGGGGAACAGCGCCACGAAGATGACCGCGAGGATCAGGATCGCGCTGATGATGAACAGCGGCTGCTTCCGCAGGCTCCGCCATGCCTCGCCCCAGAGGCTGCGGGGCGCGGCGTCGGACACCGCGCTGTCGGTGGCCCGTACCGGCGTCTCGTCGAGGTCGGCGACGAAGTGCTCGATCGGGTAGGCGGACCGCTTGGTGCGTGCCGCCGGCGTGGGTGCCACGGTCGCGGCGGCCTCGATGGGTGTTGTCGGTTCAGGCATATCGAATCCTTGGGTCCAGCCACGCGTACAGGAGATCCACCAGCAGGTTCGCCAGGCAGAAGATGAGGATCAGGAACGTGACGATCGAGACGACCATCGGTCCGTCACCGTTGAGCACGGCGCGGTAGAGGGTGTTGCCGACCCCGTTGACGTTGAAGATGCCTTCGGTGACGATCGCGCCGCCCATGAGGGCGCCGAGGTCGGCGCCGAGGAAGGTCACGACGGGGATCAGCGAGTTGCGGAGGACATGCACGACGACGACGCGCCTGCGGCTGAGGCCCTTGGCCGTCGCCGTCCGGACGTAGTCCGCGTTCACGTTCTCGATGATGCTCGTGCGGGTCAGGCGCAGTACGTAGGCGAAGGACACCAGCCCGAGGACCACGGCCGGGAGCAGGAGCTCCGTGAAGGTGGCGTCGCCGCTCACCGTCGGATTGGTCCACTGCAGCTTGACCCCGATGAGGAACTGCATCAGGAACCCGAGCACGAAGATGGGGACCGCGATGACGATCAGGGACAGCACGAGGACGGAGGAGTCGAAGATCCTGCCCTTGCGCAGGCCCGCGATGAGGCCGAAGACGATGCCGAAGACGGCTTCGATGACCAGGGCCATGATGGCGAGCTTCGCGGTGGTCGGGAAGACCTCGGCGATGATCGTGGCGATCGGGCGGCCCGAGAAGTTGGTGCCGAGATCGAACGTCAGCACGCCCTTGAGGTACAGCAGGTACTGGATCCAGAAGGGCTGGTCCAGGTTGTACTGCTCGCGGAGGCCCGCGACGACGGCGGGCGTGCAGCCGCGCTCGCCGCAGATGGCCGCGGTGGCATCGCCGGGGAGGCTGAAGACGAGGAAGTACACCAGCAGCGTGGCGCCGAGGAAGACGGGGATCAGCTGCAGGAAGCGTCGGACGATGTACCAGACCATCAGTGCGCACCTCCCGGTGCGGCGTGCGTCCGGACGGGACGCAGTGAGGGGTTGCTCATGAGGTGTTGAACCTTTTCGTTGGAGCACGGAAAAGGGGCCCGCCCTGTGCCGGGCGGGCCCCGAGACCGCTAGGGGTTACTTGCCGGTGATGGCGTAGTAGAGCGGAACACCGTTCCAGCCGAACTCGACGTTGTCCACGTTGTTGCTCCAGCCGCCCTGGGCGACCTGGTACCACAGCGGGATGGCCGGGAGGTCCTCGAGGAGCTGCTCCTGGGCCTGGTTCATGGCCTCGTTGCCCTCCTCGACGGAGCTGGCGGCGAGTCCTTCGGTCAGCTGCTGGTCGAACTCGGGGTTGCTGTAGCGGGCATCGTTGGACCCGGCGCCGGTGGCGTAGATGGGTCCGAGGAAGTTGTACAGCGACGGGTAGTCGGCCTGCCAGCCGGCGCGCAGGGCACCCGAGAGGGTCTCCTCCGTGGCTTCCGTGCGGGCTTCCTTGAAGGTGGCGTACGGCTTGCCCGAGATCTCGATGCCGAGGTTGTTCTTGATGTTGTTCACCACGGCCTCGACCCACGTCTTGTGGTCGCCCTTGTCGGCGTTATAGCCGATGGTCAGGGGCTGCGACTCGTCGTAGGGCGCGATCTTCTCGGCCTCGGCCCAGAGCTTCTTGGCCTCGTCCGGGTTGTACTCGAGGTTCTCGCTGCCGGGCAGGTCCTCGCTGTAGCCGTCGAGGACGGGGGCGGTGAAGTCCTTGGCAGGCGTGCGGCCGTTGTTGAAGATGACCTCGGTGATCTCGTCACGGTTGATGGCCATCGACAGTGCCTGGCGGCGGAGCTTGCCGGCCTCGCCGTCCCAGTTCGGGAGGTAGTACGGGATGGCGATGGTCTGGTTGCCCGCGTACGGCGACTCGATGGAGCGCTCGCCGAGGTCGTTCTTGAAGTTCTTGATGTCGCTCGTCGGGATCGTCTTGAGGACGTCCAGGTTGTCCGAGATCAGGTCCTGGTAGGCCGTGGTGTCGTTCTGGTAGATCTTGAACGTCACACCGGCGTTCTGGGCGGCCTGGGGGCCTTCGTACTCGTCGTTCGGGACGAGTTCGATCTGCTGGTTGTGCTGCCAGGCACCCTCGGAGGCGAACTTGTAGGGGCCGTTGCCGATCGGGTTCTCGCCGAACGCGGCGGGATCCTCGAGGGCGGCGGCGGGCAGCGGGAAGAACGCGCTGTAGCCCAGGCGCAGCGGCCAGTCGGACTCCGGCTGCGACAGCTTGACGGTGAAGGTCTGGTCGTCGACGACGGTGAGGCCGCTCATGGTCTCCACGGTGGAGCCCTCGGCGCTGGCCTCGTCGTAGCCCTCGATGCTCTCGAAGAAGTAGCTCGAGAGCTGCGCGTTCTTCGCGGCGGCACCGTAGTTCCAGGCGTCCACGAAGGAGCTGGAGGTCACGGGATCACCGTTGGTGAAGGTCTTGCCTTCCTTCAGCGTGATCGTGTAGGTCTGGGCGTCCTCGGTCTCGATGGACTCGGCCATCTCGTTCTGGGGCTTGCCCTCGGCGTCGTAGCTGACCAGACCCGCGAAGATCAGGTCGAGGATCGCTCCGCCGCCCACCTCGTTGGTGCTGGTGGGGATCAGCGGGTTCTGGGGCTCGGAGCCATCGACGACGATGACCGCGTCCGTGCTGCCGGTGGTGCCGCTGGTGGTGCCGGACTCAGAGCTTCCGCCACCGCATGCGCTGAGTGACAGTGCGGCGAGGGCCGCGATGCTGAGCATCTTGGAAGTGCGCGTGAAACGCATTCCGCCTCCTAGTTATTGGGTCGATCCGGCGCTGATGTGGCCGGGATAGTTGCTCCGCAGACAGCGAGAGCCAACTCACACCGAAAGATCATATGCCCGTTCCGTTGCTTCGTTGAACATCATGTATACAACGGCTCCCAGCGGACTCTCAGCTTCGACCCGGCCCGGTTCTGTTTCCGCAGGCCAGCGCCCCCTGACCCGTTCCATCACACTTTCATAACGAACGTCGGCAAAGATCCCCGAGCACTGTACAGGAGCGGCGGACCACAGGCGGGACCACGGGGCCGTTCAGTCGGTGGAGGCGAGGAGTTTGGCCCTCAGTTCGCGGCGCTCGCGCTGCAGCGCCGGGTCCGGCAGCGGGACCGCGGCCAGCAGGCGCTGCGTGTACGGATCCTGGGGGCGCCGCAGGATCTGGTCCCGGGGCCCCTGCTCCACGATGCGCCCGCGCTTCATCACGCAGATGTGGTCGGCCAGCACGTCCACCACGGCGAGGTCGTGCGTGACGAACAGGCAGGCGAACCCGAGGTCGCGCTGCAGGTGCTGGAAGAGCTCGAGCACCCTCGCCTGCACGGAGACGTCCAGGGCCGACGTCGGCTCGTCCGCGACCATGAGCTTCGGCTTCAGGGACAGGGCGCGTGCGATCCCGACGCGCTGCTTCTGCCCGCCCGACAGCTCGTGTGGGTAGCGGTTCCGGTAGGAGCGGGGCAGTTCCACCTGGTCGAGCAGGGTCTCGATGCGCTTCTGCAGCGCGGCGCCCTTGGCCTCGCCCGCGAGGAGCATCGGCTCGCCGATGCTCTCGCCGATCGGGAGCCGCGGGTTGAGCGACGACGACGGGTCCTGGAACACCATGCCGATGTGACGGCGGACCTTCACGAGCTCGCGGGAGCTGGGCCGGAATCCCGAGATGTCCGTCCCCACGACCCTGAGCGAGCCCTCCGCGACGGGCAGCAACCCGACGGCGGCACGGCCGATCGTCGTCTTGCCCGAGCCGGACTCCCCCACGAGCCCGATGACCTGCCCGGGGTACACGGTCAGGTTCGCCCCCTCGACGGCGCGGAACGCCGGGACGCGGCCCTGCTTGGGATACTCGATCGCCACGTCGACGAGCTCCAGGACGGGGTCTCCGGTGCTCGGCGCCGTCCGGTCCTCCCCCGCGAGCTGCGCGAGCACGTCGCGCTCGCGGCGCTCCAGTTCGTCACGGTCCACGGTCTGCAGCTCGGTGTGGGTCGCTGCGGCGAGCGCGGCCGTGATGTCGACGTCGTCGTTGCCGTCACCCTGCCCGAGGTGCGGCACGGCGGCCAGGAGCGCCCTGGTGTACTCGTGCTGCGGGTGGTTGAAGATCTGGTCCGCGGTGCCGGTCTCCACGATCCGGCCCTTCCGCATGACGGCGATGCGGTCGGCGAGGTCCGCCACCACGCCCATGTCGTGCGTGATCAGGACGATCGCACTGTTGAGCTGGTTCCGCAGGTTGCGCATCAGGTCGAGGATCTCGGCCTGCACGGTGACGTCGAGGGCCGTCGTGGGCTCGTCGGCGATCAGGAGCTTCGGGTCGCAGGACAGGGACTGGGCGATCATCGCGCGCTGCCGCTGCCCGCCCGAGAGCTGGTGCGGGTAGGACCTGAACGCCTTCTCCGGGTCCGGCAGCTCGACCATCTGCAGCAGGCGCAGGGCCCGCTGCCGGGCCTCGTCCGGCGAGATCTCGTTGTGCAGGCGCAGCGTCTCGACGATCTGGAAGCCCACGGTGTAGACGGGGTTCAGCGCCGTCATGGGCTCCTGGAAGATGACGGCGACGTCGTTGCCGCGCACCTCCCGCAGCCTCGCGGCGGGCATGGTGAGGACGTCCTGTCCGTTGAGCAGCACCTCGCCCCTCACGCGGCTGTTCGAGGGCAGCAGCCCCAGCAGCGACATGGAGCTCGCGCTCTTGCCGGACCCGGATTCGCCGACGATCGCCAGCACCTCACCGGCGTGAACCTCGTAGGTCAGGTCGATGGCCGCCGGCACCCACCGCTTGTCCACGCCGAAGTCCACGCAGAGATCGCGGACCTCGAGCACGGGACCACGGCGGGCGGGGCCGTCCGCGCCGTGATCCCCGCGATCCCCGTGGTCCCCGCGATCCCCGTGGTCCCCGTGGTCCCCGTCGTCGCTGCCGCCCGTGCCGCCGATCACCTGGGTGCTCATGAGGGGTCCTCCTTCGTGGCGGAGGCCGCGCGGCTGCGCGTGTGCTCCTGACGGGATGCGCGCGGGTGCGGTACTGGGATCATGGAGCCATGGGAAGCGCGAGGGTGGCCGGGGCCACCGTCTTCAGGCCACGGACCGGTGCCTGGTTCACGGGGGCAGCGGTGCTCGTCGCACTGGGCGGGCTGGTCTCCATCGCGGTGACCGACGGACCTGCCGGCCTGCTCCGCGCCTGGCCGCTCCTCGGCGTCGCCTATGCGGGCTGGTGGCTGTTCTGGTACCCCGTGGTCGTCGTCGCGGAGGACGAGGTCACGGTGCGCAACCCGCTCGCGACCGTCAGGGTCCCGTGGTCGGCGCTGATCGACGTGGACACCCGGTACGCCCTGAAGCTGGTGACGCCGTCGGGCGCCTTCACCGCCTGGGCAGCCCCCGCTCCCGGCGTGTGGGGGACGCATGCCGGCAAGCCCGAGCACGTGACCGACCTGCCGTCCACGAGCTACGGTCCCGGCCGGTCCATCCGCCCGGGGGACTTGAAGAACACCGATTCGGGGTACGCCGCCTACCTCGTGCGGTCGCGCTGGCAGGACCTCGTCGAAGCCGGTGCCATCGACGTCGACTCCCCCGCCCGTGCACACCGCACCTGGAACGGGGCGCTCATCGCCGGCGCCATCGTGCTGGCCGCAGGCGCCGCGGCGGCCGGCCTCGGCTCGTAGGGACGTGCTCACGCCGCGGGCTTCTCTGCGTCCTTCGCCCGGCCGGCATTGAACTTCCGCTGCCGCGGGTCGAAGGCGTCGCGCAGGCCGTCGCCGATGAAGTTGATGCACAGGCAGATGAGCACGATGAACAGGCCCGGGAACCAGAAGAGCCACGGCCGTGTCTGGAAGGCCTCCTGGTTCTGGCTGATGATCAGGCCGAGGGACACGTCGGGAGCCTTCACGCCGAAACCGATGTAGCTCAGCGCCGTCTCGAGCAGGATGGCGGCGGACATGAGCAGCGTGGTGTTGACGATGATGACGCCCACCGCGTTCGGGAGGATGTGCTTGAAGATGATGCGCGTGTTCGAGGCGCCGGCGATCTTCGCGGCGTCCACGAATTCGCGTTCCCGCAGCGTCAGGAACTCGCCGCGGACGAGGCGCGCCAGGCCGGTCCAGAGCACGAGGCCCAGGAAGACCCCGAGCAGCCAGACCTGCGCCCCGCTGCCGACGAAACGGTTGACGGACTCCCCGAGGGTGGCCGCGGCGAGGACCACGGGGATGATGATGATGATGTCGGTGAAACGCATCAGCACCGCCTCGGTCCAGCCGCGGAAGTAGCCGGAGCAGGCCCCGATGACGACGCCGGTCAGGCCGGCGAGCGCTCCGATGATGAACATGATGAGGAGCGAGTTCTGCGCCCCGCGCATGGTCATCGCGAAGTAGTCGCGGCCGATGGAGTCCTGGCCGAACGGATGCTCCCCCCAGCTGAACGGACCCGTGACCGTCGGGGCGCCGTCACCCAGGAGGGGCACGAACTCGGTGTGGCTGTACTTCCACCAGCCGGGGATGCCCGCGAACCCCACGGAGGTGAAGGCGAGGACGAAGATCACGAGGAACACGACGAGGCTGATGATGGCCGCGGTGTTGTCGAAGAACTTCCGGCGGACGATCTGCCCCTGCGACAGCCCGGGCGCCTCGGCCTCGGGTGCGGGCGGCACGGGCGCGGGGACGGCCTCCGCCTGGCCCGGCACATCGGCGGGGGTCTGGGTGCTCATGCTTTCACCCTCACGCGAGGATCGAGGAACGAGTACGCGACGTCGGCCACCAGGTTGAAGACCAGCGCGAGGATGCCTGCCACGAGGAAGAAGCCCATGATCGGGTCGGGGTCGGTGCGCTGCAGGGCCTGGACGAACAGCTGTCCCATCCCGGAGAAGGCGAAGACCTGTTCCGTGATGATGGCTCCGCCGATGAGCGCCCCGATGTCGAAGGCCACGAGGGTGGCGAGCGGGATCAGCGCGTTGCGGAAGGCGTGCCGCATGACCACCGTGCGCTCGCTGAGGCCCTTGGCCCGCGCGGTCCTGATGAAGTCCATGTTCATGATCTCCAGCATCGAGGCCCGGGAGTAGCGGCTGTAGCCGGCGAGCGACGCCAGCAGCAGGGCGATCGTCGGCAGCAGCAGGTGCGTGAACGTGTCGAGGCCGGTGACCCAGAACGTCCCCTCGAGTCCCGGTGTCTCGGCGCCCACCGTCGCGATCGGGCGGCCCCTGACGCGCGGGTTGCTGACGTAGGCGGGCCAGGTGACCAGGAAGCGGTCCACCACGACGAGCAGGCCCATGAGCAGGCCGGTCAGCGCCGCGGCCCGCATGCTCTGGCCGCGGTCGTAGCCGCCCATCGCGTAACCGACGCCGACGCCCACGAGCACGGTCAGGACCGCGAGGGCGAGGATCATCCAGACGGTCGCCGCGTTGAGGATCGGGTTGACGACGTAGTAGGCGACGAGGCCGAGCGCGACCATGATCAGCGACGCGTACAGGGCCCTGCGGTTCCGGAGGCCCGCGGTGAGGAGGACGATCCCGAAGGCGATGCCCACGCCCGTGACGAGGATGACGATCGGCCCGAGCCCGGGGTCGGAGAACCAGTCGACGAGCTGGAGGACGGTCAGGAGCGCCGCGGCGACGGCCGCCCCGATCACGAAGGCGATGGCCCTCCGTCTCCAGG
The DNA here is from genome assembly GCF_036867195.1 of Arthrobacter sp. Soc17.1.1.1. Lineage (NCBI taxonomy): Bacteria > Bacillati > Actinomycetota > Actinomycetes > Micrococcales > Micrococcaceae > Arthrobacter > Arthrobacter sp. Soc17.1.1.1. The sequence goes on from NZ_JBAJII010000001.1 coordinate 2,724,431, forward strand.
AGGCGCTCGCGAACAGCGCCCAGATGAGTCCGCTCGCGATGGCGACCACGACGATCGTGGACGGCGGTATCCGGGGGTCGGCGAGGAAGTTGTTGAACCCGATGGCCCCGAACTCCTTGAGCAGGACGGCGAGCCAGAAGATCGGGAGCGAGAAGAAGAGGAAGGACATGAAGGTCACGCCGTAGTCCAGGCCGCTGTACTGGCGGAGCGCCGTGATGATGCCCAGGGAGATACCGATGATGATGGCGAGCACGGTGGCCGTGGTGACGAGGGTGATCGTGTTGCCCATGGCGCGGACCAGGGACGTGGTGACCGCTTCACCCTGGATGCTCGCGCCGAGGTCGCAGGTCGCGGCGAAGGGCACGAGGCACTTGGCGGCACCCGCGAGCCACCCGAAGTACCGCAGCGGTGCAGGGGTGTTGAGATCGAGCAGCTCCGTGCGGGCCTGGATCAGCTGCTCCCGGTTCGGCGCGTTGCTGGCCCTCAGGTCCTCGAGCGGGTCGCCCGAGAGGGCCGTGAGCTGGTAGACCACGTAGGACGCACCGAAGAGGATGAGCACGGCCGTCACCAGACGGCGGACGATGTAGGTCACCATGGGTCTTCCAGCCTCGCTGTCGATTCCGGGGGGAGGAAGGCGCCGGGACAGTGCCCGGCGCCTTCCTCCTGACGTGCCTGGTGCGCGCTTGGTCTGCTGGACCTACTGCGCGATCTGCCAGTCCCAGAAGTTCCACCAGACGCCGGTCTGGTTCGGCATGTAGACGAGGCCCGACACGTTGTCGCTGTAGGCGTCGACGCCCGGCACCTGGAAGAGGGGCAGCCCGTACTTGGAGTCCCAGATCAGCTTGTCGATCTCGATCTGCAGCTCGTCCTGGCGGTCCGGATCGGTGGTCACGATCAGTTCGTCCATGAGCGCGTCCGCCTCCGGGCTCGAGAACCCGTTGAAGTTGGACCCGTTGCCGGTCTTGAAGATCTGCGGCACGCCGGAGACGCCGACACCCGAGTTGATCCAGCCGAAGATCGAGGCGTCGTAGGTGCCGTTGCCCAGGGCTGCGCCCCAGTCGGAGGCACCGAGGCCGCCGTCGACCACCTTGAAGCCCGCCTTCGCCGCGGATTCGGCAATGAGGGTGTAGGAGTTCAGGCGGTTCGGGTTGTCACGGTTGTACATGATGCGGACCTCCGGGGTGGCTCCGGCGAGCAGCTCCTTGGCGCCCGCGATGTCCACCTCCGCGTAGGCATCCGACCCGTTGTTCCCGGCGGACTCCTCGTACGGTGCCTGGTCGGTCAGGAAGAGCTGCGAGTCGAGGGGCTCGGCGTCGGGGTTCAGCTTCTTGATGATGGTGTCGACCAGCTGCTGGCGCGGGACGGTCTTCATGAAGGCCTCGCGCACGCTCTCCTCGGCGAAGACGCCGCTGAAGTTGAGATCGAGGTGGTCGTAGGAGAGCTCGTTGCCGCGATTGATCGAGACGCCTTCGATGCCCTCGAGCTGCTCGACCGTGTCGGCGGAGGCCTGTGGCGCGATGATGTCCGCCTCCCCGTTCTGCAGTGCCTGCACCTGGGCCGGAGCCTCACCGATGTAGCGGACCGTGATCTCGTCGACCTTCGGCATCGGCCCCCAGTCGTAGTCGGGGTTGCGGGTCAGCGTCATGGACTGGTCGGGAGTCATGGCCGAGGCGATGAAGGGGCCGTTGGAGAGGAAGAGCGTGGGATCGTCCGGGAGGGACTTGGTGTCGAAGCCGGTGTTCCAGAAGTCGGCGACCGCCTGGAGCTCAGGGCGTTCGGTCGGGCTCTCGGGATCACCCTTCGGCTCGGTGCTGATGAGTTCGATCAGGGCGTCCTCGTCGGCGAGTCCGCCCTTCTCGGCGAGCACGTGCGCGGGGGTGGAGATCCCGGCATCGGTCATGAGACCGAAGGCCACCTGGTAGTCGGCAAAGGGCTCGGAGTAGTCGAGCGTGAGGGAGCGGCCGTCCTCGCCGATCTCCGGGAGTGCGGTGAGTGCGAGGCCGCCGGTGTCGCCGGCGTAGTCGAAGTAGGTGGTCCCGGACACGACCTCCCCCGACTCGTCGGTGACGGCGTCGTTGAAGTAGCCGGAGCCGATGGCCCAGTGCAGGAGGAGGTCTCCGCCGTCGACCGGCTCGCCGTCCGACCAGGTGACACCCTCGTTCACCGTGTACTTGACGCTCAGCGGATCCTCGGAGAGGACCTCCATGGTGCCGAAGTCCTCGTTCTCGACGACCTCGAGGTCGCTGTTGATGTAGACGAAGCCGGAGTGGGTCGCGTAGGCGATCCTGCCGTTGATATCCACATTGCCCTCGGAGCTGTTCGAGTTGAACGAGCTGAACCCGTTGACCTCGGCGATGCGGATGTTCCCGCCCGTCGCCTCGCCCTCGGCGGTCTCCTCCGGTGTCTCGGTCCCCGTGTTGGCAGCGCAGGCACTCAACACGAGTGCTGCTGCGGCAGCCACACCCACAGCCCTGGAAGTACGTCCGAAACGCATGCAGCCTCCTCTTTCGTAGCGTGGCTCCGGCCCTACGCGGTGTTGCGGGTCAGCCGACACGCGCCACGCAAAGGTGACGCAACTCACGTGAGCAGAAGCCTAGGGGCTCATTGTTGCGGGCAGGTATCGGCGGAGGAACCGATCGCGCGTTGTTATCGAGCTGCAATCAAAGTGGGCGCGACGGTCGACCCGTGGCGTGTTCCCGGCGGGTGGGCTGCCTCGGCGGGCGGCTGGACCCACAGCACACTCCCCCGCCTGCACCGGTGACTCGGCTCGGAGACGGCGGGCGGTTCGCGCAGGTGCTTGATCGGGCGCTCCGGGCGGTGATTTGCTTGAGCGAACCCGAGCGGCCGGACGACGACCGCGCGGATAGCGTGCCGGACGGGCGCGCTCCGAGGCAGACAGGTGTGATGCGGGATGGCCTGGCTTTTCGTCGACAAGCACGCGGCGGTCTGGGACGACGACGCCGACGTCCAGGCCGCCATCGGGGCGCTCAAGGTGCGCCTCGATCAGCACGCCGAGGTCCATCTGTCGATCCAGAGCAAAGGGCTCAAGGGTCCGGTCTTCGTCATCACCAAGGACACCGTGCTGAGCTCTCCCGAGCTGAGCAACCGCTTCAACGCGGACCTGTTCTCGGAGCTCACCACGCCGACGGCCCGGAACAGCCCGACGATCCACTGGTTCTCGGACGGGCGCGGCTTCGTGTCGGAGACCAACAGCCGGATGTGGTGACCGGTCCGCCGGGGCAGCGCCCGAGGACGCTATCCGCTTCCTGTCCGGACGCCGTACACCAGCTCGACCAGGCCCTGGTCGTACGTCGTCGCGCTGTGGAGGCTCAGCATGCTCGGGTCCTGCCCGGGAGGGAAGATGCCCCGGCCCGTGCCCAGGGCGATCGGCATCACCACGAGCCGCACCGAGTCGACGACGCCCGCCGCCAGGAACTCCACTACCAGGGTGAGGCTTCCCCAGACGACGATGTCGCCGCCGGTCCCGGCCTTGATCCGTCGGATCGCGTCGACGGGCTCACTTGATTCGATCACCGCCTCCTCCATGTCCCCCCAGGGGGCCTCCGTCAGGTGGCGGGAGAAGACGACGCGGTGGAGCGAGTTCAGGGCCGGCGTGATGATCTCGTCCTTGGAGGCCGGTGTGGGCCAGTACTCGACGAACATGCGGTAGGTGTTCGCCCCGAGGACCATCGTGTCGACCGTCTCCAGCCACGTCAGCTGGCTGCTGTCGAATTCCGCGGTGCCCCCGTCGAGGGATTCATGGAAGGTGAACTCGTTGTCGGCGTCGGACGCGAAACCGTCGGCACTGACGAATTCCTGAACGATCAGTTGCCCCATGAGCTGCTCCTCGCTCCCTTGTCGTCGAGGACTCTACGCGGGGGCGTCCTCCCCATCAACACCTCGGGAATACTCGGTCCCGGACGTCGGAGCTGTACTCCACGACGTCCCCGTGAAGAGAGGTCACCGGTAGTCGCGACGGTCCTCATCCGGCGGCGTCATCGGCCGGGACGTCTGTCCTGTGGGTCATGAATTTCGGCGGTGGGAGGGCCAGCCCTTGCGTACCCGTCAGAACGCACCGTTCCAGACCCCCACCCGGTCCCGGCAGGGCTGCCGTCCGGCGGGGACGTCGGATAGCCCGCACTGAGGGTTGACCTCTGTTCCTGCTAGTCCTAGCGTCAGGGCACAGGACCACCTGACCTCTCATGGGAGAACCCGGCATGGATCTCAACGGAACGTCGCTCGAAAATGCTGACATCGCAGGAATCCAAGCCGCACTCTTCACGGGTCGCGTCACCGTTCGTCAGTTGGTCGACGCTTATCTCGAGCGGATCGAGGCCTTCGATCAAGCCGGCCCTGAACTGAACGCGGTCGTCACGATCAATCAGGCCGCCAGGGCACAAGCTGATGCGTTGGATGATACGTACCGGCAAACGGGACAACCGGTCGGGCCTCTGCATGGCATCCCCATGGTCATCAAGGACTGCCTGGAAACGGCTGACATGCCGACCTCGTTCGGATCGGAGATCTTCGCTGACTACCGGGCCGAGAAAGATGCAACAGCGGTTGCCAGACTGCGCGCTGCGGGGGCTGTCATTCTCGCGAAAACGACACTTCCCGACTGGGCCACTTCATGGTTCAGCTACTCCTCCCATACCGGCGTGACGAAGAACCCCTACGACCTCGACCGCGATCCGGGAGGATCGAGCAGCGGAACAGGCGCTGCCATCGCGGCAGGTTACGCGACAGTGGGGCTCGGCACCGACTGTGGAGGATCAGTGCGGCTACCCGCCTCGTTCTGCAACCTGGTCGGGGTTCGCTCCACCCCCGGTTTGATCAGTCGAACCGGATGCAACCCTCTGGTCAGCGCCCAGGACACCATCGGGCCGATGGCCCGATCCGTGGAAGACGCCGCCCGCGTATTCACCGTGATGGCCGGCTTCGATCAAAGCGACCCACTGACCTACGCCTACTCCGTTGCACGCGCTCCAGCGTCGTACGTGGACGGCCTGGTACCCAACGCCCTCCACGGCCGACGTGTCGGAGTGCTGCGCAGCGCATTCGGTGCTGACGCTGACCCTAACTCTGCCCCCGTCAATCAGGTGATGGCCAGCGCCCTTGACGAGCTGAGGGCAGGCGGTGCCACTCTCGTCGATGTCACCATCGATGACCTGCCCGGGTGGATCAGCCGCACGTCCCTCTACACGATCAAGTCGAAGCACGACATCAATAGCTGGCTCTCAGCCAAATCCGACCCGCCAGCCCACACCGTCGCCGAGATCATCGAGTCCGGTCGGTACCACAAGAAACTCGACCTCCTCGAGGCGCTGGCAGCCGGACCGGATGACCCACTGAACGACGTGGACTACTACACCGCCTACACGGCGCGCGAAGCGTTCATGAAGACAGTCGTCAATCTCATGGAGGCGGACAACCTCGACACCCTGGTCTACCCAACCTGTCAGGTCGCCCCACCGACCCATGAGGACACTGATTCAGGACTGTGGAACACCCTGAACTTCCCCACGAACACCGTCATAGGTTCGCAAACCTGGATGCCCTCCATGACGGTACCGGCCGGCCTGACCGACTCCGGCCTGCCCATCGGAATGGAGATACTGGCACGGCCCTACGACGAGCCGACCATGTTCGCCGTCGGATACGGCTTCGAACAGGTCATCGGGCACCGGACTCACCCCCACAGCACACCAGTGAGCTCCTGACCGGCGCCCAGTAGTCAGGATGAGGGCCGCGCAGCAGGATGGCAGCAAGAAATTCGAACGGTCGGGGTGCAAAGCGTGCGCGATCACTGACGCCGGGGCGAAGAACGACTCAGGCAGACTCAGCGGCGCCCGGTTCGACTTGCGTCCTGACAGCAGATCGCCCAGTGCCCTCGGGGCCATCCGCTTCCCACCGGAACCTTCGACCGAGCGCCGGAGCTGTCCGCCCTGCCTCCACGCTCCATGCCGGTCAGGAGTTGCCGCGCAGGAACCAGGATCGGCCTCGTCGCAGTGCTACGCGCAGATGGTCGACGGCCTGCCCTGCGGCCTCGTAGCCCACGTCGCTGAAGGAGCCCATCCCACCGCGGTACAGCGTGAGCGCCTGAGCTGATGCTTCGCGGAGTGCGCGTCGATCCGTGACGCCGGCGAACAGCCCATCGAGCCAGTCGGCCGCGTCGGCCCGCTGCTCATCCTGGCCCAACAGGGCCGCTGCGCGGACCTCGGCGATAGCGGCGACGATTTTGTCGCGGGTGGCCTGGACGGTGCGAGGCGTGCGGCCCGTGGGCGCAGTCCCCGAATCCTTGGCAGAGGGCAGGTCACTGGCGACAGGTTCGGCACCCAGGGTTCGACCCCGCTGCAGCGCGACATACAGTTCACCCACGACATGCGCTGAAGCAGAGCTTCCGACGTCCTGGAACGAACCCATTCCGCCGCGGTACAGGCTGAGACCGTCCGCCGCAGCCTCATGAAGGCTGTGCTCGTCCGTCACGCCGGCAAACTGTTCGTCCAGCCAGTCCGCAATGTGGGCCCGGGCCTCGTCGTGCTCCGACCGGGCGACCGTGCGGAGCTCGGCGGTGGCCGCGATGATCTCGTCCCGGACGGTCTCGACGGTGCGCTGCGAGCTGGTCATGCGGCCATCCTAGGGCGGTGCGCCCGCGGTCGGCATGGGTGAGGGGCCCGAGCGCTCACCGTGTGTCACTGTGAATCCGGCCTGATGCAGATCGGGCACCTACTCACCATGATGGTGAGTAGGTGCCCTGTTGTTGCGGGGACAGGATTTGAACCTGTGACCTCTGGGTTATGAGCCCAGCGAGCTACCGAACTGCTCCACCCCGCGGCGCATGATCGAGCTTACGCACTCCACGAGGAAGACACCAATCAAGGCCGCCCCGCGGCACGGGCATCAGCCCTACACGTGTCGCAAGGGCGGCAATTCCAGTGGTCCAGCCGGAGGATCTATACGTTGAAGCGGAACTCCACCACGTCGCCGTCGGACATGACGTATTCCTTGCCCTCGATGCGGACCTTGCCGCGGGACTTCGCCTCGCTCATCGAGCCGGCGTCGATGAGGTCGTCGAACGAGACCACCTCGGCCTTGATGAAGCCGCGCTGGAAGTCCGAGTGGATGACGCCTGCGGCCTCGGGCGCCGTCGCACCCTTCTTGATCGTCCACGCACGGGTCTCCTTGGGACCCGCCGTGAGGTAGGTCTGTAGGCCCAGGGTGTGGAACCCGACGCGCGCCAGCTGGTCGAGGCCGGACTCCTCCTGGCCGTTCATCTCGAGCATCTCGCGCGCCTCGGCCTCGTCGAGTTCCACGAGGTCGGCTTCGAGCTTGGCGTCGAGGAAGATCGCATCGGCAGGGGCCACGAGCCGGCGCAGCTCCTCCTGGCGCTCGGCGCTGCCGAGGACGGCGTCGTCGACGTTGAAGACGTAGATGAACGGCTTGGCGGTGAGCAGGCTGAGCTCGCGGAGGTGCTCCATCTCGAGCTTGTCGCTGGCGACCGACGAGAAGATGGTGTCGCCGCGTTCGAGGACGGACTGTGCGGCCTGCATGGCGGTGAGCTGCGCGGCCTCGCGCTTCTTGATCTTCACTTCCTTCTCGACGCGCGGGATGGCCTTCTCGAGCGTCTGCAGGTCGGCGAGGATCAGTTCGGTATTGATGGTCTCCATGTCGGAGCGCGGGTCCACCTTGCCGTCGACGTGGATGACGTCGGGGTCGTCGAACACCCGGATGACCTGGGCGATCGCCTCGGCCTCGCGGATGTTGGCGAGGAACTGGTTGCCGAGGCCCTCCCCCTCCGACGCACCCTTGACGATGCCTGCGATGTCCACGAAGGAGACGGTCGCCGGCAGGACCTGCTTCGACCCGAAGACCTCGGCAAGGCTCGCGAGGCGGGGATCGGGCAGGCTGACCACGCCGACGTTCGGCTCGATGGTCGCGAACGGGTAGTTCGCCGCCAGGACGTTGTTGCGCGTCAGCGCGTTGAAGAGTGTTGATTTGCCGACGTTGGGCAGTCCGACGATGCCGATAGTAAGAGCCACGGGAGACAAGTCTACCGGGCGCCGGCCCGCCGCCCGGCGGTGTCGGCGCGCCTGATTGTCGGAGGTTCCTGCGACAGTGTGGGCATGAGTACAACCGCCGTCCTCCTCGTCCTCCTCGCCTTCCTCATCGGCTGCGCCGTCGGCGCATTCCTGGTGTACCGCGCCCTACGGCTGCGCGACGACGAGCTGCGCAGTGAGCTCGACGACGCCACGGCCCGCCTGGGGAGCACGACGACGGAACTCGCGGCCGCCGCCGCGCAGCGCGATCTCCTGCAGCAGCACAACCGCGAGCTGACGGGCAAGACGTCCACGGACAACGACGTGCTGCGGGCGCTGGCGCCGGTGGCGGAGAAGCTGACGCAGGTCCAGCGGCAGGTGGGCCTGCTCGAGCGCGACCGGGTGGAGCAGTACGGGCAGCTCGCGCGGCAGCTCGAGGAGTCCCGCGAGGCGGATGCCCTGCTGCTGTCGACCACCTCCTCCCTGGCCGGAGCCCTCCGCAGCAACAGTGCGCGCGGGCAGTGGGGTGAGGTGCAGCTGCGCCGCGTCGTGGAGGCGGCGGGCATGCTGTCGCGCGTCGACTTCCTCGAGCAGGTGTCCTTCACGGCCGGCGACGGCGAGCGGGCACGGCCCGACATGGTGGTCCAGCTCCCCGGGGACAAGCAGCTCGTGATCGACGCCAAGGTACCGCTGAGCGCCTTCCTCGCGGCGCAGGAACTGGCGGGCGCATCGGACGAGCGCGGCGACGCCGATGCCGGCGCGCGCCGCGGCGACCTGCTGAAGCAGCACTCGAAGGCGCTCCGGGCGCACGTGGACGCCCTCGCCCGCAAGAAGTACTGGGAGGGTGCGACCAACTCCCCCGAACTCGTCATCTGCTTCATCCCGGTCGAATCCGTGCTCGCCGAGGCGCTGCGGGCCGACCCCGAACTGCTCGACTACGCCTTCTCGCGCAATGTCGCCCTCGCCTCGCCGGTGTCGCTCCTCGGCATCCTCAAGGGCGCCGCGTTCAGTTGGCGGCAGGCAGTCCTCACCGACAACGCCCGCGAGCTGTTCGACCTGTCCAAGCAGCTGTACGAGCGCCTCGGCACGATGGGCGGGCACGTGACCCGCCTCGGGACGTCCCTGAAGACGTCGGTGGAGCGCTACAACTCCTTCGTCGGAGCCCTCGAAACGAGGGTGCTCCCCACGGCCCGGCGCATCGGCGCCTTCGACTCGGCGTCCCTCGACGCCGTCGAGGCCGCCGTGGACAGCGCGGCCGGGAACTCCGAAGCCGCAGGAGGTGCCGACGTGAGCCTTCTCGGCACGGCCCGCGCGCACCGCGCAGGCAGCACCGGGTCGTCCGACCGGGCTGCGGCGACCATCGACGCCACGCCGCGATCCCTGACCGCCCATGAACTCCTCGAGGAGTCGGCCGGCTGACCGGAGGAATCGGCCGGTCGGCTGAAGGAGCGGGCCGACGATCGGGAGCGCCCCGGCAGCCCGTGCTCCGGTCGGGAGGCACTGCCCGGAACGACGACGGCGGCCCCTCTCGAGGAGGGGCCGCCGTCGTCGCGGGGTCCATGGACGCGCTGCCGCGTCGCGTCACTCCGGACGGTCAGTTGAGATTCGAGCGGTCCTGCCGCGGGCCCCGACCGCCGACGGTGGGGGTGGAGTCACCCATGGCCTTCAGTGCGGCGCGGATCTCCTTGGGCAGGGAGAAGATGATGTCCTCCTGCGCCGTCACCACTTCCTCCACCTCGCCGTACCCGTAGTCGGCGAGGAGCCGGAGCACGTCCTGGACGAGGTTCTCCGGGACGGAGGCTCCGGAGGAGATGCCGACCGTGGCGACGCCCTCGAACCACGACTCGTCCACCTCGTTGGCGAAGTCGACGCGGTGCGCGGCCTTCGCGCCGTACTCGAGCGCGACCTCCACCAGGCGGACCGAGTTCGAGGAGTTGGCGGAGCCCACCACGATGACGAGGTCGGAGCCGGGTGCGATCTTCTTGATCGCCGCCTGCCGGTTGGACGTGGCGTAGCAGATGTCGTCGCTGGGCGGGTCCTGCAGCGTGGGGAAGCGTTCCTTGAGCAGGTTCACGGTCAGCATCGTCTCGTCGACGCTGAGGGTGGTCTGGGAGAGCCAGATGAGCCGCTCGGGGTCTCGCACCTGCACCTTGTCGACGTCCTCGGGGCCGTTGACGATCTGGATGTGGTCGGGCGCCTCCCCGGCGGTGCCCTCCACCTCCTCATGGCCCTCGTGGCCGATCAGGAGGATGTCGAAGTCGTCCCGGGCGAAGCGCTGGGCCTCCTTGTGCACCTTCGTGACGAGGGGGCAGGTGGCGTCGATGGTGCGCAGTCCGCGGTCCTCGGCGGACTGCACGACGGCGGGCGACACGCCGTGCGCGGAGAAGACGACGAGCGCGCCCTCGGGAACCTCGTCGGTCTCGTCGACGAAGACGGCGCCCTTCGCCTCGAGCGTCGACACGACGTGCAGGTTGTGGACGATCTGCTTGCGCACGTACACGGGCGGGCCATAGTGCTCGAGCGCCTTCTCGACGGCGATGACCGCGCGGTCCACGCCGGCGCAGTAGCCGCGAGGGGCTGCGAGCAGTACCTTCTTCGCCCCGGCCACCGGCGCGGCGGCGAGCACGTCCTCGGGTGAGCGACGCCTGCGCGGGATGGTGGGCATGGGGACCTGAACGGTGGTACTGGTCATGGTCCGATTCTACCGGCTCGCCCTCCCGCCTCCGGCTGTTCGGGTGCCGCTCCGCTGTGAGCTAAGCCCTACGGCGTCGCCCGAGGAGGAGTCGGCCGACGATGCCGAGGACGAGTGCGATCGTGCCCGCGACGATCACGGGCATGCTCGACCCCGCGATGTCCGCTCCCGCCCGCCCTGCAAGACCCCCGATGAAGACGTCCGCGATCGCCGTGGTCCCCGGCACCCTGGCCGCCACGGCCGGCACCCAGTCCCCCGCCAGCAACCCGAGCGCGCCGATCCCGACGAGGCCGAGCCCGAGGAGCGCGAGCGTGGTGCCACGCCGTCGGGCGACCGCGACGGCCAGCAGGCCCAGGACCGCCGCGCCCGCGAGGTACAGCCGCCACCCCTGGACGGCGTCGGCGACGGCGCTGAGCATCCCGCCGCGTTCGAGGGACCCGACGTCGATCGTCGTGTCGTCCGGGACGGGTACGTCCAGGCCCAGCCGGCCTCCGACGTCCTCGGCGAGGAGCTCCGCCACCGGCCGGAGGTCGAGGGTCAGGACCGCGGGCGCGGTCTCCCCGGGGCCGGGCGCCTCGGCGAAGGTGAAGGCGTGGGACAGGCGCAGGGTCTCCGTCCAGGCCGCCGGGTAGCCGGCCGCCCCGGTGACGGCACCGGCGGCGTCGAGGACGACCGGTCCGACGAAGGACTGCAGCTGCTCGGGCAGCCCGCTGGTCGTCGTGACCTCCCGGGCGAGCGACTCCGCGAGCGCCGCCTGGAAGTCGGGGTCGCTCCCCAGGGGGGCGGCGAGTGCGACGAACCCGGATTCCTCGACGAGGTTCTCGTCGATCCAGGCGGATGCCAGGCCTCCGGCGGCGACGGCGAGGGCGAGGAGGGCCAGGACGGCAGAGACGAGGGTCCGCATGGAATCCTTAGGTGGTGGTCGAATGCATGATTATGCCGGTTCGGCCGTTCCCGGACACAGTGCCCCGCAGCACGGCCGGCCGTGCTGCACATAGTGGCCCGCCGGGACGCGGTGTGGGTCGGGGATGGTAGAGATGGACAGTGCACTTTCGAGGAGCGGGAACGGGAGCACAGAGCTCCCCGAGGACAGGACACCCATGACGAGCGAGGGAACGCGGACGCAGGCCGCGGACGCCACCGGCCCTGCCCGGCAGGCGACGACCATCCCCGCGACAGCGGCGGAGACCTCCCCCGATGCGCCGTGGCCGCTGCACCTGCTGTCCGAGAAGCTCAAGGCGCACATCGAGCGCGCCCCCGCCGCGTGGGTCGAAGGGCAGGTCATCGAGCTGAACCGGCGCGCGAGCATGTGCTACATCACCCTGCGTGACGTCGACTCGGAGGTCTCGCTCTCGCTGTCGGTCTACGGCTCGGTGATGGAGCGGGTGTCCGGCCCCCTGGACCGCGGGTCGCGGGTCGTCGCCCGCCTCAAGCCGGATTTCTGGGTCAAGACGGGACGACTGTCGATGCAGACCATCGACATCCGGCCCGTGGGTATCGGGGACCTCCTCGCGCGGATCGAACGCCTGCGGCAGGCACTGGCAGCCGAAGGACTGTTCGCGGCGTCCCGCAAGAAGCCGCTGCCGTTGCTCCCCCACCGGATCGGGCTCATCACCGGCCGGGATTCCGACGCCATGAAGGACGTGATGCGGAACGCGGCGCTGCGCTGGCCCGCCGTGGAGTTCGAGGTGCGCGAGGTGGCCGTCCAGGGCGTGAGCAGCGTCGCCCAGGTCTCCGCGGCCCTCGCCGCACTCGACGCCGATCCGCGGGTCGACGTCATCATCATCGCGCGCGGAGGCGGGGCGCTGGAGGACCTCCTGCCCTTCAGCGACGAATCACTCGTGCGGGCCGTCGGACGGGTGACGACGCCCGTGGTCAGCGCCATCGGGCACGAGGCGGACCGTCCCCTGCTCGACGAGGTGGCCGATCTGCGGGCCTCGACGCCCACGGACGCGGCGAAGCGCGTGGTCCCGGACGTCTCCGAGGAGCTCGCGCGGATCCGGCAGGCTCGGGCCGCGCTCGAGCGCTCGATCCGGGTCCTCGTGCACCGCGAGAGCGAGAGCCTGGCCAACCTGCGCTCCCGTCCGTCGCTCGCGAAGCCGGAGGGGATGATCGATGTACGCGAGGCGGACGTCGAGCGCCTCCGCTCCCGTGCACTGCGTTCGGTTTCCGCCCTGGTGGAGCGCGACGCCGACACGGTCCACCACCTGCGGGAGCGCGTGCGGTCACTGTCCCCGCAGAAGACCCTCGACCGCGGCTACGCCGTCGTCCAGCGCTCCGACGGGCACGTGGTCCGGGAGCCCGACGACATCGGCACCGGTGACGAACTGAGGATCCGGGTCGCCGGAGGGCAGTTCGCGGCCACCGTCCAGACAGAACCAGGCACGGCCACGGGCCGCGAGAACAGGAAGAAGCCGGAATGACGGACAAGACCACCGAGGCAGCCCAGCACTCCGAGATCGAGGCGCTGTCCTACGAGCGCGCCCGGGAGGAACTCGTCGCCGTCGTGTCACGGCTCGAGGCCGGAGGCGTGAGCCTCGAGGAATCGCTCGCACTGTGGGAGCGCGGTGAGGCCCTGGCGGACCGCTGCGAGGCGTGGCTCGAGGGCGCGAAGGCCAGGCTGGCGGCGGCGCGGGATAAGGCCGAGGGCCAGTAGCGGAACCGCCGCGAGGCGTTCTCCACGCCCGGCCCGTCCGGCCCGTCCGGAGGAACCCGGCGGGCCGCAGGCCGCAGGTCGCCGCGGGCTCACCTCCGGTCGGGCAGTTCCTGCAGCGCCCACGCGTTGCCGTCGGGGTCCGCGAAGTAGACGAACCTCCCCCATGGCTGCTCGTCGACCTCCGTGGCCTCCACCCCGCGTCCGACGAGTTCGGCCCGCGCCTGGGCTGCGTCGGCCACGACCACCTGGATGCCGCGCAGCGAACCCGGTGCCATGTCGCTGATGCCCTCGCCGAACGCGATCGAGCAGGCCGACCCGGGCGGCGTCAACTGCACGAACCGGATGTCCTCGCTCACGCGGGTGTCGTGGTCGAGGACGAACCCCGCCTGGTCGCGGTAGAACGCGATGGAACGGTCCACGTCGCTGACGGGTACGCCGATGAGTTCGATCTTCCAGTCCATGAGGGCCTCCGTTGTGATGGTCGGGTCTCAAGACTAGGAATCGATGCGGTCGGATCCTGTCCGCGTCGGTGGAAGCCCCGCTTCGGTGCAGGAGGCGCATCAGGGCAGCGCGTCAGCTGGCGGCGAGCCGCCGCTTCTCGGCCTCGACGTCGAACGTGGCCCGCGGCCAGCTCAGCTGCATGTCCTCCAGCGTGGCCGTGAGCAGGTGCTGCACGGCGAGCCGCGCGTACCACTTGCGGTTCGCGGGCACCACGTACCAGGGGGCGTCCGGCGTGCTCGTCCGTTCGACGGCCACCTGGTACGCCTCCTGGTACTGGTCCCAGTACGCCCGCTCGTCGACGTCACCGGGGTTGTACTTCCAGTGCTTGTCCTTGCGGTCGAGGCGTTCCGCGAGCCGGGTCTTCTGCTCGTCCTTGCCGATGTGGAGCATGACCTTGAGCACGCGGGTCCCGGACGCGGCGACCTCGTCCTCGAACCGCTGGATCGCCCCGTACCGCTGCTCGACGTCGGCGGCGGGTGACAGGCCACGCACGCGGTGGATCAGCACGTCCTCGTAGTGGGACCGGTCGAACACCCCGATGAGCCCGGCCCCGGGGAGCTGGCGGCGGATGCGCCAGAGGAAGTCGTGCGTGCGCTCCTCCTCGGTGGGCGCCTTGAAGGCGTGGTGCTGCACGCCCTGGGGATCCACCAGCCCCATGACGTGACGGACGATCCCGCCCTTGCCCGAGGTGTCCATCCCCTGCAGGACGAGCAGCACGGCGATCTCGCTCCCTGCGCGACTCTCGGCGAACAGCTTCTCCTGCAGGGACGACAGTGCGTCCGCGCCCGCGGCGAGCGCCGCCTTGCCCTCCGCCTTACCGCCGTCGAACCCCGGGGTGGACTGCGGGTCGACGGACGCGAGGGAGAAGTCGGGCCCCGCCAGGAGCAGACGACGCATCCCGGTGATACTGCCGCTGATACTGCCGCTGATACTGCCGGTGGTGCTTCCGGTGCTTCCGGTGCTCGGTGCCATGGGTCCTCCTGCGGGTGGGGCGGCGGGACTGCTCAGGGCTTGTACGTGGACAGGAAGTCGGCGAGTCGCCCGACGGCGTCCTCGATGACCTCCACGCTCGGCAGGGTGACCATGCGGAAGTGGTCGGTGTGCACCCAGTTGAAGGCGCTGCCGTGCGAGATCAGGATCTTCTGCTGCTTCAGGAGGTCCAGGGCGAACTTCTCGTCGTCCTTGATGGGATAGACGTCCGGGTCGAGCTTCGGGAAGAGGTACAGGGCGCCCTGCGCGACCTCGCAGCTCACGCCGTCGATGGCGTTGAGCATCTGGGCGGCCTTGTCGCGCTGCTGGCGCAGGCGCCCGCCGGGCAGGATCAGGTCGTTGATGCTCTGGTAGCCGCCGAGGGCGGTCTGGATGGCGTGCTGCGCAGGGACGTTGGCGCACAGGCGCATGTTCGCCAGGAGGTTGATGCCCTCGATGTAGTTCGCGGCGTCCCGTTTCGGCCCGGAGATGGCCATCCAGCCGCTGCGGAACCCCGCGATGCGGTACGCCTTCGACAGGCCGCTGAAGGTGAGGCAGAGGACGTCGTCGCCCGTGACGGAGGCCGCGTTGATGTGCACGGCGTCGTCGTACAGGATCTTCTCGTAGATCTCGTCCGCGAAGATGATGAGCCCGTGCTCGCGGGCCATCCGCACGATCGCCTCGAGGACCGGGCGCGGGTACACCGACCCTGTGGGGTTGTTCGGGTTGATGAGGACGATCCCGCGGGTGTTCGGGGTGATCTTCGAGGCCATGTCCTCGAGGTCCGGCCACCAGTGGTCGTCCTCGTCGCACAGATAGTGCACCGGGGTACCGCCGGCGAGCGCAACGGACGCCGTCCAGAGCGGATAGTCCGGCGTGGGGATGAGGATCTCGTCGCCGGTGTTGAGCAGGGCCTGCATCGAGAGCGTGATGAGCTCGCTCACGCCGTTGCCGAGGTAGACGTCGTCGACGTCGATCGAGGTGATGCCGCGGCTCTGGTAGTACTGCACGACGGCGGTGCGCGCCGAGAAGATGCCCCGCGAGTCGCTGTAGCCCTGCGACCTGGGCAGGTTGCGGATCATGTCCACGAGGATCGCGTCGGGTGCCTCGAAGCCGAAGGGTGCGGGATTGCCGATGTTGAGCTTGAGGATCCGGTGGCCCTGGGCCTCCATGGTCATGGCGTGCTCGAGCAGCGGCCCCCTGATGTCGTAGAGGACGTTCTGGAGCTTATCCGACTGCGCGTAGGTGGCCATTGGATCAGAATGCCATATCGGGGTGCTGCAGCAGGGGCCCGGCACGCGGCATGACGACGCCGCGTACCGGGCCCCTGGGGGTGAGACAGGATCAGCCCGCGAGACCCTTCTCCGCGAGCCAGTCGGCCGCCGCGTCCGCCGGGTTGCGCTTCTCGGAACCGCTGACCTCACGGTTCAGCGAGAGCAGGTCCTCGGTGGTCAGCTGCGCCGAGACCTTGTTCAGGACCTCCTGCGCCTCCGCGCTGACGGTGTCCGTGTTGACGAGCGGGAGCACCTGCTGGGCGATGAAGTTGTTCTCCGGGTCCTCGAGCACCACGAGGTCGTTGTCCTCGATCGACGGCGTGGTCGTGTAGATGTCCGCCGCCTGGACGTCGTCGTTCAGCAGCGCCTGCAGGGTGATGTCCCCGCCGCCGTCGTTGATCGCCTCGAAGCCGCCGGGCTCGCAGCCGTACTTGTCCTTCAGGCCGGGCAGGCCGTACGCGCGCTCCTGGAAGGTGCTCGGGGCGCCGATCGTGATCTCGCCGCAGACCTCCGCCAGGTCGGCGATGGACTCGAGGCCGTACTTCTCGGCCGTCGCGGCCGTGACGACCAGTGCGTCCTTGTCCTCGGCCTTGGAGGGCTCGAGCACGCCGAGCTTCACGTCGGGCGACTTCGCGGCGAGCGCGTCCGGCAGGGCCGCGAGGATGTCCTCGGCCGACGCCGCCGTCGCGGCGGGATCGGCGAACAGCAGCAGATTGCCGCCGTACTCGGGCAGGATGTCGATCGATCCGTCCTCGAGGGCGGAGTAGTAGATCTCGCGCGACCCGATGTTGGGCTTCGTCGTCGCATCGACGCCGGCCGCGGTGAGCGCTCCGGCGTAGATCTCGGCGATGATCTGGCTCTCGGGGAAGTCCGCAGAACCGACGACGACGGCCCCGCCGGCGGCGCTCGCGGTGCTCTCCGTGGCGCCCTGGGGGTCGCTGTCGGCACCGCAGGCGGTCAACGCCAGCGTGGCCGTCAGGCCGCCGGCCAGTCCCATCAAGGCGCGCCGCGTGGCGCGTCGGGCTGACAGGTTCTTCATGGTGTTCCTCCTTGTGCTCCGGCGACGGCCTTCTGCCGGCCGGAATCTCTGGTTTTCTGTGAGCCGGTTGCCCGGAGGCCCGGTGGGATGGCGAGTCGCTGCACCAGGCCCAGGAGCAGATCGACGGCGATCGCGAGGACGGTGATGACGACGGCGCCGCCGAAGAGGCGCCCGTAGTCGGCGAGCTGGGTGCCCTCGACGAGGAACACCCCGAGCCCGCCGAGGTTGATGAAGGCGACGACGGCCGCGGTCGCGATGACCTGCAGCACAGCGGCGCGCACCCCTCCGAGGATGACCTGCAGGCCGTTGGGCACCTCGACCCGGAGAAGGATCTGCAGTTCGCCCATGCCCATGCTGCGCGCGGCGTCCACGACGGTGCGGTCCACCGATGCGATGCCCGCGTAGATCCCGCTCAGCAGGGGTGGGACGGCCAGCAGCACGAGCGCCCAGATGGGGGGCATCAGCCCGAGCCCGGCGAGCAGCGTGAACAGGAACACCATGCCGAGGGTGGGCAGGGCGCGCAGGATGCCGACGCCGGAGACGATGACGACGCGCCCGCGGCCCGTGTGGCCGACGTACAGGCCGACCGGTACGGCGATCGCGAGCGCGATCAGCAGGGTCAGCCCGGTGAAGCCGAGGTGCTCGACGATGCGCGTGGGGATCCCGCGGTCGCCCTCCCAGTTCGCGGGCGCGGTGAGCCACTCCCACATCTGCACGAAGAGGTTGGTGCTCGAGTAGTCCATCAGGCGCCCGCCACCTTCGCGTCGAGCGCGACAGCGTCGGCGGCAGGCCCCGACCCGCGGGAGCCGCCGGCACGTGCCTTCCGCGTCCACGGGGTGAGCAGCCGCTCGGTGAACACGAGGACCAGGTCGAGGACGAGGGCCAGCAGGAGGATGATCGCGATCCCGACGGCGATCTCCGTCGGGAAGGACCGGAACAGGCCGTCGGTGAACAGGGTCCCGAGGCTCGGGACCCCGATGAGGGCGCCGACGCTGACGAGCGAGATGTTGGTGACCGACACCACGCGCAGGCCCGCGAACAGCACAGGGAGCGAGAGCGGCAGGTCCACCGTCAGGAACCGGCGCACGGGCATGTACCCCATGGCGATCGCCGCCTGGCGGACGCCGTCGTCGATCGAGTCGAGGGCGTCGAGCGTGGACCGGACGAGCAGGGAGAACGCGTAGACGGACAGCGCCACGATCACGTTGACGGGATCGATCACCTTGGTCCCGAGGATCACGGGAAGGAACACGAACATGGCCAGCGACGGGATGGTGTAGAGGATCGAGGACCCCGTCAGCAGCACCGACCCGACCACCCGGTTGAGCCGGGCGAGCTGGGCCATCGGCACCGCGACGAGGACGCCGAGGACCAGCGGCACGATCGCCTGGAACAGGTGCAGGCGCGTGTGCAGCCAGATGAAGTCGAGGTTGGAGAGGAACCAGTCCACGGTCAGACCGCCGTGTCGTGCTGGACGCGGCCCCGGCCGAGCCTCGCGGCTTCGATGAGCTCGAAGACCTCGGCGGCCCGGACGACGCCGACGGCGCGTCCGTCGTCGTCGATCGTCACGCCGAGGCCCGAGGGCGAGGACAGTGCGGCATCGAGCGCGCGGCGCAGTGAGTCGCCCCGCGTGTACAGCGAGCCGCCGGGTACAGCCTCCGCCTGGCGGGTGATGCTCGCGCGCGTGGCCTGCGGGATCCAGCCGTGCGGGCGCCCGTCGGCGTCGACGAGGAGGGTCCACGGCGAGTGCACGGGGACGGTCGGGTCGGCGAGGTGCTCCGCGTCGATGGTCTCGACGGGGTGGATGGTGACTCCGTCGCCCTCCTGGAAGGAGAGGTGCCGGAAACCGCGGTCGCGTCCGACGAAGCCGGCGACGAAGTCGTCCACGGGCGCCCGGAGGATCTCCTCGGGAGCGGCGAACTGCGCGAGGCGCCCCCCGACGGCGAACACCGCCACCTTGTCCCCGAGGATGGTCGCCTCGTCGATGTCGTGCGTGACGAAGACGATGGTCTTCGCGAGGTCGCGCTGCAGGCGCAGCAGTTCCTCCTGCAGTTCGGCGCGGACCACGGGGTCCACAGCACTGAACGGCTCGTCCATGAGGAGCACGGGCGGGTCCGCCGCGAGGGCCCGGGCCACGCCGACGCGCTGCTGCTGGCCGCCCGAGAGCTGCGCGGGGTACCGGCGGCCGAGGTCGGAGGCGAGCCCGACGACGTCGAGCAGTTCGCGCGCACGCCGGCGGGCCTCCGCCTTCCCGACGCCGTTGAGGCGGGGCACGGTCGCGATGTTGTCGAGGACGGTCCGGTGCGGCAGGAGCCCGGAGGACTGCATGACGTACCCCATGGAGCGGCGGAGTTCTGCGGCCCTCTGCCGGCCGATGTCCTGTCCGTCGAGGAGGATCTGCCCGGTGGTCGGTTCCACCATGCGGTTGATCATCCGCAGGGAGGTGGTCTTGCCGCAGCCGGAGGGGCCCACGAAGACGGTGATCCGACCGCGGTCGATCTCCATCGAGAGGTCCTCGACCGCGGGGCGTCCGCCGTCGTAGGTCTTGGTGACGTTGCGGAACTCGATCATGGGGTGGCTGGAGGCCTGCTCGGGGGGTGTCATGGCAGCTGTGCCTTTCCTGGCAGGAGCTTCTCGGCCGGGCTGCGCCCGCGGGCCGCACGAATGCGGATCCGGCTTGCCGTCTGTGGGTCGCTGGGCGGGGGCGCAGCGGTCAGTTCAAGCTGTCGGAGGTTCTGAGTCTAACCATGAGTTCGGAGCAGACAAGACCGCATATGGGTCCAGCGTCGTACTGTGTCCCTTCCGGGACCGGATGATGCCTGCCGGCGCGGCCCGTGCGCCGGCAGCCGAACCCTACTGCCCCATGAGGAAGCGGACCCCCATGACCGGGTCCTGCTCGAGGAACACGATCCGGGTGATGTCCTCGGCTGCGAGCAGCGTCCGGAGGCGTACCTGCAGGTCGGGCTGGTGCATCGCCAGCCCGCCGCCGAGGACCACGGGGCCGGGGACGCCGATCACGGAGGCGACGTCGAGCACGAGGCGGGTCAGGGCTACGGCGGCACGATCGAGGATGTCGGCGGCGTCGTCGTGGCCGTCCCGTGCCGCGTCGAACACGGCGCGGGACTGCGCCGCCCAATAGGTGCGGCCGGCCGAGGAGTGGAACAGCCCGATCAGTTCCGTGGGGGTGGTGACGTCGTTGAGCGCCAGCACGGCGGTGTCGAGGGCGTCGGCGGGAAGCCCGACGTCGTGCCGGTGCAGGGCCCGCCGGACCGCCTCGCGGGCCACCCAGTAGCCGCTGCCCTCGTCACCCAGGAGGTAGCCCCAGCCCCCCGAGCGTGCCTGGCGGCCGTCCTCCGTGACACCCCAGGCCACCGAGCCGGTGCCGACGATGACGGCGATGCCCGCGCGCGCTCCCCCGGCGGCGAGGATGAGGCGCGTGTCGTGAACGACGTCGATCGTTGCTCCGGGCGCGTGGGGTGCGATCAGGGCACGGAGACGGTCGGCGTCCGCCCCGGTGTCGACCCCGCCGGACCCGGCGACGACGTGCCGGACGGCTCCGGACTGCCCGGCGCGCCCGGCGGTCAGGAGCTCGCCGAAGAGCTCGCGGAGGCTCTGTGCCGCGGCGTCGGGCGTGACGTTCTGGACATTGGCGCTCCCGGCCCGGGCCTCCGCGACCAGCGTCCCGTCCCGCCACAGCGCTCCGTGCGTCTTGGACCCGCCGATGTCGAGGCCGACCACGAGTCCTGCGGCCGGCCCTCCGGCCTGTCTGCCGGTCACGCGGGCGCCGACCCCTGGCCGGGGTTTACCGGGGACGTCGGGTGCGGGGGGCACGGAGGGTGCAGCGGGTGCAGCCGGGCTGCTGGACGGGGTGTTCGACATGCCTACAGGGTACAAACTGCGGTCCGCGGGCCGAAGGGCAGTGACCGCTCTCCTGGACGACGCCACGCAGCCCGCCGGACGGCACCGGTGGGTCGGGTGCTGCCGGGCGCGCGCTACCGGGCGCCGCGGAGCCGGACGATGAACGACCCCAGGGCGAGGGCGGCGCAGACTCCGGCGATGACGAGTGCGAACACCGTGACCGACGCGTTCAGGCCCCAGATCCCCGCCGCGGCGCCGAGGCCCAGCACGGGCACGGCGCTGCCGAGATAGGTGATGACGTACACGGCGCTGACCGTCTGGGCGTGCAGGGCAGGCGCCACCCTGACGGAGACCTCGTTGAACACCACCCGGAAGGCCATGCCCTGCCCGAGACCGGCCGCGAGGCACGCCCCGACGAGCAGGGGCAGGCTGCCCGTGGACTCGGCGACGGGCAGCAGTCCGACCCCGAGCGCCATGGCGGCGAGTCCCAGCGGCACCACGAACCGTCCGCGGGGGGACAGGACCTGGCTGACCGCCGAGGACCCGAGGACGAGGGCCGCGAGAAGGCCGATCAGCGGTCGCGAGGACGTACCCGCGATCCCCGCGAACCAGGTGGGGGCGAGGCTCAGCGTGAAGCCGAACACGGCGAAGCTCAGGAACCCCACGGACGACGCCGTCCAGAACGACCGCCGTGCGTCGCGCGACACGGCCGGTCGGCGCGGACGCAGGGCGGTGAGCGGGTTCTGCCCCTCGGCGGTCTTGATCGCGGGCCGTGCACGCAGCAGCAGCAGCGGCACCAGCAGGCTCGCGAGAACCACGAGGTAGACGAGGAAGGGCGTCCTGGTGGGCGCGGGCAGCAGTGAGAGGAGTCCGCCGATCACAGGACCCGCGGCCACGCCTCCGGCCGAGGCCATCAGGGTGAAGCGGGACGCCCAGTCGGGCCGCGTGGGCAGCAGATCGCGGAGCGCCGCTGCACTCGCACCGGTCGCCAGGGCGACCGCGCCACCCTGGAGCACACGCCCCGCCGCGAGCATGGGCAGCGAGGTCGCGACGGCGAAGAGGGCGGCGCCGAACAGTCCGAGGACGACGGCGAGGACGAGTGCGGCGCGCCGGCCGATGTGGTCGGACCAGTGTCCGGCGAGGACGAGCCCGCCGATCAGCGCGACGACGTAGGACGCGAAGGCGACGGTGACGGCGAAGGGCGTCAGGCCGAGATCCGCCTGGATGAGGGGATACAGGGGCGTGGCGAGGTTCGCACCGACGAGCAGGGTGGAGATCACCGTGACCGCGAGCGCGAGGCGGACGGCGAGGGAGGCGTCCCAGCTGCGTCGCTCCGCGGCCGCCGGCCGCATCCGCAGCTCGTTGATGACGCTCATCCCACTTCTCCTCGCTCGCACGCGCCAACAGTAGGCGTTACCCCGGGCGGATCGGATCCGGGCTTCTATAGAATGGGACGCATTGCACTCCCTGCCGCGTCGCGTGCTTGTATTTTGAGCGTCCTGCGCAACACAGGTGTGATGGACTGACAGGAAGTGAGCTTCATGAGCAAGCTGGACAGACTCGACCTGCGCCTGCTCCTCGAGCTGGTGCGGGATCCGCGGGCGCAGGTGAGTGAACTCGGTGAGCTGCTCGGCGTCGCCCGCAACACGGCGCAGACCCGGATCCGCCGGCTGCTGCGCGCGGGGATCCTCCGTGTCGGCGGACGCGAACTCGATCTCGAGGCGCTCGGTTTCGACGTCGTCGCCTTCATCACCATCGAGGTGGCCCACCGTGAGCTCGACGGTGTGATCGCCGGCCTCCGCACCCTGAACCAGGTCCTCGAGGTGCACGAGATCTCCGGCCGTGGCGACGTGTGGTGCCGCGTGGCCGCGACGGACACCCACCACCTCCAGGCCGCACTGCGGTCGGTCCTGAAGATCAAGGGTGTCATCCGCACCGAGACCGTCCTCGCGCTGCACGAGCACATCCCGTACCGCATCGAGCCCCTGCTCGAGCGCCTCGCGCAACGCCCCGCCGACGCCTGAGCCGCACCCGACCCTCGACCGCCCGTCCTGCCCGCCCGCCCGAACTGTCCAGGAGACCCCCATGGCCCTACCCACCGCCGACACCCGCGTGACCTACCCCCAGAGCGCCGTCGAGTCCGTGTCCCGCGTGCTGCACGTCGAGGCCCGCGACGACGGCCGACACGCGGTGCTGCTGGACACCACCGCCTTCCACCCCGTGGACTCGGCATGGCCCGACCAGGGCGCCGACCGCGGCGGACTCGAGGCCTCGGGACGCATCTGGCCCGTGACGGACTGCGTGGTCGGCGCGACGGACGGCACCACCCTCCACCTCGGGGCGGAGTCGCCGGTCCGCAAGGGGACCGAGGGCTGGGCGTTCGTCGTCGTGCACCTGACCGACGGGGATGCGCCGGCGGAGGGCGACGACGTCGTCGTGCGGGTCGACGCCGCGTACCGCGCGGCGGTGTCGGCCGGGCACACCGGCTGCCACCTGGCCTCGCTGGCGCTCAACCGGGCCCTGGCGGACCGCTGGAGGAAGGACGTGGCCGCGGACGCCCTCGGGGCGCCGAACTTCGACGCCCTGGCGATCGACACGACGGTGATCGGCGAGTTCGGATCGGTCGACACCTACCGCCTGGGCAAGTCCCTGCGCCGGAAGGGCTTCAGCGTCGAGGACCTCGATGCGGGCGCGACGGCCCGGGCCGTGAACGCGACGCTCGCCACCTGGACGGCGACCGGGGCGACGATCGGCATCGCGGCGGACGGGCCGGGCCTCACGGATCGGCGCCGGTGGGTGTGCGACCTGCCGGGCGAACGCGCGGAGATCCCCTGCGGCGGCACGCACCTGTCCTCGCTGGCGGGACTCGACGTGACCGTGGACCTGGAGCTGTCGGACGCGGACGGCACGCCGGTGCTGCTCATGCGGACGCGCGCCGTGCCGGCCGCACCCGGAACTTCACCCGGGACTGCACCCGGGACCTCACCCGAAACTGTCTAGGCTCCCCCGCCACGGCGCGCATCGAGCGATCGCGCCTCCTCGAGGAACTGCTCCGCGACCTCCAGGCGGGACACCGCCTCCGGGGCACCGCCGCCGTCCGCTCCGCTCCGTCGCGCCCCGGCGATGAGCGTGAGGCTCACGGCCGCGGCCCTGCTCCTGAGCGCCACCGGGTCGACGGCGCTGTCGAAGGCCCGCAGGAACCGCAGCAGCGCCTCCGGGACGTGCGTGTACCCGGCGTGGAGGCCCGGCAGGACGGCGATGTGCCCGAGAAAGCAGCTGAGATCGTCCACGAGGCGTCCGGGGCCGAGCGCGTCGACGTCCAGCAGCCCCGACACCGCGCCGTCGGTGATCAGGAGGTTGCCCTCGTAGAAATCGCCGTGGGTGGGAACCAGCGGACCGCCGTCGCTCGAGCGGACCACCTCGTCGATACCTGCCGCCAGGCGCCGGATCCGGTCCGCCTGCGCCGGCAGCGCCGCCACCGCGCCTTCGCCGTAGTCGCGCACGCGCGCAGCCCACGGCGGGCGGACGGGCAGGGAGAGGACGGCGCGAGGCAACGACCGCAGGACCTCGACGAGGGCCTGCGGATCGACCTCGGCCGCGCCGTCCCGCATGAGGAGCTCGGCGAACGGCGTGCCCGGCGCGGGATGCATGGCGACGACGTCCCGTACCGGCTCCCCCGCCACGACGGGCGCCGGCACACCGGCCGCCCGCAGCATCCGGTGCCTGTCCGCGAGCGGGCCGGCGCCGTTGCGTCGCAGGATCTTCAGGTACCGGCGCTCCTCCCCGTTCTCGGCGAGCACCACGGCGCGGCGCAGGGGCCGGTAGCTGCGCAGGCCGAGGACCGTCGCCCGCGGATCACGTCCGGGCCCGAAGGCGAGCGCCGTCGCGCGCTCCTGATCCAGGGCGAGCGGGAGTCCCGGCAGGAGCGGATCGGAGGGATGCGCCCAGACCGCGAGTGCGTCCGTGCCGCGGCGGTGGAAGACCACGACGCCGTCCGCCTGGTGCGGGACGGCGCAGGACGTGATGCAGGCGTACGCCGGCACCGGGGCCGTGCTGGACCGGCCGCGCGGGCGCCGGGTGCGGCGGACCTGGACGGAGAAGATGCCTGTCACACCGGCCCCGGGCCGGTGGTGCAGGGAGGCGAGCTGCCAGGATCCGAGGTCCCAGCCGACGCCTGCGAGCGCTTTCCTGAGGAGGTCCGCGGGCGCATCGGACTCGAGGAGCGCCATGGTCTCCTGCTCACGGACGATCCGTGCCTGCCTCGCCCTCATGCGGCCCCCAGGAGATGCCTACGGGGTCCGGTGCCCGGCTCCCCCTGCGATGGTGTGCGCTGTCAGGCGCGCCGGCGCTGCAGCACGTCGTCGAGGTTGATCCGTCCCGTGGCGGGGGTGACGTCGGCCGCGACGTGCGCGGTGTCGTCCGTCGCGGCGATGCGGGCAGCGGCCTCGGACGCCTTGATGGGCGTCCTGGACGTCGGCTTCGGGGCTTCGGGCAGGTCCAGCGGTGCGGGAGCCTGGCGTTCGGCCTTCGCGGCGTCGACGTAGGTGGGCCGGGGAAGATCGACCGGAGCCCACTCCGGTGCGGGCCGCTCGACCGCGTTGCCGGTGCCGGACGCGGCCGCAGCGCCGGCGCCCTGCGCGGAGGCGTCCCGGATGTCGACGGCGGTCGAGCCGTGGGCGACGGCCAGGGCGGCGGTGCGCAGTTCCATCGGCGTGAGGCGGCGCGTGGCGGTCTCCTCGGCGTCGAACAGGCTGGTGGGCCGCCGGGGTGCCGCGGGTGCCGCCGCGGGGAGTGCGACGGGGAGGCCTGCAGGCTCTGCCTCGTGGACGGGCGCCATCGCATGGAGGAACGCCTGCTCGACCCGCGCATGCCGGGCCCGGACGGCGAGCATCCTGAGGACCGCGACGGCGGCCGCGGCGACAGCGAGGGACACCACGGGAAGCAGGAGGGAGACGACGCCGAATGCCGCCGGCACGAGCGTCACCAGCGCGGTCAGGAGGGCCACGAGGCCCACGAGTGCGACGCCGATGCGCCCCCATCTCGGGCTGAACGACGGGGTGCCGGCGGGCGCCACGGCAGGCAGGTCCGCGGGCTCCTCCGGCGAGGAGGGCAGGACCGGCATCGATCCCGTGGTACGTGCATCGTCCTGTGGCGCGGTCATGGTCATCATGCTCCCTGCGGGACGGCGGGTCCCGCGTCGTGGCGATCGGTATGTGCTCCCGACGGTCGCCGGTACGGTCCTCCTGAGCACGGAAGGGGCCACCCGGACCAGCCACAATCCGATGATCGCGGCGAGCACCAACGAGCTGTCCAGGGAGAAGACCACATCTAGAACCGTAGGATCACTTGGAGTCGGGTCGCCGCATTGGGCGCGGTGTGTCGGGCCCGAATATGCTCGGGGCGGCATTCGACGGTCCGCTCACCCATGGTGGGACCGTCCGCTCTCGAGCCAGGGCGCCAGCAGGCCACGCGGCACCTCCTCGGCGGTCAGCGCGAAACTCCGATGGTCCGCCCACTCCCCGGCGATGTGCAGGTACCGGGGCCGCAGTCCTTCGTCGCGGAACTGCAGCTTCTCGACGACGCGGAGGCTCGCCCGGTTCTCGGGCCTGATGTTGATCTCCATCCGATGCAGGCCCAGATCCCCGAAGCAGTAGTCGGTGGCCAGCGCCACGGCCGTCGGCGCGATGCCCCGGCCCGCCCGCTCCGCGTCCACCCAGTACCCGAGGGTCGCCGTGAGGGCCGATCCCCAGGTGATCCCCGAGACCGTCAACTGCCCCACGAGACGAGCATCCCGGGAGCCCGGAGGCTGCTCCGTGATGAGGAACGGCAGTGCCGAGCCCGCCCGGGCCTGCGAGGTGAGCGACCGCACCATCTGGTGGTAGGTGGGCAGGAAGCCCTCCGGGTCGGGATTCGAGGCTTCCCACGGCGCGAGCCACCGGGCGTTGCGGTGCCTCAGCGCCGTCCACGCTGCCTTGTCCCTGTGGCGGATGGGCCTCAGGACGAGGGAGCCCGTCCTGAGGCTCACGGGCCAGCTGGTCGCCGACCACATGGCGTACGCCCCGTGCTAGTCCGTGAGGTTCTTGCTGAAGTCCCTGATCCAGGCGCGGAGGTCCGGCCCGAGGTCCTCCCGCTCCGAGGCCAGCGTCACCACGGCCTTGAGGTAGCTCAGCTTGTCTCCCGTGTCGTAACGGCGTCCGCGGAACACCACGCCGTACACACCGGAGCCTTCGCCGTCCGCGGCCGCGAGGGTCTGCAGGGCGTCGGTCAGCTGGATCTCGCCGCCGCGGCCGGGTTCGGTGGTCTCGAGGACGTCGAACACGCGGGGGTGGAGGACGTAGCGGCCGATCACGGCCAGGTTGGAGGGCGCCTCGTCGACGGAGGGCTTCTCGACGAGCTGGTTCACGCGGACGTGGTCCTCGCCGTCGATCTCCGTGATGTCGGCGCAGCCGTAGGCGCTGATCTGCTGGGGATCGACCTCGATGAGCGCGATCACGGAGCCGCCGGTCTTGGCCTGGACCGCGATCATGGTCTCGAGCAGCGGGTCGCGGTCGTCGATGAGGTCGTCGCCGAGGAGGACGGCGAAGGGCTCGTTGTTGACGTGCAGCTTGGCGCGGAGGACTGCGTGCCCGAGGCCCTTGGGATCGCCCTGGCGGAGGTAGTGGATGTCGCCGAGCTCGGAGGGGCGGCGCACGGCGGCCAGCTTGTCGTGGTCGCCCTTGGCCTCGAGCGTCTGCTCGATGAAGGGCACGCGGTCGAAGTGGTCCTCCAGGGCCCGCTTGTTCCGGCCGGTGATCATCAGGACGTCGGACAGGCCGGCGTCTACGGCCTCCTGCACGACGTACTGGATGGCGGGCTTGTCCACAACGGGGAGCATTTCCTTGGGCATCGCCTTCGTGGCGGGCAGGAATCGGGTTCCCAGGCCGGCCGCGGGGATAACGGCCTTCGTCACACGTGATCGCAGAGTCATGGGCACAACACTACATAACGGGCGCCCGATCCCCGGGCTGCCCACCACAATGGTGGGATGAGCCTCGCCGAACGTGATACGGGAAAGCACACCCTCCGGGCATCGCTGCGGGCTGCGCGCTCCGCCCTGGACCCGGCCGAGCGGCAGGCCCAGTCGCAGGCGATCGCCGACGCCGTCCTGGGGTACGCCACGGACGTCCTCGCCCCGACCGGTCCCGGGGATCGCCCGACGATCGCGGCCTACCTGGGGCGTGATCCCGAGCCGGGCACCGAGCACCTGCTGCAGGAGCTGCACACCCGCGGTTTCGGTGTCGTCGTGCCCGTGTGCGAGCCGGCCTACCAGCTGTCCTGGGTGGCGTGGGCACCGGGTGTCGCACTCCGGAAGTCCGTCCGCGCGCCGGTCGACGAGCCCGTCGGCCCGCGGCGTCCCTTCGGGGAGGTGCCCTCCGTGGGCCTGATCCTCGTGCCCGCCCTCGCCGTCGACCGGTCGGGGCAGCGCCTCGGCCAGGGTGGCGGCTACTACGACCGCTTCCTCGCGCAGCATCTCGCGGACTCCCCCGGAGCGGCTCCGCGGCTCGGCGTGGTGTACCGGTCGGAACTCCTGCCGGCCGGCGCCGTCCCGGCCGAGCCCTTCGACCAGCCACTGGGCGGCGCGTTCACCGCCGACGGGTTCCAGCGCTTCGAGACGGTCGGCCGGTCGGTGTAGACTGGCACTCGACCCCGGAGAGTGCCAAGAGCAGCGTCCGGAAGAGCCGTCCGGGGGCCACGAAGTTCGTCCAGGAGGATTTCCATGCCCATGTACGCCTATGCCTGCAAGGACTGCGGCCATGCCTTCGACAAGCAGCAGTCCTTCTCGGAGGACTCCCTGACCGTGTGCCCGGCATGCGGCGGCACCCTGCGCAAGAAGTTCAACAGCGTGGGCGTGGTGTTCAAGGGCTCGGGGTTCTACCGAAACGACTCCCGGTCCACGACGACGAGCACGGACGCCGGCGCGCCGTCGACCTCCTCCGCACCGTCCACCACCGCGTCCGACGCCTCGGGCGGGTCCAAGGCCGCGTCCTCTGCGTCTTCTGCGTCCTCGGCCTCCTCGACCTCGACGGGCAGCGCCGCGGCGTCCTGACCGGCGCGTCCTGAAGGCTGCGTCCTGAAGTCGGCGTCCTGAAGGCTGGGTCCTGGTCCTCCGGCGGACCGGGACCCCTTCGACCAGCTGGCAGCCTTCCCCGGACGGACGTCCCGGCATCGCCACGGCGTCGCGGCCGTCGGGGGCGATGTCCACATAGCTGCGGCTCCCCGCGGTAGCGGTGGGCTCCCGGCCTACGGTCGGCGCATGAACACGACCAGCCTCTCGCGGGAGGTCCCCCTCCGCTACCGTCTCCGCAGGCTGCTGCACCGGCGCAGGCGCCTCCTCGCGTGCCTGCTCCTCAGCATCGCGGCGGGCGTGGCGGTGGAGGGGCTGGTGGGTGACGACTACGCGACGACGACGGTGGTCACCGCTGCCCGCGATCTCCCTGTCGGGACGGTGCTCGCGGCGTCCGACGTCGCTCTCGTCCGACTGCCCGAGGCGGCCGTGGCAGGCCGGGCGTTCGAGCGGCCGGACCTCCTGGTGGGCCAGCAGCTGGCCGCTCCCCTGGACCGTGGCTCGCCCATCCCGGCCACCGCCCTCGTGGGTGACGGGATGCTGACGGGCACCCCTCCCGGCACCGTCGCCGTCCCGCTCCGCCCGGCCGACCCGGGGATCGTCCAGCTCCTCGTGCCAGGCCAGCTCGTCGACGTGGTCCTGACCACCGGCAACGGCTTCGACGCCCCGCCGGGATCCACGGTTCTCGCCCGGTCGGTCGCCGTCCTGTGGACGGACTCCGGCGCGGGAGGAACGGGTGGCACCTGGCCCGGGGCCGGAGGGGAGGAGGGGCTCGTCGTCGTCGCGGCGGGCACCGACGAGGCCGCCGCCCTCGCGGGGTCCTCCAGTTCGGGGGACGTCCACCTGGTCCTGACGACGAAGCCTTGAACGCTCAGGGCTGGGTCACCCGGCCGGACCGGACGAAGTCGACCGGTCCGGCCGGAGCAGCCGGACCGGATGAACCGGCCGGAGCAGCCGGACCCGATGAACCGGACGGAGCGGTCAGCCCCAGTGCGGGGGCCGCTGCTCCTTGAGCCACTCGTCGTGGTTCTCCTCCGTGTCCCCCCACGACCGGGGGTCGTCCTCGGCCGCCGTGGCCGGGAGGGCAGGGGCCTGATCGGTTCCGGCGGCCTCGCGACCGTCGTCGCTCGTACCCCCCTCGCTCGTATTCCCGGTGTGCTGCCCATCGGTGGTCATCGGTGCATCATCCTTCTGTGCATCGTCCTTCTGTGCACCGGCTGTCTGTGCATCGGCTGTCGGTGCGTCCTTCGATCCATCGGCTGCCGATGCATCGTCCTTCCGGGTCCGCGCGGGGTGGGAGGCCTCCCTCGGTGGCAGACCGAGGACGGCGGAGGCACGTTCCGCGCAACCGTCCGGATCGGTGAAGACCTCGATGGTCCACAGCGGCATGTACCGCCAGCCCATGCGTTCGAGGACCTGCGGACGGAGCCTGCTGCGTTCCCGCACGGACATCGACCCGTAGCGGGTGGTCCCGTCCGACTCGATCGCCAGCGGCGCGGGGCGCTCGTCCTGGACCGCGGCGGCACTGCCGTCCGGACGAAGGTCCGCCGGGCGCACCGCGACGATGTCGAGGACGCCGGCGTAGTGGTCCCACACCTCGGCGCCGCGGTGGCGCAGGCGGTCCACGAGGTCCGCGACCAGGGGGTCCTCGTTGCTGCCGGACGGGTTCCGCGGATTCCCCGTTGCACTGCCCATCTCACGCTGCAGCAGTTCGAAGAAGTCGAGGGCCCCGGTGGTGAGCCGGTCCGGGTCGAGGTCCGAGGGCTGGAAACATGTCAGGACGTGCTGGAGCCGCCGGGCACGTGTCATGGCCATGACGAAGTTCCGTCGCCCGTTCGGGCCCGAGAGCGGGCCGAAGGAGTGCAGCGCCCGGCCGTGGGGCGTGCGGCCGTAACCGAGCGAGAAGATGATGTCGTCCCGGACCAGACCGCCCGCCCGTTCCACGGGCACCACACGGAATGCCTCCCTGCCGGGAGTGAAGAAATCGGCGGCCCAGGGGAACTCCGTCATCTGGAGCCTGATCGCCTCGCCCACGCGGGCTGCGTGCCGCGCACTGGCGGTGACGACGGCGAGCGAGACGTGCGGACGGCGGCGGATGTGCTCGAAGACCAGCTCGACCACGCGGTTCACCTCGACGGCGACGCTCTCGACGCCGTCGTGCTCGGAGCTCGGCATGCCGGTGCCGTTCGGCAGGTACTCGACCACCAGCCCGCGTCCGCTGCCGGTGACCTCGGAGGCCTGCGGGAGGCGGGAGAGCTTGCCGTCGTAGAAGGACTCGCTCAGGTAGGTGTCGAGGCCGCGGTCGACGCCGCGGTACACCTCGGTGAGCCCGCGCACGGGCAGCACCTCGCGCAGCGCGTCGAAGGCACTGGGCAGGGGTTCGAGCGTGGAGGCCCGGTCGGCGGACTGCACCTCGATGCTGAAGCGGGTGGGCCCGGCCAGGCGGTCGTCACCGAAGACGGCCACCTGCGAGGCGCGCGCGATGCAGGGCACCGCGCTCTGCAGCGACATCGATTCGCCGTCGAGGATCACGGCGGTGTCGAACGTGTACCCCTCGGGAACGGCGCCCCGAACGGTCAGCGGGCTCACGGCCCAGACGGGTACGAGCGCGGCCACGATCTCGGGGTGGAGGCCCGCGAAGACCTCGAGGGTCAGGGTCCCGTCCTTCAGCTCCTGCCGTAGCCGGGCGGCGTCCCCGGGGTGGCTCACGACGGCGGCGCGCCAGCGCTCGCCGAGTGTCCACCGGATCCGGGCCGGCCCGGACGCGATGTGTGCGTTGTCCGCCAGGCGGTACTCCGCCTCGAGCTTGCGCAGGCTGTCACCGTCGGACATGGCGAGGTAGTCGTCGCCGCTGATCATCGCCTCGAGGGCGGACTGCCACCATGCGAGTTCGAGCTCCTCCCCCACGCGGTCGGCCGGCACCTCCCTGCCGGCGAGGTCGGTGAGCAGCTCGCCCAGGCCCTGCTCGCGCATCTCGTCGAGCAGCAGCGTGCGCTCGGGCAGGGTGGCCAGGGTCTCCTTGTCGACGGCGAGGTCGCGGAGGAGGGTCTCCAGATCGTCCAGGTCCAGCGCCGCGAAGTCCGGGTGGCCGGAGGTGGGGCGGAGGATCGTGGTCAGTTCCTCGAGCCGCGCCTCCACGGCCCGGTACGAGGCGTGGATCTCGGCCAGTCCCGTGGGGACGGAGGGGTGGCGTTCGGTCAGGGCGTAGCGCGTCCAGAGGGTGCGCTGCTGCTGCACCTCGCGCAGGGACGTGTGCAGGTCGGAGATGTGGACACCGGGCCGGATGTACTCCTTGGCGACGCGCCGCAGCCGGGACCGCGTCATGGAGCTCATCTCGATGTCGCGTTCCTTCCGCCACGAGGACGGCGCGGTGGCGGAGATGAGGTCGGTGACGGGCCGGTCGAAGATGTCCGGCGTGAACTTGTCGAGGCTCGCGCGGACCGCGACGAGAAGTTCGAGCTGCTCGCCCCACTCCCGGAAGGTCCCGCCCAGCGTGATGTGGGAATGCTCGGCGACGCGCTGCACCTCGTCCCGGAGCGCAGGGATCTCGGTCGCGAGCTGCTCGGCGAGGCCATGCGCGTGCTCGGTCTCCTTGCGGTTGAGCAACTGGGCACCGTACCAGGGGCTCTGCGTCGACGCCTTGCTGAAGCTGCCCAGCTCGGCGGCACGCCGGAGGCGCTCGGTGAGCTCCGCGCGGTCCGTGATGGAGTCCAGCACGCTCCGCTTCAGGCGCACCGTGGTGGACGGCGCCGGGTCGAGGGCCGTGAGTCCGGCGAGCGACTGCATGGACTGGTAGGGCGAGCACCCCCAGCGGCTGCGGATGTTGTGGAGGCTCCGTACGTGCTCCGTGAGCTGGTGACGGTGGCCGGTCAGCGTGGAGTGGAGCGTCTCGAGTTGCGGCTCGACGGCCTTCTCGTTGCGGACCAGGGCACGGATGACGGCTTCGCGCAGCTGCGCCGGTCCGGTCTGGCTGCCGACCTGGAGCACGAGCGAGCCCAGGTTCAGCCCGTCGAGGTCCTGCACGAACTCGTTGAGCGTGCCGCGGCGATCAGCGGCGACCACGACGCGCCTGCCTGCGGCCGCAGCCCGGGCGGCGACGTTCAGCGCGGTCTGGGTCTGGCCCGTCCCGGGCGGGGTGGCCACCACGAGGCTGACACCCGCGGAGGCGAGATCGAGGACGTCCTGCTGGGCCCTGTCCGCGTCGAGGACCAGGATCTCCTCGGCGGGGTCCCGCTCGTCGGCGGGCGGGAACTGCAGGCCGTCGGCCGCGCCGGCGAGGGCCGACGCCGCGTCGGCGTCTCCCCTGGCCGCGCCCAGCAGGGCGGCGAGGACGGGATGGTCGGGGTGCAGGGCGGGATCGCCCTTGACCCCGGCGAGGTCAGCGAAGGTGGACACCAGGATGCGGTGTTCGACGGACATGCCGCGGACGCCCTCGCTCAGCGCCCGCATGCGCTCGAGGACGGGATGCGGATCGAAGCGCGCTGTGCCGTAGGCGAGGCGGGCGATGCCGACAGGGTCGACGCGCAGTCCCTGCTCGTTCCGCAGGTGCCGGACGAGTGCCGGGTTCATGCGGGCCTGCTCCGTGATCTGCAGCTCGTAGTCGTCCTGCGAGGGATGCACCGTCAGGGAGACAGCGGTGAGGAGCACGGGGGCGTTCAGCGTCTCGGAGCGTCCCGAATCGTCCACCGACCGCCATGAGGCCGTGCCGGCGGCGAGGTAGCCGACGTCGATGCCCCGCTCGGTGCCGAGCTCGAAGATCTTCGCGCGGAGGGCGCGCGCCGCGGCCTTGGCGGCACTGTACTGGACGGGGTCGCGCAGCAGCGTGGACAGGCGCGTCCGCCGGCCCGCCTGGAGCTGGGCGAGTCCCGAGGGATGCGCGTGGGTCAGGTCGATGCTCGTGCCGGCCGAGGGCCGGAAGTGCAGGAGCGTGTCCCCGGTGGCCTGGGGGCCGAGGGCCTCGAGCCAGGGCACGAGGAACTCCTGCGCGGACGACGACTCGCCGGTCGCGTCCGTACGCTGCCGGCCCGACCCTGCGCCCTGCTGGTTCCCCTGCGGCTCGTCCGCGGGGGATCCCGCCGTATCCCGCTGGTCCTGCTCCGGCACAGCCGCCTTCTTCCCTGCATTGTCACGTGCTGATCTCGACCAGATTGGCATGTCTTCCAAGCTATCCGAAAAGCGATCGGACCCCGCGGATAGCAACGCGGCCCGGGCGGACGGGAGGGGGTTCGACGCCCCTCCCGGTTCCGCCTACTCCCATTCGATGGTTCCCGGCGGCTTGCTCGTCACGTCGAGCACCACGCGGTTGACGCCGTCCACCTCGTTGGTGATCCGGTTGGAGATCCGCGCGAGGAGGTCGTACGGCAGGCGCGACCAGTCCGCGGTCATCGCGTCCTCGCTGGAGACGGGGCGCAGCACGATGGGGTGCCCGTACGTGCGTCCGTCGCCCTGGACGCCCACGCTGCGCACATCGGCGAGCAGCACCACGGGCATCTGCCAGACCTCGTTGTCGAGTCCGGCGGCCGTCAGCTCGGCGCGCGCGATCGCATCGGCCTTGCGCAGGAGCGCCAGGCGCTCCTCGGTGACGTCCCCGACGATCCTGATCCCGAGTCCGGGGCCGGGGAACGGCTGGCGTCCGACGATCTCCGCGGGCAGTCCGAGCTGCGCGCCGACGGCCCGCACCTCGTCCTTGAAGAGGGTGCGTAGCGGCTCCACGAGCTCGAACTGCAGGTCCTCCGGCAGCCCGCCCACGTTGTGGTGGCTCTTGATGTTCGCGGCACCCTCGCCACCGCCGGATTCCACGACGTCGGGGTACAGCGTGCCCTGCACGAGGAAGCGGATGGGTTCGCCCTCCGCCTCCGCCTCCCGCATGATGGCGCGCTCGGCCTCCTCGAAGGCACGAATGAACTCCCTGCCGATGATCTTGCGCTTCGTCTCGGGATCCGACACCCCGGCCAGGGCCTCGAGGAAGCGCTTCTGCTCGTTGGCGACGTAGAGCTTCACGCCGGTCGCGGCCACGAAGTCGCGCTCGACCTGCTCGGCTTCGCCCTCGCGCAGCAGCCCATGGTCCACGAACACGCACGTGAGCTGGTCGCCGACGGCACGCTGCACGAGCGCGGCGGCGACGGCGGAGTCCACGCCGCCGGACAGGCCGCAGATGACGCGCGCGTCACCGATCTGCTCGCGGATGCGTTCCACCTGCTCCTCGAGGATGTTGCGGGTGGTCCAGTTCGGGTCGAGGCGCGCGCCGCGGAACAGGAAGTTCTCGATGACGGCCTGGCCGTGCTGGGAGTGCTTGACCTCCGGGTGCCACTGGACGCCGTAGAGTGCCTTCTCCTCGTTGGCGAAGGCGGCGACGGGTGCGCCGGCGGTGCTGGCGAGGACGTCGAAGCCCTCGGGGGCTGACTGGACGCTGTCGCCATGGCTCATCCAGGCGTTCTGCTGCTCGGGGGTCCCCTCGAGGATGGAGCGGGACGCGCCGTCGGAGGTGATGTCGGTCGAGCCGTATTCCCTCAGGCCGGTCTTCGCGACCGTGCCGCCGAGCGCGCTGGCCATGGCCTGGAAGCCGTAGCAGATGCCGAGCACGGGCACCCCGGCGTCGAACAGGTCGCGCTCGATGCGGGGCGCACCCTCCGCGTAGACGCTGGAGGGGCCGCCCGAGAGGATGATCGCCGAGGGGTTCCTCGCGAGGATCTCCTGCGTGCTGAGCGTGTGCGGCACGATCTCGGAGTACACATCCGCCTCACGCACGCGGCGCGCGATCAGCTGCGCATACTGCGCGCCGTAGTCCACGACAAGGACAGGACGGTGTTCGGAGCCGTTCTCGGGGGTAGTCACCCATCAACAATAGTCTGCGGGTACCCGGCGCCGCACATCACCCGAGGGGGCGTGACACCCGGTTCAGTAGCGCGGAGCCGCCTCGGGGTGGGCTGCGAGGTCCTCCTCGGCCTGGCGGTGGACCCGCTTCTCCACGAAGAAGGACAGCAGCGGCACCACGCCGCCGAGCGCGATCAGGACGAAGCGGCCGAAGGGCCAGCGCATGAGCTGCCACAGCCGGAAGTCGGCGATGAGGTACACGACGTACAGCCAGCCGTGGACGATCAGCACCGCCGTCGAGAGGTTCACGCCTCCGGCGGTCTCGGCGACCACCTCGGGGAGGAGCTGGAGGAACGCTCCCCCGCCGGCCACGATCTCGGAGTCGAACCCGTACTTCGCCACCATCTCCACGACGACGAGCAGCAGCATGACGCCGGTCGCGTAGGCGAGCACCTTGTAGAACGTGAGTGCGGATCGGATCTGTGCGTGCGTCCCGCCGAACCGCCGCTTCGGCTTCCCGCCCTTCGGTCGTGCGGCTCCGGCGGGGTCGAGTACTGGCTCAGTCACGGTGGGCACCGCTTTCGTGGGTGGAATTCCGGGTGGAGGTCCGGGTGGGCGTCGGAGTGGGTGTCGGGGCGGCCGTTGCAGCGGCAGCAGGAGCAGCGTCGGGAGCAGCAGGCCCGGGAGCGGCTGGGTCGGGCGAGGGGCCGGCGGCCTCCCGCCGCTCCTCCTCGGCGTCGGCCTCGTCCTCGAGGGTGCGGCGGTGGTCGTCGGCGACGAGGCGCCACCAGAGGAAGAACGCGAAACCGGCGAAGACCACCCACTCGACGGCGTAGAAGATGTTCAGCCAGTTGATCGGGGTGTCCTGCGGCTGGGGGCCGACCACTACGGGCTCCAGGCCGGCGGTGAAGGGGACCGCCACGCCGTCGACCGTCACGTCGGAGGCCACGACGAAGGCGGCAAAGGTGGTCGCGTCCCAGATGTTGGAGAGCTCGGCCGTGGACAGCGAGGGGACCCGCCCCTCGGTGTTCCGCTGCACCTCGGGGGCCTCGGGCGGCAGGAGGCGGCCAACCACGGCTGCCTCTCCCTCCTGCTCCGGGACCGCTGCCGCGTCCTCCGCGGACGGCACCCAGCCGAGGACGACGGGGATGACGGTCTCCTCGGCAGGTGCGTCCGGCGCGGCCGGCTCCGCTGCGGCGACAGTGAACGCCTGCACGACCCACAGGCCTTCCTCGCCGTCGCGCAGCCGGTTCTCGACCAGCATCCGGGTGCCGGGCCGGAACGCGCCCTCGACCGACACCATCTGGTCGGCACCCGACGCGTACAGCGGCGTGAGGGGCTCCAGCACGTCGGTGAGCGGGCGGACGTTCTCCGTGGTGCTGGGAGCGGGCGGCGGTGTCTCCCGCGAGGAGCTGAACTGCCACTGGCTGAGGAGGACGAAGACCGCGGCGGCCGCCATCGCGAGGATCAGCGTGAGGATCCATCGAGGCTTGAGCGCGGTTTTCAACACCCTTCAACGGTACTTCGTGTGCGTGTAGAACAACGAATACCGGAGGGTCCGACCGGGGCCGCCCTTCCGGGCGCAAGAGTGATTGGCACATCCCTATCACTACGCGCGGATGCCGTCTAGGATGAATCCTCGTGCGTTCCTTTCCCTACCCCCTGACCGGCTCGCCGGACCTGCGCTCCCCCGCGCGCTATCTGCTGTGGCTCGGCGGGCAGCAGAAGGCGACACTCGCGGCGGGGGTGCTCCTCGGCACCGTGTGGATGGCGTCGCAGGCGGTCATGCCCTTCGTGCTCGGGCGCGCCCTCGACGACGGGATCATCGGCGGCGACACGCGTGCCCTGCTCGGCTGGGCCGGTGCGCTGCTCGGACTCATGGTGGTCCAGGCCGTCTCCGACACCGCGACGCACCGGGCCGGTGTGAGCAGCTGGATGCAGGCCGCGTTCCGTTCCGTCCGCCTGGTGGGCCACAAGATCAGCCGCACGGGTGATGCCCTCCCCGCCGCGCTCTCCACGGGCGAGGTCGTGTCCACCGCGGCCTCCGACGCCTTCCGGCTGGGCGAGGTGTACGAGGTGCTCACGCGACTCGCCGGAGCGGCGGCGGCCTGGCTGGTGGTCACCGTGCTCATCTGGCAGACCTCCCCTGTGCTCGGCGTCGTCGTGCTCGTCGGCGTCCCCGTGTGCTGCGGGCTCCTGCTCTTCGTGGTCCGGCCCATGCAGGCGCGGCAGCGCGAGCAGCGCGAGGCGTCCGGCCGGATGACCGCGGTGGGCGCGGACACCGTGGCGGGACTGCGCGTGCTGCGCGGCATCGGCGGCGAGCACATCTTCGTGGGCCGGTACCGTGACAAGTCGGCCGTGACGCGTGATTCGGGCATCCGGGTGGCCCGCTCCCTCGCCGACCTCGAGGCGTCCCAGGTGTTCATCGCCGGGTCCTTCAGCGTGGTCTTCACGTGGGTGGGCGCGTCGCTGGTCCTCGCGGGCGGGATCACGCCCGGGGAGCTCGTGGCCCTCTACGGCTTCTCTATCTTCCTCATGACGCCCATCCGCGCGGCCGCCGACTCGGTGGCCCGCTTCATCCGCGCCCATGTCGGCGCGCGGAAGATCATCGCGGTGCTGTCGGTCGACGCCGCCGTCGCGGAGAGCACGACGCCGGTGGACCCCCCGCCGCCCGGCGCGGTCCTCGTCGACGAGCGGTCGGGCGTCGTCGTCGAGCCCGGGCTGATCACCGCCGTCGTCTCGCGGGAACCTGCTGAGTCCACGGACGCCGTGACGCGCCTCGGCCGGTTCGAGGACGCCGTGCTCGAGGAGGCCACCGTCCGCTGGGGTGCCGCCGACCTCCGGCACGTGCCGCTCGCGGACATCCGTGCGCGGATCGTCGTGAGCGAGGCCGCCCCGCAGCTCTTCAGCGGATCCCTCCGCGCGCAGCTCGACCCCCAGGGCCGGCACGGCGACGATGCCATCCTCGCGGCGCTCGAGGCAGCGAGCGCCCTCGACATCCTCGACGGGCTCGAGGGCGGCCTCGACCACGAGGTCACCGAGCGCGGCCGGAGCTTCTCCGGCGGGCAGCGCCAGCGCCTGGTCCTTGCGCGTGCCTACCTGACCGGCGCCGAGAACCTGGTCCTGGTGGAGCCGACGAGCGCCGTGGACGCCCACACCGAGCAGCGCATCGCGGCCCGGCTCGGCGGTGCCCGACGGCGGGACGGCCGGACGACCGTCATCGTCACCGCGAGCCCGCTGCTGCTGAGGGTCGTGGACCGGGTGGTCTTCCTCGAGGACGGCCGGGTCAGCGCGCAGGGCAGCCACAAGGACCTCATGACCAGCAGCAGCACCTATCGGAACGTGGTGATCCGCAGTGAGTAGCACGGCCAAGCTCCCCGTCGCCGGACCGGCGTCCGTCCGCGACGAGGCCTCGCGCCTCATCCGCCACCACCGGCGTGCCCTCGGAACGGTGATCGCCCTGTACGTCGGGTCGGCCGTCGCGGGCCTCGCCGGGCCGCTCCTGCTCGGCATCCTCGTCGACGCCGTGTCCGCGGGCACGACGGCGTCGTTCGTGGCGGCCGTGTCCGTCGGCATGCTCGGGTTCCTCGCGGTGCAGTCGGTGCTGCGCCGGTACGCCGTGCGCTCCGGCATGGTCTTCGGCGAGCGCGTGTTCGCCGAGCTGCGCGAGGACTTCATGGAGGACGTCACGGCGCTGCCGCTGTCCACCGTCGAGAAGGCCGGCACCGGCGACCTCGTCGCCCGGACGACGAACGACATCGACGCGGTGTCCCACACGGTGCGCTTCGGCGTGCCGCAGGTCGTCGTCTCCATGGTGACCATCCTCCTGACCCTCGGCGCCGCCGTCATCACCTCGCCCGTGCTGTCCCTCGGCCTCCTCGTGGGCCTGCCGCTGCTGTGGCCCGTGACGCGCTGGTACCTGCGGCGCAGTGCGGCCGGCTACATGCGTGAGCGCGAGACCTACGCCGTGGTGAACGGGACCATCACCGAGTCCATCGAGGGCGCCCGGACCGTCGACGCCCTCGGCCTCGGGGCGCTGCGCCGCCAGGATCTCGACGCCGCCCTCGGCACGAGCTTCCGTGCGGAGCGGTACACGCTGTGGCTGCGCTCGGTCCTGTTCCCGGCCGCGGACATCGCCTTCTGGCTGCCCGCCGCGGCGGTGCTGCTGTGGGGAGGCTGGCTCGCGGGCCAGGGCGTCGTCACGCCCGGAGCGGTGGCCGCGGTGGCCCTGTTCGCCGTCCGGCTGATCGACCCGGTGGACCTGCTCATCATGTGGACCGACGAGATCCAGGTCGGCGCGGCGTCGCTCGCGCGCATCATCGGCATCAAGGACGTCGAGCCGGACCGCGAGGCGACGGCGGCGGAACCCGCCAACGAGGACATCGTGGTGTCGGCGGCGACCTACGCGTACCGGCCCGGCCACAACGTGCTCCACGGCGTGGACCTCACCCTGGTGCGCGGTGAGCGTCTCGCCGTCGTCGGTCCCTCCGGTGCCGGCAAGTCCACCCTGGGCCGGCTGATCGCCGGGATCCACCCGCCCACCTCGGGCTCCGTCACGGTGGGCGGTGTCCCCCTGGTGGACCGGCCGCTGGACGACCTGCGCCGCGAGGTGGCCCTCGTGACGCAGGAGCACCACGTCTTCGTGGGGTCGGTCTCGGACAACGTCAGGCTCGGTCGCGCGGATGCGGGCGACATCGAGATCGAGGAGGCGCTGCGCAGCGTCGGCGCCCTCGACTGGGTGAAGCAGCTCCCGGAGGGCATGGACACGGAGGTGGGTTCCGGCGCACACGAACTGGCGCCCGCGCAGGCGCAGGAGCTGGCGCTGGCCCGGCTGATCCTCGCCGATCCGCACACCCTGGTCCTGGACGAGGCGACGTCGCTGATCGACCCGCAGGCGGCACGGGACCTCGAGCGCTCGCTGAACGCCGTCCTCGAGGGGCGCACCGTCATCGCCATCGCCCACCGGCTGCACACGGCCCACGACGCCGACCGCGTGGCCGTGGTGGAGGACGGACGGATCGCGGAGCTCGGCTCGCACGACGAGCTGCTGGCCCTGGACGGCGCGTACGCGTCGCTGTGGAACTCCTGGCGGAGCGAGTAGGGCCCGGAGGCGGGCGCTAGTGCTCGAAGAACACCAGCGAGGAGTTGATCAGCTCGGCGATCACCTCGGCGTCGTGCGCACGGCGCAGCGACTCGCGGAAGTTCTCCTTGAACAGGCTGCGGGCGATCGTGGCGAGCACCTCGAGGTGCTCCGAGAAGGACTGCGCGGGCGTGGCCATGAGGAGGACGAGCGTGGCGGGGCCGTCCACGGCGCCGAAGTCGAGGCTGTGGCCGAAGCGCGTGACGCCGACGGCGATCGAGGTCTGGTTCACGTACTCGCTGCGGGCGTGCGGCAGGCCGACGCCGCCGGGCAGCCCGGTGGCCATCTGGTGTTCGCGCGAGTTGACCTGGTCGAGGAAGGCCTGCAGGTCCGAGATGCGCCCGGCGGCATGCAGGCGCCCGGCCAGCTGGGCTGCGGCGTCCTCCTTGGAGACCGCTTCCATCTCGAGGATCACGAGGTCGGGGGTGGTGAGTTCGGCATCGTGCAGCTCGAGGGACAGGTCGCTCACAGTGTGCCTTTCGAAGTTCCCGCCGGCCATGGCCTTCCAGCTTAGCCCGGCCGTACCCGGCGCAGGCGTCCGCGTGTCCCGGTCAGTCGGTGGAGACGTAGGGCGAGAGGACCACTTCCACCCGCTGGAACTCCTTGAGGTCCGAGTACCCGGTGGTGGCCATGGCCCGGCGGAGCGCGCCGATCAGGTTGGACGTGCCGTCGGTGTGGTGGGAGGGACCCCAGAGCACCTCCTGCAGCGGGCCGACCGTGCCGATGTTGACCCTGTCGCCGCGCGGGAGTTCGTGGTGGTGTGCCTCCTGGCCCCAGTGCCAGCCCTTGCCGGGGGCCTCCTCGGCGCGGGCGAGGGCGGAGCCGAGCATGACGGCGTCGGCGCCCATCGCGATGGCCTTGACGATGTCGCCGCTGGCGCCCATGCCGCCGTCGGCGATGACGTGGACGTAGCGGCCGCCGGATTCGTCCATGTAGTCGCGGCGGGCACCGGCCACGTCGGCGATGGCCGAGGCGAGCGGCGAGTGGATGCCGAGCGCGCGCCGCGTCGTCGTCGTCGCTCCGCCGCCGAAGCCGACCAGCACGCCGGCCGCGCCCGTCCGCATGAGGTGGAGGGCCGGCGTGTAGCCCGCGGCGCCACCCACGATCACCGGGACGTCGAGCTCGTAGATGAACTTCTTCAGGTCCAGGGGCTGCTCGTTCTTCGACACGTGCTCCGCGGACACCGTGGTGCCGCGGATCACGAAGATGTCGACGCCGGCGGCGAGGACGGTCTTGTAGAACTGCTGCGTGCGCTGCGGCGTGAGGGAGCCCGCGACGGTCACGCCGGCCTCGCGGATCTCCGCGAGGCGGCTCGTGATGAGCTCGGCGCGGATGGGCGCGCTGTACAGCTCCTGCATCCGACGCGTGGCCGCCGGGCTGAAGGCCTCGGTGCTGAGACCGGCGATCTCGTCCAGGACCGGCTGCGGGTCCTCGTAGCGGGTCCACAGCCCCTCGAGGTTGAGCACCCCGAGGCCGCCGAGGCGGCCCATGGCGATGGCGGTGGCGGGCGACATGGCCGAATCCATGGGAGCGGCGACGACGGGCATCTCGAACTGGTAGGCGTCGATCTGCCAGCTCACGGAGACGTCGAGCGGGTCCCGGGTGCGCCGGGAGGGCACCACCGCCACGTCGTCCAGCGAATATGCCCTGCGTCCGCGCTTGGCCCGGCCGATCTCGATCTCGTAAGTCACTGCTCTAGGTTAGCCCAGCGGCGCCCGCCGACCGGCGGCACCCCCGATCCCTGCGTCCGGGTCCACCGGGGCACCCCCGCGGCGTCCTGCGTCCGGACGCACGCCTGCGGCGCGTACCCGGACCCGGGGTACCGCCGTCCGGGTCCGGGTGCGCACCGCGGCGGCTACCGCTGGTCCACGCGGTCGAGGAACTTCCCGGTGCGTTCGCGCAGCTCGCCCGCCTGCCGCCGCACGACGACGGCCGGGTCCGGGTGGATCTCGCTGGCGGGCGGTTCCCGGCGCACGTTGGCAGAGCAGACGAAGTCGGCGCAGATCAGCGTCCCGACGGTATTGCCGTCGCGTCCGGACTGGCCGGAGCGGCGTGCCACCCACAGGAGGACGTCCTCCTTGGAGTGCACGTCCCGGCAGAGTTCGCAGAGGACCGCGCGGCCCTTGCGCGCCCCTCCCTCGGGAGCCCGGAGGAGGATGCCGGTCGGACGCTGGGGGCCCGGGACCACGAGGTAGCCGCGGAGCGGCATCTTCTCGTCGCGCCAGCCGAGGAAGTCGAGGTTCTCCCAGTCCAGGGTGTCGAGGTTCTTCGGCGGGGTGAGCTTCGCGGTCTCGGACCGGGTGGCGTTGATGAAGGAGGAGCGGATGTCCTTGATGGAGAGGTGTTGCATGGAGAAGCGCCTTAGCAGCTGGAGGGTCGAGGGAATCGGTCTCGGCCGTCCCGGCCATGGGGGCGCGGCGCCTCGCGCGTACGGCGGACTGGCACGCCGAACGGGGTTCGGCGGTGCATCAGGCCGGGAGGCTGCCTGCCATGGTCGGGGGTGCCGGTGAGGGCGCGGGCGCGCAGCAGGCCGTAACGGCCACCCCGCTCTCCGCGGCAGACCGGGCCCTGAGGCTCCGCTGCATGCTCATCCGTCCCTGTTTCCTGATCCTCGTGCTTCCTGCGGGGCTATCCTCGCAGGAAGAGCCGCCCGCTGCAAAGCGTCGTGCTCCGTGCCGCGCCGACCGCCCCGCCACGGGGTCCGTTTCGCGCCGACCGACGCCGGAAGGAGCACATCATGCCCGAACGCCCTCGTCCCGCGCCGGTCGCGGTCGCCGTCCGGCCCATGGTCGCCTCGGACGTGCCCTTCCTCCCGGCCGTCGAGCGTGCCGCGGGCCTCGCCTTCCGCGAGCTGGGGATGGCCGCGATCGCGGACGACGAGCCGCTGCCGCTGTCCGTGCTGGCCGCGTCCTGCGCGGCGGGCCGGGGCTGGGTCGCCTCCGACGAAGCCGCACCCGTCGCCTACCTGCTGCTCGCCGTCGTGGACGGCGCCGCGCACATCGAGCAGGTGTCCGTGCACCCCGGGTACGCGCGGCAGGGTCTCGGGCGCAGGCTGATCGACGAGGCGGAGGCGTGGGCGCGCCTCCGTTCCATGCCGTCCCTGACCCTGACGACCTTCAGGGACGTGCCCTGGAACGCGCCGTACTACCGGCGCCTCGGCTTCGC
The DNA here is from genome assembly GCF_036867195.1 of Arthrobacter sp. Soc17.1.1.1. NCBI lineage: Bacteria > Bacillati > Actinomycetota > Actinomycetes > Micrococcales > Micrococcaceae > Arthrobacter > Arthrobacter sp. Soc17.1.1.1. Next base: position 2,768,678 of record NZ_JBAJII010000001.1, read on the forward strand.
GGACCTCGCGGAGGCCGACCTGGGGCCCGGGCTGGCCGCGGTGCGGCGGCACGAGGCGGAGGCAGGACTCGAGGCGTGGCCGAGGGTGGCGATGCGACGGGCCGTCCGCGCGGGCCCCGCCTGTTCCCCGTGCGGTGACGGGGTGTGATGACGGGGTGTGATGACGGGGCGCGATGCCCTGACGTGATGATGGGGTCACCCCTGCGATCGGGCGGCGTCGGTGGGACACCATAGGGTGAACTGCGGGTAAAGGGACATCGAGGAAGGACGACGGGATGCCGTTCCGCAGCAAGAAGACGTTGGAGGCCTGGGTCGACGAGTTCCGGACCACGCGGGAAGGGGGCGCGCTCATCACCGTCCTCGTGCAGGACGGCGAGGGCGGAGCCGACACCGGTCTGGTGACCGTTCCGCTCAGGATCGGCAGCACCGGGATCTACATGCAACCGGTCTCCATCGGGAATGCGCGGTGGTCCGTCTCGTTCGATGCCCGCGAGGACGAATTCGAACTGACACCGGCCGAGCTGCACGGCCTCGCCGCGGAGCTCCTGGCCGCGGCCTCCCTGTGCCAGTTCCTCCAGGAGAAGTCGGTGGGCTACGAGGAGGATCCGGAGGACGACCGGGACGACTGACCCGCCCACACCCGCCCACACCGTCGGAGCGCGCGGACCCGCGGCGGGGATCAGGCGTCCGGCAGCTGGCTCTCGAACATCCTGAAGTAGCGGCCCCGGAGCGCCACCAGCTCCCGGTGCGTCCCCGACTCGACCACGCGCCCGTCCTCGAGCATGTACACGACGTCGGCCTTCTCGATGGTCGCGAGGCGGTGGCTGATCGCGATGATGGTCCGCGAACGGTCGGCGAAGAGCCGCGTGAAGATGCGGTGCTCGGCGAGCGCGTCGATGGCCGACGTCGGCTCGTCCATGACGATGAAGGGCGCGTCCCGGTAGAAGTTGCGGGCCATCGCCAGCCGCTGCCACTGCCCGCCCGAGAGGCCGCTGCCCTTCCGGCCGCGCGGGTCCTCCATCCAGTTGCTCACGTAGTTCTCGTAGCCGTTGGGCATCCTGGCGATGAAGTCCGCAGCGTCGGCGTCCTCGGCCGCCCGCCGCACCCGTTCGTCGTCGCGGGCGCGGTGGACGTCACCGAAGTAGATGTTGTTGGCGGCGGTCGCGAACTCGTAGCGCAGGAAGTCCTGGCTCATGACGGCGAGGTGCTGGTGCCAGTCGTCGATGCCGATCCCGCGCAGGTCGCGTCCGTCGAGCAGCACCGCTCCCCTGCTCGGCTGGTACAGGCCGGCGAGGACCCGCACCAGCGTCGACTTCCCGGCACCGTTCTCGCCCACCACGGCCACGTGCGTGCCGCGTTCGAAGGACATCGAGATGCCCTTCAGCACCTCCTCCTCGCTGCCCGCGTACGTGAAGTGGATGTCGCGGAGCTCGACGACGGCGGGCGCCTCGGCCAGGCGCCCGGGGGCCCCGGTGGACAGCGGGAAGTCCATGAACTGCTCGTAGTCCTTGAGGTTCGCCAGGTCCTCGTCGATGGAGCTCAGCGAGGACACGAGGCTGTTGGCGGTGCTCAGCGCCCGGCTGACGATCTGCTGCACGTAGAGGAACTGGCCCACGGGCTGGGCCCGGGCGATGATCTGCCCCACGATCCACACCAGCGCCAGCAGCTCCGCCCCGTACTGCAGGGCGTCCGCGAGGAGCTGCTTGGGGATGTAGCGCTTCTGGAAGTCCAGGCGCCGCTTCTCGTCGGCGTCGCGCAGGGTGGAGCGGAGGTCCATGAGGTACCGGACGATCCCGTACAGGCGCATCTCGGCGATGTTCTGCGGCTTCATGAGGTTCGTCTCGATCATGCGCCGCTGCCGCCGGGAGTCCACCTGCGTGTTCCAGTGCGCCATCTGCTCCCGGGACAGCCGGAACTGCAGGTAGACGCTCGGGATGATCGCGAGGAGGACGATCAGGGCGATCCACCAGCTGACCAGCAGCAGCGCGCCGATCGCGAGCACCACCGAGACCAGCTGCGTGAAGATCGCCGCGATGCGGTCGAGGACCCGTGCGTAGGAGTCGGAGAAGCGGCGGGCCCTGTCGTAGAGGTCAACCGTCTCCTTGTCGTCGTACCGCCAGAACTCCAGCGCCAGGAACCGCTCGTACATGCGGTCGCCCACGATCGCACCGACGCGGAAGCTCAGGACCTGCTGGATGTAGCGGTCGACGCTCGTGAAGGCGCCCCACAGCAGCCCGAGGACGGCGGTGACGATCACGTAGACGACGGCGGACCGCCCGGCGTCCGGGTCGCCCGCGTAGGCGGCGGCGAGCGCCGTCGTCGTCAGCGAGGCGAAGTAGGTGGTGACGAGCGGCAGGGTCGCGGAGATGAGCGAGCCGGCGATCTTCATGGCGACGGCCCCCGGCGACGCCTTCGCGCTCACCACGAGCACCTGGCCTACAGCGCGGGCATAGGGGCGGAGGCGGAGCGTGCGGCGTGCCGCGGCTTCGGGCTGCGGGAGTCCGCTCATACGGCATCAGCCCCCGCCCACGGGATCAGGGGCGGGGGCCGGTGTGCCGCGCTGGTGCTACTTGGAGCCGTAGTTGGGTGCCTCGACCGTCATCTGGATGTCGTGCGGGTGGGATTCCTTCAGGCCGGCCGCCGTGATACGCACGAACTTGCCCTTGGCCTTCAGCTCGGGGATGGTGCGTGCCCCGGTGTAGAACATGGTCTGCCGCAGCCCGCCGACGAGCTGGTACGCCACGGACGCCAGGGGGCCGCGGTAGGCCACGCGGCCCTCGATGCCCTCGGGGATAAGCTTGTCGTCGCCCGAGACGTCCGCCTGGAAGTAGCGGTCCTTGGAGTAGGAGGTGTTCTTGCCGCGGGTCTGCATGGCGCCCAGGGACCCCATGCCCCGGTAGGTCTTGAACTGCTTGCCGTTGACGAAGATGAGCTCTCCCGGCGCCTCGGCGGAACCGGCGAGGAGCGAACCGAGCATGACGGTGTCGGCACCGGCGACGAGGGCCTTGCCGATGTCGCCGGAGTACTGCAGGCCGCCGTCGGCGATCACGGGGACGCCCGCGGGGATCGCGGCCTTCGCGGATTCGTAGATGGCGGTGACCTGCGGGACGCCGACGCCCGCGACGACGCGCGTGGTGCAGATGGAGCCCGGGCCCACACCCACCTTGATGCCGTCCGCGCCGGCGTCGATCAGGGCCTGCGCGCCCTCGCGCGTGGCCGCCTGGCCGCCGATGATGTCGACGTGCGCCGCGGACTTCTCCGCCTTCAGGCGGGCGATCATCTCGAGGACGCCGGCGCTGTGCCCGTTGGCGGTGTCCACGAAGAGGGCGTCGACGCCTGCCTCGACGAGCGTCATGGCGCGCTCCCAGCCGTCCCCGAAGAAGCCGATGGCCGCGCCGACCCGCAGGCGGCCGTCGTCGTCCTTGGTGGAGAGCGGGTACTGCTCGGCCTTCGTGAAGTCCTTGACGGTGATGAGGCCGCGGAGCACGTCCTCTTCGTCGACGAGCGGGAGCTTCTCGATCTTGTTGGCCGCGAGGAGATTGATGGCGTCGTCGCCGCTGATGCCCACGTGCCCGGTGACGAGAGGCATCTTCGTCATGACGTCGCGCACCAGGGTGCGCGGGAACTCACGCTCGAGCACGAAGCGCGTGTCGCGGTTGGTGACGATGCCGAGGAGGCGTCCTGCCGGGTCGACGACGGGCAGGCCGGAGACGCGGTAGTGGCCGCACAGCTCGTCCAGTTCCTGCAGCGTGGCGTCGGGACCGATGGTCAGGGGGTTCGTGATCATGCCGGACTCGCTGCGCTTCACGCGGTCCACCTGGTCCGCCTGGTCCTGGATGGACAGGTTGCGGTGGATGACTCCGAGCCCGCCCTGGCGGGCCATGGCCACGGCCATGCGGGCCTCCGTCACGGTGTCCATGGCGGAGGAGAGCAGCGGGGTCCTGACGGTGATGCGCTTCGAGATGCGCGACGACGTGTCCGCCTCGGAGGGGATCACGTCGGTGTGGCCGGGGAGCAGGAGGACGTCGTCGTACGTCAGGCCGATGAATCCGAAGGGGTCGTGTGTCTCGTTCTGGCCGGACTGCTGGCTCACTGCTGCGCCTCTTTCGGGATGACCGGGTGGGGGTAGGGGCCTCGACGCGGGCGGAACCCGCGGGCCTTGTCAGTCTAGAACCATTCCCGGGGGACCCCTATTCCGTGACCGTCCCCACTCACCCCACCTCAACCCTCCTCACCCCGCGTCACCAGCCGAGCGCGTCCCTCAGCCGCTCGGAGAAGACCGGGACGGTGGTCTCGACGTAGGACTTGGACAGGTGGTCCCGGTCCATGAAGACGCGGACGTTCCCCACGATCCCGTGGCATGTGGCCTCCGCGCACACGAGATCGGTGAGGTCCAGGTACTCCAGCCCGGGGACGCGTTCGGCGACGGCGGCGAGGGGCGACGACGGCGGCAGCACCTGCGCCACGGGGACGTCGCACGCCGATGGTTCCGCGGCGTTGCGGGCCGTGCACTCGGCCATGTCCTCCTCGAACCGCGGGGTGTCGCGGAGGGCCACGACGGGGATGCCGGCGTCGAGCAGGGGCGCGACCGCGGCCTCGAATCCCGCGGGCACCTGCTCGTCGGGCGAGCTCCAGGCCGTCCGCGAGCCGACCGTGAGCACGGCGTCGGGCGAGAGCCGGAGGGCGTAGTCCGTGACGGCCTCGTTGAAGGCCTGGCATTCCGGGGACACCGTGCCGGGTGCGTCGACGAACCGGCAGTCGGGCCTGTGCACCGACACGGCGAGCCAGTCGTTCTCGGTGGCCACCGCTCCGAGGGCTGTCATCCACATCTGGGAGTGGGAGTCGCCGAGCACCAGGACGGTCCGCTCCGCGGTCGCCTCGTCCCCCGTCCGGACGCACGAGGACAGCTGCGGGTCGGCCGGCATCAGCGTCGGTGGGCAGGGGCCGTCCACCGCCGCCCACTCGTCGCCGAGGCTGCTGGCGAGCGGCTTGACCAGGGCGTCGTCGGCACCGCGGAACCGGAAGCCGGGGTCCAGGGCGGCGGCGCCGGGATTGTCCTCGCGCGTCTGCCGCTCCACCGCCGCCTCCTGCGCCTGCACCCGGTACTCCCAGCCCGAGAGGGGCACCACGACCAGGGAGAGGGTTGCCGCCGCCACGAGCACCGTGTGGCGCCGCCGCACCGACGGCCACGTCCACGAGCGCACCGGGTCCTCGACGAGGCGCGTGGTGAGCACGGCGAGCAGCAGGGACACGGCGATGACGACGGCGCCGTCGGGCAGTCCGGCGGAGGGCTTGTCCGCGACGATGAGCCAGAGGACGAGGACGGGCCAGTGCCACAGGTACAGCGCGTAGGACGCCTCGCCGAGGCGCAGCAGGGGTGCGGCCGACAGCCACCGGTCGACGCCGGCCCGGCTGCCGGTGCGACCGGCGACGATCACGGCGGCCGCGGCGAGTGTCGGCCAGAGGGCGACGTAGCCGGGGAACTGCTGCTGCACCTGGAGGAGGACGCCGCACGCGAGCATCATCGCCACGCCGGCCCAGCCGAGCACCACGCGCACCCGGACCGGCAGCACGAGGTACGGCAGCGCCAGCGCCACGAGCGAGCCGAGCGCGAACTCCCACAGCCGGGCGCGCGTGTCGAAGTAGGCGGCCGCCTGGTCGGTGCCGGTCTGCCGGATCGAGAACGCGAGCGAGACGGCGAGGACGGCGCCGAACAGGACCAGGAGCACGGGCCGCACCCGCAGGCGGGTGACGGCGACGACCACGCCGGCCAGGGCGAACAGCAGCGGCCAGAGCAGGAACACCTGCCCCTGGATGGACAGCGACCAGAAGTGCTGGAGGGGACTCGCGGCACTGGAGTCCAGGGCGTAGTAGTCCACGGCGTTGCCGGCCAGCACCCAGTTCTGCCGGTACGTCAGCGACGCCCACGTCTGGTCCAGGACGGACCGCCAGCGCGAGCTCGGCACCAGGACGGCGGTCGCCGCGAGGACCGCCAGCAGCACGACGACGGCCGCGGGCAGCAGCCGCCGGAGCAGTCCCAGCCAGTAGGCGGTGAGCGCGAGCGGCTGTCCTGTCTCGAGGCGCCGGGTGAAGGTGACGGTGAGCAGGAACGCGGAGATCAGCAGGAACACGTCCACGCCGCCCGAGACCCGCCCGAGCCACACGTGGTAGATCACCACCATGCCCACGGCCAGTGCACGCAGGCCCTGCACCTCGGGCCGGAACCGGCGCTCGCCGGGGTTCGGCGCCGCTCCCCCACCGGTGGCAGGAGGGGCTGGGTGCAGGACGGGCATCACGCTGATCCTCCTCGGGAGCCGGGTCGTGGCGGGCCAAAACCTCCAGTCTACTGTCGCGTCGGGTCCTCCGGGGCATCGGGACGGGGACCGGGGCGAGCGACCGATCCGCCGGGGCACCCGCGGACCACGTACTCTTGGAGGAGCATGTTCCCGGGGATACCGGGGACCACGGACCGGAATCGCCGGATCCACCGGCCTCGACGACGACTGTCGGACGGGCACGACCCGCCCCCGCATGAACGAGAGATAACTGATCTGTGAATAAGAGACCTGCCGCACTGAAAGCACCCCGCGAACTGGCCAATGGAGCCATGCGCATCGTCGCGCTCGGAGGCATCGGTGAGATCGGCAGAAACATGACCGTCTTCGAGTTCGACGGCAAACTGCTGATCGTAGACTGCGGCGTCCTGTTCCCCGAGGAACACCAGCCCGGCGTCAACGTCATCCTCCCCGACTTCTCCTACATCCGCGACCGCCTCGACGACGTCGTCGCCGTCGTGCTCACGCACGGCCACGAGGACCACATCGGCGGTGTCCCGTACCTCCTCAAGGAGCGCGCGGACATCCCCCTGGTCGGCTCGCGGCTCACGCTGGCCTTCATCGAGGCCAAGCTCAAGGAACACCGCATCACCCCGAAGACCGTGCAGGTCAAGGAGGGCGACCGGCGGACCATGGGTGGCTTCGACCTCGAGTTCGTCGCGGTGAACCACTCCATCCCCGACAGCCTCGCCGTCGCCATCCGCACCGCGGCCGGCATGGTGCTGCACACGGGCGACTTCAAGATGGACCAGTTCCCCCTGGACCGCCGCATCACGGACCTCAGCGCCTTCGCGCGCCTCGGTGAGGAGGGCGTGGACCTGTTCCTCACCGACTCCACGAACGCGGACGTCCCCGGCTTCACCACCTCGGAGAAGGACCTCGCGCCGGCCATCGACGCCGTGTTCCGCACCGCGCCGCGCCGCATCATCGTGTCGAGCTTCGCGAGCCACATCCACCGCATCCAGCAGATCATCGACACCGCGCACCAGCACCGCCGCAAGGTGGCGTTCGTGGGCCGCTCCATGGTGCGCAACATGACCATCGCCGCGGACCTCGGCTACCTCAACATCCCGCAGGGCCTGCTCGTGGACTTCAAGAAGCTCGAGCGCAGCGACGACCACAAGGTGGTCCTCATCTGCACGGGCTCGCAGGGCGAGCCCATGGCGGCCCTCTCGCGCATGGCCAACAAGGACCACGCCATCCGCATCAGCGAGGGCGACACGGTCCTGCTGGCCAGCTCGCTCATCCCGGGCAACGAGAACGCCATCTACGGCATCATCAACGCCCTGACCGAGATCGGCGCCAACGTGGTCCACAAGGGCAACGCCAAGGTGCACGTCTCGGGCCACGCGAGCGCCGGCGAGCTCGCCTACTGCTACAACATCGTCAAGCCGCGCAACGTCATGCCGGTGCACGGCGAATGGCGCCACCTGCGCGCCAACTCGGAGATCGCCGTCGCCACCGGCGTCGATCCCCGCAACGTCGTCATCGCGCAGGACGGCGTGACCGTCGACCTCGCCCGCGGACGGGCCACCCTCTCGGGCAAGGTCGAGGCCGGCCTGGTCTTCGTCGACGGCGACAGCGTCGGCGGGATCACCGAGGAGGACCTCGTGGAGCGCCGCCGCCTCGCGGAGGAGGGCGTGGTCACGGTCCTCGCGATCATCGACCCGGACAACGGGGACATCGTCGAGGCGCCGGAGTTCTTCACCAAGGGCTTCTCCTGCTCCGACGAGGACCTGGACAAGGCGGGTGCCGCCGTCGAGAAGGCACTGCGCGACGCCGCGTCCAACCGCCAGGGCGGCCGCCGCCAGGACCCGGAGGACATCATCGAGCGGGCCACGGCGAACTGGATGCGCCGGTTCTACAACCGCCAGCCGGTCGTCACGGCGATCGTCGTCGACGCCTGATCCGTACGCCTCGACGAAGCCCCGGTGCCCTCGGCGCCGGGGCTTCGTCGTCTGCGGGAGCCATTCGGGAGCCGTGCGGGACGACCGCGGTGCGCGGTCCGTCCGCCGCCGGCCCGGAAGCACCCCGGAAGCATGCGGAAGCACCCGGACACAGCAGCACCCCGGCTCCTCGAGGAACCGGGGTGCTGCTGTGTCAGCTGGACCGAGGAGTCCTCGGCCGGGCAGTCCTAGTGCGAGTGGCCGTGGCCCTCGTCGTCGGACTCCTCGGGCTTCTCGACCACGAGGGTCTCCGTGGTCAGCACGAGTGCCGCGATGGAGGCCGCGTTGCGCAGGGCGGAGCGCGTCACCTTCACGGGATCGATGATGCCGGCGTCGACCAGGTTCTCGTACTCGCCGCTCGCGGCGTTGAAGCCGTGGCCGTCCTCGAGGTCGGAGACCTTCGCGACGACGACATAGCCCTCGTGCCCGGCGTTCTCGGCGATCCAGCGCAGCGGCTGGGCGAGCGCGCGGCGCACGAGGCCGACGGCGGTGGCCGCGTCGCCCTCGAGTGCCAGGACGTCGGGGTCGGTGTCGAGCGCCTTGCCGGCGTGGACCAGCGCGGAACCGCCGCCGGCCACGATGCCCTCTTCGAGAGCGGCACGCGTGGAGGACACTGCGTCCTCGATGCGGTGCTTCTTCTCCTTGAGCTCCACCTCGGTGGCAGCGCCGACCTTGATGACGCCGATACCGCCGGCGAGCTTCGCGAGGCGCTCCTGGAGCTTCTCACGATCCCAGTCGGAGTCGGTGCGCTCCACCTCGGCGCGGATCTGCGCCACGCGGTCGGCGACGTCGGACTCGCTGCCGGTGCCGTCGACGATCGTGGTGGCGTCCTTGGTGACGGTGATGCGGCGTGCGGAACCCAGCACCTCGAGGCCCACCTGGTCCAGCTTGAGGCCGAGATCCGGGGAGACGACCTGCGCACCCGTGAGGGTGGCGATGTCCTGCATCATGGCCTTGCGGCGGTCACCGAAGCCCGGGGCCTTGACGGCGACGACGTTCAGGGTGCCGCGGATCTTGTTGACCACCAGGGTGGAGAGCGCTTCGCCCTCGATGTCCTCGGCGATGATGAACAGCGGCTTGCCGGCCTGCAGGGCCTTCTCCAGCAGGGGGAGGAACTCGGCGAGCGAGGAGATCTTGCCGGAGTTGATGAGGATGAGCGCGTCCTCGAGGACAGCTTCCTGGCGCTCGGCGTCGGTCACGAAGTACGGCGAGAGGTAGCCCTTGTCGAACTGCATGCCCTCGGTGAGGACGAGTTCGGTCTGCGTGGTGGAGGACTCCTCGATGGTGATCACACCATCCTTGCCGACCTTGTCGAACGCCTCGGCGAGGAGGTCCCCGACCTCGGTGCTCTGCGCGGAGATGGAGGCCACGTTGGCGGTCTGCTGGCCGACGACCTCGCGGGCGTTCTCGAGCAGGCGCTTGGCGACGGCCTCGACCGCCACCTCGATGCCGTGCTTGAGCTGTCCCGGGGCGGCACCGGCGGCCACGTTGCGGAGGCCTTCCTTGACGAGTGCCTGGGCCAGGACCGTGGCGGTGGTGGTTCCGTCACCGGCGACGTCGTTGGTCTTGGTGGCGACCTCCTTGGCCAGCTGGGCGCCGAGGTTCTCGTACGGGTCGTCGAGCTCGATCTCCCGGGCGATCGTGACGCCGTCGTTCGTGATGGTGGGGGCGCCCCACTTCTTGTCGAGCACCACATTGCGTCCGCGGGGGCCGAGCGTCACCTTGACGGTGTCCGCGAGCTTGTCCACGCCGGCTTCGAGGGCACGGCGGGCGGCGTCGTTGAATTCCAACTGCTTTGCCACTGGTGGTTCCTTTCAGGCTTGGCGAGGAAAAGCCCCGGCCACTGCGGGCCGGGGCTTCTCCTCAAGGGGTACTACTTGACGACGACAGCGAGGACGTCGCGGGCGGAGAGCACCAGGTACTCGGTGCCACCGTGCTTCACTTCGGTTCCGCCGTACTTCGAGTAGATGACGATGTCGCCCTCGGCGACATCGACGGGCACGCGGTTGCCGTTGTCGTCGACGCGACCCGGTCCGACTGCCACGACTTCGCCCTCCTGGGGCTTCTCCTTGGCCGTGTCCGGGATGACGAGGCCGGAAGCAGTGGTCTGCTCGGCTTCGAGGGGGCGGACAACGATGCGATCCTCAAGGGGCTTAATAGAGACCGACACTCGGGCTCTCCTTTGCGTTCGATACCAATGGATTGGGGGCCTTCGGGTGGGGCGTGAACCGTCGTCGCGGTGCCGGTGAACGCTTCCCTCGGGATTAGCACCCGCGGTGAGCGAGTGCCAACTCCGACTGTATGCAAGGGCTGGCACTCGGTCAAGGCGAGTGCCAGCATTGACGACGGCGACGGCGACGGCGACGGCACGGCCAGGCGCGCACCTTCCGACGCATTAGGACACACTCCGGTTGCGTAATTCCCACGCCGCCCTCTACATTCAGAAGGAGTAAGGCATCCCTTACTTCGACGACATCTTCACGACGTCCGGTTCGTCCGGCCCTTCCCCCTACGGAGTCCACCCCATGGCACACGTGCGCCTCGCCGTCCTTTCCGCAGCCGCTGCGGCCACCCTCGCCCTCACGGCGTGCGGTGGTTCCTCCGAAGCTGCCGGCGAGCCCGCGGCCGCCTCGACCGTCTCCGTCGAGCACGCGCAGGGCACCACCGAGGTGCCGGTGGATCCCGAGACGGTGTTCACCTTCGACCTGGGCGCCCTCGACACCCTGGACGCCCTCGGCGTGGACGTCGCCGGCGTCCCGCAGGGGACCCTGCCCGCCCAGCTCTCGGCCTACGAGGGAGGCGACACCACGAACATCGGGTCCATGAAGGAGCCGGACTTCGAAGCGATCGCGGCCGCCGCCCCGGACCTCATCATCATCTCGGGCCGCGTCGCCGACTCCTACGACGAGCTCGCGGAGATCGCACCGACCATCGACCTCAGCGTCGACGCCGCGGACCCGATCGCGAGCTTCACCGAGCACACCGAGTCCCTCGGCCGGATCTTCGGCGCGGAGGACGAGGTCGCCGAACGGCTGGCGGCACTCGACGCCAGGATCTCCGAGACGAGGGACGCGGCGGCGTCCGCGGGCACCGGCCTGGTGCTGATGACCAGCGCGGGCGAGGTCACCGCGTACGGTGCCGGATCGCGCTTCGGCCTGATCCACGACGTGCTGGGCGTGAAGCCCGCCGCCGAGGTGAAGAGCGAGGGCACGCACGGCGAGGCCGTCTCCTTCGAGTACATCGCCGAGATCGACCCGGCCCACCTCTTCGTGATTGACCGTGACGCCGCCGTCGGCGAGGCCGGGGCCGCGGGCTCCGCCGTCCTCGACAACGAGCTCGTGAACGGCACGGAAGCGGCGAGGAACGACGACGTCACCTACCTCGACTCCGCGAGCTGGTACCTCATCGGATACGGGCTGAACAACCTCGACGCCATGGTCTCCGCCGTCAACGAGGCCGTCGCGGCCTGACCCGCTCCGCCGCTCCCGCGGCGGGCGCCCCCATGGCAACGCTCTCCCTCCGGCCGCAGCGGCCGACCCAGCAGCGCGGTTCCGCCCGGTCCCTGTCCCTCGTGGCAGCCGGCGGAGCCGTGCTGCTGCTTGCCCTCGTCAGCCTGTTCGTGGGCGTCTCGGCCGTCTCCCCCGGAGATCTGCTCGCGGGCGACGCCGGCGTGTGGCAGACGTTCCTCGTGAGCCGGGTGCCGCGCACCCTGGCGGTCCTCCTAGCCGGCGTGGCGCTCGGCGTCGCCGGCTTCATCCTGCAGCTCATGGCCCGCAATCGGTTCGTGGAGCCCTCCACGGTCGGCACCGTGGAGTCGGCCACCGCAGGCATCCTCGTGGCGACGCTGCTGCTGCCCGCCGCCCCGGTCGTGGCGAAGATGGGGATCGCCGCGCTCTTCGCCGTGGCCGGGACGGCGCTCTTCCTCTCGGTCCTGCGCCGGATCCCCCTGCGCAACACGCTGATCGTCCCGCTCGTGGGCATCATGCTCGGCGGTGTCATCGCGGCCGTGACGACGTTCTTCGCCTACCGCTTCGACCTGCTGCAGACGCTCAACACGTGGATGATCGGCGACTTCTCCGGGCTCGTCCGCGGGCGCTACGAGATGCTGTGGCTCGTGGCCGTCCTCGCCGTCGTCGGGTACGTCTGCGCCGACCGGTTCACCGTGGCCGGCATGGGCGAGGAGTTCACCACCAACCTCGGCCTCGGCTACCGGCGCACCATGAACCTCGGCCTCGTCCTGGTGAGCCTCATCAGCGCCGTCGTCGTCGTGGTCGTGGGCGCCGTCCCCTTCCTCGGGCTGATCGTGCCCAACCTCGTGTCCCTGTTCATCGGCGACAACGTGCGCCGCGCCGTGCCGTGGATCGCCCTGTTCGGAGCCGGGTTCCTCCTGGCGTGCGACATCCTGGGCAGGGTCATCCGCTTCCCCTACGAGGTGCCCGTCGGCGTGATCGTCTCCGTGGTCGGCAGCGCCCTGTTCATCACCCTGCTCGTTCGGAGGACCGCCGGTGCGCGCTAGGACCAGCCCCCTGCCCACCGCCGTCGTGCAGTCCGGCCGGAAGCCGCTCACCGCACTGCCGGCCGGCGTGTGGCTCGCGGTGCTCGGCGCCGCCGCCGTCGTGCTCGTCGCGGCGTTCCTGCTCGTCGACGTCCAGGGCGACCTCGGCTACGTGCTGCCGCGGCGCCTGAACCGTGTCGGGGCGATGGTGCTCGTCGCCGTCGCCGTCGGGGTGTCCACCGTGCTGTTCCAGACCGTCACCGGCAACCGGATCCTGACGCCGTCCATCATGGGGCTGGACGCGCTCTACGTGCTCATCCAGACCGTCCTGGCGTTCGCCCTCGGTGCCTCGACGCTCCTCACCCTCGGGGCGCCGGTCCGCTTCGGGGTCGAGGTCACCCTCATGGTCGGCTTCTCCTGGCTGCTGTACCGGTGGCTGTTCACCGGCGGCGGGCGGAGCCTGCACCTGCTGCTGCTGGTCGGCATCGTGTTCGGCGTCTTCTTCCGCGGCGTCTCCTCGCTGCTCCAGCGCCTCATGGACCCGAGCGAGTACATCATCCTGCAGGACCTGTTCTTCGCGAGCTTCAACCGGGTGGATCCGACGCTGCTGCTGATCTCCGCCGTCACCGTCGCCGCACTGTGCGTGCCGGCCTGGCGGCTGCGCCACCGCCTCGACGTCCTGGCCCTCGGGCGCGACACCGCGATCGGGCTCGGCGTGGACCACCGGCGCACCGTGACGCTGGTCCTCGTGATCTGCTCGGTGCTCGTCGCCGTCTCCACGGCCCTCGTGGGACCCGCGACGTTCTTCGGCCTGCTCGTCTCGGCCCTCGCCTACCAGCTGTGCGCCTCCTTCCGGCATGCCGTCGTGCTGCCCGTCGCCGTCCTGCTCGGCGTGATCGCCCTCGTGGGCGGCCAGCTCGTCCTCGAGCAGGTCTTCGCGTTCGACACCGCCCTCAGCATCGTCATCGAGTTCACCGGCGGCCTCGTCTTCCTCGCCCTCCTCCTGAAAGGCCGTATCCGGTGATCACCGTCAGCCACGCCACCAAGCGCTACGGGACCGCCACCGTGGTGGACGACGTCAGCTGCACCATCCCGGGCGGTGTCACCTCGATCATCGGCCCCAACGGCGCCGGCAAGTCCACCCTGCTGTCCATGATGAGCAGGCTCCTCCCGCTCGATGCCGGCCGCGTGGAGGTGGACGGACTGGACGTCAGCACGACTCCGGGTCGGGACCTCGCCCGCACCCTGTCGATCCTCCGGCAGGAGAACCAGCTCACGGTCCGGCTGTCCGTGCGCGACCTCGTCGGGTTCGGCCGGTTCCCCCACTCCAACGGCCGTCCCACGGCGGCGGACCGGGAGCACATCGAGCGCGCCCTCGACTACCTCGACCTGACCGACCTGGCGGACCGGTTCGTCGACGAGCTCTCCGGCGGGCAGCGCCAGCGCGCGTTCATCGCCATGGTCCTCGCACAGGACACCGACCACATCCTGCTCGACGAGCCGCTCAACAACCTGGACATGAAGCACTCGGTGGACATGATGCGCCTGCTCCGCCGCCTCGCCGACGACCTCGGGAAGACCGTGGTGCTCGTGATCCACGACATCAACTTCGCGTCCTGCTACTCGGACACGATCCTCGCGATGCGCGACGGCGCCCTGATCCACCAGGGCACCCCGGAGGAGATCATGACCCCGGAGGTGCTCCACCGCGTGTACGACGTCGAGATCCAGGTGGAGCAGATCCGCGGCAACAGGATCGGCGTGTACTTCGCCTAGGCTGGCTGCATGGCTTCGGAGAACATCGCGGACATCCTGACCCCCGAGGGCTGGGAGCTGCTGAACTCGCTCGGGCCCTACACCGAGGCCGACAGCCTGCGGCTCACCGGACAGCTGCGGAAGGCCGGCCACTCCCCCGAAGCCGTCGCCGCGGCCCTCACGCAGTCACGGCTGCGGGCGAAGGCGTCGGCGAAGTTCGGGCCGTTCGCCGAGCACATGGTCTTCACGGCGGCCGGCCTCGAGCAGGCCACGCGCCTGACCGTCGCCGCGCGCCACGCGCAGCGCTTCGTCGACGCCGGGCTCGTGAGGATCGCCGATCTCGGCTGCGGGCTCGGTGCGGACAGCATGGCCCTGGCCACCCTCGACCGCGAGGTCACCGCCGTCGAGCTCGACGAGACCACCGCCGCGGCCGCGACCATGAACCTGCTGCCCTTCCCGAACGCGCGCGTCGTCAACGCCGACGCCGCCACCGTGGACACCGCGGCGTACGACGGCGTGTGGCTCGACCCGGCGCGCAGGACCACGACGACGTCGGGAACCTCCCGCCTGTTCGACCCCGAGGCGTTCTCGCCACCGCTGTCCTTCGTCCAGGACCTCGCCGACGGCGGGAAGCCCGTGGGCGTGAAGATGGGCCCGGGCATGCCCCACGCATCGATCCCGGCCACGTGCGAGGCCCAGTGGGTCTCCGTGGACGGCGACGTCACGGAGGTGGCGCTCTGGTTCAACGCGCTGCGGCGCGAGGGCGTCCGCCGCGCCGCGCTCGTCATCGGCCCGCGGGGTGCCGCGGAGATGGTGTCGGCGGCGGAGTTCGGAGAGGGCCCGACGGCGGCCGTCGGCGCACCGGGCGGCTACCTCTACGAACCCGACGGCGCCGTGATCCGCGCCGAGCTGGTGGCGGACCTCGCCGCGCAGCTCGGCGGGCACCTGCTGGACCCGATGATCGCGTACATCTGCGCGCCGTCGCACACGGACACCCCGTTCGCCCGCGCCTACAGGGTGCTCGAGGTGCGCCCCTACAACGTGAAGGCGCTGAAGATGTGGGTGCGCCGGGAGGGCATCGGTGTCCTCGACATCAAGAAGCGCGGACTGTCGGTGACCCCCGAGGAGGTGCGGCGGCAGCTGCTGACCGGATCGGGCAAGGGCCGGAAGAAGGCCACGCTCGTGCTGACGCGCATCGGCGACGAACGGGTGGCGGTCGTCGTCGAGCCCGTGGCCGCCTCCTAGCCCACCTGCCCTCCTGGCCCACCTGCCCCGGGCGGGCCACACTTCGCCGTCCGCTGCAACCTCACGCACACCGCGCCGTCCGGCCCCGTGCGTTCCTAGACTCGACGGAGGACCCAGGACCCTGGCGATCAGGACCCTGGCGATCAGGACCCTGGCGATCAGGACCCCTGGCGATCAGGACCCACGGAAGGCGGACAGGATGGCGGACGACACCACGAAGGCAGCAGGCGGACGGCGCGGAGTGCTGTTCGACGTCGACGGCACGCTCGTCGACTCGAACTACCAGCACACCCTCGCCTGGTGGCAGGCATTCCGGCGGTTCGGCCATGACGTCCCGGCGGCGGAGATCCACCGGGCCATCGGCATGGGCGGGGACAAGCTCGTGGCGCACCTCCTCGGCGACGATCGCGACCCCGACCAGGACGCCGAGCTCGACGCGACACACGGCGCGGTCTTCTCCACCTTCTGGCCGGGACTGCGGGCCTTCGAGGGTGCGGGCGACCTCGTCCGCCGCTGCGCGGACAGCGGCCTGGTCGTGGTGCTCGCCTCCTCCGCCTCGCAGCAGGAACTCGGTGTCATGCGCGGCATCATCGACGCCGACGCGTCCATCAGCGCAGCCACGAGCTCGTCCGACGCCGAGAACAGCAAGCCCTCCCCGGACATCCTCCAGGCCGCGCTGGACGCCGGCGGACTGGAGGCGGCACACGCCGTGTTCGTCGGCGACTCGGTGTGGGACGTCATCGCGGCCAAGGAGCTGGGGATCCCCACGGTCGGCCTCGCCTCGGGCGGCACGAGCGAGGCCGAGCTGTGGGACGCCGGTGCGGTCCAGGTGTACAAGGACATCCGGGCGCTGCTGGACGCGTTCGACGACGGCCCCCTGCACGCTCTCGCGGAACCGTCCTCCTCGGCCGCCAACCCCTGAGGATCCCTGCAGAGCCGTCCTCCTCGGCCGCCAAGCCCTGAGGGTCGCTGTGGCGCCCTCCGCGCCCGGCGGCCTCCGCCCCTGAGCGGCCCGCCGGCCCCCTGGGCCCGTCGGCCTCCGCTCTCCGACTCCCGCCCGATCGGGCCCCCGGGCTATCCCCCTGGACGCCCGCGGGCCCTACGCTGGGCACATGGTGACCCCTGGTGGGATCCGATCACCCCTGCCCCGCTCCCTGGGCCGGGCGCTCGTGCTGCTCGCGATCGCGGCCCTGGCCCTCGGGGCCCTCCAGCTGGCCCTCGTCCTACCGGTGGCCGGCGAGGCCTGGCCGGTGCACCTCCTGTTCGTCCTGGTGTTCTGGGTGTACGTCGCGGCCGGCCTCATGGCCTGGTGGAGACGGCCGGGCAACCGGCTGGGCTCCCTCATCGTGCTCGGCGGACTCGCACTGTTCGCCGGGAGCCTCGCGAACACGCCGATGCCCGTGCTCACCGCCGTCGGCACGGTCACGGCGACGGTGGTGCTCGCCGTGGCCTTCCACCTCCTGCACGCGTTCCCCTCCGGCCGCCTCCGCAGCCGTGCCTCGCGTGTGACGGTCGCCGCCGGGTACGTGGTGGCCGTCGTCCTCCAGTCGCCGCTGTACCTCTTCGATCCCGCGGCACCCGCGCCCCTGTCCGTGGCCGACCGGCCCGACCTGCTGATGCTCGGGGTGACCGTCCAGCGGGTCTGCGGGATCGCCGTTGCCCTCGCCACGGCCGTGATCCTCGCGCGTCGCCTCGTCCGGTCCGACCCCGCACACCGGCGGGTGCTCGGTCCGCTGTTCGCCTACGGGATGGTCGCAGTGGTCCTCATCCCGATGAGCGCCACCCTGTTCGAGGCCGTCCTCGGGATGCCAGCCGTCGTGCGGGTCGGGGTGCAGGCGGTGCTCCTCGGCGGCATCCCGATCGCCTTCACCCTCGGTGTGCTGCGTGGCGGGTTCGCGCGCACGAGCGACCTCGAGGAGCTCGGGGCCTGGCTCGGCGCCTCCGGCGGTGCCCGGCCCGCCCTCGCCGCGGTGCTCCGCCGTGCCCTCGGCGACGATTCGCTCGAGGTGGCGTTCTGGATGCCGGACACCGGCGCCTGGGCCGATTCCGGCGGTGCGCCCGTGCAACTGCCGCCCTCCGGGGGCGAACGGGCCAGTGTCGAGGTGGAGTCCGGCGGCCGCACGGTCGGTGCGATCGTGTACGACGCCTCCCTCATCGCCGACGCCGAGCTCGTGCGCACGGCCGGCCGGGTGGTCGCCATCGCGATGGAACGCGAACGGCTGACCGCCGAACTGCTGGCGAGCCAGGGCGCCCTGCGCACCTCACGGGCCCGGCTGGTCGCCGCCGCCGACCGCGAGCGTCGGCGCATCGCGCAGAACCTGCACGACGGACTCCAGGTCCAGCTGGTGCTCCTCGCGCTCGAGGCCCAGCAGGTGGCCAACGCCTCCACCTCGGCCGCGATCCGCGACCGGGCGACGTCGCTCCGGAAGGGCATCGACGAGGCCGCGGCGGACCTGCGACGCCTGGGCCACGACGTCATGCCCTCGACGCTGATGGAACAGGGACTCTCCGCCGCCACCGAGGACCTCGTGGACCGCATCCCGGTACCCACCCGCCTGCACCTCGGCATCAGCGACGGCGTCCTGCCCGGGGCCATCGAGAGCACGGCCTACTTCGTGGTCGCGGAAGGACTCGCGAACGCCCTCAAGCATTCCAGGGCCGGTGCGTTCACCGTGCGGATCGAACGCAGGGGGGACAGGCTGCTGGTCGAGGTGCACGACGACGGCGTGGGCGGGGCCTCCTTCGGCGCTGGACACGGACTGCGCGGACTGGCGGACCGCGTCGAGGTGGTCAACGGGCGCCTCGAGATGCAGAGCGCCGTGGGACGTGGGACGCGGCTGAGCGCGGAGCTGCCATGCGTGTTGTGATCGGCGAGGACGAGGCACTGCTGCGGCAGGGGCTGACGCTCGTGCTCGAGCAGGGCGGCTTCCAGGTGGTCGCGGCCGTACCCGATGCCGTGCAGCTCCTCGACGCCGTCGCCCTGCACGGGCCCGACCTCGTGGTGACCGACATCCGGATGCCCCCGACCCGCACCGACGAGGGCCTGGTCGCCGCCCTGCGCATCCGGTCGGAACACCCGGACACGGCGATCGTGGTGCTCTCGCAGTACGTGCAGCGGCGCTACGCCGTCGAGCTGCTCACCGACCGTCCGGCCAGGGTGGGGTACCTGCTGAAGCAACGGATCGCCGACGTCGATGCCTTCCGCGCGGACCTCCGGCGCGTCGCAGGCGGCGGCACGGCCCTCGACCCCGAGGTCGTCGACGTCCTGCTCAGACGGGCGCGACTCTCCCGGGATGCGATGGCACGGCTGACACCGCGCCAGCAGGAGGTGCTCGCGCTGATGGCGGAGGGGCGCAGCAACGCGTGGATCGCGTCCCGGCTCGTGGTGACCGAGAAGGCCGTGGTGCAGCACTCCTCGCGCATCTACGAGGCACTGGGCCTGCCGGTCGCGGTGGACGACCACCGCCGGGTCCTGGCCGTGATCCGGTACCTGGCGCAGTGACCGCGAGGGGCGCTGCGGGCCCGAAGACGCGACCCAGGTCCATGGCCGTGCAGCGGTGCCCCGCACTAGCCTGAGGTCCCCAGGCAGCCGCGGTCAGGAGTCCCCCATGCGTCATCGTCCCCCGAGGGGCACCGCCGTCGAGGCCGTGCTCGTGACCGTCCTGGCCGGAGTCCTGGCCGGCTGCACCCTTCCTCCGGCCGACGGCACCGGTCCGGCCGCCTCCGGTGCCCCCGCCGGGCAGAGGCCGGTCGCCACCGGCGCCGCCCCCAACCAGGACGTGATCGCGCTGCCGGAGGGCGGCGTGGACCGCGCGCTCGAGGACCTGCCGGGGATCGTGCGGTCCGTGCTGGAACGGACCGGCGTCCCCGGTGCCGCTGTCGCCGTCGTGCACGGCGGCGAGACGGTCTTCGCCGAGGGCTACGGCGTGCGGAAGCTCGGGGAGGACGAGGCGGTGGACACCGACACCGTCTTCCAGATCGCGTCGCTGTCCAAGCCCGTCGGAGCGACGGTGGTCGCACGGCAGGTGTCCCAGGGCGTCGTCGACTGGACCACGCCCGTCGCCGACCTGCTCCCCGGGTTCGCGCTCGCGGACCCCTGGGTCTCCACGCATGCCACCATCGGTGATTTCTACGCGCACCGCACGGGCCTGCCGATGGCGGCCGGCGATTCGCTCGAGGACATCGGGTACGACCGCGGCTACATCATCGACCACCTCCGGTACCAGCCGCTCGACCCCTTCCGTGCGAGCTACGGCTATGCGAACTTCGGCGTCACGGTCGGCGCAGAAGCCGTCGCGGCCGCGGCGGGGACGGACTGGGAGACCCTGTCCGAGGAGCAGCTCTACGCGCCCCTCGGGATGGATCTCACGAGTTCGAGGCACGACGACTTCCTCGCGCGGGAGAACAGGGCGGCCCTGCACACCAGGGTCGCGGACAGGAGGTTCGAGCCGCTGTACGAGCGTGACGCGGATGCGCAGTCCCCCGCGGGCGGCGTCTCCTCGACGGTCGGGGACCTGTCGGAGTGGATGAAGCTGGTCCTCGCCTCCGGCACCTACGCGGGCGGGGAACTCGTGGCCGAGGATGCCCTGCTGCCCGCCATCAGCGCGCAGAACACCTCCTTCCATCCGACGGCAGCGGACCAGCGCGCCGGGCACTACGGCTTCGGATTCGGGGTCGGCGTGCAGCCGGGCGGCCGGGTGGACCTCAGCCACTCGGGGGCCTTCTCCCTCGGTGCTGCGACCACCGTGCAGATGGTCCCGTCCGCCGATCTCGGCGTCGTGGTGCTGACCAACGCGGGCCCGGTCGGCGCTCCCGAGGCCGTGGCCGCCGCGTTCCTCGACGAGGTGCAGTTCGGCTACGGAGTCCGCGACTGGGTGGAGGCGTACGGCGACGCGACGGCCGGCTACTACGCGCCGGCCGGCGACCTGCCGGGCGAGACGCCGCCGGCCGATCCCGCACCGGCGCAGCCGCTGTCGGCCTACGCCGGCGAGTACGCCAACGGGTACTACGGGACCGCGACGGTGCGGGAGGAGGACGGATCCCTCGTCCTGGCCGTGGGACCCGGCGGTGGGACCGTGTACGCGCTCGAGCACTGGGACGGCGACACGTTCGCCTTCACGCCACGCGGCGAGAACGCGCCGCAGGGCTCGCTGTCCTCGGTCGTCTTCACCGGCGGTGCCGAGGCCACCTCGATGACGGTCGATTTCTTCCGGACGAGGACCGGGGACCTCGGGACGTGGCGGCGGGCCGACTGACCGAGGCGCCTCGCCGCCTCCTGGGCGGTGCGCCCGCCTAGTCCTGGTCCTCGCTGTTGAGGAGCCGCCGTCGGGCGCTGAGGAGTTCCAGCTCCGGCCGCGCGGCGACGTACCGCTCCACGCGGTCCAGCACGTCCACGACATGCTGGACGTCACCGCCGACCACACCGGCCCCGACGACCGCCCGGCGGTGCAGATCCTGGTGCCCCACCTCGGCGACCGACAGCTCGAACTTCCGCCGGAGATCCGATACGAGGGGGCGCACCACCGACCGCTTGCCCTTCAGTGAGTGCACGTCGCCGAGCAGGACGTCGAACTCGATGAACCCGATCCACATGGCCGTCCTGCCTGTCGTGTCGTGCCTGTCGTGCTGGTATTGCTGGTGCCGGTAGGGCCCGCTCCGACGAGCCTACGTCGAGTGACGTGCGTCAGGGGAGGTGTGCCAGGAAAGGTGTGCCAGTGCGAGCGCGTCAGGGCGAGCGCGTCAGGCCGAGTCGCGCCAGACGACCGTGGTGTCGAGTACCTGCACCGGACTCGGCAGGCCCCGGATCTGCGCCAGCACGAGCTCGGCCGCGGTGCTGCCCAGCAGGTCCGCGGGCTGCTTGACGGTGGAGAGCTGCGGCCGGGTCCTCAGCGCCCAGCTGCTGTCGTCGAACCCGACGATCCCGACGTCGTCGGGCACCTTGCGTCCCGACTCCTGGAGGGCGGTCATCGCACCTGCGGCCACGGCGTCCGACGCGGCGAAGACACCGTCGATCTCCGGGCAGCGCCGCAGCAACTCCTGCATGCCCTCCAGTCCGGCCGCGTAGGTGTAGAGCGGGTACTCCACCACCAGCGAGGCGTCGAACCGCCCGCCCATGGCGTCCCGGAATCCCGTGAACCGGTCGTGGCCGGAGTCGCGGTCCAGGGCGCTCGCGATCATGCCGATCCGCCGCCGGCCGGTGGCGATGAGCCGCTCGGTGATGGCGAAGGCCGCCGCCACGTTGTCGATGGCCACGTAGGGCAGGTCGGGGGTGCCGGGCGGATGGCCGACGAAGGCCGCGGGGACGCCGATGTCGCGGACCGCGGAGGCGATGGGGTCCGACGCGCGAGCGGAGACGATCACCGCGCCGTCGACGAGCCCGCCACGGAGGTAGTCCGCGACCCGGCGGCTGTCCCGGTCCGAGTCGATGATGAGGGAGACCAGCTGGTAGTCGGCCTTGGACAGCACCTCGTTGGCTCCGAGGAGGATCGAGCCGATGTTCGGGTCCTCGAACAGGAGCGAATGCGGTTCGTGGATGATCAGGGCGATCGCGCGTGATTCCTGCGTGACCAGGTTCCTGGCCGCGGAGTTGCGCACGTACCCCACCCGGGCGATCGCGTCCTCCACGGCGATGCGGGCCTCGTCCGAGACGTAGCGCTCGCCGTTGACGACCCGCGACACCGTTCCCCGCGAGAGCCCGGCCGCGGTCGCGACGTCGTTGATGGTCGCCCGGCGGTTCCGGGTGCGCGTCGGGGGCATATCTGTACTGTAGCCGAGCCCCCGCGGGCCCTCCGCGCGGGAAATGCCGGGAGGGCGTACTGTGGGAGTAGTTGTCTAGAAGAAGGCGGCTGTCTTCGGTTCTTCTCTTCGCCGCCTCGCCTCCCGCCGGGTGCGCAACAGCAGAGCACCATCCCCGAAAGGGGCGTGCATCATGAACAACCAGGAAGCTTCTTCCCCCCAGCCGCCCGCAGGCGCTCCGCCGACCCCGGCTCCCGCCACGTGTCCGCGTACCGGCCCGCGTCCGCCCTCCTGACCATCCCCGCAGTCCCTGTGGCGCCTCCGCGCCCCGACGCAGCAATGCCCACCAGCGCATCAGCTCCGCACCGACCGCCTCGAGCGAGTCGTCCCCGGCCGGCCACACCCCTCCCCGGCCCCGCGTCCCAGACACCGCAAAGGACCACCATGCCGCACCACATCGAAGAGTTCATCCGGCAGTGCATCACCGTCACCGCCGACGGTTCCCTCGTATCCGCCGACGAGGTCGAGGGCCTGTACCAGCACTGGCTCTCCCTGCGGACCGCCCCCACTCCCCTCACCTCCATCACGACCACGGATCTGGAGGACCTGGAGGCCGACGACGACAGCCCGCTCCTCGACGCCCTCCGCAGCGGCGGGGCGGGGACGGTGCAGAACGACGGCGTCGAGTACCTCGAGGGCCTCGTCCTGACGGGCCCGGTCGTGGCAGACTTCATCCTGTCCTGCGACTTCGCGGGAGTCTGGGGCCAGCCCGACCCCCGCGAACTCGCCCTGATCCGGGACGTCGCGTCCGTCTCGTAGAGCCCGGTTGATCCGCGGAACGGAAGGGAGGTGCCGTGGGGAGGAAGCCTGCGGGCCCCCGCAGTACCCCTGCGCTCCTCGCGCTCTCCGCGGCCGGCATCGCCTTCACCGCCCGCCCCTACGAGCACGAGCAGGGCGCCTCCTCGTACGGGCTGGAGGCCGCCTCCGCCCTGGGTGCGCCCCCTGCGCAGGTGTTCAAGACCCTGATGGCCAGCGTCGACGGCTCCCTCGTGGCCGCCGTCGTGCCCGTCACGGGATCGCTGGACCTGAAGGCGCTGGCCTCCGCCCTCGGCGGGCGGAAGGCGGCGATGGCGGACCCCGCGGTGGCGCAGCGGCGCACCGGATACGTCCTCGGCGGTATCTCACCGCTGGGGCAGCGCCACCCCTCCCCCGTGATCGTCGACCGGTCCGCCCTGCGACATCCGACGGTCTTCGTCTCGGGCGGCCAGCGCGGCCTGGACATCGAACTGGCGCCCGAGGACCTGGTCCGAGCGACGCAGGCCCTCACCGCTCCCATCGCGGGCGCATGACGGACCGCCGGGCTAGCGGGGCACCGTGAGAGTCACCGCCGCCGACGTCCCCCTCGCCGAGGCGCTCGCGCTCTATGAAGCCGTCGGCTGGACGGCGTACACGCGCGAGCCCGACCGGCTCGCGCGCAGCCTCGCCGGCTCGCACCTGGTCCTCACGGCCCGGGACGACGACGGCACACTGCTCGGACTGGCGCGCACGATCTCCGACGGCGAGTCGATCTGCTACCTCCAGGACATCCTGGTCCGCCCGGACGCACAGCGTCGCGGCGTCGGCCGCTCTCTCGTGCAGGAGATCCAGCGGCGCTACAGCCACTGCATGTTCGTGGCGCTGAGCACCGATGCCGAGGACACCCCGGACGCGGGGAAGTCGCACCCCTTCTACCGCTCCCTGGGCTTCCGCCCGCACGGCGCCCTCGGGCTCGCCGCGTTCGGCTACCGACCCTGAGCCGGCAGGCGCCCGGGGCACACCGCCAGGCGTCCGGCGGCTGACCGCCCACCGGCTACCACCGGCTGCCACTCCGCTGCTAGCCGTCTGCTACCCGTCGATCCGCACCGCTCCGCCCGAGACCGTCAGGCCACCGGATGGCGGGACGTCCACGGTGATGACGGACGGCCGGCCCACCTGCGCGCCCTGGTACACCGTGATCGTGGCCGGCGGCGCGAGCTCGGCCCGCGCACGGAGGTACGCCCCGAGCGACGCCGCGGCGGATCCGGTGGCTGGATCCTCGCGGACCCCGCCGGGCGGGAAGGGGTTGCGGGCCTCGAAGACACGCGGGGACAGCCGATGCACCACGGCGACCGTCGCACCCCAGCCCTCCGCCGCCATCAGCTCCCTGAGGCCGTCGAAGTCGTAGTCGAGGGCCGTGAGCGTCGCGGTGTCGCGGACCGGCACGATCGGATGGATGTTGCCGGCGAAGGACAGCATCAGGGGCAGATCCCCGTCGAGGTCCTCCTCGCGGAGGCGGAGGTGGTGCAGGAGCTGCGTCCGGACCGCAGGGTCGATCGCATCGACCCACGGCTCGACGGTCACGAGGGACGCGACCAGGCGGTCCGCCACCCTGCCGGTGCTGAGTTCGAGCGGGCCCACCGGTGTGGCCAGCACCAGCGTCGCCGGCCCCTCCCGCTCGGCGAGCGCGACGCCGGTGGCGATCGTCGCGTGCCCGCAGAACGGGATCTCCGCCTCGGGTGCGAAGTACCGGATCGCCGCGCCGCCCGGGCTCCTGGCCGACACGAAGGCACTCTCGGCGTAGCCGAGGTCGGCAGCGATGGCCTGCATCTGCGTGGCCGTCAGGTCGTCGGCGTCGAGCACCACACCGGCGGGGTTGCCGCCGTCGGGCCGGTCGGTGAATGCCGCGTAGCGCAGGATCTCCATGACGCGATGCTAGCGTCCCCGCGGCGCCTGATCAGCCGTCGATCGCCGTCAGGTCCCCTGCCTGGGTGTTGGTCCTCTTGTTGACGAACCACGTGATGAGCCACAGCACCACGCCGATCACCATGAGGCCGCCGGCGATCTGGTACTGGACGACGTCGCGCCCCACCCAGGGACCGGCGAGGAACGCGCACAGCAGCGCGGCCACGATGGGCAGCGGACCGGGGGACGTGAAGAACACCTTCCGGTTGACGTCCCGCTTGCGGCGCAGCACCACGCAGGCGACATTGACCACCGTGAACACGCACAGGAGCAGGAAGGCCGTGGTCCCCGAGAGGTTGGCCACGATGTTGCTGTCCGGGTCGCTGGTCACGTAGAGGATCAGGCCGAGGGCGAGGATCGTGGAGAAGGCGATGCCGGCCCACGGGGTGCAGCGGACGGGGAGCACCTTGGCGAGCGGGCGGGGCAGCACGCCCTGCCGCGCCATGCCGTAGATCAGGCGGCTCGCCATCAGCATGTTGATCAGGGCCGTGTTCGCGACGGCGAAGACGGCGAGGAACGGGAAGATCCTGTCGATCGGGAAGTCGGGCGACCCCTTGTGGACCACCTCGAGCAGCGCGGCGCCCTCGGACTCCCGGATGCCCTCCAGTTCGGTGGGGCTGAGCACCGTGACCACGGAGATCGCGACCAGCATGTAGAAGATGACGGCGATCCCCAGGCCCGTGAGCATGGTGCGGGGGAAGATGCGCTCGGGGTTCTGCGTCTCCTCCACCATGTTCACGGAGTCCTCGAAACCCACCATGGCGAAGAACGCGATCGACGTCGCCGCAGTCACCGCGAGGAAGAGCCCCTTGTCCTGGTAGTCGGTGAACACGAAGACCTCGCCGATGTTGCCGTTGCCCTGCGCCATCACGAGGAAGCCGACCCCGATCACGATGCACAGGGCGGTGACCTCCACGAGGGTCAGCACCACGTTGAACTTGACGCTCTCACCGACACCGCGCAGGTTGATCACGGCCAGGAGCAGCATGAACCCGAGCGCGACGGCGGTGATCACGCCCTGGCCGGGCATGTCCATCCACCCGTTCACCTCGAGGCCGCCGAAGAAGTTCTGGGCGAGCACGTTGGCCGAGGTGGCGGCGCTCGTGATGCCGGAGCAGACGACCGCGAACGCCACCAGGAAGGTGACGAAGTGGATGCCGAAGGCCTTGTGGGCGTAGAGGGCGGCGCCCGCGGCCTGCGGGTACTGGGTGACGAGTTCGAGGTAGGAGAACGCGGTCATCGTCGCCACGATGAAGGCCAGCAGGAACGGCAGCCAGACCAGGCCGCCGACCGTCCCGGCCATGGTGCCCGTCACGGCGTAGACACCGGCCCCCAGGATGTCGCCGACGATGAACAAGAGGAGCAGTTTCGGCCCGAGGACCCGTTTCAGCTCCGGTTCCCCGGTCGAGGTCGATGCATCGGACACATGCTCTGCAGAAGTACTCATGGTCGGCCTCCCCTGGGGTTTTCACCCTTACTGTTGACCTCTTCAGCCGGCTTCGCAAGGGGTGGACAGGAATACGTCGGGCACCGATGATTTACCGGGCGACCCCGCGTCGAACGGGTACAGGGCTCGCAAGGGCCGGATCACACACCCCACAGGAACAGGAGAACGGCCATGGCCACCAACGTCTTCATCAACCTCCCCGTCAGCGACCTCGCGAGGTCCAAGGAGTTCTACACCAGCTTCGGCTGGACGCTGGATCCCAACTTCTCCAACGACGACGCCGGCGCGGTGACCATCAGCGACACCATCTTCCTCATGATCCTCACCCACCAGCACTGGGCGCAGTTCACGGACAAGCCGGTGGCGGACGCCCACGCCACCTCCGCCGTCATCAACGCGATCAGCGTCGACGCGCCGGAGGACATCGACTCCCTCGTCGACCGGGCGGTCACGGCCGGCGCGGCGGAGGGCAAGGCCCAGGACCTCGGCTTCATGCGCTCGCGCTCCTTCTCCGACCCGGACGGGCACGCCTGGGAAGTGATGTGGATGGACCCCATCGCCCAGACCGGTGACTGGGAGGCCGTCCAGGCCAAGTACGGCGACCAGCAGCCGGCCTGACCCCGGGATCCCTCGTGATCAGCATGCTCCGGGCCCCGTGGGAAGGACGCGCATGATCAGCCCGACCGATGCCCTGTGGCAGGCGATGCATGCGGAACGCGCGGCCCTGGCCCGGGACCTCGCGACCCTGACACCCGAGCAGTGGCGGGGCGCCACCCTGTGCGCCGGGTGGGACGTCGAGCACGTGACGGCGCATCTCTCGGCCGCCGCGTCGGTGGGCCGGTGGCGGTGGATCAGGAGCATGCTGTCCGCCGGGTTCCGGCCCGACGTGCACAACCGGCGCCGGCTGGCGGAACACCTCGGCGCGTCGCCCGCCGGGACCCTCGCCCGGTTCCACGACGTCGTCGGTCTGTCCGTCGCACCGTCGTCCGACCTCCCCGCGTACCTCGGGGAGGTCGTGGTGCACGCACAGGACATCCGGCGGCCCCTCGGCATCACCACCAGCCCGGGCACCGACGCGCTGCTGCCCGTCGCGGAGTTCTTCGTGGCCCGGAACTTCACCGTCCCCAGCCGCCGCACCGCCGCAGGTCTCCGGCTCGTCGCCACCGATGCCCCCTTCGAGGCGGGCGACGGGCCGGAGGTGCGGGGACCGCTGGTCGCCCTCGTGATGTGCCTCGCCGGCCGGGCAGCGTACCTCGACGACCTCGACGGGCCGGGCGTACCGGTGCTGGCGGGACGGATCCTGCCCGCCGGCTGAGGAGCCCGGCGAGCCCCGTCCGCCGTCGGTCACCTGTCCTGTCCACGTGGTCCGTGCGGGCAGCGGCATGTCGGTTCCGAGCACGCCGTGGCGGTCGGGGCCGGTGGGATCCGGCCGGCCCCGGGTGCACGTGCAGCTCAGTCGGTCCGGGACGCCGCCGACCGGATGGCCTCGGCGAGGTCGCGGGGACGGCTCCACATGGGCCAGTGCCCGGTCGGCATGTCGATGACGTCGAGATGCTCGATGGCCGCGACCTCGGCGAACACGGCATGGCCTCCGCGGGCCAGCTCCAGCACCTGGGCGCTCGGGATCGAGCAGCACACCAGGGTGGTCCGGACCGTGTGCCGGGCGTCGTTCGTGAGCTCGACGGGCTGGCGGAGCACCGGTCCGGGCTCGGGGACGGCCCGGGCCCGGAAACGCTCGAGCACCTCGGCGCTCAGGCCTTCGAGACTCGCCTGCTCCGCGAGGACGTCCAGGGCCGGCAGTGGAAGCTCCTCCACCTCCTGCGGGAGATCCGGGGCGAAAGCGCTTCCCGTCGCTGCAGGGCCGGAGTCGACCCACACCACCCGACGGACGAGCTCAGGGTGCCGGTCGAGGACGAGGCTGACGGGCCCGTTCGCCCCGCTGTGGGCGACGAGGGTAGCGGGCTCACCCGCCCCCAGTCGCGTGATGACGTCCAGGATCGCTGCGGCCTGATCGTCGAGAGTCCTCGCCGCACGCCCGGGGTCGTCCCTGTCGAGACCGGGAAGCGTCACCGCGACTGCACGGGAGTGGTCGGTCCTCAGGTGTTCGAGGACTTCGTCCCACGCCCAGGCGCCGAGCCAGTGGCCGGCGACGAGGATGATGATCGGACTGCCGGTAGTAGTTGTCATGCCACTACCTTCGCGGGCGCCACGGCCAGCTGCATGTCACTATCTATGTCATGAATCTGATCCGGGTTGGACGGTGAAGCGGGCAGAGCGCCTCCATGCGCTGTCCGAGATGCTGCGCCGCAACGGATCCCGGGGATGCTCCGCCGAGCGGCTGGCCAGGGAGTTCGGCGTGTCCGTGCGCACGGTCAAGAGGGATCTCGCCACGCTCGGCAACAGCGGCACGCCCGTCTGGTCGCGCCCGGGGCCGGGCGGTGGCTACGGACTTGCCGCAGGCGCGTCCCTGCCGCCCGTCAGCCTGTCCCCCGAGCAGGCCGTGGCGCTCCTGGCGGCCGTGTCCGCTGCGCCGGATGCCCCCTATGCCGACCTGGCACGGGCCGGGGTCCGGAAGATCCTGGACGTCCTCGATCCCGGGACCCGGGCTCGAGCACACGAGCTGGCCGGCCGCGTCTGGGTCGACGAGCCGCCCTCCCCGTCGCGCGCCATCCGCTCGGCACTCGAGGAGGCGATGGCCGATCAGCGGGTGGTCCGCATCCGCTACACCTCGGGAGACGGGACCACGACCACCCGGGACGTCGAGCCGGTGCTGTTCGCCTCCGCGAGCGGCCTATGGCACCTCGTCGGGTGGTGCCGGCTGCGCGACGCCATGCGCTGGTTCACCGTGTCGCGCATCGAGCGGGCCACCGTGACCAGGACGGCGTGCGGCAGCCATACGGTCCACGAGGTCGGAGAACCCCCGCCGAACGCCAGACCGGTGCACGATCGGGGCATGTGAGCCACCCGGTGGGCCCGTCCCGTCTGCACCCCTGACCGGAGCAGGGCCCCTCGCCCGACAGCTCCAGCACCTCCCACCGGCGTTGACACGCCGTGTGGCCCCCATTACTCTGGGAGCGTTCACACAATCTCGATGGAGAGCTCAGCCGCCCGTTTCTGGGAACGTTCACAGACATGTGGGCGCGGCCATTCTCCGGTATCTCCCGAGAATCGGTACCGCACCATGAGGAGCAGGTTTGGCACGAACGACCACCGTCGCAGGACTGTCCGGCAACGGGCAGCTCGTCTACGGGTGTGACTACAACCCCGAGCAGTGGGATGCGTCCGTCTGGCGGGAGGACGTCCGCCTCATGAGGGAGGCCGGCGTCAACCTCGTGGCCGTCAACATCTTCGGGTGGGCCGAGCTGGAACCCGAGCAGGGCGTGTTCCGGTTCGAGGACCTCGACGCCGTGATGGACCTGCTGGCCGAGCACGGCATCGGCGTGAACCTCGGCACCGGCACCTCGTCGACACCCGCCTGGCTCACCACCGCGCACCCCGAGGTGCTCCCCCGCACCGCCGACGGCACGACCCGCTGGCCGGGCGGCCGCCAGGCGTTCTGCCCCAGCTCCCCCGTGTACCGCGAGCACGCGCTCGCCCTCGTGGAGCAGGTGTCCGCCCGCTACGGCAGCCACCCGGCCCTGCGCCTCTGGCATGTGTCCAACGAACTCGGCTGCCACAACTCGCTGTGCTACTGCGACGTCTCCGCCGAGGCCTTCCGCGGCTGGCTCCGCGCCCGCTACGGGACGCTCGATGCCCTCAATACGGCCTGGGGCACCGCCTTCTGGAGCCAGCGCTACTCCGCCTGGGAGCAGGTGCTGCCCCCGCGGCTGACGCTCTCGGCCACCAACCCGACGCAGACGCTCGACTTCCACCGCTTCAGCTCCGACGAGCTGCTGGCGCACTACTCGGCCGAGGAGGCGGTCCTCCGCCGCACCAGCGACGCCCCGGTGACCACCAACTTCATGGTCGCGGCCCACATCAGGAACCAGGACTACTGGGCCTGGGCGCCGGAGATGGACGTCATCGCGAACGACCACTATCTCGACCACCGCCTCGACACACCGCATGCCGAACTGGCCTTCGCCGCCGACACCACCCGCGGGCTCGCCCAGGGCCGGCCCTGGCTGCTGATGGAGCACTCCACGGGCGCCGTGAACTGGCAGCCGCGCAACATCGCCAAGGGTCCCGGCGAGATGCTCCGCAACTCCCTCACCCACCTCGCACGGGGTGCGGACGGCCTGTGCTTCTTCCAGTGGCGGGCCTCGCTGCAGGGCAGCGAGAAGTTCCACTCGGCGATGCTGCCCCACGCCGGCACCGACTCGCAGATCTGGCGCGACGTCGTCGCCCTCGGGTCCGCCCTGGGCAGGCTCCGGGAGATCGCGGGCACCACGGTGCACGCCGACGTCGCGCTCGTCTTCAGCTGGGAGGCATGGTGGGCGCACGACCAGGAATCCCACCCGTCCGGCGATGTCCGCTACATCGAGCAGGTCCACGCCGCCTACAGGGCACTGTGGGATGCGGGCGTCACGGTCGACATCGTGGCACCCGGTGCGGATCTCTCCGCCTACAAGCTCGCGGTGGTGCCGAACCTCTACCTGGTCCGCGACGAGCACGCCGCGGTGATCAGCGATTTCGTGACCCGCGGC
Source organism: Arthrobacter sp. Soc17.1.1.1 (assembly GCF_036867195.1). Classification (NCBI taxonomy): domain Bacteria; kingdom Bacillati; phylum Actinomycetota; class Actinomycetes; order Micrococcales; family Micrococcaceae; genus Arthrobacter; species Arthrobacter sp. Soc17.1.1.1. The sequence continues at coordinate 2,800,042 of NZ_JBAJII010000001.1, forward strand.
GGGTCGGCCTTCATCACGTTCTTCAGCGGGATCGTCGACGAGAACGAGCGGGTTCGGCCCGGCGGCTACCCCGGAGCCTTCCGGGAGCTCCTCGGCATCCGCTCGGAGGAGTTCTTCCCCCTCGACCCCGCGCACCCGCTGGCGCTCGACAACGGCTCCCTCGCCTCGCTCTGGTCCGAGGCGGTGCACCTCACCACGGCGGAGCCCGTCCTGAGCTACGCGACCGGCCACCACGCGGGCATGCCCGCCGTGACGCGCAACCGAGTGGGAGCGGGCGAGGCGTGGTACGCCGGGACGGTCCTCGACGGCGGAGTCCTCACGGACCTGCTGCTGCGGGCGGCCGTCACCGCAGGCGTGGAGGTCCCCGAGGCGCAGTCCGGCCTCGAGGTCGTCACGCGCCGCGGCAACGGGCACGAGTACGTCTTCCTGATCAACCACTCCGCCGAGGACCGCAAGCACCGGGTCAGCGGCCTGGAACTGCTGACCGACGAGGCCGTCGCCGACGTCGTCACGGTTCCCGCGGGCGCGGTCCGCGTCGTCCGCACCATCCCAGGAACCCCCGACACCGACGGCTCGGACCAGGGCCGAAAGGATGCAGGCAATGTCAGTTCTTAGTACCCCGGCCGAGGCCCCCCAGGGGGCGCCGGTCACGAGGAGGAACAGGTCGTCGGGAGCGCAGCGCCGCGCCGTGGCACTGTTCATCGCCCCGTTCGGGATCCTCTTCCTCGCGTTCTACGCCATCCCGATCGTCTACGCCGTGATCCAGTCGCTGCTCACCGTGGAGCGCGAGGGCACGTTCGGCAGGCCCCGCCAGGTCTTCGGCGGCCTCGTCCAGTACGAGCAGGTCTTCCAGAACACGGCGTTCTGGGAGTCCGTGGGGCGCGTCCTGCTCTTCGGCGTGGTGCAGGTGCCGATCATGCTGGGCCTCGCCCTCCTGTTCGCGCTGCTGCTGGACTCGCCGCTGCTGAAGGGCAAGAAGTTCTTCCGGCTCGCGTTCTTCGCCCCCTACGCCGTCCCCGGCGTGATCGCCGCGATCATGTGGGGCTTCCTGTACTCGCCGTCGCTCTCGCCGTTCGGCGCCGTCACCTCGAACGTCGACCTCCTGGGCGGCAACCTCGTGCTCTGGGCGATCGCCAACATCGTGACCTGGGTGTACGTCGGCTACAACATGCTCATCATCTACTCGTCGCTGCTCGCGATCCCCACGGAGATCTACGAGGCGGCACGGCTCGACGGCGCCAGCAACCTCCAGATCGCCTGGCGCATCAAGATCCCCCTGGTGGTCCCGGCCATCATCCTGACGGCGGTGTTCTCCATCATCGGCACCCTCCAGCTCCTGGCCGAGCCGCAGACCCTGCGCAGCTTCAGCTCCGCGATCAACAGCACGTTCACGCCGAACCTCGCGGTCTACACGACGGCGTCGGTGCCGAACTACAACCTCGCCGCAGCGTTCTCGGTGGTCCTGGCGCTCGCCACGTTCATCCTCTCCTTCGTCTTCCTGAAGTCCACCCAGCGGAAGGTAACCCAGTGACGGCCGCCCCAGCCACCGCCCCCAGGCGCCGGCGCGACGGGAGTTCGACGGCGCACAGCGCCGGCGAGCGTGCCCGTGGCCCCCGCCAGAGCATCATGTCCCGCAGCGCGGCGATGCTCATCATGGGTGTCTTCACCCTGTACTTCCTGACTCCCATCTGGTGGCTGCTCACCACGTCCACGAAGACGGGCAGCGAGATCACCTCCACCGCTCCGCTGTGGTTCACGGCGGACTCGGCAGGCACGTTCCTCACGAACCTCGGACGCCTGTTCGCCTACGGCGACGGCCTGTTCGGCCGATGGCTGCTGAACTCGGCCCTGTACGCGGGGGTCGGTGCCCTGATCGGCACGGTCATCGCGGCGATGTGCGGGTATGCCCTCGCCAAGTACGAGTTCCGGGGGCGGGAGGCGATCTTCAACATCGTGCTCAGCGGCGTCCTGGTGCCTGCCACCGCGCTGGCGCTCCCGCTGTTCCTGATCTTCAGCCGGGTGGAACTGACGAACACCATGTGGGCCGTGTTCCTGCCGAGCCTCGTCAGCCCGTTCGGGGTGTACCTGGCCCGCATCTACGCGGCGGCCAGCGTTCCCGGCGAGCTGCTCGAAGCCGCCCGCCTGGACGGCTCCGGCGAGATCCGTACGTTCTTCACGGTATCCACGCGCCTCATGGCGCCGGCCCTCGTGACGATCTTCCTGTTCCAGTTCGTCGCGATCTGGAACAACTTCTTCCTGCCCCTGATCATGCTCCGTGACCAGGCGCTCTTCCCCGTGACGCTGGGCCTGTACGCCTGGAACAGCCAGATCAGCCAGATCCCCGAGCTGCGTTCGCTCGTGATCGTCGGCGCGCTCGTGTCGATCCTGCCGCTGATCATCGCCTTCCTCGCACTCCAGCGGTTCTGGAGCAGCGGCCTCGGCGCAGGAAGCGTCAAGTAGCCCCTCGTCCCCTGACCCGCACTCCAGGTGCACGGGCGTCCGCCCCTGCACCGCACTGCTCAATCAACCGATAGGAAAGACAATGCGCGCGCATTAGGGAAAAGTCACCGCGGCCTTTGCCATGATCTCTGCGCTGGCTCTCTCCGGCTGTTCAGCCGGCGGAGACAGCACGGAGGCCGGGGCCGAAGCGGCCCCCTGCGAGGCCTCCGAGGGCCCCGTCACCCTGAACTTCACCACCTGGGTCCCCGGCATGGACAAGGTCGTCGAGCTGTGGAACGCCGAGAACCCCGACATCCAGGTCCAGGTGCAGACCGGGCCCAACGGCAACTCCGGCACCTACCAGAACTTCTTCAACCAGATCCAGGCGGGCAACGCACCCGACCTCGGCCAGATCGAGTACGACGCCCTGCCGAACTTACGCGTGCAGGACGGCCTCGAGAACATCGCCGCCTGCGAGGGTGTCGCCGACGCGCAGGACCAGTTCGTGGACTGGACCTGGGGCCAGGTGACCTTCGGCGAGGAGGGCTCCGTCTACGCCGTCCCGCAGGACAGCGGACCCATGGCCATGTACTACCGGGCCGATCTCTTCGAGGCGGCCGGCATCGAGGTCCCCACGACGTGGGAGGAATACGCCGCGGCGGCCGAGCAGATCAAGGCCCAGGGCTCCTACATCACCAACTTCCCGAAGCAGGACGTCAACTGGTTCGCCGGCATGGTGTGGCAGAACGGCGGCCAGTGGTTCGCGAACGACGGCGAGAACTGGGACGTCAACCTGACGAGCCCGGAGTCCGAGGAGGTCGCCACTTACTGGCAGGACCTCCTGTCCAAGGATCTCGTCTCCACCCTGCCGTCCTTCTCCGACGAGTGGAACGCATCCTTCAACGAGGGCCAGCAGTGGACCTGGGTCTCCGCCGTGTGGGGCGCCACCACCCTCTCGGACGGGGCTCCCGACACCGCCGGCAAGTGGGCCGTCGCCCCCATGCCGCAGTGGGAGGACGGCGGGGAAGCCGCCGGCAACTGGGGCGGTTCGTCCACCGCCGTACTGAAGGGCTCCGACCACCCGGCCGAGGCCGCGAAGTTCGCGCTCTGGCTCAACACCGACCCCGAAGCACTCGCGCTCGCCAATGAGCTCGGTGGCATCTACCCGGCCGCGAAGTCCGCGACCGATCTCGAGGCCTTCGCCGGCGGCGTCGACTACTACGGCGGCCAGAAGATCTACGAGGTCTTCGCCGACGCGTCCTCGAACGTGGACCCGAACTTCACCTGGGGCCCCACGATGACGCAGACCTACACGGACGTCTCGGATGGATTCGGTGCTGCCATCGGCGGCTCCGGCACCCTCATGGACGCCCTGGAGACCGGGCAGCAGAAGACGATCGACTCCCTGAAGTCGCAGTCGATCCCGGTCGCCGAGTAACACCCCGGCGCATCCGCCATCGCCGAACCGAAGCGCCGCGTCCCGGAAGGGGCGCGGCGCTTCGTGCATCCGGGAACACCGCGGCGGCCGCGACCGGCTGCAATAGGCTTGCGGGATGAGTCCCTCGCACCCTTTGCCCGCGGACCGGATCCGGGCGGAGCTCCGGTCCGCCCGCCGGGAGAGCACCGCCGACACCGACTGGGAATCCTTCGAAGCCCGCTTCGACACCGAGTTCCCCCGCCTGCAGTCGCTCTTCCACCGCATCTACGGGCCCGGCTCCGACGGCGAACTGCTGCAGGTGGTCCTCGACGCGGCAGCCTCGTGGCAGGACCGCCCCGCGGACCTGAAGGCCATCGACGCCTCCCGGGCCATGGCTCCCGACTGGTTCTCCTCCCACAGGATGCTCGGGGGTGTCTGCTACACCGACCTGTACGCCGGCGACCTCGCGGGCCTCCGCGAGCGCATCCCCTACTTCCGCGAGCTCGGGCTGACCTACCTGCATCTGATGCCGCTGTTCCTGGCACCCGAGGACAACTCGGACGGCGGCTACGCGGTGTCCAGCTACCGGGAGGTGGACCCGTCGCTCGGCACCATGGACGAGCTCGCCGACCTGGCCCGCGAGCTGCGCGGGAGCGGCATCGCCCTGGTGGTCGACTTCATCTTCAACCACACCTCGAACGAGCACGCGTGGGCCCGCAGGGCCGTCGCGGGCGATCCCGACTACGAGGACTTCTACTGGATCTACCCCGACCGCGGGATGCCGGACGCCTACGAGCGGACCGTCCGGGAGATCTTCCCCGACGACCATCCCGGCTCGTTCGTGCAGCTCGACGACGGACGGTGGATCTGGGCCACGTTCCACTCGTTCCAGTGGGACCTCAACTACCGGAACCCCCGCGTGTTCCGGGCCATGGCCGGGGAGATGCTGTACCTCGCGAACCAGGGCGTGGACATCGTCCGCATGGACGCCGTCGCCTTCATCTGGAAGCAGCTGGGCACACCCTGCGAGAGCCTGCCCGAGGCCCATCTCCTGCTGCAGGCGTTCAACGCGGTGTGCAGGCTCGCGGCGCCCTCGCTGCTCTTCAAGTCCGAGGCGATCGTGCACCCGGACGAGGTGGTGCAGTACATCGACCGCGGCGAGTGCCAGCTGAGCTACAACCCGTTGCAGATGGCGCTCATCTGGAACTCGCTCGGGACGCGGGACGTCTCGCTGCTCGCGCAGGCCCTCGAACGGCGGCACGACATCCCCGAGGGCACGGCGTGGGTCAACTACGTGCGGAGCCACGACGACATCGGCTGGACGTTCTCCGACGAGGACGCCGCCGAGTTCGGCATCGACGGGCACGAGCACCGCCGGTTCCTCAACGCGTTCTTCGTCGACCGCTTCCCCGGCAGCTTCGCGCGCGGCGTCCCCTTCCAGGACAACCCGCGCACCGGTGACTGCCGGATCTCCGGCACGACGGCGTCACTCGCGGGCCTGGAGGCGGCTGACGGGGGCGGGGTGGCGCGGATCCTCCTCGCGCACGCGATCGTCCTCAGCACGGGCGGCATCCCGCTGCTGTACCTCGGCGACGAGGTGGGGCAGCTCAACGACTACGGCTACCTCGACGACCCCGCGAAGGCCGGCGACAGCCGCTGGGTGGGCCGCCCCGCCTACCCTGCCGAGCGCTACGCGGCCAGGCAGGACCCGACGACGGAAGCCGGAGCGGTCTTCGCGGGCCTCACGCGCCTGATCCAGGTGCGCAAGCAGACCCCGGAGTTCGCCGGCGGCCGCCTGGTGCCCTTCGGCACGAACAACCCGCACGTGCTCGGCTACCAGCGCCCGGGCCTGCTCGACGGCGAGGAGTCGACCGTCCTCGTGCTCGCGAATGTCGCGGACACCCCGCAGGACATCACCGCCCTCACGCTGTCAGGCCTGCCCGAGACCGCCCTCGACCTCATCAGCGGCGAGCGGGCCCTCCTGCGTGCGGGCATCACGATCGACCCGCACGGGGTGCGCTGGTACCGGCTGTAGCCTCGGACACCGGTGCCGGCCGCTGCCGGGCGGAGCCTCGAACACCGGTGCCGGGTCTGCCGCCGGACGGGCCGTCAGGCCTGCTGCCGCGAGAACTCCCCCGCCGCGCGCACCTGCTCCGGGGTGGGCCGCACCCCGGTGTAGAGCACGAACTGTTCCTCCGCCTGCAGGGCGACCACCTCGGCGCCCGTGATGACCGGCGTGCCGGCCCGCCGGGCCGCGAGGATCAGCGGCGTATCGGACGGGGAGGCGACGACGTCGAACACCACCTGAGCGGCGTCGATCGCGGTCTGCGGGAAGGCCACAGCATCGGCGTCGGCACCGGTCATGCCGAGCGGCGTGACGTTGAGGATCAGGTCCGCCGTCGACTCCCCCACCTCCTGCTGCCAGGCGAAGCCGTACAGGTCGGCCAGCGCCCGGCCCGTGCGCTCGTTGCGGGCCACGACGGTCACGCGCGTGAAGCCCGAGTCGCGGAGGGCGGCGACGACGGCCTTGGCCATCCCGCCGGAACCCCGGACGAGCACCGAGTGCGTCGTCGGGACGGAGTGCTCCCGCAGCAGCCGCTCCACAGCGAGGTAGTCGGTGTTGTACGCGGTGAGGACGCCGTCGTCGTTCACGATGGTGTTCACGGAGTCGATGGCCTGCGCGCTGGGGTCGAGGTGGTCCACGAGCGCGATCACCTCCTCCTTGAACGGCATCGAGACGGCGCAGCCCCGGATGCCGAGACCGCGCAGCCCGGCGATGGCCGAGGGCAGGTCGGTGGTGGTGAACGCCTTGTAGATGTAGTTGAGCCCCAGCTCGTCGTACAGGTAGTTGTGGAAGCGCGTGCCGATGTTGCTGGGCCGCGCGGCCAGGGAGATGCAGAGGGTCATGTCTTTGTTCAGGATGGGCACCCGACCATCATCCCAGCAGAGCCGCCGACCGGGAGCTCCCCATGCCGGGTGCGCGTGCCACGTACTAGCATTGGGACGAGTCTCCCGCGACGGCGCGTTGCCGAGGCACCACCATCCCGCACCGCTCCAGGAGCCAGCCCTTGAAGATCGATTTTGCGCAATCGGCCCAGTCCACGCTCGGCGTCGAGTGGGAACTCGCGATCGTGGACCGCTACAACGGCGAGCTCGTCTCCGTCGCCGACCAGGTGCTGCGCGGCGTCAGCGCGAACCACCCCGAGCTGCAGGACGACGACGAGCACCCCCACATCAAGCAGGAACTCCTGCTCAACACCGTGGAGCTGGTCACCGGCGTCTGCACCACCGTGGAGGAGGCGAAGGCGGACCTGTCCCGCTCCCTCGCGGCCGTCCGCGAGGTCACGGATCCCATGGGCGTGGAGCTGTTCTGCGCGGGTTCGCACCCCTTCAGCGCGCCGCGCGCCCAGCAGGTCACGGACAAGGACCGCTACGCGAAGCTGATCGACCGCACGCAGTGGTGGGGCCGGCAGATGGTCATCTACGGCGTGCACGTGCACGTGGGGCTCGACCACCGGGACAAGGCCCTGCCCGTGGTGGACGGCCTGACCAACTACTTCCCGCACTTCCAGGCACTCTCGGCGTCGTCACCGTTCTGGGGTGGCGAGGACACCGGCTACGCCTCGCAGCGGGCCCTCATGTTCCAGCAGCTGCCCACGGCCGGCCTGCCGTTCCACTTCGACGACTGGACCGCGTACGAGTCCTACGTCCAGGACATGTTCACCACCGGCGTGATCGACGCCGTGAACGAGATCCGCTGGGACATCCGCCCCGTCGGCAATCTCGGGACGGTGGAGATGCGCGTGTGCGACGGGCTCTCAACCCTGCAGGACGTCGGGGCGGTGGCGGCCCTGACGCAGTGCCTCGTGCACGAGTTCTCGTCCACGCTGGACGCGGGCGGCAGCATCCCCACCATGCAGCCGTGGCACATCCAGGAGAACAAGTGGAGGGCGGCCCGCTACGGCCTCGATGCGATCATCATCCTCGACGCGGAGGGCAACGAGCAGCTCGTCACCGAGCACCTTGTCGAGGTCCTGAACCGGCTCGAGCCGATCGCCGCGAAGCTCGGCTGCAGCAGTGAGCTCTCGGACGTGGAGGGGATCCTGCAGCGCGGCGCCGGGTACCAGCGCCAGCGGCGGATCGCCCGGGAGCACGACGGCGACCTCCGCGCCGTCGTGCTCGACATGGTGCAGCAGCTCCGCGCCTAGGCGCTCCAGGGACGGCGCGACGCGCCGTTGATGGTGCCTGCGGCCCGGGTGGGGCGGGTGCCGGGGAGCCCGGGGCTCAGTGCGAACCGCCGGTGAAGCGGTCGTCCCTCGTCGGGCTGTCCGCAGAGCCCTCGAGGCCGAGGTTGCCGGCCAGGGTCTCGGGTGACGGGTCGGCGTCGGGCACGACCTGGTTGGAGATGAGGTCCACCTCGTCCGCGGCGGTCAGCGGGCCGTCCTGGATCTGACCCACGTCGGTCGGGTCGATCCCCTCCGTGCTGCCGAGGTCCTTCAGGTGGTGTTCTTCAGTGGGCTGGTCCATGCACCCGAGCGTAGGCCTGCGGTCCCCGAGGCTGCAGCGGTGGTCCGGACAGCGGGCGGTCTTGCACGAGCCCTCCGTGCGGTGTAGCGGCGGGGCGTGCGACGGTACCCGGGTACGACGGAGGGGGCAGCCCTGCGGGCTGCCCCCTCCGTCGTCGGTCGGGGTCAGGCGTGGTGGCCCGGCCCGTGCTGGGCGATGAGTTCGCGCACCCGCCCGTACAGCGGGTGCTCCGGCTCAAGCCCGGTGATCGACGTCGTCGCCTCCCCCGCTTCCTGTTCCGCCAGGATCTCGGCGAGGGCTGCCACGTCGGGATCACCCTGTGCCGAGAAGGACAGCGCGGCCCGCATCGCCTCGAGCAGCGCCACGGGCTCCACGCCCGCTTCGGCCAGCTCGGCGGCCGGGCCGACGAAACGCTCGTGGCGGCCGAGTTTCCGCAGCGGTGCCCTGCCCACGCGCACCACCGTGTCCGGCAGGTGCCGGTTGGTGAAGCGCTGCAGGATCTTCTGCACGTAGGCCTCCTGCTCCGCGACGTCGAACCCGTGCTTGGTGACGAGCAGCTGCTTCGTCTCCTCGAGCACGGCGCGGACCTTCGCGGCGACGCCGGCATCGGCCATGGCATCAGCGATCTTCTCCACGCCGGCGGCGTAGCCGAAGTAGGCGGCCGACGCATGGCCCGTGTTGACCGTGAAGAGCTTCCGCTCGATGTACGGCGCGAGATCGTCCACGTAGGTGGCCCCCGGGATGCTCGGCGCCTCGCCCTTGAAGGGCGTGCGGTCGATGACCCACTCGAAGAAGGTCTCCACGGTGACGTCCAGCCCCTGGCCGGCCGCCTGGTCGGGGACGATGCGGTCGACGGCCGTGTTCGCGAACACCGCACGGGACGCGAGGTCCAGGGCGGCACCGTCGTAGGTCCGCTCGACCTCCCGGCGCAGGATGTCGGTCGCGTTGATGGCGTTCTCGCAGGCCATGACCTGCAGCGGACGCAGGTCGCCGTCGCGCCGGGCGATGGCCCGGGCGATCACCGGTGCGAGGAACTTCAGGACGTTCGGCCCCACGGCCGTCGTGACGATGTCCGCGGTGGCGATCTCCGCGACGACGTCGTCCTCCTGCGACCCCGAGTTCAGGGCGCGGTAGTTGTCCACGGTCTTGACCGCCGGCTCCTCGCCGACCTCGTGCACGTCATAGCTGGGTGTCGAGACCAGCTGATCGATCAGGGCGTCCGCGACGTCGGCGAAGACCACCTCGTACCCGGCTTCGTGGAGCAGGAGCCCCACGAAGCCGCGCCCGATATTGCCTGCACCGAAATGTACTGCCTTCACTAGGCATTGACCTTTCCGAAGAGGGCGAGGACCTCGTCCACGGTGGTCGCCTCGTCGAGCCGCGCGACCTGCGCCTTGTCGGAGAAGACGCGGGCGATCGCGGAGAGGATGGACAGGTGCTCGTTGTTCACGCCTGCGACGCCGACCACGAACTTCACCTGCTTGCCGTTCCAGTCGATGCCCTCCGGGTAGCGGACGATCGACACGGCCGAGCGCTTGATCAGGTCCTTCGCGGCGTTCGTGCCGTGCGGGATGGCGAGGAAGTTGCCCATGTAGGTCGGCACGGACTTCTCCCGCTCGTGCATCGCCGCCACGTAGCTCGCGTCCACGGCTCCGCGGTCGACCAGCAGCCGGCCGGCCTCGTCGATGGCGTCCTCCTGCGTGGTGGCCCTGCCGTCGAGCACGACGCTCTGCTCTGCGAGGACGTCGTTGGCGCCGGCACCGGTGCCTGCTCCTTCGGTATCGGCGTCGGCTGCCACGGCGGCCGGCGTCGGGTTCTTCGGGTCGACTCCACCCTCGGCTGCAGCGCTGGCGCGCACCAGCTCGACGATCTCGTCATAGCGTGGGCTGTTCATGAAGTTGTCGACGGAGACGTGCGTGGCGCTCTGCGTCAGGGGCTCGGCGCGTGCGGCGAGGTCCTGGTGCGTCACGACGACGTCGTAGTCGTCTTTCAGGTTGGCGATGGCGAGGTTGGTGACCTTGACGTCCGGGAAGCCGGCCGCCTTGATCTTGTTGCGGAGCACCGAGGCGCCCATGGCCGAGGAGCCCATGCCGGCGTCGCAGGCGAACACGATGTTGCGGATGGGGCCGTCGGTCGCGGAGGTGGAGCGGAACGTGCCAGCGACGGAGCTCTTCTTGCCCTTCAGCCCTTCCATCTTGCTGGCGGCACCGGCGATGTCGTCATCCGTGGACTTGGTCGTCTTCAGGATGACCGAGCCGATGAGGAAGGAGACCGCCGCGGCCATGAGGACGGACAGTGTCACACCGACGAAGCTGTCCGAGGCGGTGGCGGCGTAGACCGCGATGATGCTGCCGGGAGCGGCCGGCGAGCGCAGTCCGGCTCCCGTGAGCACGAGGGTGAAGATGCCGGCCATGCCGCCACCGATGACGGCGAGGACCATGAGGGGCTTCATCAGGACGTACGGGAAGTAGATCTCGTGGATACCGCCGAGGAACTGGATGATGATCGCACCGGGGGCCGAGGCCTTGGCCATGCCGCGGCCGAAGATGGCGTAGGCGAGCAGGAGGCCGAGACCCGGGCCGGGGTTCGCCTCGAGCAGGAACAGCAGCGACTTGCCGGTCTCGGTGGCCTCCTGCGTGGCGAGCGGGGTGAGGACGCCGTAGTTGATCGCGTTGTTCAGGAACAGGATCTTGGCGGGCTCGATCAGGATGCTGGTGAACGGCAGCAGGCCGTTGCTCACGAGGAAGTCGACTCCCCTGCCCGCGGCATCACTGAAGAGCGTGACCAGCGGGCCGACGGCGAGCAGGCCGAAGATGGCCATGATGCCGGCGAAGATACCCGCGGAGAAGTTGTTGACGAGCATCTCGAAACCGGGGCGGATCTTGCCGTCCCAGATCGAATCGAGCTTCTTCATCAGGTAGGCGGTGAGCGGACCCATGATCATCGCGCCGATGAACATCGGGATGTCCGTTCCCACGATCACACCCATCGTGGCCGTCGCTCCCACGACGCCGCCACGGACGTCGTACACCATCTTGCCGCCGGTGTAACCGATGAGGAGGGGCAGGAGGAACGTGATCATCGGGCCGACAAGGGCCCCGATCGTCTCGTTCGGGAAGTACCCGGCCGGGATGAACAGGGCCGTGATGAGGCCCCACGCGATGAACGCCCCGATGTTGGGCATGATCATCGCCGAGAGGAACGACCCGAACTTCTGGACGCGGACCCGGGCACTGGTGCCGGACCTCGCTTCTAGTTGTGTTGCCACATTCTTTCCTTACCGTTGTCCCCGCAACTCTGCGGAGAGGGATGGATGCTCGGGAAGCGTCAGCTTCCCGACCTGGTGGAGATGCGCTGGAGCCATTCGAGGAAGAGCTTCAGTTCGGAGCTGGAGAGCTGGTCGGGGTGGGAGGACTGCAGCGCCGCGTTCAGGGCGATCGCCGCCACGACCACCGAGGGTGTCCCCTCCGTGTCCGTGGTCGGGTCCGCCTCGGAATCCGTGGCCACGGCGGAGATGACCGCCTCCCTCGTCATCGCGGAGAGTTCGAGGTTGCGCTTCGCCACGGGCTCCGCGATCAGCATGAGCGTGACGCCGATGTTGGCGGCGAGCATGCTGCGCGCGGCTTCGCGCGGGGACACCACGAGGCGGGCTGCCGCGGCCGCCCTCGCCAGGACCTCCTCGAGGAAGGCCTCTGCGCTGGCCACCATGGAGGGCCTGTGCTCGGGCCGGATGTTGCCGAACATCACCAGGTAGAGGTGCGGGTGGTCGAGGCCGAACTGCACGTGGTTGTCCCAGTGCATCCGGAGGTCCTCGACCGGTTGTCCCGACGTCGGGAGGCTCCTCTCGGCGTCGAGGTACTCGGAGAACCCCTCCGCCACGACGGCATCGAAGAGGCCCTCCTTGTCACCGAAGTGGTGATAGAGGGTGGGTGCGGTGACGCGCGCAGCCTGGGTGATCTGCCGCGTCGAGACGGCCTCGCCGTTGGACTCCGCGAGCAGTGCCGCGGCGGCCCTGAGAAGCCTGGTCTTAGGCGTGGGTTCGCCTACTTTCTTCATGGCTGCTACCGTAGCACCTATAGCGCTGTTATATGAATTGGGTCACACGCTCTTTCTCCTTCAGGCCTCACAATGGAGGAAGACGAAGACGACCACCGGCAAGGAAGCGAGGACGTTCAATGGTGAATTTCGCAGGAGTCGGAGTCAGTCCCGGCCGCGTGATCGGCCCCGTGCACCACATGCCCGCAGCGGTCGGCGAACCGCCGGCCGGCGAGCGGCACGAGACTCCCGACGCACCTGAGCAGGCCGTCGCGGCCCTCAAGGCAGCCTCGAAGGCCGTCCAGGAGGAGCTCAGGCGGAGGGCGGGGATCGCCAAGGGCGACGCCCAGGCCGTCCTGCAGGCGACCTCCCTCATGGCCGCCGATCCCATGCTGCTGAAGTCCGCGACGAAGCTCATCAACAAGGGCACCTCGCCCGCGCGTGCGGTCTGGGAGGCCGGTGCCTCCGTGGCCGAGATGCTGCACAACCTCGGCGGCTACATGGCCGAGCGGACGGCGGACGTGCTCGATGTCCGCTCCCGCATCGTGGCCGAACTGCGCGGACTCCCCGCACCCGGCATCCCGTCGTCGGACACACCGTTCATCCTGGTGGCGGAGGACCTCGCACCGGCCGATACCGCCACCCTGGACCCCGCGATGGTGCTCGCCCTCGTCACGTCCGGTGGCGGCCCGCAGTCCCACACCGCGATCATCGCCCGCTCCCTGGGCCTGCCCGCCGTCGTGGCCGCCACGGGCGTGGAGGCCATCGACAGCGGGGCGCTCGTCTTCGTGGACGGCGCCGCCGGCACCGTCACCCTCGATCCTGGCGACGACGAGGCCGCAGCTGCCGAGGCGTACCGCGCGGCCGCGGCGGCGCTCACGGTGTTCGACGGCACCGGCGTCACCTCGGACGGACACGAGGTCCCCCTGCTGGCCAACGTGGGCGGAGCGAAGGACGCCGTCAAGGCCGCCGCGGCCGGCGCGCAGGGTGTGGGCCTGCTCCGGACGGAGTTCTGCTTCCTGGGCCGTGACACCGAGCCGACGGCCCCCGAGCAGGTCGAGGCCTACAAGGGCGTCTTCGACGCCTTCCCCGGCAAGAAGGTGGTGGTGCGCACGCTCGACGCCGGCGCCGACAAGCCGCTGCCCTTCCTCACCGACACGACCGAGCCCAACCCCGCCCTCGGGGTGCGCGGCTACCGCACCGATCTCTCCTCCCCCGGCGTCCTGGAGCGCCAGCTCGAGGCCATCGCGGACGCCGCCTCGCAGTCCACGGCGGACGTGTGGGTCATGGCGCCGATGATCTCGACCGCCGAGGAGGCCGCGGACTTCGCGAAGCTCTGCAGCAACGCGGGCCTGCAGACCCCGGGCGTCATGGTGGAGGTGCCGTCGGCGGCCCTGATGGCCGAGGCGATCCTCGGCGCCGTGTCCTTCGCGAGCCTCGGCACGAACGACCTCACGCAGTACACGATGGCGGCGGACCGCCAGCTCGGCTCCCTCGCAGCCCTGAACAACTCGTGGCAGCCGGCGGTCCTCCGGATGGTCAGGCTGACCGTCGAGGGATCGGAGGCCGAGGGCCATGCCAAGCCCGTGGGTGTGTGCGGCGAGGCCGCAGCGGACCCGGCCCTCGCCGTCGTCCTCGTGGGCCTCGGGGTGTCCACGCTCTCCATGACACCGCGTGCTCTCGCCGGCGTGGGGGCGGTGCTCAACAGTGTGACCCTCGCCGAGGCGCAGCGGATCGCGGAGATCGCGGTGGCGTCGCCCACCGCCGCGGAGGCGAAGGCGCGGGCACGGGCCGAACTGCCCGTGCTGGAGTCGCTCGGGTTGTAGGCCGGGCGACTCCAGCCCTGCGGGGACGTGCCCTGCCCTTCGGCCGGCTGACGTCCTGAGGGCCGTCGGTCAGAAGGGCAGGACAGGATCCGGGCTGGTGTCCTGGGCGGCGAGCTTCACGACGTCGTCCAGGGGCAGTTCGGCGACCTCGGCGACCACGTTGACGTCCTCGCCGTGGCTCAGCGCCTCGGCGACGGCCTCCTGCAGCACGAGCTCGGCCCGGTCGAGCTCGAACTCGACGTCCTCCTTGTCTGCGGCAGCAACACGGATCTTCTGCAAATCGTCGTTCGTCATGGCCCTGGGGAACCTCACACTTCTGGATCAACTACGGATCGACTATGGATCAGCACGGAATCATCAACTCGGGATCAACGGCGTGACGGTGGGATCGTCGGGACAATGGTAAGCAGACATGAGCCCGCACCGGTGGAATTCCACGCGACGCACCGGTGGCACGGGGATGAACGGACCGCGCGCCGCCTCGCCGGTCGGGCGGCACCGGACACGCCGGTACACCGCTAGAATGGGACCAGCGGATCAGCGGCAACGCGCGATCACGGTCTAGCAGAAGGCCCGCAGCGCCGGGATCGACCCTGGCCTGAAGTTCGAGGCTACTGATGGACCTATTTCCCCCGTCCGGCGAGCTGGGCGCAACGCTCGGCCGCATCCGCGGACTGACCCTCACGCAGGAGACAGCGCAGCACGCGGTCGAACTGCTGGCGCGCGTCGCCCAGGAGACGACACCGAACGCATCCGGTGCGGGCGTCTCACTCATCCATCACGCGCAGCGGGTCAGCGTGGGCTCGACGGACGACCTCTCCCGCATTGCGGACGACCTCCAGTACAGCCTCGGTGAAGGGCCGTGCCTGACGGCGTGGTCCTCCCTGCGCCCGGTGGAGATCGGCGACACGGCCACCGACCAGCGGTTCCCGCAGTGGAGCGCTGCAGCGGCAGAGGCAGGCGTACGGGCGTGTCTGAGTGTCCCGCTCCTGCGCGGCCGGGATTCCATCGGCGCCATGAAGATCTATTCGACGCAACCGTCGGCCTTCGGCGACGCCGACCGCGCCCGGCTGGTGAGCCTCGCGACCGCCGCCTCCGCACTACTCGGTCATGTGCAGACCTCGGAGACGACGACCCGCCTCAGCGCCGAACTGCGGGAATCACTGCGGTCGCGTGACCTGGTGGGTGTCGCGAAGGGGATCCTGATGCAACGGGAGGGGCTGACCGAGTCGGAGGCACTCGCGGCCCTGACCTTCCGTGCCCGCACCGCGGGCATCCCGTTCCGCCGCCTGACCGAGGACATCGCGAACGGCACGGAGACGCCGTGACCGGATTCCCGTATGCGGAGGAACAGCGGGCACTGACCCTCGTCGCCCTCACCGACTCCGGCTTCTCCATCGGGGAGGCATGGCTGCACTACTTCTCCCTGGGCGGCGCGGTGGACGAGTACGAGGTCGAGGCGTACCTCGAGGGACTCATGCCCATGCCTCCGCTCGAGTGCGACGTCCTCGCCCTGGCCGTCAACGAACTGATCGACGGGCTCCCTCCGAGGAAGCGCGCCCCGTTCAGCGACGACCTGGTACGTGCTCACACCGGGTCCGACGGAGCGGCGTAGGTTCAGGGGCCCACCAGGCCGGTGCCGCTGCCCCACCGTCGGCGCCCGTGCGGTCATGATGTCGGACCACCGGCATACCCTCGGTGCATGGCAGAGCGACCGGGATGGCACGGCATCCCACCCAGTGCGGACAGGTACGTCCCGCCCCTCCAGCTCGACGCCCCCGGGAGCTGCGTCACCGAACCGTCCCGGTCACCGGCGCTGTGGGTGGACCTCGACTATCCCGACGGTTCCCGGCGTACCGTGAAGGGCTTCGCCATGGCGTGGACGGAGACGATGGTCCTGGCGCAGTGGATCGAGTACTCGCGGGCGCGCGAGGCGTGGGTGGAGGCTGCACGGTGCCGACGCCGCGATCTGCAGCCGCGGACGATGCACGCCGCCTGATGTCCGCCGGCTGTGCGGGGTGCGGCCGCCTCCGACGGCCCCCCTCGTAGAGTGGGGACATGGACCAGCCGACGTCGTGCGCCGCCCCCGGGACGGGCGTATGACCAGGACACCCGGCTGGCACGGACAGCCTCCCGCCATCGCACGCTTCGTCCAGCCGCTCGGACTCGAGGCGCCGGCGCACGGGATCACGGAGTCGGTCCCGCCCGCACCGGCGGTGTGGGTGGACCTGGAGTATCCCGACGGGTCCCGGCAGACGGTGCGCGGCTTCGCCATGGCATGGACGGATTCGGCGGTGCTCGCACAGTGGGTCGAGTTCTCGATCGCACGTGAGGCCTGGGTACGCCCCGACCAGTGCACGCGGCGCGACCTCCCGCGCCGCTCCGGTGCCCGGGACGAGGAGCACGAGGGCGGGTGACCGCCGGACGCCGCGTCACCCTGCGCCTCCGCTTGTCCCGGCGCCGTCCGTCTGTAGCATCGGCGTATGGAATCTACCGAGGTGGTCCGGCGGTACTGGTCGTCGGTGTGGAGCAGGGACTGGAAGGCCGTGGGTCTGACCCTCGCCGAGGACGTGGAGGTCTTCTGGCCCGTCACCCGGGAGATCATCCGCGGCAGGGACAACATGGTGGCGGTCAACGCCGAGCATCCGAACGGGTGGAGCATCGATGTCCTGAACGTGTACGACGCCGGCGAGGTGGTGGTGTCCGAGGTCCAGGTGCCCCAGGAGGACGTCGGCATCTTCCGTGTCGTGTCCATCTGGACGGTGGCCGACGGCGTGATCACCTCCGGCCGCGAGTACTGGACCCTGTACGGGGGCGAGGAGGGGCGCGACTGGCGGCGCAGGTACGCCGAGGTGGGCGACCTGCTTCCCTGAGCACCGACCACCTGAGCGCCGCGGGATACGGCGGACGCGTGTCCAGCACTGGTCAGAGCCCCGCATGCACCATATGCTAAGCATGCTGATGATGCGATCAGTGACCGTATCCCCAACCCCTAGGGAGCATGATGAGCACGAAGGTCGAAGAAACCATTGTCGTGAATCTTCCAGTCACGACCGTGTACAACCAGTGGACCCAGTTCGAGGAGTTCCCGCACTTCATGGGCGGCATCAAGCAGATCACGCAGCTGAGCGATGATCGCCTCGAATGGGTTGCCGAGATCGGCGGTATCCGCCGTCAGTGGGAGGCCAAGGTCCTGGAGCAGGTTCCCGACCGCAGGGTCTCGTGGGCGGCCACGGAGGGTGCCACGAACGCCGGCACGGTGTCCTTCGAGGATCTCGGCGGCACCACCCGTGTGAACCTCGTGCTCGAGTACGAGCCCGAGGGCCTCGTCGAGAAGGTCGGCGACAAGCTGAACGTCGTCGAGAACCAGGCGAAGGCGGACCTGCACCGGTTCAAGGAGTTCATCGAGTCCGAGAGCTACGCCACGGGCGCGTGGCGCGGATCCGTGGCCGGTGTCGGTACCACGGGCACCCCGACGGTCGAGGACGCCGCGGAGTCCCGCGGTGACAGCGGCAAGGCAGGCGTGTCCGGCAAGGTGGCGGCCGGCGTCGGCATCGCCGCGGCGGCCGCAGTGGCCGGTGTGGCCGCGGCTGCTGCCGGCAAGAAGGACGACGAGGAGGACGTGGACGTCGACACGGTGACCGTGGTCGATGCGGCACCCGTGGTCCCCGAGACCACCCCGGTCGTCGACGACGTCGATGCGATCGACGTCGATCCCGTACCCGCCGTGGACGGCGTCCCGGGAACGGGTGTTCCGTCCGAGAGCCAGGGGCTCGAGGGCGACAGGCTCGTCGACGGCGACACGACGGACCGCCGGGGCACGCTCTAGTCCCTGCAGTATCGGAGGACCGGACCCTGCGGGGTCCGGTCCTCCCGCGGTTCTCGGTCCACGGTCCGTCCACGCACCGTCCGGCACGGCGTCGGACCCGGCCCGCCCGGCTGCCGGCGGGCGAGCACCGTCCGGCACGGCGTCGGACCCGGCCCGCCCGGCTGCCGGCGGGCGAGCACCGTCCGGCACGGCGTCGGACCCGGCCCGCCCGGCTGCCGGCGGGCGAGCACCGTCCGGCAGGGCGTCCGGCACGGCCTCGAACCCGGCCCGCTCGGCTGCCGGCAGGTTCTAGGACCCGCCGTTCCCGTCCGCCGCGAGGACGATCCGCGTGACGGGCAGGGACGGGTCGGTGCCGAAGCCGATGCCGCTCGGACGACCGCCGTTCATCACGATCCGGGCTCCCAGTGCCGCGACCATGGCCCCGTTGTCCGTGCACAGCGACGGCGCCGGGACGGTGAGGGTGATGCCGGCGGCCGCACACCGCTCGCCGGTCAGTTCGCGGAGCCTCCGGTTCGCCGCGACGCCGCCGCCGAGCAGGAGGTTCGTGATGCCGTGTTCCCGGCATGCGAGCACGGCCTTCGAGGTGATGATGTCCACCACCGCCTCCTGGAAGGACGCGGCGATGTCGGCCACGGGCACCTCCAGGCCCGCCGCCTCGTACTGCTCCACGCTGCGCGCCACGGCCGTCTTGAGTCCGCTGAAGGACCAGTCGTAGCGGTGCGGGCCGGGCTGCTCGGCGGTGCCCATGTACTTGGGCTGCGAGAGCCCGCGGGGGAAGCGGATCGCCGTCGGATCTCCCTCCCGGGCCAGCCGGTCGATCACGGGCCCGCCCGGATAGCCGAGCCCGAGGATGCGTGCCGTCTTGTCGTACGCCTCGCCTGCGGCGTCGTCGATCGTGGATCCCAGGAGTTCGACGTCGCTCGCGATGTCGCCGATCCGCAGGATCTCCGTGTGCCCGCCGGACACGAGGAGCGCGCCGAGGTCGGACGGCAGCCCGTCGGCGAAGGTGCCGCCGAGCATGCCGACGCCCACGTGCGCCACGAGGTGGTTGATGGCGTAGAGCGGCTTCCCGGTCGCGACGGCGAGCGCCTTGGCGGCGGACACCCCGACCATGAGGGCTCCCGACAGGCCCGGACCCGCGGTCACGGCGATGGCGTCGATCTCGTCGAGGGTGACGCCGGCGTCGTCGAGCGCCGTCCTGAGGGTCGGGACGAAGGCTTCGAGGTGCGCGCGTGACGCGATCTCGGGGATGACCCCGCCGAAGCGCACGTGCTCGTCCATCGACGAGGACACGGTGTTGGTCAGCAGCTGTGTCCCCCGCACGATCCCGACACCTGTCTCGTCGCAGGACGACTCGATGCCGAGCACCAGTGGTGCCTCGCGTGTCATGGTGCCCCCTCTCCGCCCGCGGGCAGGACGAGCTGCATGACCCAGGCGTCCACGCCGTCGCGGTAGTACCTCTTCCTGGTGTGGATCCTGGCGAAGCCGAAGCGCGTGTAGAGCTGCTGGGCCCGCGGATTGTCCGCCCGGACCTCCAGCATCACCGTTTCCGCGCCGCGGCGTCTTGCCTCGTCGAGCAGCTCGGTGAGCATGGCCCGCCCGATGCCCTGCCCCTCGAAGCGCGGCAGCACGCCGATGGTCTGGATGTCCGCCGTCGTGTCGATGACCATGACGCCCGCGTAGCCGACCGTCTCGCCGTCGACCTCCGCGACGATGTAGCGCCGCGTGTCCGGCTGGAAGAACTCGGTGTAGAACATCTCGAGCGGCCAGGCGTCGGTGGGGAACAGTTCGTTCTCGAGGCGGCCGATGGTCTCGATGTCCTCGAAGGTGAGGCTGCGCAGGGTGAAGCTCATGCCGTCGCCCGTTTCCGCGGGCCGGGCACCTTGGCGTCGGACTCCCGCAGGTACAGCGGGGCGGTGTCGCGCAGCGCCTCGCCCGCGAGGAGGCGCTGACGGGCCACGCGGGCGAGGGAGGCGGCGTCGGGATCCGACGTCGCGAAGGCCGGCAGGCCGTCCAGCTCGTCCGGGTAGAGGCTCGCGGCCCTGCCGGCCAGGGGCCGGCCCTTCGGCAGGCTCGCAGCCGCGCCGACGTGCGGGCCGTCGAGGAGCTCGGGGAGGACCGCGCCGTCCTCCCCGCCCGACGGCGCACGGTAGGCAGCCCAGTAGACCTCGCCGCGGCGGGCGTCGGTGCCGACGAGGAAGCCGGTGCCGGCCGGGACCGCACCACTCGCGGCGGCGTCGAAGGCCAGGGCATCGAGGCTCAGCACGCCGAGCAGGGGGACATCCCAGACGAAGGCCAGGGTCCGTGCCGTGACGAGTCCGGCGCGCAGTCCTGTGAAGGGGCCCGGGCCCACCCCGGCGACGATGCCGTCGAGGTCGGCACCGGCCACTCCGGCGTCGGCGAGCACCCGCTGCACCGCAGGGGCGAGGACCTCCGCGTGGGAGCGCGTGTCAGCGCTGCCGAACCGGCCGACGACGGCGTCGTCGTCCAGGAGCGCGACGGTCGCCGCGGCGGAGGTGTCGAGGGCGAGGAGAAGCACCGGTCCAGCCTAGTCGAGGACGGGCGCCGGCAGCCCTGCGTGCCAGCGCGGCCCGAAGCCCGCGAGGGTGACGGTGCGCACCTCGTCCTCGCCGTCGTCGTCGAAGGCCGTGACCGGCTCTCCGGTTCCGGGCAGCGCGCCACCCAGCGGGCGGTGGATCGCGACGTGCAGCCGGCTGTCGCTCAGGTGCTCCACCCGGCCCGCTCCCCACTCGATGACCGTGACATTGGCGGCCATCGTGGCTTCGAGGTCGAGGTCGTCCACGGCTGCCGCGCTCTCCAGACGGTAGGCGTCGACGTGGACCAGGCCCGGTCCGTCACCCGTCGAGGGATGCTGCCGGACGAGCACGAAGGTCGGCGAGATGATGCGGTCCTCCACCGCGAGGCCACGGCCGAGGCCCTGCGTGAACGTCGTCTTGCCGGCGCCGAGTTCGCCGGAGAGGACCAGCAGGTCCCCGGGCCGCAGCTGCGGTGCGAGGCCGGCGGCGAGGCCCTGCAGCTCGGCGGCCGAACCGACGTCGTAGGACGCGGTCCACTCAGGCTCCGTCGCCATCGCCCGCCTCCCGTCGTGCGTCCACGTACACGCGCTCCACGCGGTCGCTGATCCGGGTGACCACCTCGTAGTTGATGGTCTGGGCGGCGGCGGCCCAGTCCTCGACCGGGGGCGAATCGGTGCCACCGAAGAGCACCGCGCGCTTGCCGAGGGGGCTGTCAGGGGAATCGACCAGGCCCGTGGTCCCGAAGTCGATGACGCACTGGTCCATGGCGATCCGGCCCACCACCGGGTAGATGCGGCCGCCGACGAGCACCGGGGCCCCCGTGGCGATGCGGGGCACGCCGTCGCCGTATCCGACGGGGATGAGCCCGAGGGTGGTGGGCTTCTGGGTGCGGTAGCCGTAGCCGTAGGAGACACCCTGGCCGGCGGGCACCTCCTTGCAGTTCGAGACCGTGGTGCTGAAGGTCATGACGGGCCGGAGGCCGAGGTCGGCGGAGCCCTGGTCGGAGAAGGGCGAGAGTCCGTAGATGCCGAGGCCCACGCGCACGAGGTCGAAGTGGCAGTCGGGACGTGAGAACGTGGCGGGCGTGTTGGCGAGGTGCCGCACCTCGACGTCGATGCCTGCGTTCTCGGCGGCGGCCACGGCCTCGCGGAACGCCTGCACCTGGAGGTCGGTCTCGGGGCGTGTCGGCTCGTCGGCGACGGCGAGATGGGAGAAGATCCCGACGACGCGGATCAGGCCCTCCTCCTGGTAGGCGACGGCACGGCTGAGCAGGGACTCCCACTGGTCCGGCGGGCAGCCGTTGCGGCCGAGGCCCGTGTCGATCTTCAGGTGCACGATTGCCGGGCGTTCCAGTTCGCGGGCTGCGGCGGTCACGTGCTCGAGCTCCCAGCCGGAGATCCCGAGGTCCAGTCCGTGCTCGACGCCGGCGCTGAAGTCGCTGCCCATGGTGTGCAGCCACGCGAGGATGGGGGCTTCGATGCCCGCCTTGCGCAGCGCGACGCCCTCGCTGATGTGCGCGACGCCGAGCCACGCGGCTCCCGCCTCGAGGGCGGCGCGCGCGACGGGGAGGGCGCCGTGGCCGTAGGCGTCGGCCTTCACGACGGCCATCACCCGGGCGGGGTGGGCGACGTCGCGCAGGTGCCGGATGTTGTGCCGCAGGGCGTCGAGGTCGATCTCTGCGGCACGTTCTGAGGAAGTCACCCGCCCTATTCTGCCAGCTTGCGCGGGGCGTCCGCCGGGTTGATTCCCCGGGAGGGAGCGGGAACAATCGAAGGCGTGTTCGAACCTCCGTCCGTCGCCCCCGGGTGCGTGCTCCCCGACGAGACGGGGAGGACCTGCGGCGGTGCCACGGGCGGAGCACCCTTCCCGCTCTGTGCGGCGCACCTGGCACTGGTCGCGGAATGGTCGGACGCCGAATGGGGCTCCACCGACCTGCTGCCGGTTCCCTGCCGTGCGTGCGGTTCGCGGATCGGGGTGAGGTACCCGTCCGGCTGGGTGTGTGCGGCCTGTGAGTGGCGGGTGGGCGACGTCCTCGATGACGGCCTGCCGCCTCCGCGCGTCGACGTCGTCTACTACCTCCGGTTCCGGGACCGCATCAAGATCGGGACGACGGCGAATCCGCGCCGACGCCTGGCCCGCATCTGGCACGACGAGGTGCTGGCGTTCGAGCGCGGGGACCGGCTCGTCGAGCGGCGCCGGCACGAGCAGTTCGCGGCACTGAGGCTCGACCGGTCCGAGTGGTTCGAGGCCGCCCCGGACCTGGAGGAGCATGTGGCGCGCCTCGCAGCGGGCGTCGACGACCCGTGGGCGCTGTACACACGCTGGCTCGGAGACGCTGCCGCCCTGCGGGGGTGACGAGGCATCCTCCCGCGGGGCGGGCAGCGGGCCGGCGTCGGCAGCCGGGCTCCACCAGCGGTGTCGGCAGCCGCCCTGGTTCAGCGCGAGCAGGTGTGGTTCACCGGCCCGGTGTCGGCAGCCGCCCCGGTTCAGCGCGAGCAGGTGTGGTTTACCGGCCCGGTGTCCGCAGCCGGGCTCCACCGGCGGTGTCCGCAGCCGCCCCGATTCAGCGCGAGCAGGTGTGGTCCTGGTCCTCGCCCGGGTCGTCCGGCGGGCTCGGGACATACGCGCGGACGGGAGGGCGAGGATCCGCCGGGCCGGTTCCGCCCGGAAGGGCCCTCCCCGGGCGGGCCTCTGCCCGCGCTGCCTCCCCCGGGCCCCCACCAGCCGGGCCCCCACCAGCCGGGCCCCCACCAGCCGGGGCTCCACCAGCCGGGCCCCCACCGGCCGGGCCCCCACCAGCCGGGCGAACCTCCACCGCCTGCGTCTCCCCCGGGCTCGCACCCGGCGGACGGGCTTCCCCGAGACGGGCCTCCACCGGGCGGAGCGACGGCGAGGCGTCGGACTGGCGGGCGATCGTCGCCGTCGCCCGGCGCAGGGCCTCCCTGGGGACGTCGGACACCAGGTCCTCCAGGAAGGCGTACCGGCGCAGCCATTGCCGCCGCACGCCGTCGCGCCCGGCACTGACCCGGTGCCACCAGTCGGCGATGTCCCCCCAGCCCGGTGCGGCCAGGGACCCGCCCACGTGCTGCACGGACAGGGAGGCGCACAGGTTCGCGAAGCGGAGGCGGTCGGCGAGCGGGAAGCCCGCGAGGTCTCCCATGACGAAAGCAGCCCCGAAACAGTCACCGGCGCCCGTCGGATCGTAGGCGGACACGGGAAGGGCCGGCACCCACTCCTCCTCCCCTGTCTCCGAGTCGATGGCCATGGCCCCTTGCTGGCCGACGGTCACGACGGCCACGGGCACGCGGTCCGCCAGCGAGTAGAGGGCGGCCCACGGATCATCGGTCCGCGTGTACGCCATGGCTTCGGCGGCATTGGGCATGAACGCGTGGAAGTGCTCCAGCGAAGCGAGTGTCTCGGGAGCCCACTCCCCCGCGGCGTCCCAGCCCACGTCCCCGTACAGCCTGGTGCCGCCGGCGGCTGCGGCCTTCGCCCACGGCTCTACCTCCCGCTCGAGTCCCACGATGGCGGCCCGGCAGGACGGCGGTGCACCGATCAACTCGGTGGCGCTCAGCGGGGAGGGATGGCCGTGCGTGATCATCGAGCGGTCGTGGTGCACGGAGAGCGACACGGTGACGGGTGAATGCCATCGCCCGAACACGCGCGACCGCGAGAGGTCCACGTGCTCCTGATCCTGCAGTACGTCCCAGTTGGACTGCCCGTACGCGTCGTCGCCGAAGGCGGCAGCGAGGGTGGTGCGCAGACCCAGCCGGCTCGCGGCGATCGCCTGGTTGGCGATCCCGCCCGGCCCGGAACCCATGCCCTCGGTCCACACCTCCGTGCCGGGCGACGGCAGCTGTTCGAGGCCAGTGAAGATGATGTCGAAGAACACCTGCCCGGCGAGCAGGAGGTCGAATTCGGGCCCGTCCGGGCTGCGCGTGGCCGCCAGCGGATCGAAGCGGTGCTGTTGGACCATGTACGGCAGAATACTTCCAAGGCGCCCCGCGCGGGCGCCCGACGGCCCGATTTTGAACCCGGTTTCGAGTCGGGACAGCAGCAGCCCGACGAGAGCCATGACGAAAGCGGGATGAATCTTGCCTGAGACGCCCGGTACAGGTGCGCGGCTCGTCATCGTGGGCGGAGGAGGTTTCCGTGTCCCGCTGGTCTACCGGGCGCTCGCGGAGGGTCCGTTCGCCGGGCTCGTGTCCGACGTCGTCCTGCTCGACGCCCAGCCGGAGCGTGCGCGCGCGATCGCGCGCGTCCTGAAGGCCCTGCCGCGGAGGGGTGGGGGCCCTCAGCCGTCCGTGCGCGTCGAGGACCGCCTCGAGGATGCGCTGCCCGGTGCCGACGTCGTCTTCGCCGCGGTGCGCAGCGGCGGGACCGAGGGACGCATCCTCGACGAGCGTGTCGCCCTGGCCGCCGGACTGCTCGGGCAGGAGACCGTGGGCGCCGGAGGGATCTCCTACGCGCTCCGCTCCATCCCGGACATGATGCGCGTCGCTGCCATGATGCGCGAGGTCGCGCCGGACGCGTGGCTCATCAACTTCACGAATCCCGCCGGGATGGTCACGGAGGCGCTCTCGGCGGTCCTGGGCACCCGGGTCATCGGTATCTGCGACTCGGCGTCCGGTCTGGTGACGCGCGCGGCGCGTGCGGCCGGCATGGACCTGCGCGGCACGCTCGCGGGAGTCGACTACGTGGGCCTCAACCACCTGGGCTGGCTCCGCAGGCTCGACGACGGCGAGAAGGACCACCTCCCCGGGCTGCTCGCCGACCCTCTGCGCCTGGGCGGCTTCGAGGAGGGGCGGCTCTTCGGTCCGGACCTGCTCCGGGTCCTCGGTGCGCTGCCCAACGAGTACCTGTTCTACTACTACTTCCACCGCGAGGCGCTCCGCTCCATCGGTGCTGCGGACAGGACGCGGGGGGAGATCCTGCGGGACCAGCAGCGGGACCTCTACCCGCGGCTCGCGGCCGCCGAGGACCCCTTCGCTGTCTGGGAGGCCGCCCGGCTCGAACGGGAATCCGGCTATCTCGCCGAGGCGCGGAGCGGGGACGAGGAGCGTGACGAGGCGGATCTCGCCGGGGGCGGCTACGAGCGCGTGGCGCTGCAGGTCATGCGGGCACTGCTCACGGGCCGACGTGCGGAGCTGATCCTCAATGTGCGCAACGGGCCCACGTTCCCCGAGCTGCCGGCGGACGCCGTCGTCGAGGTACCGTCCGTCGTGGACGCGACGGGAGCGCACCCGCTGCCGGCGGCGCCCCTGACGCTGCACCAGCTCGGTCTCATGGCGGCCGTCAAGGCCGTCGAACAGGACACCGTGCGTGCGGCGGTGCACGGCGACCGCGATGCCGCCCTTCGCGCACTCGCCGGGCACCCGCTGGTCGACTCGTTCCACGCTGCCGGGAGGGTGCTCACCGGTTACGAGGAGGCGTTCCCCGCACTGAGGGCGTCCTGGGTCGACTGACCCGGCGCTCCGGACAGCATCCGCCGTCGCATCTCCCCCACGCCCAGGGAGACCAGGGCGGCGTCGGTGCTGGCAGCAATCCACTCGAAGCCCGCCGCGGCGAGCAGGGCTGCGCGCTCAGGGGTGCCCGCATAGGCGCCGGCAGTGATCCCGGCGTCCGTGCAGGCGCGCGTGATCCGGGCCAGGGGCGCTTCCGCTGCCGGTGCGGCCAGGAGGTCGTCGACGTGCAGCCCGAGCGCGAGTGAGAGGTCGAACGGGCCGACGAAGATCATGTCCACGCCGGGTACGGCGGCGAGCTCGTCGACGGCATCGAGTGCGGCAGCGGTCTCGATCATCACGGCACACAGCGGGACGGGGTGCGTGCCGCCGTCGGAGCCCGGGCTGTGGACCGCGCGGCTGCCGGGCAGGGGTCCCCAGCTGCGCGTGCCGGAGGGCGGGTAGTGGCTTGCCGCGACCGCCTTCTCGGCGTCGGCCACGCTGTCGACGAGGGGCACGATGACGCCGTCCGCTCCCGCGTCCAGCGCCCGCCCGATCAGCGCGGGGTCGTTGGACGCGACGCGCACGAGCATCGGGGCGGACTCCGACGGGCGGAGACCCAGCGTGGTCCGGAGGGCGTGGTCGTCGAAGTGCCCGTGCTGCGCGTCGAGCCCCACCCAACCGACGCCGGACCTCGCCAGTTCGACGGTCAGTCGGGGTTCACCGAGGGTCGCCCAGGCGCCGAGGAGCGGATCGCGGGCGGGCTGTGCGGCAGTCATGCCCCCATTGTGTCCTGTGCTGGGCCGTTACCGGTCGGGTCGTCGGTCGCGTTGTCGGTCGGGTCGCCGCTCGCGTTGTCGATCGGGTCGCCGGTCCGGTCGTCGGTCGGGTCGCCGGTCGGGTCGCCGGTCGGGCCCTTGTCGGTCGGGTCGCCGGTCGGGTCGCCGCTCGCGTTGTCGATCGGGTCGCCGGTCCGGTCGTCGGTCGGGTCGCCGGTCGGGCCCTTGTCGGTCGGGTCGCCGGTCGGGTCGCCGCTCGCGTTGTCGATCGGGTCGCCGGTCCGGTCGTCGGTCGGGTCGCCGGTCGGGCCCTTGTCGGTCGGATCACGCGTCCCGCGGGACCACCGCTAGAGGAACCGGTGCATGATGTGGAGGCCGGTCGGTCCGGCCGAGGGGTGTAGGAACGCTCCGGGAACGGTGCCGACGATCACGAAGCCGAGCGACGTCCACAGAGCGACCGCGCGTTCGTTCGTCTGCACCACGGCGTTGAACTGCATCGCCGTATATCCTGCGGCGCGCGCCTCCTGGAGCACGTGATCGGCGAGGGCACGGCCGACGCCCTGGCCTCCGGCGTCGGCAGCCACCAGGAAAGAGGCGTTGGCGACGTGGGCTCCGTTGCCGCCACGGTTGGCATGCAGTTGCGCGGTGCCGACCACGCGGCCGGTCTCTGCGTCGACGGCCACATGGACGACGAGCGTGGGATCGGCGCCTCCGGGACCGGGAAGCCACTCGAGCCGTCCTGCCGCCTCATCCATGGAGGTGTCCCAGCAGTAGGTCTCGCCCGCTCTGGCAACCGGTTCCATGATGACCCAGAGTGCGGACCAGTCACCCGGCCCGGCCGGGCGGAACTGCAGCATCAGGCCTTGAGGGCGCTGGCCCAGAGGTTGATGTCGGAGTCCACGGCGAACTCGTCGATCGCGTGCAGTTCCTCGGCCGTGAAGGCCAGGTTCCCCACCGCTGCCACGCTGTCCTCGAGCTGGGCCACACTGGAGGCACCGATCAGCGCCGAGGTCACCGGAGTGCCCTTGGACTGATCACGCAGCACCCAGGCGATCGCCAGCTGCGCCAACGACTGCCCCCGACCCTCCGCGATCGCGTGCAACCCCCGGATCCGCTCCAGGTTCCCGGAACTGAGCTGCCCCTGATCCAGCGACTTGCCCGCTGCCGCCCTCGAATCCTCGGGCACCCCGTCCAGATACCGGCTCGTGAGCAGCCCCTGCGCCAGCGGCGAGAACGCGATCGAGCCCGCCCCGACCTGCTCCAGGGCCTGGAACAGGTTCGGGGACCCGTTCTCCGTCCACCGGTTCAGCATCGAATACGAGGGCTGATGGATCAGCAGCGGCGTGCCCAGCTCCGCCAGGATCGCCGCGGCCTTCACCGTGAGCTCGGGCGAGTACGAGGAGATCCCCGCATACAGGGCACGCCCCGAGCGCACCGCGGTATCCAGGGCACCCATCGTCTCCTCCAGCGGGGTGTCCGGGTCCGGGCGGTGACTGTAGAACACATCCACGTACTCCAGGCCCATCCGCTCCAGCGACTGATCCAGGCTCGAGAGCAGATACTTCCGCGACCCCCACTCCCCGTACGGGCCCGGCCACATCCCGTACCCGGCCTTCGTGGAGATGACCAGCTCATCCCGGAACGGCCGGAAATCATCCCTCAGGTGCCGGCCGAAGTTCGTCTCAGCGCTGCCCGCCGGCGGACCATAGTTGTTCGCCAGATCGAAATGCGTGACCCCCAGATCGAACGCCCGGCGCAGGATGGCACGCTGCACATCGAACGCCTTGTCGTCCCCGAAGTTGTGCCACAGCCCCAACGACACCGCAGGCAACAACAGCCCACTGGCCCCCACCCGCCGATACGGCATCGAAGCATAACGGTCATCTGCAGGGTGAAAAGTCATGTCCTCATCCTAGGTCGACAGTTCCGGAGTGGACGGGGCGTCGAGTCGGGGTCGCTGCTTGCTCCATGGCCCATTGAACCTTTCCGGGCGCCCGGCCGGGTTCACTCGTCCGTCTCCTGGTGCCTTGGGATCCACTCCTCCGGCCGTTTTCTCGCTGCTTGCCGATCCACTCCTTCGGCCCGCTGCCCCACCGCTTTCTTGAACTGCTCCTCCGGCCCGTCACCTCACCTCCAGCACCCACCCGGACCTGCCCGCTCGGCCCACCCCCGACTTATCCACATAGCGACCCAGGAAAAATAATAGGAATTCCCTTCTAATAAAATTGCCCTATGTCACTCGCACTCGCTGATCCGGAAGCCGGCACGGAGGAATCGTTGATCTCCCTCGTGCCCGTGCTGGAAGCGGCCGGCCGATGGTTCGGTGCACGGGCAGACGTCCTACCGAGAGCTGAACTGGTGACGTGTCTTGAATCGGTGGAGGCCCTTTCCCGGACGTTGGACTACCTGCAGGCCGTCGGAGCTGCTGCCGCGGAACGGCAGCGGATCGCGGGAATCGGCGTGCGCATCGAGTCAGAACCAGCGGTGGGCTGTGACTCGGGCTGGGGCCACGGCTGGAGCTCGGGCTCGGGCATGGCCTCGGGCGCGGGGTGGGGCACGCGCCCCGACTTGGACTCGGACACCTCCCCAGGCACAAGGATGGCCTCGGGCGCGAGCGCGGGGCAGGGCTCGGATACGGACTCGGACTCGAGTTGGGGCATCGACTCGGCCTCGGACACCCCTCCAGGCATAAAAACGGGCGCGGGCATCCACTCCGGCTCGCCGAGCGACCAGAGCGCCCTTCGGCAGCAGAATGAATTCCGCGACACGGCCGACTATCTTCGTGCTCGGCTCCGGATCACGAGGGCCGAGGCCCGGCGGCGGATACGGCTGGGCCTGGCGGTGACCGGGCAGCCGACCCTGACCGGTGACATCTGTCCGCCCCGCTACGAGGTACTGGCGGCGGCTTTTGCGACAGGCGTCCTCGGTGCGGATGCCGCGCTCCAAGTGCATGACGGCGTCGATCGTGCCCGCACGAACGCCGAACCCGCGGCGGTGCTCGCCATGGAGGAATGCCTCACGGCGCAGGCGGTCGAATCCGACGGCGACCTTCTCCGTGTCGTGACTCGACGGTGGGAATGCGCGCTGGACCCCGATGGCCGTGAGCCCACCGAGGAGACGCTGCGAGCCCAACAGGGCGTCTTCGTGAGGGGGCGACGGCGCGGCCTGCAGCGACTCGAGATCGCAGCCGACGACGAACAGTTCGAGTACCTTCTGACCGCCATGAACACTGCGACCAATCCGCGCCTCAGGACAGCGGCTCCCGGTTCCGCCCCTCTCGCCGACGGCACCCCGGGCACAGCAAGTCTCGCTACAGACTGTTCCGGTCCGGACGGCTCCGACTCCGCGGAAGCCTCCGACCTCCCCGAGACTCGCACACGGCCCCAGTTACTCCTCGACGGGCTGGTCGGCGCCTGCCAGGTAGCTCTCGCGACGGACACTCTGCCCGCCACGGGCGGTCATCGGCCTCAGGTCATGGTCACGATCGACTATCGGACTCTCATGGGGCAACTCCATGAGCGGGCAGGCGGCACCGCTCGGGCGCGCGGGTATCGTCCGGACCTTCCCTCGATGGATCGTCCGATCGGCCGCAGCGGCGGCGACGGCACCTTCACTGCCGACAGCGGAGGCGGCGATCCACGCTCCGGACCGTCGATCAGCACGGCGGAGCGCCTCGAGCCTCCACCCGGCGGCTACAGCGTTTTCGGTGGGCCGATGAGCGCGAGCGTGGTGCGGAAGATGGCCTGTGACGCGGACATCATCCCGATCGTCCTGGGAGGACAGGGCGAGATCCTCGATGCCGGTCGTGCCCGTCGTCTTTTCGGCGTAGCCCAGCGACGAGCACTTGTGGCCCGGGACAGGGGTTGCGCCTTTCCCTCCTGCACCATCCCGGCGGTCTGGACCGAAGCACACCACATCACACCCTGGACGGACGGCGGACCGACCGATGTCTCCAACGGGTGCCTGCTCTGCTCCTTCCATCACCGACTGATCGAGCAGGGCAACTGGGTCATCGAGGTGAAGGAGGGATTGCCCTGGTTCATCCCGCCGCCCTATCTCGATCCCCGACGGGTCCCACGTCGGAACGAGCACCGGGAGCTGGCGTTGTGACCACCGACGCCCGGCTGCCCGTCAGCTCATCCGTCAGCTCATACGCCGGGGGTCCCGCCCGGCGGTCCCGCCGGCGAGTCACGCCCCTTCTCCATTGCCGGTCCGATCGCCCGGACGGACTTGTCGCGGCCACTGGCCTTCGCGGCATAGAGCGCCTGATCGGCCGCCGCGATGGCAGCATCCAGATCGTAGTCGCTCGCCTCGATCGCGGCGATGCCATAGCTGACGGTCGGCATCTCGAAGCCGCCCGGGGTCGAATGTCCCCGAAGAGCCAGACTCACAGCCCGGGCGATGTCCTCGCTCCTCGCGACCGATGCTCCCGGCAGCAGGAAGATGAACTCCTCGCCCCCGTAGCGTCCCACCAGATCCGTGGAGCGGACCGTCTCGGCGCAGGCCTCCGCGAAGGCCTTCAGCACGGTGTCCCCGGCCGCATGCCCGTGCGTGTCGTTCACGGTCTTGAAGAAGTCGAGGTCCGCGAGGATCAGCGTCCCGGGACGATCCGCCCGCGCCAGCCGGTCCGCGTGCGTGGCGGCGAGGTCGAGGAAGCCCGATCGGTTGAGGAGCCCCGTCAGCGCGTCACGGTCGGCTCTGGCCCGCAGATCGGTGGCGATCTGCTCGGCACTGAGCGCCGCTGCGCTGAAGGAGACGACGACGAGCAGCAGCATGGTCACGAGCGTCGTGATCCCCGAGCCGAAATAGGTGGTGAACACGTGGCCGTCGGGTCCTTCCACGACGAATGCGAGACACCGCGCGAGGTAGAGGACCGCCACGAAGCCGGAGGAGACCGCGAGAGGAGCCTGCACCTTGCTGTAGCTGCTCGGCAGGCGCCACAGCTCCCACGACGCGAGACCGATGGCCAGGGACATCATCCCGAGGAACACCGGACCGCCGGACCACGAATTGACGGCAGGGTCGTCGATTACCGAGGCCGCCAGCGTGAGCAGCGGCGCCGCGGCCAGCTGCAGCCAGCCGGGCCTGCTCGTGCGCAGGGTCCGCGCTCCTGCCCAGACGCAGACCGCTCCCGTGACCAGCAGCGTGTTGCCCAGCGGGTTGGCCCACACCTGGTGCACCGTTCCGTCCAGCAGGTAACTGGTGGTCCCTGTGAAGAAGAAGGCGATCGCCGCGCACCACCAGGCGCTGTAGGCCGAACGCGTCTGCCGGAACGACACCGTGTAGAAGAGCATGAAGAGCGTGATGGCGATAGCCCCGAATGCCGCCTGCAGGGTGGTCGTGTCCAGTGTCATGTTTCCTTGCCGCCTCGTGCTGTCCGCGTACCGCTTCCGGCGGACCCGGGTCCCGCCGCCGATGGCGGCGGGACCCGATCCAGCGCAGGGAAGAGTCTCCCGCCCAGTATGACCGGGGTCACCGACCGTTCAGCTCCCCCGGTGCCAGTCCTGTCGGAACCCTTGCACAGTCCTGAACTACTCCCCGGGACTACGCCCCGGCCGGGCGGAGGACGAGCGACGCGTGCGGCGGGAGCTGCACCGCGTCGTCGAGCAGCCCGACGCCGTCGACCGTGGACAGCAGGACCTCGGCCCCGGCGCCACCGACGGGCACTGTCGCCATGGCGTCACCGAGGTTCAGGATGACGTGGGTGCTGCCCCTGTGGAGGACGATCCAGCGGCTCTCCTCGTCGAAGTCCACCGAGATGCTCCCGAAGTCGGCGTCGTGCAGTTCGGGGTGCGACCGACGAAGGCGGATGAGGTCGCGGTAGGTGGCGAGCAGCTCGGCGTGGTGCCCCTGCTCGATCTCGGCCCAGTCCAGCTTGGCCGACGCGAACGTCTCCGGGTCCTGCGGATTGGGCACGTCCTCCGGACGCCAGCCCATCCGCTCGAACTCCTTCAGCCGCCCCTCGGCGGTGGCCTTGCCGAGCTCCGGTTCCGGGTGGGAGGTGAAGAACGGCCACGGCGTGGAGGCACCGTACTCCTCGCCCATGAAGAGCATCGGGGTGAAGGGCCCGAGGATGTTCAGGACGGCAGCCTGCGCGAGCTGTGCCGGGTTCAGGGTCGCGCTGATGCGGTCACCTGCGGCCCTGTTGCCGATCTGGTCGTGGTTCTGGGTCGCGACGACGAGCTGGAGCGGCGACACACGCGACGGATCGATCTCGCGGCCGTGGTGGCGTTCCCTGAACGACGAGTAGGTGCCGTTGTGGAAGAACCCCTTCTCGAGGACCTTCGCCAGTGCGCCCACGGAGTTGAAATCCAGGTAGTACCCCTCGGTCTCGCCCGTGAGGTTCACGTGCACCGCGTGGTGGAAGTCGTCGCTCCACTGCCCGGCGAGCCCGTACCCGCCGACGTCGCGGCCCTGGATCAGGCGCGGGTTGTTCAGATCCGACTCGGCGATGAGGAACAGCGGCTTGCCGAGCTCCTCGGCCAGCTCGTCGGTCCGCGTCGCCAGTTCCTCGAGGATGTGGACGGCACGCTCGTCATGGAGGGCATGCACGGCGTCGAGCCGCAGGCCGTCCACGTGGTAGTCCCTGAACCACTGGGTGATGTTGTCGACGACGTACTGCCGCACCTCGTCCGACTGCGGTCCGTCGAGATTGAGGGAGTCGCCCCACGTGTTGGACGTCCCCTCGGTGAGGTACGGGCCGAAGAGGCCGAGGTAATTGCCGCTCGGCCCGAGGTGGTTGTGGACGACGTCCTGGATGACACCGAGACCCTTCCGGTGCGCCGCGTCGACGAAGCGCTGGTAGGCCGCAGGACCGCCGTAGGTCTCCTGCACCGCGTACCAGAGGACGCCGTCATAGCCCCAGTTGTGGGTGCCGTTGAAGGCGTTGACGGGCAGCAGTTCCACGAACTGCACCCCGAGGTCCACGAGGTGGTCGAGCTTGCCGATCGCGGCGTCGAGCGTCCCCTCCGGCGTGAAGGTGCCGAGGTGCATCTCGTAGATGACCCCGCCGGTGAGCCCCGGTGACTGCCACGACTCGTCCTGCCAGGCATGGGCCGCCGGGTCGAACGTGTGGGAGAGACCATGGACGCCCTCGGGCTGGCGGCGTGAACGGGGGTCCGGCACCGGCGTCTCGGAGCCGTTCACCAGGTAGCCGTAGGAGACATCGGACGACGACGGGGCGTCCGTCGGGTGCCACCAGCCACCGTCACCCTGGGTCATCGGGTACCGGGCGCCGTCGGCCACGAGGGTCAGGGACTCGGCGCGGGGCGCCCAGACATCGAATACGGAACTCATGCTGCGTCCTCCTGGACCAGTAGGGCTGCGGGGAAGGTGGAGAAGATGCCGGCCGCACGCACGGTGCCGCCGGTGACGGCTGTGCCGGTCAACGCGCAGGTGTAACTGCCGGCGGGGATCTCCAGGGTGGTGTCACCCCACCCGCCGCGCTGCGCGAGCCCGAAAGGCAGCCGCGTGACGAGGGTGACCACGCCGCCGCGGTCGAACCCGAACACGTGATCCGCGGCCTCGCCCGAGGCGGCGACGGCGGTGTAACCGGTGAACAGTTCCGGCCGGTCACGGCGCAGCTTGAGGGCACGCGAGACGACGAGCAGCTTGGCGTGGGCGTCGGCGCCGACCGGCGGCAGTGCACCGAAATTGAGATCGGTCAGCACCTGGCGTCGGGCGTCGTAGTCCACCTCGCGGCGGTTGTCGGGGTCCACCAGCGACGTGTCCCAGAATTCTGTGCCCTGGTAGACGTCCGGGACGCCCGGCATGGTCAGCTGCAGCAGCTTCAGCCCGATCGAATTGGACCACCCGGCGGCCTGGATGCGTTCCACGAAGGCGGTGATGGCGCCGGACACGGCGGCATCGTCGAAGGCCGCGTCCACGGCTGCGTGCATCCCGCGCTCGAAGACCTCGTCCGGTGCAGTCCAGTGCGTGCTGAGGTCGGCCTCACGCGACGCCTTCTCGGCGTAGGCGTGGGCTCGTTCCCGGCTCAGCGGCCAGGCACCGATGAGCGACTGCCAGAGCAGCGGCGCGAACGTGGGGTCCTTGATGGGCGCCAGGTCCTCCAGCTGCGCGAGGAGCGCGGTCCACTCGTCGGCGACCTCGGAGATGACAGAGATACGGGCGCGGGTGTCCTCGCTGCGCTTTGTGTCGTGCGTGCTGAGCGTCGTCATGGCGAGCGGGCTGTCCGTCTCGCGCTGGAGCAGCCTGCGGTGCAGTTCGAGCGGGTCGATCGCGAAGATCCCCGGGTCAGCCCCCACCTCGTTGAGCGAGACGAGCCTCGAATACCGGTAGAACGCGGTGTCCTCGACACCCTTCGCCATGACCATGCCGGAGGTCTGCTGGAACCGCCGGGCCAGCTCCGTCAGCTCTCCCGAACCGCCGTCGAGGAACGGGTTGAGGAGCGGGTGGAGCGCCGTGATGGTCCCGGCGAGGTCAGGCCGACGCACCTGGGCGTCGCGGACCGCCTCGGCGAGGTACTCCGCTCCACCCGGCAGGTAACTGCGGTAGACGGGGAAGCAGGTGAGCAGTTCGGCGATGGCGTCCGCCGCTGCAGCCTCGTCGAGCCCTGCGCCGGACGGGACGAGCCGTGCGAGCCGCAGGACCTCGGAGCGCAGGATGCCGTCGGCGATGCCGCGCTTGGTCCCGTGGATCATCTCGTGGAACGGGTCGACGGGGACGGTGGCCGTCAGCGCGTGCTCTCCCGCCGGATCCGTGAAGAGGCGGTCGATGTCCGCGAGGGCGTCGTACCCGGTGGTCCCCTCGGTGGCCCAGTCGCCGGGGAGCTTCTCCCCCGGCTCGAGGATCTTCTCGACGAGCACGTATGCACCGCCGGTCAGGCTGCGGAGGTCGTCGAGGTAGCCCTTGGGGTCGGCGAGGCCGTCCGGATGGTCGATGCGCAGCCCGTCCACGAGGCCCTCGTCGAACCACCGCTTCACCTCGCTGTGGCTCTCCTGGAAGACCCACGGCACCTCCACGCGGAGTCCCGCCAGGGTGTTCACGCCGAAGAAGCGCCGGTAGTTCAGTTCGCTGTCGGCCCGGCGCCAGTTGACCAGTTCGTAGTGCTGGCGGTCGTGCACCTCGGCGCCGGTGTCGCCGGGGTGGGCGGTGCCCTCCGCGATGGGGTAGCGGTTGTCGTAGTAGTGCAGTTCGCCGTCGACGACGGTGAGCTGGTCCAGCTCGTCGTCGCCGTCGCCGAGGACGGGCACGCGGATGCGGCCGCCGTTGGCATCCCAATCGACGTCGAACGCCTCCGCCATGCGCGAGGAGCGGCCCTCCTTGAGCAGCTGCCACCACCAGGCGTTGTCGGCGGGGGTCTCGATGCCCATGTGGTTCGGGACGATGTCCACGAGCACACCCAGGCCCGCCGACCGCGCGGCCTCACTGAGCGCCGCGAGGCCGGCGGGGCCGCCGCGGTCGGGGTCCACGGTGGTGGGGTCGGTCACGTCGTAGCCGTGGCCGGACCCCTTCTCGGCCGTCAGGATCGGTGACAGGTAGACCCAGTCCACCCCCAGGTCGCGCAGGTACGGCACCAGGGCCGCGGCCTGATGCAGGTCGAACTCGCTCCGGATCTGCAGCCGGTAGGTCGATGTCGGTGTCAGCACGGTGGAGTCCTCCTGGACGGGGGGGTCGGGTGGTTCGAGCGGGAACGGGCGACGGGGAAAGGCGGGGGTGCACCCTTTCGGGTGCACCCCCGGTGGTGCGGGAACTGCTAGGGGGTGCCGGTCTTGGCCGTGACCTCGTTGGCGAGGATCGCCAGGGACGCCGCGACCGAGTGGTCGAGGTCCTCGACCTCGGAGTGCGCACGCAGCACCACCATGGACTTCGCCTCGACGGACAGCACGGCGCCCGACGGGATGGCCTCGCTGTCGGCGTACTTGCCCGCGGTGTCGATGACCTCGTCCCACGACGTGCCGTACTCGTCCGAGGGGATCGTGAAGTCCACGGCCTCGTCGTGTGCGTTGAAGTACAGCAGGAAGTTGGCGTCCACGATCCGCTGCCCACGCGCATCCCGGCCCTGGATGCCCTGGCCGTTGAGGAAGACCCCGATCGAGCGGCCGAAGCCGCTGTTCCAGTCCTCGGGTGCCATGAGCTCGCCGGAGGTGTCCAGCCATACGATGTCCGGCAGCGCCTCGCCCTCGCCGCGGCGCACGGGGCGACCGTCGAAGAACCGGCGACGGCGGAACGTGGGGTGCTCGGACCGCAGGCGGTTCACTGCCGCGGTGAATTCGAGCAACGGCTGGTCCATCTTGTCCCAGTGCACCCAGCTGAGTTCGGAGTCCTGGCAGTAGGTGTTGTTGTTGCCCTCCTGCGTCCGGCCGAGTTCGTCGCCGTGCAGCAGCATCGGCACGCCCTGCGAGAGCAGGAGGGTGGCGATGAAGTTGCGCTGCTGCCGGACGCGGATCGCGAGCACCTCGGGATCGTCGGTGGGACCTTCGATCCCGCCGTTCCAGGAGCGGTTGTGCGATTCGCCGTCGTTGTTGTCCTCGCCGTTGGCCTCGTTGTGCTTCTCGTTGTAGGACACGAGGTCCCGCAGCGTGAAGCCGTCGTGGGCGGTGACGAAGTTGATGGACGCGACGGGACGCCGCATCGAGTGCTCGTACAGGTCCGCCGAGCCGGTGAGGCGTGAGGCGAACTCGCCGATGCTGGAGGGCTCACCCCGCCAGAAGTCGCGGACGGTGTCGCGGTACTTGCCGTTCCACTCGGTCCACTGCGGCGGGAAGTTGCCCACCTGGTAGCCGCCGGGTCCGACGTCCCACGGCTCGGCGATGAGCTTCACCTGCGAGACCACCGGGTCCTGCTGCACGAGTTCGAAGAAGGCCGAGAGGCGGTCCACCTCGTAGAACTCACGGGCGAGGGCGGAGGCGAGGTCGAAGCGGAAGCCGTCCACGTGCATCTCGGTGACCCAGTAGCGCAGCGAGTCCATGAGCAGCTGCAGGGAGTGCGGGTTGCCGACGTTGAGCGAGTTGCCGGTACCCGTGGTGTCCATGTAGTACTGCTTGTCGTCCTCCACCAGGCGGTAGTAGGACGCGTTGTCGATACCGCGCATCGAGAGCGTCGGCCCCATGTGGTTGCCTTCGGCCGTGTGGTTGTACACGACGTCGAGGATGACCTCGATGCCCGCGAGGTGCAGCTCGCGCACCATCGCCTTGAACTCCTGGACCTGCTCGCCCTGGTCGCCGGTGGAGGTGTACTTGTTGTGCGGCGCGAAGAAGCCGATGGTGTTGTAGCCCCAGTAGTTCGAGAGGCCCTTGTCCTGCAGGGTGCTGTCGTTCACGAACTGGTGCACGGGCATGAGCTCGATGGCCGTGACGCCGAGCTTCTGCAGGTGCGCGATGACCGAGGGGTGCGCCACGCCGGCGTAGGTGCCGCGCTGCTCCTCGGGGATGTCCGGGTGGAGCTGCGTGAGCCCCTTGACGTGGGCCTCGTAGATGACGGACTGGTGGTAGGGCGTCCGCGGCATGCGGTCGCCGTCCCAGTTGAAGAAGGGATTGACGACGACGCCGAGCATCATGTGCGCGGCGGAGTCCTCGTTGTTGACGGAGTGCTCGTCGCCGAAGTTGTAGCCGAACAGCGCCTGGTCCCAGTCGAGGTCCCCGGAGATCGCCTTCGCGTAGGGGTCCAGGAGCAGCTTGTTCGGGTTGCAGCGGTGTCCCTCGGCCGGGTTGTTCGGGCCGTGAACCCGGTACCCGTACTTCTGTCCGGGGGTCACATGGGGGAGGTAGCCGTGCCAGACATAGCCGTCCACCTCCTTGAGCTCGACGCAGGTCTCGGTGCCGTCATCGTCGAAGAGGCAGAGGACGACGGAGTCCGCGATCTCGCTGTAGAGCGCGAAGTTCGTCCCCGTTCCGTCGTAGGTTGCTCCCAGGGGATACGCATCGCCGGGCCATAGTTCCATCAGTTCTCCTTGGTGTTCCGTTCCGTGCGCGCCGTCTCGGCGGTCACGGTGATCCTCGCCGGCTTCGGGGTCCTGGTGCCCCGGCCGCTTGCTTCATACATAGCGCATTCAACTGTCGGTGCGGTTAACTGCGTCGCCACCCCTCGTGCGCCGTGGCCCCGTGTCCGGCAGCCGACGCTCGTCGATCAGCCCCGCCACCACCGCGCCGATCTCGGCGGGCAGTCCGGAGACGACGACGGGCCCGCGCTGTGCCGCGCGCTGCCCGGCCCTGCCGTGGATTAGTGCTCCCGCGGCGGCGACCGCCACCCACAGGTCCTCCTCGGCGACGCCCACGCGCCGTGCGGCGCCTTCGTCCTCCGCCAGGGTGGCGGCCAGCGCCCCGATGATCCCGGACAGCGTGTCACCGGCTCCCGCCGTGGCGAGCCAGGGTGTGGCGTCGGCCTGGACGAAGAGGGTGCCCGACGGCGCCGCGACGACGGTCGTGAACCCCTTGAGGAGCACGGTGGCGCCGGTCAGCTCCGCGGCACGCAGCGCGAAGCGCGCGGGGTCCGCCTCGATGGCGGGCCTGCCGACGTCGAGGCCGCGGGCAGCGAGCAGGTCGCGCAGCTCCCCGGCGTGGGGTGTGAGGATCACCTGGGCGCCCACCCGGTCGGGCACCTCGGCGAGGGCTCCGGCGTCGACGACGACGGGCAGGCCAGAGGCCATGGCCGCGACGGCGCGACGGCGCTGGTCGTCGTCGTCGACGGCCCCCGGCCCGACGACCCACGCCTGCGAGCGGGCGTCGTCGATGGAGCCGGTGGAGGCCACGGCCTCGGGTGTCCGTTCGTGGATCAGCGCGGCGACCGCGGTGGGGCCGAGGTAGCGCACCATGCCGACGCCGGTCGCGAGGGCGGCCCCCACGGCCAGGACGGCGGCTCCGGGGTAGCGGTCCGATCCGGCGGCGACGCCGAGGACCCCGCGGGAGTACTTGTGGTCGTGCGCGCCGGGCGGACGCAGCAGCGCCGCGGCATCGGCACCGAGCAGGTTGCGGGCAGCGGGGGTGAATGACGAGAGGTCGAGGCCGATGTCCACCACGTTCAACTCACCCGCGGCCACGGCGCCGTCGCCGATCAGCAGTCCCGGCTTCGCGGCGCCGAAGGTGACGGTGGCGTCGGCCTGGAGGACGGGACCCTCCACGAGCCCGGAGTCGACGCCGATACCGCTCGGCAGGTCGCAGGCCACCACGAGCGTGGACCGCCGGCCGCGGGGACCGGCCGTGTCGTTGAAGGCCTGCACGAAGGCCGCACCCGCGCCCCGGAGGCCTCCGGTGGCGCCGGTGCCGAGGATCCCGTCGACGAGGAGGTCGGCCGAGGCGGCGTGCGCCGCGAGCCCCGGGGCGCCGGCGTCGTCGAGCAGGACGCTCCTGCCGCCGGCGGCGAGGAAGGCCTGAAGGGCGGGGGCATGGACGCGTTCGGAGGTGAGGACGGCCGTGGCCGCGACACCGCGGCGCAGCAGTCGCTCCCCCGCGTACAGCGCGTCGGCACCGTTGTTGCCGCTGCCCGCCAGCACGACGGCGGTGGCACCGTACGTCCCGCGGCCCGCCTCGCGGAGCAGCCCGAGGGCCACGCCGAACAGGCCGTGGGCGGCCTTCTGCATGAGGGCATGCCCCTGCCCCGCGTCGATGAGGGGGGCCTCCGCAGCGCGGACGTCACCCCCGGAAAAGGCAAGCAGCATATGGTCGAGCTTAGCGGTAAGCCGGCCGGTAATCAGCACGGTTACTATTTTGCGCTCGGCGGCACTGAGCCTTCCGCGACCACCATCGCCGTGGCAAGGCCGCCGTCGTGGCTGATGGACAGGTGCCAGGTCTCGACGCCCCGGGCACGGGCGGCCTCCGCGACGGTCCCGTCGACGACGACGGACGGCGCACCGGCATCGTCGACCTCGATGGTGCAATGCTGCCAGTTCATGCCGACGGGGGCGCCGATGGCCTTCGCGATGGCCTCCTTGGCGGCGAAACGCGCGGCCAGGGACCGCATGGTGAGCCCGCGCTCGGAGGGGACGAACAATCGCTCCACGAGGGCCGGCGTGCGCTCGAGCTGCTGCCGGAAGCGCTCGATGTCAACGACGTCGACGCCGATACCGACGATCACGTCGTGGCCCTGCCCGGCGCCGCCGTGCTGCTGCACGGCGGCACCCGGAGGGGACTACTCAACCGTGACCGACTTCGCCAGGTTGCGCGGCTGGTCCACGTCGTAGCCCTTGGCGCTGGCGAGGGCGAGCGCGAAGATCTGCAGCGGCACGGTGGTGAGCAGCGGCGCGAGGAGCGTCGGGGATGCCGGCACGTAGAAGACGTGCTCGGAGTAGGCCTCCACGGAGGTGTCGCCCTCCTCGGCGATGACGATCGTGACCGCTCCGCGTGCGCGGATCTCCTGGACGTTCGAGACGACCTTGGCGTGCAGCGAGTCGCGGGTGCTCGGCGACGGCATGACCACCACGACGGGCTGGCCTTCCTCGATCAGGGCGATCGGGCCGTGCTTCAGCTCACCGGCGGCGAAGCCCTCCGCGTGGATGTAGGCGAGCTCCTTCAGCTTGAGCGCGCCCTCCATCGCGACCGGGAAGCCGACGTGCCGGCCGAGGAACAGCACCGACTTCGCGTTCACCATGTCGGCGCCGAGCTGCTTGACCTTGTCGGCGTCGTCGAGGATGGACTGGATCTTCGCCGGGATCTTGGAGAGGTCGTTGAGCACGTCCGCGATCTCGTCGCGGTACTTGTTGCCGCGCAGCTGCGCGAGGTAGAGACCGAGCAGGTAGGCGGCGGTGATCTGCGCGAGGAACGCCTTCGTCGAGGCCACGGCGATCTCCGGACCGGCGTGCGTGTAGATCACGGCGTCCGACTCCCGCGGGATGGTGGAGCCGTTGGTGTTGCAGATCGCCACGACCTTGGCGCCCTGCTCGCGGGCGTACCGGACGGCCATGAGCGTGTCCATGGTCTCGCCTGACTGCGAGACGGCGACCACGAGC
The DNA here is from genome assembly GCF_036867195.1 of Arthrobacter sp. Soc17.1.1.1. NCBI lineage: Bacteria > Bacillati > Actinomycetota > Actinomycetes > Micrococcales > Micrococcaceae > Arthrobacter > Arthrobacter sp. Soc17.1.1.1. Next base: position 2,841,774 of record NZ_JBAJII010000001.1, read on the forward strand.
GTCTTCTCGTTGACGATCGGGTCACGGTAGCGGAACTCGTGGGACAGCTCCACCTCGGTGGGGATCCGGCACCAGTGCTCGATGGCGTACTTGGCCACCTGCCCGGCGTAGGCGGAGGTGCCGCAGGCGAGGACCACGATCTTGTCGACGGAGCGCAGGATTGCCTCGTCGATGCGCAGTTCGTCCAGCACGAGGTTGCCCGAGACGTCGGAGCGCCCGAGGAGCGTCTGGCCGACGGCGTCCGGCTGGTCGTGGATCTCCTTCTCCATGAAGGAGTCGAACCCGCCCTTCTCGGCGGCGGCGGCGTCCCAGCTGACGTGGAACTCGGTGCCCTCGGCGGGTGCACCGAAGAAGTCCGTGATGGTCACCTCGTCGGGCGTGATCGTGACGATCTGGTCCTGGCCGAGCTCCACGGCGCGGCGCGTGAAGTCGATGAAGCCGGACACGTCGGAGCCCAGGAAGTTCTCGCCGTCACCGAGGCCGACGACGAGCGGGGAGTTGCGGCGGCCGGCGACGACGGTGCCGGGCTGGTCCTGGTGGATGGCGAGGAGGGTGAAGGCGCCCTCGAGGCGCTGGCAGGCCTGCTGCAGCGCGAGGGTGAGCAGGTCGCCCTCGGTGCCGCTGTTCACGAGGCCGCGGTACAGGTAGCCGACGAGCCCGGCCGCCACCTCGGTGTCGGTGTCGGAGATGAAGGTGAGGCCCTCGCCCGTCAGTTCGGCCTTGAGCTCGGCGTAGTTCTCGATGATCCCGTTGTGGATCAGGGCGAGCCGGCCGTCGTCGGCCAGGTGGGGGTGGGCGTTCTGGTCGGTGGGCCCGCCGTGCGTGGCCCAGCGGGTGTGCCCGATCCCGGTCAGCGAGCGCGGCAGCGGGGCCGCCGCCAGTTCACCGACGAGGTTGGTCAGCTTGCCGGCCTTCTTCCGCGACTCGATGCCCGCCGGCGTGATGACGGCGACACCGGCGGAGTCGTACCCGCGGTACTCGAGCCGGCGAAGGCCCTCCATGACGACGTCGAGCGCCCCGTGGCGCGCCTCCGATGACTCCCGGTCGAACGCCGGGGCGACCGAGTCGAGCGCCGACGATCCCTGGCCGTGGTCCCGGCCTACATAGCCCACAATTCCGCACATGTCACTTAGCGTACCGGTGGCCGCGTTTGTTAATGCGCAAGGCACCGGGCAGAATCGTGAGGTGAGTGACACAAGCACGGGCACACAGCAGTCCACCAGTGCCGAATCCTTCACACCTTTCGTCGAACTGGACCGCCAGATGTGGTCCCGCTTGTCGCACGAGATCGAGAGCCCGCTGAATGTCGAGGACGTCCAGCGCCTCCGCGGACTCGGCGACGCGCTGAACCTCGACGAGGTGCGCGAGGTCTATCTCCCCCTCTCCCGCCTGCTGAACCTGTACACCGCGGCAGCGGGGCAGCTGCATGCGGCCACCAACACGTTCCTGGGGGAGACCACCACCCGGACGCCGTTCGTGATCGGCGTGGCCGGCTCGGTGGCGGTGGGTAAGTCGACGACGGCGCGCGTGCTGCGCGAACTGCTCCGGCGCTGGCCTGACACCCCGAACGTGGAACTGATCACCACGGACGGCTTCCTGTACCCGAACGCGGAGCTCCACCGTCGCGGGCTCATGCAGCGCAAGGGCTTCCCCGAGTCCTACGACCGCCGCCGGCTGCTCCGCTTCGTCAGCGAGGTCAAGAGCGGGGCCGCCGAGGTGCGGGCGCCCTCGTACTCGCACCTCACCTACGACATCGTGCCCGGCCGGGAGATCGTCGTGCGGCGGCCCGACGTGCTGATCGTCGAGGGCCTCAACGTCCTCGCCCCGGCACGGCCGAGGACCGACGGCATCACCGGGCTCGCCGTGAGCGACTTCTTCGACTTCTCCATCTTCGTGGACGCGAAGACCGCGCACATCGAGCAGTGGTACATCGACCGCTTCCAGTCCCTCCGGTCAAGTGCGTTCGCCGATCCGGAGTCCTACTTCCACCGCTACGCGGGCCTGAGCGACGAGGAGGCACAGCGGACGGCCAGGGGCATCTGGGAGCGCATCAACGAGCCCAACCTGGTGACGAACGTGCTGCCGACGCGCGGCCGGGCACAACTGGTGCTGACCAAGGACGCCGACCACTCCGTGCGCCGCATGCTGCTCCGGAAGACCTGAGGATGCGCGTCAGGGGGTCTGCGGCGGTGATCCTGCTCGCGCTGGCGCTTCCCGCCTGCTCGGGCGCGGACCCCGCCGCGACGGTGTCCACCACCGTGCCGGGCCCTGCCGCCACCGCATCCTCCGCCACCTCCGATCCCTCGTCCGCCGCAGGCTCCGGCACACTCCCGGCCCCGGTCCAGCGGGAGCCCTCCCCCGCGCCCACGGCCTCCGGTGCGGCCGCCGGTCCCACCGCAACGTCCACCCCGGCTCCCACCCCGACACCCACCGCGGCTCCTTCCGCGACCGCCCCGCCGGCCGGCGCGTACGCGGACCCGGGCGCCGTCGACGTCGTCGTGAACAAGCGCCGACCCCTCGTGCCCCTGGACTTCGCACCCGCCGACCTGCGGCAGCCGGACGTGGCGACGGCCACGGAGAACGCCCTGCTACGCCCTGACGTCGCCTCGGCCTTGGAGGAGATGTTCGGGGCGGCCGGGAACGAGGGCGTGGCCCTCACACTGGTCAGCGGCTACCGGTCCTTCGCGACCCAGGAATCGACGTACGCCTCCTGGGTGGCGCAGTACGGCGACGCGGCGGGAGCGGACACGGTCTCGGCGCGGCCCGGGTATTCCGAGCACCAGACGGGGCTCGCGTTCGACATCGGGCAGGCCGACGGGGCGTGCACGCTCGTCCTCTGCTTCCGGGACACCCCGGCCGCCCAGTGGGCGGCCCGTCACGCAGCGGATTTCGGCTTCATCCTCCGCTACCCGCTGGGATTCCACGAGGTCACAGGGTTCTCCGCGGAGTCGTGGCACTTCCGGTACGTGGGCAGGGACGTCTCGCTCGCGATGAGGGCGGCGGGCACACAGACCCTCGAGGAGCACTTCGGCCTGCCCGCAGCGCCGTCCTACTGACCTCACCCGGCCGGCAGGGGAACCCCGGTCTCGTCGGCCAGCACCCGGAGCAGGTCGTCCTGGAATGCGGTGTCGTGCACGGCGTCGTGCGGCTCGCGCCTCTGCCGGTGGTACCAGTAGCCGCCACTCGCCAGCGCGTCCGGGTCGTCGCTCGTCGCCAGCCACACCTGGGTCCGGTGGCCGAGGTCGAGGTCGTCCGGTGCGTCCGGCCCGCCCATCCGGGTGGGCACCCAGCCGGGATCGACGGCACTGGCCAGCAGGTCGAGGCGCGTCCTCGCCAGTGCGGCGACGAGGGTCGTGACGTACAGCTTGCTGTCGCCGTAGGAGCCCGGGGCGGTCCCTCGCCAGTCGACCCCCTGCAGCGTCGCGCGTCCGCCGTAGTGCGAGCCGCTGCTGAGGTAGACGTGGCGGCGCGGGCCGGCCAGGAGCGCTGTGAGGAGGTACGGCGCGATCACGTTGACGGGCATCACGGGGCGCCCGGTGTAGACGCCGGCGTTGTGGATCACGGCGTCGAGCGGCTCCGCGGCATTCAGCTCGTCGGCGATCCGTGTGACGGCGTCGCGCTGCTCGAGGTCGCCCACCACGAGTCCGGCGCCGCGCGCGGTGAGCGCGGCGAGACCGGCAGCACGGTCCTCGTTGCGGGCGTGGGCGACGACGTCGTGCCCCTGCGCGAGCAGGGCCTCCACGGCGGCGAGGCCGAGCCCCTCCGCCGATCCCGTGACCAGGATCCTCATGATCGTGCCCCTTCGCAGGTCCGTGGGTCCGCTGCGTGCATCGTCCGCCTCCGTCGTCGAGTCCCACCGCACGTCCGTCGCGGCGTCGTCCCCAGCATTCCCCGCCCTCGGGTGGTCCGCAATACCGCGCTCCCCCACCTGGGGCCTGCGGCCGGGCGCCGCACCCGCCTCCGCCTCCGGACCGGGACCGGGACCGGGACCGGACGGCCACGACCTCACGACGCCGGTCCGGCGCGGATAGGTGAACGTCACGGAGCGTTTACGCAGCACGCAGTGGACGGAAACGCGCGCTCACTAGCGTCGGGGGGAAGCAGCCGCACCAGCCCCTGGAGGACTTCCGTGAGCATCGACGAAGCAGCATCTCCCGCACTGGCGACAGCGGAACCGGCACCTGTCGCGAGCGCGCCACCGCTGGTCCACCGCCCCGGGCGGTGGATCGACAACTGGGACGCCGAGGACACCGCCCAGTGGAACAGCGGCGGCAGGTCCATCGCCCGGCGCAACCTGCAGTGGTCGATCGCGTGCGAGTTCCTGGGCTTCGTGGTCTGGCAGCTGTGGTCCATCGTCGTCGTCTACCTGCCGGCCGCGGGCTTCACGTTCACGACGTCGCAGATCTTCTGGCTGATCTCCATGCCGTCCCTCGTCGGTGCCACACTGCGCATCCCCTACACCTTCATGGTGCCGCGGTTCGGTGGCCGGAACTGGACGATCGTCTCGGCCCTCCTCCTGCTGATCCCGACCATCGGCCTCGCCGTCTGCGTGTCGAACCCCGACACCCCGTTCGGCGTGATGCTGGCGGTCGCGGCCCTCGCGGGCTTCGGCGGCGGCAACTTCGCCAGCTCGATGGCGAACATCACCTTCTTCTACCCGGCCAGGGAGAAGGGGTGGGCCCTCGGGCTGAACGCGGCCGGTGGCAACCTCGGCGCGGCCGTCGCCCAGCTCGTGGTGCCGATCGCCGTCGTGCTCGGTGCCGCCGCGACCGTGGACCTGCCGCTCGCGGGCTGGCTCTGGGTACCGCTGATCCTGGTCGCCGCCTTCGGTGCCTGGAAGTACATGGACAACCTCTCCAGCGCCAGGAGCGACCTCGCCGGTTCGCTCGCCGCCGTCCGGGAGCCGCACCTGTGGATCATGGCGTTCCTCTACATCGGGACGTTCGGCTCGTTCATCGGCTTCGCCGGGGTGTTCCCGAAGCTGATCGTCGATTCGTTCCCCGCCTTCTCCACCATCACCATGGGCGGGGTCACCCTGGGCCTGGCCTTCCTCGGTCCGCTGGTCGGTTCCCTCGCCCGCCCCTTCGGCGGACGCCTGGCCGACTGGTTCGGCGGGGCGCTCATCACGGTGCTGGCTTTCGCCGTCATGGCCGCCATCGCACTCACGGTGGTCTGGACCCTGCCCCTCGCGAACTTCTGGCTCTTCCTCGGCCTCTTCCTCGTCCTCTTCGCGGCAGCGGGAGCGGGGAACGGCGCCACGTACAGGATGATCCCGATCATCTTCGCCCGGCGCGGCGCCGCAGCAGGGTCCGAACTCCGCGAATCGGTGAGCACCGCCCGCAAGTCCGCCGCTGCCCTCGGGCTGATCTCCGCGGTCGGCGCCTACGGCGGCTTCCTCATCCCGCAGGTCCTCAACGCCTCGAAGGGCGCGTCGGGCAGCTATGACGGAGCGTTCTACGGCTTCGTCGGCGGATACGTCCTGATGCTCGCCGTCACGTGGTTCTTCTACCTCCGCCGCTCCTCGACCCTCGGCAAGGTCTGACCGATGCAGCAGGCAGGGACCGGACAGCCCACGCACTGCCCCTACTGCGCCCTCCAGTGCGCCATGACGGTCACCGCGTCGGCCACCCATGACGGCGCCCATGACGGCACCCCCGACGGAGCCCGCGTCGACGCCCGCGACTTCCCTACCAACCGTGGCGGGCTGTGCCGCAAGGGCTGGTCCGCCGCGGAGCTGCTCGACCATCCCGACCGCCTCACCGCACCGCTCCTCCGGGACGCCGACGGCGTGCTGCGGGAAGCCGCATGGGACACCGTCCTGAGCCTCATCAGCGACCGTGTCCGGAGCATCCAGGCCCGGCACGGCCGGGACGCCGTCGCGGTGTTCGGTGGCGGCGGACTCACCAACGAGAAGGCCTACACGCTCGGCAAATTCGCCCGCCTCGCGCTGCGCACGTCCCGCATCGACTACAACGGACGGTTCTGCATGTCCTCGGCGGCCGCTGCGGGCAACCGGGCGTTCGGCGTGGACCGCGGGCTCCCCTTCCCCCTCGAGGACCTCGGCGCCGCGTCCGTGGTCCTGCTCCTCGGCTCGAACGCCGCGGACACCATGCCGCCCTTCATCCAGCACCTGCGAGGCGCGCAGGCCGCGGGCGGCCTGGTCGTCGTCGACCCCCGGCGTTCCGCGACCGCCCGCCTCACCGACCAGGGCAGGGGCGTCCACCTCCAGCCGACACCCGGCACGGACCTCGTCCTGCTGCTGGGCCTGGCACACGTGGTGCTGACCGAGGGACTGGAGGACCGCCGGTTCCTCGAGGAGCGGACGAGCGGGTACGACGAGGTCGCGCGCGGCGTCGCACGGTGGTGGCCCGAACGCGTACAGAACATCACGGGTGTTCCCGCCGCCTCCCTGCGTGCCGTGGCGAGGCTCCTCGCCGCAGGCGCCCGTCGAGGTGCCGACGGTGGGCACGGTGCCTACATCCTGACCGGCCGCGGGATCGAGCAGCACGCCGACGGCACCGACACCACGACGGCCGCGATCAACGTCGCGCTGCTCCTCGGGCTGCCGGGCACGGCGCACAGCGGCTACGGGACGCTGACGGGCCAGGGCAACGGCCAGGGCGGCCGGGAGCACGGGCAGAAGGCCGACCAGCTGCCGGGATACCGGAAGATCACCGACAGGGCGGCGCGGGCCCACGTCGCCGGTGTCTGGGGTGTGCCGGAGGAGACGATCCCCGGGCCCGGCCTGCCCGCCGTCGAACTCCTCGCCTCGCTCGGCGAACCCGGCGGCACACGCTGCCTCTTCGTGCACGGTGCCAACGTCGCGGTCTCCGCGCCCGACGCCGCGACGGTCATCGAGGGCCTGCGCTCCCTCGACCTCCTCGTCGTGTCCGACTTCTTCCTGTCGGAGACCGCAGCCCTCGCGGACGTCGTCCTGCCGGTCCTGCAGTGGGCGGAGGAGGAGGGCACGGTGACGAACCTGGAGGGCAGGGTCCTGCGCCGGCGACAGGCCGTCGAGCCGCCACCGGGGGCCCGCAGCGCACTGTGGATCATGCAGGAGCTCGCACGCCTGCTGGAGGCGCCCTCCCTCTTCAGCGAGGACCCCTCCACCATGTTCGACGAGCTCGCCCGTGCCAGCGCCGGGGGTCTCGCCGACTACTCGGGGCTCGACTACGGCGTGCTCGACGGCGCCGACCCCGCGTACTGGCCGTACCCGGCGGGTAGCACGGGGACGCCGCGGCTGTTCCTCGACGCCTTCGCCCACGCCGGCGGGCGCGCCGTGCTGGTCCCCGTCGCCCCGCGGCCCGGCCCCACCGCCGCCCGCCTGCCCGCCCCGCTGCTCCTGGCGACGGGCCGGCTCCTGGAGCACTACCAGTCGGGCACCCAGACACGCCGCGTCCCCGCGCTGCTCGCGGCGCAGCCCGTCGCACGGCTCCAGCTCCACCCGTCCACCGCGCAGGACCTCGGCATCGCGCAGGGTGACCACGTCGCCGTGACGAGTGCCCAGGGCGAGGCCCGTGCGCTGGCCGACCTGACCCCCGACATCCGCCAGGACACCGTCTTCCTGGCCTTCCACTTCGCGGGCGCCGGCTCGGCGAACCGCCTGACGCGCAGCAGCACGGACCCGGTGTCCGGTATGCCCGAGTTCAAGACGACGCCCGTCGAGGTGGCGCGCCTGGCCTCCGCCCCGTACCCCCACCGCGCCGGCGGCCTGGAGGTCGGCGCATGAGCCCCTCCGGGTCCTCCGTCCCGGTCCGCGTCGTCGTCGTGGGCTTCGGGCCCGTCGCGGCGCGGCTCGTCGAACACCTCGAGCCCCTCGTCTCCGCCGGACGCGTCGCGCTGACCGTCCTCGGGCAGGAGGCCGATCCTGCCTACAACCGGGTGCTCGTCGCCGACGTCGCCGTCGGCCGTACACGCGCAGCCGCCATCGGGCTCGCGGACACGGACACCCTCCGGGCGGCGGGCATCGACGTGCGCCTCGGCGTCCGCGTCGACCGGATCGACCGGCCCTTCCGGCGCGTGCTGCTGGCCGGCGGCGAGGCGTTCGACTACGACCGGCTGGTCCTCGCGACCGGGTCACGGCCCGTCCGTCCGCGGCTCGACGGCCTGCAGGGGCCTGCCGGGTCCGACGACGAACACCCGCTCCCGCCGGGTGTCAGCTTTCTCCGGGACCTCTCCGATGCCCGGGCCGTGGCCGCCGCGCTCGCCGCGCAACAGCGGATCGTGGTGCTGGGCGGCGGCATCCTCGGCATCGAGGCCTCCCTCGCCGCAGCGGAGGAGGGCGGCCGGGTGACCCTCGTGCACCACGGCCGCTCCCCGATGCGACGGCTCCTCGGCGACGGGTCGCGGGTGCTGGCGACGGCGCTGCAGCAGGCCGGCATCACCGTCGTGGCGGGTACGTCCGCGAGGATCGAACTGAAGGACGGGCACTTCGCGGGCATCGGCCTGGAGGGCGGCACCCGGGTCGACGGCGGGGCGCTCGTACTCGCCTGCGGCGTGCGTCCACGCACCGAACTCGCCGAGGGCTGCGACCTGGCGGTCGCGGACGGCATCCTCGTGGACCACACGCTGCACGCGGTCGGCACGGACGACATCTGGGCCATCGGCGACTGCGCGGAGGTGTGCTGCCTCCGCAGCTCCTGCAGGGCATGCGCGGGCACCACCGCACCCCAGGGCCTCATCGGCCCGGGCTGGCAGCAGGCGGACGACGTCGGGGCGGCCTTCGTGGCCGAGCTGTCCGGCGACGGGACGGGCTCCACACCCGTACCCGGGCCTGGACCCGCGGCCGGCGCCGACCCCGGCGTGCGGCGCGACCCCGTCGTCGTGCTGAAGGCCCGGGGCGTCGACGCCGTGGCCGCAGGTGAGACGGACGCCGATCCCTGGACGGTGGAGCCCGGACTCACCGTGGCGGAGTGGGCCGACCCCGGGCACGGGCGCTACGCGAAGATGGTCACCCGGAACGGTGTCCTGACCGGCCTCGTCTGCGTCGGGATACCGCGCACGGGCGCCGAACTGGTCCTGCTGTTCGAGCGGGGCAGCGAGCTTCCCGCGGACCGCTCCAGCCTGCTGCGGCTCGACAGCGCCGAGGGTCTGCTGACCGCATCCCCTCCCGGGCCGGCCACCACCCTGTGCCGGTGTGCGGGCGTCACCCGGGGTACGGTCCAGGACTCCGTGACGGCCGGCTGCGCCTCCGTCCAGGACGTCTCGGCCGCCACGCGGGCCGGGACCGGGTGCGGCGGGTGCCATGACGGCATCCGGGCCGTCATCGAACAGCACTTCGCCGCGGCGGTCGCATCGTGACGAAGGCGGCGGCCCTGCAGCCATCCCGTCGGGACGCGGGCTGCCGCAGGCGGCCCGCCTCAGACGTTCAGCCGGTACCCCCGCTTGACGACCGTCTCGACCAGGGCCGGGTCGGGCAGTGACTTCCGTAGACGGTTGACGCTCATGTCGAGCGCGTGAGCCGCGCCGGCCGGGGTGAGGAGGCTCGTCAGGGCCTCGCGACTGAGGACCGCGCCGCGTGCCGACAGCAGGGCCTTGAAGAGCACGAGCTGGGCGGGTGCGAGGTCCACCTGGGCGTCGTCCACCCGCACGGACCGTCCCCGCACCTCGACCCGGCCGGAGCGTGTCCGGAGCTGCTCCACGTGGTGCTCGGCGAGGTGGTCGCAGACGAGCCGGATCAGTGCGCCCATGCGGAACCGCTCGGGGACGATCGGTGTGATGCCGGCGTCGAGCAGCGGCTGCGCCGTCACCGGACCGACGGCGGCGGCGAGGACGCCGTGCCGGAACCTGTGCACGAGATCCTCCTGCATGCCCTGCTCGGCCGCGGTGCTGAACAGGGCATCGACCGCCGGCGCGCTCGTGAAGGTGACGCAGTCGAGCTGCCCGGTGCACACGGCCTCGATGAGCCGGGGCAGGCGTTCCGAGCCCTCCGGCTTGATCCACCGGTAGGGCGTGACGGTGAGCAGTGTGGCACCGGCGTCCCGGAGCCGTTCGAGCTGGTGCTCGTCGGCGTAGGCATGCAGCTGGACGCCGATCGTGAGGCCCGCGAGGTCCTCCTGCAGCAGCTGGTCCACGAGGGTCGCCGTCGTCTCGTCGGAACTGATCCCGACGTCGTCCAGCCCCGCCGCACGCACCGCTCCCCTGGCCTTCGGACCGCGGACGTAGATCCTGCCGCTCCCGAGGACATCGAGGAGGTCGTCGCCCAGCCCCGCGGCGTCGGCCGCCTCGAACCAGCGGCGCATCCCGTACGCGGTGGTGATGAGGAAGAGGTCGGGTCGTGCCGAGACCACGGCGGCCGTGTCCGCGAGGAGCGCCACGTCCTCCGCGATCGGTGCGATCTTGAGCGCCGGAGCGTGGAAGACGGATGCGCCCCTCCGCTCGAGCGCATCGATCAGGTCGCCCGACCGGCGGTCCGATGTCACGCCGATGCGGAATCCGGCCAGCTGGCCCCCGGATCCGTCGGGACGGACGGTCTCGGTCATGATGCCAGCGACTCGGTGAGCCGTGCGAGGTGCGCGGCGCTGCCCTGCAGTTCGAGACCCACGCGCACCACCTCGCCGATCACCAGGACCGCGGGAGACTGGCAGCGTGCGGCACCTGCGGCCGTGACGATCGTGGCCAGCGTCCCCGACGTCGTCCGCTGCGACGCGCTGTACCCGCGCTCGACGACGGCGACCGGCATGTCCTGGCGCATGCCCGCCCGGCCGAGGCCCGCCACCAGTTGCGGCAGCGTCGAGACACCCATGAGCACCACGATGGTCCCGCCGAGACCGGCGAGGTGCAGATGCTCCTCGTCGGTCAGCGGCGCGTGTCCGGAGACCACGGTGAAGAGGTGGCTGACGCCGCGGTGCGTGACGGGGATCCCCGCGGCTGCCGGGACGGCGATCGACGAGCTGATCCCCGGCAGCACCGTGCAGGGCACCCTCGCCTCCAGGCACGCGGCGAGCTCCTCGCTGCCGCGTCCGAACACGAAGGGGTCGCCGCCCTTCAGGCGCACGACGTGCCGCCCTGCGAGGGCGTGCCGCACCAGGAGGGCATTGATGCCCGCCTGCGGTACGCGGTGGTGGCCGGGCAGTTTCCCGACGTCGACGAGCTCCGCCGACGGTGCGATCTCGGCCAGCGACTCCGTGGGCCCGAGCCGGTCGTAGAGGACGACGTCCGCGTCCCTCAGCGCGGCGGCAGCGTCGAGGGTCAGGAGTCCCCGGGCGCCGGGGCCGCCACCGACCAGGCTCACGTGCCCGGCCCCGGAGGCGGCCGGCTCCCGGGTCAGGAGCGTGCCGGCCTCCCGGCAGCGCTGGTGCAGGAGCCCGTCGTCGTCCGTGCCCGCTCCCTCCACCCGCACGACGAGGGTCGCACCGTCGAGCGCGCCGAGGGCCGACGCGACCGTGTCGAAGCGGTCGACGAAGGCCCCGGAGGCGCCGTACCGGGCGACGATCCGCCGTGCCGCTCCCGCCGGTCCGACGACCACCACACGGCGTCCGGTCAGGTCGATGTCGAGGTGCACGGCTCAGCCCTCCAGGCTTCCTGTTGCCGGTCCCGTCGGGACGCGGACGGGGATCACTGCTCCCAGACCCACGCGAGCGGCTCCGGCGTCGATCTCCTCCTGCGTCGCAGGGCGGCGCTGGCCCCGCTCCTCGACGAGGACGATCGACTGGTCGGCGGCCTCCGGGGCGTTCACGAAGGACCGGAAGCGGCGGAGCCTGTCGGGGTCCTTCAGGGTGGCAGCCCACTCGTCCTCGTAGTGCTCGACGTGGCGGGCCATCGCGGCCTCGAGATCCGCGGCTATCCCGAGCGAGTCGCCGACGACGACGTCGCGCACGTGGTCGAGGCCGCCGTCGAGGTCGTCCATCCAGCGCGCCGTCCGCTGCATCCGATCGGCGGTGCGGATGTAGTACATGAGGTAGCGGTCGATGTACCGGATGAGCGTCTCGCCGTCGAGGTCCTGGGCGAGGAGCTGGGCATGAGCGGGCTGGAAGCCGCCGTTCCCTCCGACGTAGAGGTTCCAGCCCTGGTCGGTGGCGATCACGCCGACGTCCTTGCTCCGGGCCTCGGCGCACTCGCGGGCACAGCCCGAGACACCCATCTTGAACTTGTGCGGGGCCCGCAGCCCGCGGTAGCGCAGCTCCAGGTCGATCGCCATCGCCACGGAGTCCTGCACGCCGAACCGGCACCACGTCGACCCCACGCAGGACTTCACGTTCCGCAGCGCCTTGCCGTAGGCCTGGCCGGACTCGAACCCGGCCTCGACGAGGATCTTCCAGATCTCCGGCAGCTGCTCCAGCCGGGCCCCGAAGAGGTCGATCCGCAGGGCGCCGGTCAGCTTCACGTACAGGCCGAACTGCTCGGCGACCTGCGCGATGACCGCGAGCTTCTGCGGCGTGATCTCGCCGCCGGGGATGCGGGGCACCACGGAGTAGGTGCCGTTGCGCTGCATGTTCGCGAGCGCGCGGTCGTTGGTGTCCTGCAGGGTCCCTCGCCCGCCGTCGAGCACGTACTCCCCGCGCTGGGTGGCGAGGATGGAGCCGATGGCCGGCTTGCAGATGTCGCAGCCGTGGCCGGCCTTCGCCTCCTCGGACGCCCCGAAGCGCTGGATGATGTCCTGGAAGGACGCGAGATCGAGGGCCTGGATGGCTTCGAACAGTTCGGGCCGCGACATCGCGAAGTGCTCGCAGATGCCCTTCGGGACCGTGCGTCCGGCCTTCGTGAGTTCGCTGTCGAGCAGCTTCTTGAGCATCGGGACGCAGGAGCCGCACTGCGTCCCGGCACGCGAGCACGCCTTGAGGGACGGTAGGTCGAGTGCGGGCCCGCCGGCGGACCCGTCCGGGCCGAGGCCGTGGACCGCCGACCGGCAGGCGCCCGCGGTCACGTTGTTGCAGGAGCAGAGGATGACGTCGTCGGGCAGGTCGGACGAGGGGGCGTCGCCTCCCGCGGCGGAGGCGAGGTAGGCGCCGGGTTCAGCGGGCAGTTCGCGTCCCAGCAGTGGCCGCAGCGCGGAGTACGGTGCGGCGTCGCCCACGAAGATACCGCCGAGGAGCGTCGTGGCGTCGTCCGTGACCACGAGCTTCTGGTACAGCCCCCTGGCGGGGTCGGCGTAGACGATCTCGAGGCTCCCGTCCGTCTCCGCGAGCGCGTCCCCGAAGCTCGCGACCTCGACGCCCGAGAGCTTGAGCTTCGTGGCGGTGTCGAAGCCGGGAAAGGTGGAGAGCCCTCCGAGGATGCCATCCGCGCAGACCTCCGCCATGGCGTTCGCCGGAGCCACCAGGCCCATGCTGACGCCCTCGTAGCTCGCCACCTCCCCGATCGCCCACACACCGGGCATCGCCGTCTCGCATGCCGCGCTGATCACCACTCCACCGCGGGGTGCCACCTCGAGCCCTGCGGCCCGGGCGAGCTCGTCCCGTGGCCGGATGCCGACGGCGAAGACCACGAGGTCGGCCGGGAGGACGGCCCCGTCGACCAGCGCCACGCCCGTGACGCAGCCGTCGCCCGTCTCGATGGCGACGGGCGCTCCTCCGCAGTGGATCCCCAGTCCCTTGGCCCTGATCAGCCGGCCGAGCGCCTGGCCGCCGCCCTGGTCGAGCTGGGCGTTCATGAGCCAGCCGGCACGGTTGACCACGGTGGATGCGGCACCGAGCTGCTGGAGCCCGCCGGCGGCCTCGAGGCCGAGGAGGCCGCCGCCGATCACGACGGCGCGCGGCTGCCTGCCGAGGCGTGCCGCCAGTCGGGCCGTCTCGGAGCGCAGCCATTGCACGTCGTCGAGGGTCCGGTAGACGGCGGCATGCTCCGCGCCCGGCAGGGGCAGGCGCACGGCGTCCGACCCCGTCGCCAGCACCACGTCGTCGTACGTGTACTTCTCGCCCGACGCGCCGTCCACGCACCGTGCCGCGAGGTCGAGGCGGACCGCCCGCTCCCCCGTCACGAGCCGGATCGCCGGTTCCCGCCACATGAGGGGCTCCCCGAGTCCGAGGTCCACGTCACCGGTCAGGGCGCTGCTCAGCGCCACCCGATCGTAGGGTGCGTGGGCCTCCTCGGTCAGGACGGTGATGTGCAGTCCCTCGGTGCCGCGCCGCCACAACGCCTCGACGAACCGGTGGGCGGCCGGCCCGCCGCCCACGACGACGATGCGCCGTTCGCGTGGCGCGGCACCGGTCTCGGCGTGCCGGGGTGATCGGGTCTCGCTCATGTGGTGCCTTCCGTCCGGACCGGGGCGCTCCCGCTGCTCTCTGCCTCCACGGTACGAACGGGCAATTTCCCGCGTGTGTCACCGATGTGTCGCAAGGTTAACTTCGGGCTCACGGGCCGGAGCGTCCACCGTGAGGCGGACGTTACCGCGGCGCAACAGCACCGGGACGTCGATGACATGTCGGCGGCCTAGCGTTGCAGGAACGCATCCGCCACCGAGGAGAACGCCCCATGACCGAGCTCATCCTGCAGCGTCCTGCCCTCTCGGAGACCTCGTGGGTCGCCGTCTGCCGCCTCGACGACCTCGAGGAGTGCTGGGGCGAGGCGGCGCTGGTGGGCCAGGAGCAGATCGCCCTGTTCCGGCTGCCCGGCGACCGGGTACACGCCGTCGGCAACATCGATCCGCGCACCGGGGCAGCCGTCATGGCACGGGGCATCGTGGGATCGCGGGGGACGGCTCCGACGATCGCCTCGCCCCTCCACAAGGAGGTCTACGACCTGGTGAGCGGGGCACGCCTGTCCGGAGGCGAGGGCCTCCGCGCCTATCCCGTGCGGTGCGTGGACGGCGTCGTCGAGGTCGACGTCGCCGCCTGAGCGGTGGACGGTGCTTCAATGGCTGGCATGACCGCGCACCGGGCACCCGACGGCCCACCTGTCCTCATCGCCTGCTCCCATGGCACCGACAACGCACAGGGTCGGCGGGAGATCGACGCCGTGCGCGCGCGGATCCAGGCGCTCCGTCCGGAGGTGGAGGTCCGCGAGGCCTACGTGGACGTGCAGCAGCCGGACCTCGTGGACGTGGTCGCGTCCCTTCCGGCGGGCCGTCCGGCGGTCATCGTGCCGCTGCTGCTCTCCGTCGGCTATCACGTCAAGGTGGATATCGCCCGGGCGGCAGCGGGCAGGCCGGGAACGGTGTCGGCCCTCCCGTTGGGTCCGGCCCCGCGGCTCGCCCGGGTGCTCCAGCAGCGGCTCACCGAGGCGGGGGTCGCCGACGCCGATCCCGTGGTGCTCGCCGCCGCGGGTTCCTCCGACGCCTGCGCCGCGGAGGATGTCGCCGAGGTACAGGCGGTCCTCGCCGAGCTCAGGACAGGCCGGGTGCGGGCAGGCTTCGGCTCGAAGGCCGTCCCTTCCGTCCCCGACGCCGTCGCGGCCCTGCGCACCGGCACGGGGACGCCCCCTGTCGCGGTGGCGTCCTACCTGCTGGCTCCGGGCTACTTCCACGACCAGCTGGCGAAGGCCGGTGCCGACGTGGTGAGCGCTCCGCTGCTCCCTAGCCCGGTGATCGCCGAGATCGCGCTGACGCGCTACGACGACGCCGTCCGGCGCCTGCTCGTCGGGTCCTCGAGCCGTGCGGCGGGCTGCGACCGACCGTGCCGGGCGCAGGTCTCGTCGTGCGTCCGCAGCGGCAGCGCCCGCGTGGACTGACGGCGGCCGGGCGGCCCACGCGTCGCTGGAGGGCTTCAGCCCGGCATGCCCGCCGCGGCTCGTGCGGCGGCCTCGACACGGCTCGCATACCGCGCCCGCTCCTCGGCGCCGAGATCCCCGAGATTGGGATCGCCCGGCCCGCGGCCGATCGATCCGTCGATGAGTTCGCGCAGGATGTCGGCGTGTCCCGCGTGCTGGGCGATCTCGGAGATCACATGGACGAGGACCGTGTGGAGGGTGACCTCGCGCCGCTCCTCGGGCCACCACGGCACGGTGCCCCGCGCGTCGAGCGGCAGTGCCTCGATGGTGGCATCACTGTGGGCGGCCGAGAAGTGATGGAGGGCGAGGATGGCGTCACGGGACTCATTGGGCGTCGCCCACATGTCCGCCTCGGGCTCGGCGTCCTCGCCCAGCCAGGGGAACGACCGCTCACCGGGACGCCCGAAGACCTCCCCGAAGTACTCGAGCTGCACAGACGCCACGTGTTTCACGAGCCCGAGCAGGTTGGTACCCGAGGGCACCAGGGGCCGGCGGAGGTCGTACTCGCCCAGCCCCTCGAGCTTCCCCGCGAGGTCGGCGCGTCGTCGCTGCAGGTACAGGAGAAGGGTCGCCTTCTGCTGGTCCTGATCGTCGTCCGGTCTGCTGGTGTCCATGCGGGCACTGTAGCCGGGCAGGGCAGGCGGCGTCGGGAGACCCTCCGGACGGCGGTCCGTCAGACGGCGGGCTCGAGGGACAGGCGGTCCTGCACGGTCGCGGCGAGTTCCTCGGCGATGCGCTGCGCGGTCGCGATGTCGGTCGCCTCGACCATCACCCGCACCACCGGCTCCGTGCCGGACGGACGCAGCAGCACGCGGCCGGTCTCGCCGAGCAGGGCCTCGGCCTCACGCACGGCATTCTGCACCCCCTCGTCGGAGTTGGCCGCGGTGCGGTCCACGCCCCGCACGTTGATGAGCACCTGCGGCAGCCTCGTCATGACCGCCGCGAGTTCCTTCAGGCTCCGGCCGGTACCGGTGATGCGTGCCGCGAGCTGCAGCCCGGTGAGCACGCCGTCACCCGTGGTCGCGTGGTCGGCGAAGATCACGTGCCCGGACTGCTCGCCACCGAGGCTGTAGTCGCCGTCGCGCATCCCCTCGAGGACGTAGCGGTCGCCCACTGCGGTCTCCTTGATGGTGATGCCGGCCTCACGCAGGGCGATCTTCAGTCCGAGGTTGCTCATCACGGTGGCCACGAGCGTGTCCTCCCTGAGCTTCCCGGCGTCCCTCATGGCCAGCGCCATGACGGCCATGATCTGGTCGCCGTCCACCACGGTGCCCTCGTGGTCCACGGCGAGGCAGCGGTCGGCGTCGCCGTCGTGGGCGATGCCGAGATCGGCACCGTGCTCGACGACGGCCGCCTGCAGCTTCTCGAGGTGGGTGGAGCCGTAGCCGTCGTTGATGTTGACGCCGTCGGGGGCGGCGCCGATGACCACGATGTCCGCACCGGCGTTCCGGAAGACCTCGGGCGAGCAGCCGCTCGCTGCTCCGTGCGCACAGTCGATGACGACCTTCAGTCCATCGAGCCGGTTCGGGAGGGTCTGGAGCAGGTGGACCACATAGCGGTCCTCGGCGTCGGCGAAGCGCTGGATGCGTCCCACGTCGCCGGCCACCGGACGGCGCACGGGGTTGGCCATCTCGGCCTCGATGGCGTCCTCGAGGGCGTCGCTGAGCTTGTTGCCACCGCGGGCGAGGAATTTGATGCCGTTGTCCGGTGCCGGGTTGTGCGAGGCGGAGATCATGACGCCGAAGTCGGCGTCGAGGTCGGCCACGAGGAAGGCAGCGGCAGGCGTGGGCAGCACGCCGGCGTCGTACACGTCCACACCGGAACTCGCCAGACCGGCCTCGACAGCAGCCGCAATGAAGTCACCGCTGATGCGGGGATCGCGGGCGATCACCGCCGTGGGGCGGCGTCCGCCGTCGACGGCGTCATGACCGAGGACGACAGCTGCTGCCTGGGCCAGCTGCAGGGACAGTTCGGCCGTGATCAGGCCGTTGGCCAGGCCGCGCACACCATCGGTGCCGAATAACTTGCTCATCGTTGATCATCCTAGGTGAAGAACAGCAAACCGCTACGGGTGATACTCATGAGGTTAAAGCACGATGCCCGTCCGGAAGCCCGGACGGGCATCAGCGCGTGTCCCCACATAACGAAAGAATGTGACCCAGCCCGCGCCCTGGAGCGTGGAGCCAAGAGGCAATTTTCGCCGAGGGGACCCGAGCGGAATCGCGCCTGCGATTCCGCTCGGGGAAGGCGAAAATTACCTCTTGGAGTACTGAGGCGCCTTGCGTGCCTTCTTGAGACCGGCTTTCTTACGCTCGATGACGCGGGCGTCACGGGTCAGGAAGCCTGCCTTCTTGAGGGCGGGGCGGTTGTTCTCGCGGTCGATCTCGTTCAGCGTGCGCGCCACACCGAGGCGGAGGGCACCGGCCTGGCCGGAGGGTCCACCACCGTGGATGCGGGCGATGACGTCGTAGGCGCCGTCGAGCTCGAGGAGCTTGAAGGGGTCGTTGACTTCCTGCTGGTGCAGCTTGTTCGGGAAGTAGTCGGCGAGCTCGCGCCCGTTGACGATCCACTTGCCGGTGCCGGGGACGAGGCGCACGCGGGCGACAGCTTCCTTGCGGCGTCCGACGGCTCCGCCGCCGACGGTCAGCGCGGGACGCTCCTTGACGGCCGTCTCGCCACCTTCGGTGGACTCTGAGGTGTAGCTCGTGAGCTCCTCAGTCGATTCATTCAGCTCTTCAGTGTTCTGAGCCACGGTTCTCCTTGAAGTGATTTCTTAGTACTGGTGGCCAGGACTACTGGGCGACCTGGGTGATTTCGAACGTCTGGGGCTGCTGCGCGGCGTGGGGGTGCTCGGCGCCGCGGTAGACCTTCAGCTTGCCGATCTGCTGGGCGGCGAGCGAGTTCTTGGGAAGCATGCCGCGGATAGCCTTCTCGACTGCGCGCTCCGGGTTCTTGTCCAGGAGTTCCACGTAGCTGGTCGACTTCAGGCCGCCCGGGTAACCCGAGTGGCGGTAGGCGCGCTTCTGCTCGAGCTTGGAGCCGGTGAGGGCAACCTTCTCGGCGTTGATGATGATGACGAAATCGCCCATGTCCATGTGGGGAGCGAAGGTCGGCTTGTGCTTACCGCGGAGCAGGATTGCGGTCTGGCTGGCAAGACGGCCGAGGACGACGTCGGTTGCATCGATTACGTGCCACTGGCGGTTGATGTCGCCTGGCTTCGGGGTGTACGTACGCACGGTTATGGCCTTCGTTTCTATTTCGGTGTCGCCCGCATCCACGGAGATCTCCGTACCCGCGGGCTCAGCTTATTCATGCGCTACCGGAACTTCAGGTGAGGGCTGAAATACGACCAGTCATCCCGTGAATCTCGGCTCCGCCTCCGGGCCAGGTGGTTCTGCAACTGAACCGCTCCGTGAGGCGCAGACGTATCGAGAAGGGATACGCACAACGACTTCCAAGGATAGCGTGCCGCGCTGCCATGGGTCAAAATGAGCCGGCGCCCGTGGAACTGCTGGATAGGATGGCCGGAAAAGAGGCCGGGGGTTCTAGGTGGGCATGGGGACGCAGAGCACGCGACGTCCCGCATCCGTCGGCATCCGGCTCGGTCTCTGGCTCGCGGCCGTGATCGTCGTCGCCGTCGCACTCCTCCTGTGCCCGGGCGTCGCCTCCGACGCAGCACTGCGGGCCTCCCCGCGTGCCGCCTCCGCGTCGGCGGAGCTCTCCGTACCGGCGGGCCCCGACACCGATCGACGGCTGCAGGCCGCCCCGGCACTCACCACCCTGTCGTCGTCGCTCGCAGTGCGCGAGTGGTCGGCGAGCGCAGCGGTCGACGTCGTCGCCTCGGGCGGTTCTGCCGTGAACCTCCCCGCGGACCTCCGCGTGACGGCGGTGGGCTGGCGGGCCGATGATGCCGGGCCGGTTGCCGACGGCGCGATACCCGTGACCGTCGGGGGCGCGTCGGCGGAGCGCTTTGGGCTAGCGGACGGAGACACGCTGGCGGTGACGGGGACGCAGGGCACACTGCGCCTGCGTGTGGCGGGAACCTCGCCGGAGGGCCCCGATGCGGCGCTCCTGGACAGGGCGGCCGGCGACGCCGCGAGCACGGGGCTGGTCCTCGGCGTCCCCGCTGCCGACCTCTCGCACTTCTCCGCTCCGGCGAGCGTCGGCCTCCAGTTCACCCTGCCGGACGACCCGTCAGCCGGGGCCGCGGGCAGCACGGCCGAACGGCTCGAGAGCCTTCCCTCAGATCTGGGGCAGCAGGGCACCGCGCCGGAGGGCGTCACGCTGACCGGCGACCTGCCCTCGGTCCTCACGGAGGTCGCCGCGTCCCACCGGATGACGCAGAACCTCGCGCTCAACGGGCTGGTCCTCGTGGCTCTGCTCGGGGCAGTTGCCGGTGTCCACCTGCGGCGAGGCCCTCGAGAGACCGTCACAGGCCTGCCGTTCGGTCGCCTCGTCGTGGCGGCATCGATCGGCACCGCAGGCCTCGCCCTCGTTCTTCCCCATCTCATGGACAGCGGAGACCTGCCGCCCCTGTCCGTCGCGCCGGCCGTCGTGGTGTCCGTGGGTTCCCTGCTCGTGGCGGCGCTCCTCGTGCGTGTCGCTGCGGCCGTCCGTCGTCGTCGCGATGCCCGCAGCTGGGAGCCGGAGTCCCCTGTGCCCGGGACGACCGGCCGGACCCTGCAGCGGTCCATCGTGGTCTTCGCCGTGGTGCTGACGGTCGGTGCCGGAACCCTCGCCGGTATGGTCGTGGGGACCACGAACGCCGCCGCACGTTCGGCGGCCGCACTGACCAACGGGGGCGACGTGCGGATCGTGGTGCCCGCAGGCACGGACGCCGCCGACGTGCCGCTGCCCGAAGACACACCCTCGTCCCGGGTACTGCGCACACCCGGCACGATGGGCGGGACGGCTTTGGAAGTGGTTGCCGCCGACGCGGCTTCGCTGTCGGCCGTGCTCCCCCGGGATGCAGGCCTCGACGCCGGGCCGCTGGGAGACGAGCTGCTTACAGCGATCCCGGCACCCGAGCCGGCACTCGATCTGCAGCCGTCCGCGCGCCAGGTGCGCCTCCAGCTGACCACCGGGCCGCTCGGCGAGCCCGCGGCCGGCCCGGCGTCCGCCCTGCGCGTCGGGGTCGCGGCGTGGCTCGAGCGTGAGGACGGCACGCTCCGAAGGATCCCCGCGGGGACGCTCTCGCTCGCTGCGGACCAGACCCAGCAGCATTCGCTGTCCTTCTCGATCCCCGAGGGCCTGCGGGCAGAGGCGATCGCGGCGCTGGACTTCGTGGTGACGCCGTCCGGGGGATCATCGATGCCCGCCAGTGCAGGGTTCTCCCTGACGCTGGTGCGCTCCTCGTCGGATGCTGGGATCGGCTCCGGTGAGAGCCGTTTCGCGGCCGCGTCGGGCCTCGCCGTCGTGCCGTCGCTTCCCGGAACCGTGGAGGCGGGCGTGGCGGATCCGGAGGACGGTGCAGGCTTCAGTGTGGCCACCCTGCCGGATGGACCGTTGACGGTCCGGCTCGCCACGCGTGCCACCCGCAGTCCCGTACCCGTCGCTGTCACCTCGTCGATCGGTGCGCAGGAGGGCGATGCGCTCGAACTCGTGGTCGGCGACACCGCGCTCGCTGCCGTCGTCGCCTCTGTCCATCCCGCGCTACCCGGTGTCACGGGCGGGACGGGCGCGCTCGCGGATCTCCGGACCGCCTCCCATGCGTTGCTGGTCACGGAGAACGGCCCTGCCGAGCCGTCCGAGTACTGGGTCCCGGCAGCGGACGCGGAGTCGATCGCTGCCTCCCTCGGTGCTTCGGTGCCGGAGGGATCGGTGGTCACGACGGCGGCCGTCGATCCGCTGGGTGCACCTCTCGCCCCCCTCGCGTGGCTGATCCTGGTGCTCTGTCTGCTGGCGGCTCTTACGGTCATCCTGCCGGCACCCCTGGCAGGTGCGAGTGGTCCCCGGAGCGCCGAGGATCCGAGGCCACGGGCGGCGCGGGGTCCGACGGCGAGCGCGACGCGTCGATGGACGGTCGTGCCGCTGGCCCTCGGGAGCGTCGTCCCGGGTCTCGTGCTCGGCGGTGTCGGGGCCCTTGCTGCTTTCGGGACCGTCCAGGGTGCAGGGACCCTGCCGGTTGGGCGCGGCATCCTCCCCCTGCTGTCGCCGGATCCCGCGATCCTGTCGGCAACGTTCCTCGGAGGTGTTGTGCTCGTCGTCGTCGGGTTCCTTGGTGGCGGCACCGCAGCCGGCCGTTCGGACCGGCACGACCGTCAGGGCGATCCACAGGGGTCGGACAGCCCGGCCGGCACGCCTCCGACTATGCACGCCACGAGCACCTAGCGAGCTGTACGCCTGGTACATCCGGCGGTGGGACCGATCCGTTGCGTCGTCCGACCCTGCTTCTGTCCGCATACGTCGTGCCCGGTTCGTGAAACCGAGCTTGACGGCAGCGCGGGCGCAGATTCTGCGCAGGGACAGTGCAATAGTGCGAGCGTTCGATCAGGATCAGGGCAGGGACGGTCCTGCGTGTCCGGGGGTTGCTAGCTTTCTGGCAGTGCTGGCGCTGGGCCAGCCGCACCGTCCCCCTCAGGAGTCTCCACATGTTCCTCGTCTCGAACACCCGCATGCACATCCTCCCCCGCCTGGTCCGCAAGGAAGACGGCGCCACTGCCGTCGAGTACGGCATCATGGTCGCCCTCATCGCCGTCGTCATCATCGCGGCGGTCACGCTGCTCGGTGGGGGCCTAAAAACGTCCTTCGTCAAGGCATCCTGCGCAATCTCGGGCGGCAACTTCTCGGCTGGCAGCGCCGCCGTGCCTGGCGTTGACGGCGCCGCTGGCACACCCGCAACGGAGCCACGCTGCGCCTAGTCGCATAAATTCACTCGGCCGAGCAGAGCGTTCGTTCGGTCCTACGAACGCTCTGCTCGGCCAACCGTCAACCAGGGAGCAATCGATGAAAGAACGGGGCGCCGCTGCCGTCGAAATGGCTCTCGTTCTGCCCATTCTCATCCTGCTCCTCCTCGGCATCATGGAGTTCGGCAGAGCTTTCAACGCGCAGGTAACGCTGACCAATGCCGCCCGCGAGGGCGTTCGTGTCATGGCCATCTCGAAGGACACGACAAAGGCCCGGGCATCGGCGATCACCGCTGCGGGCAGGTTCAGCCCGCCACTCAAAGCAACAGACATCGCGATCTCGGTCCCTGGTTCGACGGCGGCAACCCCCTGCCCGGGAGGCGGCACAGCCACTGTCACCATCACGTACACGTTGAGCACCCTCACGAAGATCGCCGGGCCGTTCTCGATGACGGGCAAGGGAGTCATGCTGTGCGGCGGTTGAGGCAGCACACAGCGAAGCCCGAGGATGCCCGGGAGCAGGGCGCCGTCAGCGTACTCGTCGCCCTCCTCATGGTCGTTCTGCTCGGTTTCGCGGCCTTGGCAATCGACGTCGGCATGCTCGTCTCCGAGAAGGCCCAATTGCAGAACGGCGCGGACGCCGGTGCGTTCGCCATCGCACAGAAGTGTGCTGTGGACCTCAGCGATGGTGACTGTGCTTCGACGTCGCCTATCGCTCGCAGCCTCGCCAACAGCAACGCACTCGACGCGAAGACCAACGTGAAGAACGTGATCGTCAACAAGAGCACCCGCAAGGTGACAGTCACCACCGGCGCGCTTCAGGACGGCCAGGCTCCCAACCGCATGTCACTCCTCTTTGCCAACGTTTTGGGGATCAGCTCCAGCGAGGTGACTGCGGCATCGACGGCCGAGTGGGGCAGCCCCACTGCCGGGCCCGCCCCGTTTCCCATCACCTTCTCCGAGTGCGAACTGAAGGACGGCCCCGGCTGGCAGGTCGTCGAGTTCCGCAAGAAATCCGACGCCACGCCTGCCTGCGCCGGCGGCCCCCCGGGAGGCTTCGGCAGCCTCAATCAAGTAGCAGACAAGTGTGAAGCATTAGTCAACATCGCACACAGTGCCTCGGGCAGTAACACCGGTAACACCGGAGCGCCCCACGACTGCGTCCCCCTGCTGCAGGAATGGCGGACGAAGATCGAAGCCGGCGAAGCACCTATCGGCCTGTTCCCCATCTACCGCAGTGTCAGCGACAGCGGCAATAACGCGGTGTATCAGCTCATCGGTTTTGCTGCCTTCGAAGTGCACGGCTGGAAGTTCAAGCAAGAAGGCAATTCCACCTTTCCCGACTCCTTCCGTGACAACTATTACCCCGGCTACAAGTGCAGTTCCACGCAATGCATCGGCATCATCGGCAGATTCGTCAAGATGGTCAGCCTGGACTCCGCCTACACGCTCGGCCCCTACAACCCGACCATGGGTGCCGTGGTCCGTCTCACCCTCGAGGAAGCAACCCCATGAAATCCCGTCTCCTGGCCGGCGTCGCGGCCGTCGTGCTCGCCCTCGTCGGGGCGATGATGCTCTTCGGCTACACGCAGGGCGCCGAAGCACGCGCCGTCGCGGGTCTCGACCCTGTCGACGTCCTCGTCGTCGCGACCGCTGTTCCGGCGGGTACGCCGACGGAGGAGCTCATGCCCTTCCTCACCACGCAGCAGCTACCGGCCACCGCCGTCGCCCCCACCGCGCTCAAGGACCTCGATGCTTACACCGGGAAGGTCACCGCCGTGGAGCTCATGCCCGGCGAGCAGGTGCTCACGGAGCGGCTCGTGGACCCGGACGATACCTCGATCACCGGAAGTGTCGAGGTGCCCGAGGGCCTGCAGGAAGTGTCGTTCACGGTCGAGCCGGCGAAGGCTGTAGGGGGCAAGCTTGTGCCTGGAGACACCGTGGGGATCTTCATCTCCATGACGCCGGGCACGCTGCCCGATGAACCCGGCGCTGACACTACGCAATTGGTTTTGCACAAGGTCCTGGTGACGTCGGTACAGCGCGCTCCATCAGCGGCAGCCGTCGATCCGGCAGCAACACCTGAGGAGCAGGCACGGGCCGAGGCGGAAGCCCTGCCATCCGGCTCGCTCATGCTGACGGTAGCCGTCACTGAAGAGCAAGCGACAAAGCTGGTCTTCGGCAACGAGTTCGAGCGGATTTGGCTCAGTAAGGAGCCCACCACGGCGATGGAGAGCCCCGAACCCATCACCATCCACGACAAGGTGCTGTACCGATGAGCCGATTCGTCCTGATCACTCCCAGCTCCGACTTCGAGCAGAAGATGCGCCTCGCCGTCGCCAGCGGGCTGCAGGGGCACGTCAAGAGCCTGCCCGCGAGCGTCCTGTCCGGCGACTCCGACGCGGTCTTCGACCAGCTCACCCTCGAGCGTCCCGAGGTACTGGTGTTCGGGCCGGGCGTCGCCATCGAGGACGCCCTGCGCCTGGCGATCATCGTGGACGTGAAGTTCCCCGAGATCAGCGTGGTGCTGGTGCATGACGCGCACCCCGAGATCGCCCTGCAGGCCATGCGCGCCGGCGTGCGCGACATCCTGTCGCCGCTCGCCGACGTGCCGAGCATCCGCGCCCAGCTCGAGCGCGCCTGCCAGGCGTTCGCCACCCGCCAGCGGACCGACGCGCAGCTCGCGCACGAGAAGCAGAGTGGACTGGTCATCGGGGTCTTCTCCCCCAAGGGCGGCGTCGGCAAGACGACGATCGCGACGAACCTCGCGGTGGGGCTGGGGAAGATCGCACCGCTGAGCGTCGTCATCGTGGACCTCGACCTCCAGTTCGGCGACGTGGCCACGAGCCTCTACCTGAACCCCGAGTACTCGGTGCTCGACGCCGTGTCGGGTGCCGCGACACAGGACACCATGGTCCTCAAGGCGTTCCTCACGGCACACCCCTCGGGCATCTATGCGCTGTGCGGTCCGCGCAACCCCGCCGACGCCGACCGCATCAGTTCCGAGCAGGTGACCCGCCTGATCCAGCAGCTCGCCCTCGAGTTCCGCTACGTCGTCGTCGACACCGGGCCAGGGCTCACCGAACCCAGCCTCGCCGCACTGGAACAGTGCACCGATGCCGTCTGGGTCACCGGCATGGACGTGCCCAGCGTGCGTGGTCTCCGCACCGGACTCGACGTCCTGAGCAAGCTCAACCTCCTCCCGGAGACACGGCACGTGGTCCTCAACTTCGCGGACACCAGGACCGGACTCTCCGTGCAGGACATCGAGGCGACCCTTGCTGCCCCCGTCGATGTGTCGATCCCCCGATCCCGCGCCATCACGCTTGCGACGAACCGCGGGGTCCCACTCCTGCAGGACAAGGTGCGCGATCCCGCGACGAAGAGCCTCACCGACCTCGTGCAGCGCTTCGACCACGAGTGGCGTGCCAAGTCGCAGCGCAAGACACACCGCCGCGTGGTTGTCCGATGAAGCTCTCCGCCCGCATCCAGGCCGCAGGCCTCACGGCCGCGCCCCCCGTCGTCGACCCGGAACCCGCCGTGCCCGCCGAGGA
This sequence comes from Arthrobacter sp. Soc17.1.1.1, assembly GCF_036867195.1. Classification (NCBI taxonomy): domain Bacteria; kingdom Bacillati; phylum Actinomycetota; class Actinomycetes; order Micrococcales; family Micrococcaceae; genus Arthrobacter; species Arthrobacter sp. Soc17.1.1.1. Next base: position 2,867,818 of record NZ_JBAJII010000001.1, read on the forward strand.
GCCGCGCCCGGCGACCCTCTCCCCTGCCATCGTCCGCGACGCTCCCGAGAAGCCGGGGACGGCGAAGGTCGACGTCTTCGCCGGCCTCAAGCAGCGCGCCGCGTCCGCACTGTTCGAGCGCATGGGCGTCCGTGCCAGCGACACCTCGATCACCGAGGACGACCTCAAGGCCATCGCCCGTGAGGAGCTGAGCCAGATCATCGACGCCGAACAGGTGCCGCTGAGTCCGGACGAACGGCGTCGGCTGATCCAGGACGTGGCCGACGACGTCCTGGGTTTCGGCCCGCTGCAGCGCCTCCTCGACGACGCGTCCGTCACCGAGATCATGGTGAACCGGATGGACCAGATCTACGTGGAGCAGAAGGGCCGGCTGACCCTGAGCGAATCGCGGTTCAGCTCGGAGGAGCACCTCCGGCGTGTGATCGAGCGGATCGTCTCGAAGGTAGGCCGCCGCATCGACGAGTCGTCCCCGTTCGTGGACGCGCGGCTCGAGGACGGCTCACGCGTCAATGCCGTCATCCCACCGCTGGCCGTCAACGGGTCCTCACTGACCATCCGCAAGTTCAGCAAGGTACCGCTCACGGTCCAGAACCTCATCGACTTCGGGACCCTCACGCCGGAGATGGCCGAACTGCTCGATGCGTGCGTCAAGGCCAAGCTCAACATCATCGTCTCCGGCGGCACCGGCACCGGCAAGACCACCCTCCTCAACGTGCTGTCGTCCTTCCTGCCCGACGACGAACGCATCGTCACCATCGAGGACGCGGTGGAGCTCCAGATCCAGCAGCAGCACGTGGTGCGCCTCGAGAGCCGCCCCCCGAACACCGAGGGCAAGGGCGCCGTGACCATCCGCGACCTCGTCCGCAACTCCCTGCGCATGCGCCCGGACCGCATCGTGATCGGCGAGGTACGTGGCGGTGAGTCCCTGGACATGCTGCAGGCCATGAACACCGGCCACGACGGTTCCCTCTCCACCGTGCACGCCAACTCACCCCGAGACGCCGTCGCACGCCTCGAGACGCTGGTCCTCATGGCCGGCATGGACCTGCCCCTGCGCGCCATCCGCGAACAACTGGCGTCGGCCGTCAACCTCGTGGTCCAGATCTCGCGGCTCCGGGACGGAAGCCGCCGCATCACGCATGTCACCGAGGTACAGGGCATGGAGGGCGATGTCGTGACCCTTCAGGACGCCTTCGTCTTCGACTACTCCGCGGGTGTGGACCACAAGGGCCGCTTCCTCGGCAGACCCGTCCCCACGGGCATCCGTCCCCGCTTCATGGAGCGGTTCGAGGACATGGGCATCACGGTGTCCCCCGCCGTCTTCGGATCCGTCCCTCCGCGCGGGCGATAACCGCATGACCGTCCTGCTCCTCGCCGGGCTCGCCCTCGTCATCGGCGCCATCGTGCTCGCCCTCATCGCACTCAGGCCGCTCCAGTCCCCCGTGCCGCTCGATCGCCGCCGACCGCCGGTGGACCAGCCGGACTCGCAGCTCTCGCGCTTCGCGGGAGCCATCGGGCGGGCGATGGACCGCTATCTGCAGCGCCGTCCGATGCGCTTCCTGAACCAGCAGGTCCTGGAGACCGCGGGGGTGAAGCTGAGCCAGGCCGAGGTGTACCTGCTCGTCATCCTCGCGGGTGTCACCGGCCTCCTGCTCGGCTGGGCGCTGCTCGCACCGGTCATCGGCGTCCTCCTGCTCCTGCTGTCCCCGGCCGCTGCGCATCTGGTGGTCTCGTTCCTGACAGGACGACGACGTCGTCGCTTCGACGCACAGCTCGGGGACACCCTGCAGCTGCTCACCGGCGGCCTCCGCGCAGGCCACAGCATCCTCCGCGCGATCGACGCCGCAGCGACGGAGGCCGACAGCCCGACGTCCGAGGAGATGCGCAGGATCGTCGCCGAGACGAGCCTCGGCAAGGATCTCCTCGCCTCGCTCATGGACACCTCGGAGCGCATGCAGAACGAGGACTTCGCATGGATCGCCCAGGCCATCCAGATCAACCGCGAGGTCGGTGGAGACCTCGCCGACGTGCTCGACCAGGTGGGCCATACGATCCGCGAGCGCACCGAGATCAAGGGGCACATCCGGGCGCTGGCGGCGGAGGGCAAGTTCTCCGCCTACATCCTCGCTGCCCTGCCCTTCGGCATCGCGCTGATGCTCACCGTCGTCAGCCCCGGGTACGTCGATCCCCTGTTCACCAAGCCGCTGGGGTGGGTCATGCTCGGCGGGGCTGCCGTCATGATGACCATCGGCGGGCTCTGGCTGCGCAAGATCATCGACCTGAAATTCTGAAGGAAGCAGACCCGTGGACCTCATCCTGCTCGCCTCGCTCCTGCTGACCTCCGCGCCCATCGGCTACTTCGCCTGGGCACTGCTCACCTCGGACGCGAAGGTACGCCGCACGGTGCAGGGCAACCTCAACCAGGGTCGGGGCCTCGCCCCTGTTGCCGGGGGCCGGCAGAACTCCCTGCTCCGACTCGGCCGGCGCCTCACTCCCCGGGCCTACGTGGCGAAACTCGACCATCTGCTCTCCCTCGCAGGACGCCCGGCCTCGATGCCCCTGGCGAAGGTCCTCACGGCCAAACCCCTCCTCGGCCTCGCCGGTGGCCTGGCCGGCCTGTTCCTGCTGCAGTCCAACCCGAGCAGGCTCTTCGTGCTGCTGGCGCTCTTCATCACGGTGCTCGGCTACTTCGTCCCCGATCTGCTGCTCTACAGCAGGGGCCAGGAGCGCCAGAAGGCGATGGCCCTGGAACTGGCCAACACGCTCGACCAGATGCTGATCTCCGTCGAAGCGGGGCTCGGGTTCGAAAGCGCCATGCAGCGTGCCGGGGAGACGGGGAAAGGCCCCCTGGCCGAGGAGCTCGTCCGCACGCTGCAGGACATGCAGGTGGGTCGCAGCAGGCGCGAAGCCTATCTCGCCATGGCCGAGCGGAGCACCATCCCCGAGCTGCGCAGTTTCGTGAAGGCCATCGTCCAGGCGGACGCCTACGGCATCGCCCTGTCGGGGGTCCTGCGGACGCAGGCCAAAGTGATGCGGGTGAAGCGCCGCCAGCGGGCCGAGGAAAAGGCGATGAAATTGCCCGTCGCCGTATTGTTCCCCCTGCTCCTGTTCATTTTCCCCGTGCTGTTCATCGTGATCCTCGGACCTGCCGTACTCAACGTGATCGATACGTTCGCCGGTCAGTAAGCGGAACCCGGGACACGGATACGGATCAGCGCTTCCGCATTTCTCGCTCAGCATCGGCCGACTTCACCGCGAACCGTCAGATCACGGTCGTAGCCTGAGGGGGTGCCGTCGAATAGTGCCCCGAAGAGTCTCCCGCTGCTGGACCTGGCCGTCCTGTCCCACCTCGAGCGGCAGCTGAACGACGCCCGGCCGGCCCGCGCCTTCGCACGCGACTACATCACCGGGTTCGAGGACCGCCTCTTCCGGCTCGAGAGCTCCGTCAGCAACCGCGACGTCGCTGGAGCCCTCGACGCAGCCCTCAGCCTCCGCAACTCGTCCGCCATGGTCGGGGCCTCACGCCTTTCCGCCCTGGCCGCGGACTTCGAGACCGCCGTGGCCTCCTCCGACCTCGACACCGCCCGCAGGGCGCTGCCCGGCATCGAACGCTGCGGACTCGACACCATCCTCGAACTTGAGGTCCGCTACCTGGCATCCGCCTGATGCTTCCGGCCGGGACGAGCCGCCAGGAACCGACCGGGCCTCAGGAACGGGTCGAGGTGAGCCTGTAGCCGACACCACGCACCGTCTGCAGCCAGCGCGGGTTCTTCGGGTCCTCGTCGAGCTTCCGGCGCAGATTGCCGATGTGCACCTCGATGGCGCGCTCGTCCGAGTCGCTGATGTAGGTGTCCTCGTCGTAGTAGTCGCCCCGGACCACGCGCACCAGATCCGCCTTGGTCCTCACTGCACCGTTGCTCTTGAGCATCTCGTTGAGCAGGTCGAACTCGCTCCTGGTGAGCGGCAGGTCACGCCCGTCCAGCACCACGGTGCGGGCTGCCGCATTGAGGGCGAGCCCGTTGTGCTCGACGACGGCGGGCGGCGCGACGGGCGCGGCGGGCTCTGCCGGAGGCACCGCCGCAGCAGGCACAGGGACTCCGGGCACCTGGTTCGGGGCCACACGCGGACGGCGCAGCATCGCGGCGATCCGCGCCCGGAGCTCCCGCGGCCGGAACGGCTTCGTGAGGTAGTCGTCGGCTCCCGACTGCAGGGCCGTGAGGGTGTCCAGCTCGTCGCCCCGCGAGGTCAGCATCACCACGTAGCAGGTGCTGAACGCACGGATCCGCCGCAGCACCTCGTAGCCGTCGATGTCGGGGAGTCCCACATCCACGGTGACCACCGCCGCGTCGTGGGCCCGGACCAGATCGACGCCCGCCCTCCCGGTCGGTGCCACATGGACGACGAATCCCGACTGCTTGAGGACTGCCGCCACGAGGTTCCGCACATCGGCGTCGTCCTCGATGACCACCGCCACGCCCGGATCACTCATTCGCCACCGACCCCCCTCTGACCTGCACTGCAATCTTTCCGACTCCTCATGATTCCCATTGTGCATCGCCCGGACACGTAATCGCGTCGGCTTGCATTCCAAAACGCGGGCCGGGCTACATAATGGGAGCAGTACGTAGGTCTCAGCGTCGGAAAGTTCTTCATAATGCAGTTCCTCCTCTTTCCCCGGAAAGTGCGTGCCTAGGGATGCCGGTGCCGCGCGGCTGCGCGCGGTCGCCTCGAAAGTGAGCATCGGCCGCTCCGTGGTGCTCTGCCAGATCCCCCTGTCCCTGATCGTCGTCGTCATCGGCGCAACGGCACCCCTCCTTCGGCCCGGCCTGGCGACCGACCCGACGTTCGACCTCGGCTTCTCGATGATCCTGGTGCTCCTGGCGCTGTCGGTCATCGTCCCGTGGCGTGAACTGCCGCGAGGGTCCCTGCTCATCGTCCCGATCCTCGACTTCGTCGCGATCGCCCTGGTCCGTGCCGGTGCCATGGAGACGCAGCCCGCCCTCGGCGTTCTGGTGGTCTTCCCCGTCCTGTGGCTGATGCGGTCCTCACTGCCCCCCTGGGCCTCGCTGACGCTCACGGTGCTCGGCTCGCTGCTCGTCACGTCCTGGCCGGTGCTCGGGTCCTTCGACCCGGCCCACCTGCGGTCCTACCTGGGCCTGCTGCTGCTGCCGATCGTGATGCTGTGCATCGGCGTCACCATCCGCGTGACGAGCTCCGGCGCCCGGGCCCGCGAGATCGAGATCGAGCGCAAGGACCGCGAACTCAACGAGCTGCTGCGCGCCGCCATCGACCGCGAGCGCGTCCTCACCGCGATCCTCAACACCGTCGACGTCGGCCTGACCGCCGTCGACGCCCACGGCAACACCACCCTCACGAACCGCCAGCAGGAGCTGTTCAACCGGCTGTCCGGCCACGACGACGCCCACCCGGGCCTCGTCTTCGGGGCCGATCGCAGAACGCCGCTGGCGGTGGACCGGCAGCCCGTCTACCGCGCCCTCACGGGAGAGACGTTCGCCGACGAGCTCATCTGGGTGGGTGAGGGCGACGCACAGCGCGGTCTCTCCACCGCAGCACGCCCCATCAAGAACGCCGACGGCAGCATCGCGGGCGCGCTGATCGCCTGCAGCGACGTCACCGAACTCGTGGAGGCAGTCTCCGCGAAGGACACCTTCATCTCGAACATCTCGCACGAGTTCCACGCTCCGCTGACCTCGGTGCTCGGGTACCTCGAACTGGTGCTCGAGGACGAGCATCGGCTGCCGAGCCACCTCAGCGGGTACATCGACGTCGCGGGCCGCAATGCCGAGCGCGTGCTCCACCTCGTCGCCGACCTCCTCTCGACCGCCGGTGACCGCGTCCGGGTGCACCCGCGACCCGTGGACCTCGCTGCGCTGATCGAGATGAGCGTGCGGTCCAACAGGCTCCGGGCCCAGAAGAACGGCGTGAAGCTGAAGACCGACGCCCAGAATCCCCTGTGGACGCTCATCGATCCCCTGCGGATCGCGCAGGTGCTCGACAACCTGCTCTCCAACGCCATCAAGTACTCCCCCGGCGGCGGTGTGGTGAGCATCCGCGCGGAGGAGTCGGAGTCTGAGATCACCCTGCACGTCGAGGACAGGGGCATGGGCATGACGGAGCAGGAAGCCCGGCAGGTCTTCTCCCGCTTCTACCGGACGCCGTCGGCCCGTCATGCCGCCATCGAGGGCGCCGGTCTCGGACTGGCGATCACCAAGTCCATCGTCGAGAGCCACGGCGGGTCGATCTGCTGCGTCAGTGCGCCGGGCAAGGGCAGCCGCTTCACCGTGACCCTGCCCGTCAACGGCGAAGTGGGCCGCATGCCGCAGGACTCGGTCGGCGAGTCCGTCTAGATGCTCCTGAGCCTCACGGTCGGCGTCCTCGCCGCCGCCCTCGCCCACGCGCTGTTCTCCCTGGCGCAGAAGGATCCCCGCACCGTGCTGCCGTCATCGTGGCGCGTGCCGCTCGCGGTGCTCGCCGGCCTCCTGGCGGGCGCAGGGAGTGCTGTGGCCGACGCCCCGTGGACCAGCCCGCTCGTGGCCGTCCTCGCGGCGTTCGGCGTGGTGCTGGGCGCTGTCGACCTGCAGTCCAAGCTGCTGCCGAACGCCCTGCTGCTGCGGTTCGCCGCCCTCACCGTTCCGGTGCTGGTCGTCGCGACGCTCGGGACCGGCGACTGGAGCGGGCTGCTCGGTGCGGCAGCGGGCAGCGCGACCCTGTTCACCGTGTACTTCGTCCTGGCCCTGATCTCCCCCGCGGGCATGGGCATGGGAGATGTGAAGCTCGCCGCCGTGCTCGGCCTGATCGGCGGCTGGGCAGGGGCCGCCGCGTGGCTCGGTACCCTGCTAGGCGGGTTCCTGCTCGGAGGCGTCGCAGGCGTCGCGGTCCTCCTGCTGCGCCGCGGCTCGCGCGGCTCCACGTTCCCGTTCGGCCCCGGTATGGTGCTCGCCGCCTTCGCGAGCCTGGTCCTGCTGGGCTGACGCCCCTGCCGGGGCGGCGGGGCCTAGGCCTCCGACTGGGCCGGCGATCCCTCGAGCGGCGACGTCGGCGCGTCCTCCGGTGAACGGGCAGCATGCGGGTCCGTCGGGGCGAGATGGTCCACCGTCCGGCGGGCACGGGTCAGGTCGGCACGGGCGGCAAGCTCCCCGTTGCCGGGGTAGGCGATCTCCTCGAGGACGAGGGGGTGCGGTGCTGCGAGGACGGACCGTGCATCCTTCAGCCGGGCCGCCAGCCTCTCGGCGAGCCACCCCGGCGGCATCTCGCCCGATCCGACCCGCAGCGTCGATCCGATGAGGGCACGCACCATGTTGTGGCAGAAGGCGTCGGCCTGCACGGTCGCGGTGATCACGCCGTCGTGCCCGCGCGTGAATTCGTACCGCTGCAGCTCGCGGATGGTGGTGGACCCTTCGCGCGGCTTGCAGAACGCGGCGAAGTCCTGCATGCCCAGCAGGTGCCCCGCGCCCTCGTTGAGCAGCGCGACGTCCAGCGGTGCCGGGTGCCAGAGGGTGGTGTGCCGGCGCAGCGGATCCTGTCCGGTCGTCGTATCCGCGATCGCGTAGCTGTAGCGGCGCCAGAGTGCGGAGAAGCGTGCGTCGAACCCCTCGGGCGCCTTCGCGGCGGAGCGGACGACGACGGCGGGCACGGAGTTCCTGACGGAGCGTCCTCGCCCGGTGACGCCGTCGGTCAGCTCACGGTTGATGGTGCCGGTCAGGCGCCGCAGGAAGGCGTCGGCGGGGTCGACGTCGCGTCCCCTCGCCATCGCGTGCCACTCGGCCGGGGTGAGGTCGATGTGGGCCACCTGGCCGCGGGCGTGGACGCCGGCGTCGGTCCGTCCCCCGACGGTCAGGCGCACCTGGCGGCGCAGGAGCGTGAAGAGCGCGCCCTCGAGGACGCCCTGCACCGTGGTGAGTCCGGGCTGCAGGGCCCAGCCCGAGAACAGGGAGCCGTCGTACGCGATGTCGAGCCGGACACGCAGGAGCCCGCCGCCCCTCGGGGGGACGGCGGGCTCCTGGGTGATCATGGCGTGCGTCGGGAGGGAAGAATTACTTCTTCTCGTCCTCGACGGTGCCCTCGACGACGACGACCTCGTCAGCGGCGCTGGCTTCGGCGTCGACCGTGGTGTCCTCGGCTGCGACCTCGTCGGCGGAAGCCGCTGACTCAGCCGATTCGGCTGATTCGGCTGACTCGGCGGAATCCACCGAGTCCACGGAATCGACGGACTCGACCGCGTCGGACTCGACCGGTGCCGGTGCTGCTGCAGCGGCGGGGGCCGATGCTGCGCGCTCGGCCTCGGCGACCACGGACTGCTTGGCGGACATGGGCTCCAGCACCAGTTCGATGACGGCCATGGGGGCGTTGTCGCCCTTGCGGTTGCCGATCTTCGTGATGCGGGTGTAGCCACCCTCGCGGTTGGAGACCGCGGGAGCGATGTCCGTGAAGAGCTCGTGGACGATGCTCTTGTTGCTGATGACGGCGAGGACGCGACGGCGCGACGCGAGGTCGCCCTTCTTCGCGAAGGTCACCAGGCGCTCGGCGTAGGGCCGGAGGCGCTTGGCCTTCGTCACCGTGGTGGTGATGCGCTTGTGCTCGAACAGTGAGGCGGCCAGGTTGGCGAGCATCAGGCGTTCGTGCGCCGGACCGCCTCCGAGACGTGGGCCCTTAGTGGGTGTGGGCATGGTTCTTTCTCCTCATTAGGGTGTCCGCCCGCCGCAACGCGCGGCGGGCGGACAGGTAGCGTGTTAGAGCTCTTCGTCGCCGTAGACGACGTCGTCCTCTTCGATGGCGGCAGCGCGGGCGGCAAGGTCGAAGCCTGGAGGGGAATCCTTCAGGGACAGACCGAGCTCGACGAGCTTCGCCTTGACCTCGTCGATGGACTTCGCACCGAAGTTGCGGATGTCCATGAGGTCGGCCTCGGAGCGCGCGACGAGTTCACCCACGGAGTGGATGCCCTCGCGCTTGAGGCAGTTGTACGAGCGGACCGTGAGTTCGAGGTCCTCGATCGGCAGCGCCATGTCGGCAGCAAGTGCTGCGTCCGTCGGCGACGGGCCGATCTCGATGCCCTCGGCCGCGGTGTTCAGTTCGCGGGCCAGGCCGAACAGCTCCACCAGGGTGGTGCCGGCGGACGCGACGGCGTCGCGCGGGGCGATGGCGTCCTTCGTCTCGACGTCGACGATCAGCTTGTCGAAGTCGGTGCGCTGCTCCACGCGGGTGGCCTCGACGCGGAAGGTGACCTTCAGGACCGGCGAGTAGATGGAGTCGACCGGGATGCGGCCGATCTCCGAGTCGCCGGACTTGTTCTGCGACGCCGACACATACCCACGGCCACGCTCGATGGTCAGTTCGAGCTCGAACTTGCCCTTCGAGTTGAGGGTCGCGATGTGGAGGTCCGGGTTGTGGAACTCGACGCCTGCGGGAGGCGCGATGTCGGCGGCCGTGACGACGCCGGGTCCCTGCTTGCGCAGGTAGGCGACGACGGGCTCGTCGTGCTCCGAGGAGACGGCGAGGTTCTTGATGTTCAGGATGATCTCGGTGACATCCTCCTTCACCCCGGGAACCGTGGTGAATTCGTGCAGGACGCCGTCGATGCGGATGCTCGTGACCGCAGCACCCGGGATGGAGGACAGGAGCGTGCGGCGGAGCGAGTTGCCGAGGGTGTAGCCGAAGCCGGGCTCGAGGGGCTCGATGACGAACCGCGAGCGGTTGTCGGCGACTACTTCTTCAGTCAGGGTGGGGCGCTGTGCAATGAGCACTTACATATCCTTTCAGGAAGCATCCGCTATATGACGCTTCGAAATGGGCGGGACTGCTGGTCAGCCGGCAAAACTGCTGGAACGGCACCGAACCGCCCTGCCGGACCACGTGGGTTCCTGCAGGGCGGCACGGTGACGGCTCGCTTCGTTAGACGCGGCGACGCTTCGGCGGGCGGCAGCCGTTGTGAGCGCTCGGGGTGACGTCCGAGATGGATCCGACCTCGAGGCCCGTGGCCTGCAGCGAGCGGATGGCGGTTTCGCGGCCCGAACCCGGGCCCTTCACGAAGACGTCGACCTTCTTGACGCCGTGCTCCTGTGCGCGCTTCGCAGCGGCCTCGGCGGCCATCTGCGCGGCGAACGGGGTGGACTTGCGTGAGCCCTTGAAGCCGACCTCACCGGCCGAGGCCCAGGAGATGACCGCACCGCTCGGGTCCGTGATGGACACGATGGTGTTGTTGAAGGTGCTCTTGATGTGCGCCTGACCGAGCGCGATGTTCTTCTTGTCCTTGCGACGCGGCTTACGGACCGCTCCACGAGTCTTGGGGGGCATTACTTCTCCTACGAAGGTATTGGGTAAAGCATGATTCGGCTGATCGGAGGTGCCGGAGGTCCCACGAAGAGGGGCCTCCGCCGGCGAGGGTCCCCTGGCGTGACGAGCGCTAGCGAGTCACGTTAGGGAGCCGGTGGGGATCTAGCGCCCGACCTTCTTCTTGCCTGCGACCGTACGCTTCGGGCCCTTGCGGGTACGGGCGTTCGTCTTCGTGCGCTGTCCGCGCACGGGAAGGCCGCGGCGGTGCCGAATGCCTTCGTAGCTGCCGATCTCCACCTTGCGGCGGATGTCGGCGGCGACCTCACGGCGGAGGTCACCCTCGACCTTGAAGTTGCCCTCGATGTAGTCGCGGAGCTGGACCAGCTCGACATCGGAGAGATCCTTGACGCGCGTGTTCGGGGAGATCCCCGTGTCGACGATCGTCTTCTCCGCACGGGTCTTGCCCACGCCGTAGATATAGGTAAGCGCGATGACTACCCGCTTTTCGCGGGGGATGTCTACGCCAGCGAGACGTGCCATAGTGGCGGTGCTCCTTTGGTGTTGCCGGAGGTATGGAGCAGAACGTCCCCGGGACCTGTGTCCCGGTCCCCGGCCTCCGAGCCGGGGGTGTACGCCCCTGACGGGACGCTCTTCTGCCGTTGAATGTACTTCTACGCGCGGGAAGAACCTCGAGGAGAGGTTCTCAGCCCTGGCGCTGCTTGTGGCGCGGGTTCTCGCAGATGACGAGAACGTTGCCCTTGCGGCGAACCACCTGGCACTTCTCGCAGATCCGCTTCACGCTCGGGTTGACCTTCATGGTTTTCCTTCGAGTTGATTCTTATTTGTAGCGGTAGACGATACGGCCCCGGGTGAGGTCGTACGGGCTGAGTTCCACTACGACCCGGTCCTCAGGAAGGATTCGAATGTAGTGCTGGCGCATCTTTCCCGAGATGTGGGCGAGGACAATGTGACCGTTGGCCAGCTCAACGCGGAACATCGCGTTGGGCAGCGCCTCGTTCACAGTGCCTTCAATCTCAATGACACCGTCTTTCTTGGCCATATCCTCCGCTAACGTCTATGCCCACCAGTTGGATGGCGGACGGGTTTGGGGTTTCGGTCGTCGGACCCGGGACGAGCCGGAGCTCGTTCCGCAGGAAGGCCTCCGGAGCCCGTTTGGGCACGAAAAGCAGAGACAACCAACAGACAACTCTACGCTACAGTCCGTCGATCGTTAAATCAGGGCCCGGCCGATGGCAGGTCCCCGCCGCACCCGGCGGTCCTGGGCGGTTCAGCTCTCCAGCGGGACCGGCGTGACGCCGAGAGGCTCGAGCCGCGACGCTCCCCCGTCGGGTGCCGAGAGCACCCAGATACCGCCGTCATGGACCGCGACGCTGTGCTCCCACTGGGAGGCGCGCTTGCCGTCGGTGGTGATGACGGTCCAGTCGTCGTCGAGCACCGCCGTCTCGAGACCTCCCTGCACCAGCATGGGCTCGATAGCTAGGCACAGGCCCGGCCGGACCTTCGGCCCGCGGTGGGTGCTGCGGTAGTTGAGGACGTCGGGCGCCTGGTGCATCTGCGTACCGATGCCGTGCCCCACGTAGTCCTCGAGGATCCCGAGGGCCGGCCCGGGGACCGAGGACACGTAGTCGTCGATCGCCGCACCGATGTCACCGACGAAGCGCGCGGACGCCAGCGCTGCGATCCCCCGCCACATCGCCGCCTCGGTGACGTCCGACAGCCGGACGTCCTCGGGCCGCGGGGTGCCGACGATCGTGGTGCGTGCGGAGTCGGAGTGCCAGCCGCGCACCACCGCGCCGCCGTCGATCGAGATGATGTCGCCGTCCTGCAGCGTGTAGCCGCCGGGGATGCCGTGGACCACCTCGTGGTTGACGGACGTGCAGATGCTCGCCGGGAAGCCGTGGTAGCCGAGGAAGTTCGACGTCGCACCCTCCTCCCGGAGGACGCCCTCGAAGACGTCGTTGAGCTGCGCCGTCGTGACGCCCACGCGGGCAGCGCCCACCGTCTTGTCGAGGGCCCTGGACAGCACCAGCCCGGCCTCGCGCATCACCAGCATCTGACTGGTGGTCTTGTACTCGATCTTGGGCTGGCGGAACATGAGGGGTCCTAGCTCGGGACGGTGAGGGCTGCCATGACGCGCTCGGTGACCTCGTCGATCGACCCGAGGCCGTCGACCTCGGTCACGATGCCCCGCTCCGCGTAGCGCGAGACCACGGCTTCGGTCTGGTCGTGGTAGAGCCCGAGGCGGTGACGGATGACCTGCTCCTTGTCGTCGGAGCGCCCGTCGAGGGAGGCGCGACCGAGGAGTCGCTTCACGAGCTCCTCGTCGTCGGCCGTGAGCTGGAGGACCACGTCGAGTTCGAGGTCGTTCTCCCGGAGGATGTCGTCGAGCTCGGCGACCTGGGCCGCGGTGCGCGGGTAGCCGTCCAGGAGGAAACCCTCCTGCACGTCGTCCGCCGCGAGGCGGTCGCGCACCATGCTGTTGGTGACGCTGTCCGGGACGAAGTCCCCCGCGTCCATGTACGTCTTGGCCTCGATGCCGAGGGGCGTCTCGCGCTTGACGTTGTCCCGGAAGATGTCGCCGGTGGAGATGGCGACGACCCCGAGGCGCTCCGAGATGCGGGCGGCCTGCGTGCCCTTGCCCGAGCCGGGAGGACCGATGATCAGCATTCTGGTCAACGCAACAACCCTTCGTAGTGACGCTGCTGGAGCTGGGCGTCGATCTGCTTCACGGTCTCGAGCCCCACACCGACCATGATGAGGATCGATGTGCCACCGAACGGGAAGTTCTGGTTGGCTCCGATGGCCACGAGGGCGATCAGCGGGATCAGCGCCACGAGACCGAGGTAGATGGCACCCGGCAGTGTGATGCGGGAGAGCACGTACTGCAGGTACTCCGCCGTCGGCCGGCCGGCGCGGATGCCGGGGATGAATCCACCGTACTTCTTCATGTTCTCGGACACCTCGTCCGGGTTGAACGTGATGGCCACGTAGAAGTAGGTGAAGAAGACGATGAGCAGGAAGTACATCGCCATGTAGAGGGGGTGGTCCCCACTGGTGAGGTACGTGGTGATCCAGTTGACCCACCCGGCCGGGGCGGTGCCGTCCTGGGGTGTGTTGAACTGGGCGATCAGGCTCGGCAGGTACAGCATCGAGGACGCGAAGATCACGGGGATGACACCCGCCATGTTCACCTTGATCGGGATGTACGTGCTGCTGCCGCCGAGGGTGCGGCGACCGACCATGCGCTTGGCGTACTGCACCGGGATGCGGCGCTGCGACTGCTCCACGAAGATCACGAGGGCGACGACGACGACGCCCATGGCGAGCACGAAGGCGAAGACGGTGGCGCCCTGGGTGCGGAGGATCTCGCCCAGCGAGGTGGGGAATCCGGCGGCGATGGCCGTGAAGATGAGCAGCGACATGCCGTTGCCCACGCCCTTCTCGGTGATGAGCTCGCCCATCCACATGATGAGGCCGGTACCGGCCGTCAGGGTGATGATCAACAGGACGATGGTGATCAGCGAGTCGTCCGGGATTAGCGGCACGGGGCAGTTGCCGAGCAGCGCGCCGGACCGGGCGAGCGAGACGAGGGTGGTGGCGTTCAGCAGGCCGAGCGCGATCGTGAGGTAGCGCGTGTACTGGGTCAGCCTGGACTGGCCCTGGGCGCCTTCCTCATGGAGCTCCTGGAAACGGGGGATGACCACCCGGAGGAGCTGCGTGATGATGCTCGCCGTGATGTACGGCATGATGCCCAGCGCGAAGATGGAGACCTGGAGGAGGGCGCCGCCACTGAAGAGGTTGACGAACTGGTAGAGCCCGCCCTCGGTGTTGCCGAGAGCCAGGCACTGCTGGACGTTCCCGTAGTCGACGCCCGGGGCGGGGATGAAGGCCCCGAGGCGGAAGATGGTGATGATTCCCAGCGTGAACAACAGCTTGCGCCGCAAGTCTGGCGTCCGGAATGCCCGGCCAATAGCGCTAAGCAAGCGTCCTCCTGAAGGTCTGTTGGTCCTGACGCGGACCGTACACAACAACCGAGTCTAACGGTTGGTCACCGGTGCTCGAGAACCGGCGGGTGATGGGTGGCTGTAGCCGAAAAAAGACTCCTGGCGGGCCGGCCGAGCCAGCCCACCAGAAGTCTAGTTCCTCAGTGCCGTGGATCACAGCCTCCCTCCCCCGGACGCGCCGGGAGAGGGAGACTCATGACCTACAGCTCGGTGACGGTCCCGCCGGCTGCGGCGATCTTCTCAGCAGCGGATGCGGAGAAGGCGTCGGCCGAGACGTTCACGGCCACCGTGATCTCGCCGGTCCCCAGCACCTTGACGGGCTGGTTCTTGCGGACGGCGCCGTTGGCCACCAGGCTCTCCACGGTGACGTCGCCGCCGGCCGGGTAGAGCTCGGACAGCTTGTCCAGGTTCACGACCTGGAACTCGACGCGGAACGGGTTCTTGAAGCCGCGCAGCTTGGGGAGGCGCATGTGCAGCGGCAGCTGGCCGCCGGCAAATCCTGCCTTCACCTGGTAGCGGGCTGCGGTTCCCTTGGTACCACGGCCTGCGGTCTTACCCTTCGAACCCTCACCACGGCCGACACGGGTCTTCGCCGTCTTGGCACCCGGTGCGGGGCGGAGGTGGTGGACCTTGAGCGCGTGGACGCGCTCGGCCTTGGCCTCGGTTGCGGCCGGAGCCGCGCTGTTGTTCTCTGCCATTAGTTGGCCTCCTCAACCTTCAAGAGGTGCGGAACCGTGTTGATCATGCCGACGGTGACGGCATCCGCTTCACGGACCACGGTGTGGCCGATCCGCTTCAGGCCGAGCGACCGCAGCGTGTCGCGCTGGTTCTGCTTGCCGCCAATGGCGGACTTGATCTGGGTGATCTCCAGCTTCGCGGTGCTGACGCGCACGCGCTTCGGGGTGATCGCGGTCATCACGCACCTGCCTTCTGAGCTGCGATCGCGCGCAGCATCTGGTGGGATGCGACCTCGTCCAGCGGCAGGCCGCGGCGGGCCGCGACTGCCTGGGGCTCTTCGAGGCGCTTCAGCGCGTCAACGGTCGCGTGGACGATGTTGATGGCGTTCGCGGAACCGAGCGACTTGGAGAGGACGTCGTGGATGCCGACGCACTCCAGGACCGCACGCACCGGACCACCGGCGATGACGCCGGTACCCGGGGAGGCGGGACGCAGGAGGACGACGCCGGCTGCTGCCTCGCCCTGCACCAGGTGCGGGACGGTGCCACCGATGCGCGGGACGCGGAACATCGTCTTCTTGGCTTCCTCAACGGCCTTCTGGATGGCGGAGGGGACTTCCTTCGCCTTGCCGTAGCCGACGCCGACCATGCCGTTGCCGTCGCCTACCACCACGAGGGCGGTGAAGCTGAAGCGGCGGCCGCCCTTGACGACCTTGGCAACACGGTTGATGGTGACGACGCGTTCGATGAACTTGTCCTTGTCGTCGTTGCGTCCGCCGTCGCGGCCACCACGGGAGTTGCCGTCGCGGCCACCGCGGGCGTTGCCGCCACGCTCGCCGCCGCGGGCGTTGCCGCCGCGGCCACGGTTCGCGTCAGCAGACGCGGTGTCCGTCGTGCCTGCAGCCGGAGCGTCGGCCGCGGGCTGCTCTGTAGCCGTATTCAATGGGGCTTCCTTTGCCTTGTTCTCCTCGGTCACAGTGCCAGCCCACCTTCACGTGCGCCGTCTGCGATTGCTGCAACGCGACCGTGATACTTGTTGCCGCCGCGGTCGAAGACGACCGCTTCGACGCCGGCAGCCATGGCACGCTCTGCAACGAGTTCGCCAACGCGCTTGGCCTTGGCGGTCTTGTCACCGTCGAATGCACGGAGGTCCGCTTCGAGGGTGGAGGCCGACGCTACGGTCACGCCCTTGGTGTCGTCGACGACCTGCACGAAGACGTGGCGGGCCGAACGGTTGACCACCAGGCGGGGACGGACGGCCGTACCCGACACGCGCTTGCGCACGCGGAGGTGGCGGCGCCCACGCGAGGCGGACTTGCTCTTCGAGCTGCGCTTCTTGTTGATGCTCAGACCCATGGTTACTTACCAGCCTTTCCGACCTTGCGGCGGATGATCTCGCCTGCGTAGCGGATGCCCTTGCCCTTGTAGGGGTCGGGCTTGCGCAGCTTGCGGATGGTTGCAGCGACCTCGCCGACCTGCTGCTTGTTGATGCCTGCGACCGAGAGCTTCGTGGGGCTGTCGACGGTCAGGGTGATGCCCTCGGGTGCCTCGACGGCGACCGGGTGGCTGTACCCCAGAGCGAACTCGAGGTCGTTGCCCCTGGCCTGGACACGGTAACCCGTGCCCACGATCTCGAGGTTCTTCTTGTAGCCCTCGGTGACTCCGACGATCATGTTGGAGATCAGCGTGCGGGTCAGGCCGTGCAGCGACCGGGATTCGCGCTCGTCGTTCGGGCGCGTGACGGTCAGCGTGCCCTCGTCCAGGGTGACCTCGATGGGGCTGGGAACCGTGTGGCTCAGCTCGCCCTTCGAACCCTTGACGGAGACCTCGTTACCGTTGACCTTGACCTCGACACCGGCGGGAACGGCGATGGGGAGACGTCCAATACGTGACATTATTCTTTCCCTTTCCCGTTACCAGACGTAGGCGAGGACTTCCCCACCCACACCCTTCTTGGATGCCTGGCGGTCGGTGAGCAGACCGGAGGACGTGGACAGGATGGCGATGCCGAGGCCGCCGAGCACGTGGGGCAGGTTCGTGGACTTGGCGTACACGCGCAGACCGGGCTTGGAGATACGGCGGATGCCGGCGATGGAACGCTGGCGGTCCGGTCCGAACTTGAGGTCGATGGTCAGCTTCTTGCCGACCTCCGCTTCCTCTTCCTTCCAGCCGGCGATGTAGCCCTCGGCCTTCAGGATGTCCGCGACGCGGGCTTTCAACTTGCTGTACGGCATGGACACGGAGTCGTGGTAAGCCGAATTGGCGTTGCGCAGACGCGTGAGCATGTCTGCGACAGGATCTGTCATTGTCATGTGGGCTCTTGCCCTTCCTCGAAACGGTTTCCGGGCTCCGGACGGCACTCAGGGTGCCGGCTGGAGTGGACCTGCAACGTAGTTAGATTAATCTTCGGATTTGAAGGGGAAGCCGAGTGCCTTGAGGAGCGCGCGGCCCTCGGCGTCGGTCTTGGCGGTGGTGACGACGGTGATGTCCATGCCACGCACGCGGTCGATACGGTCCTGGTCGATCTCGTGGAACATGGACTGCTCCGTGAGGCCGAACGTGTAGTTGCCGTTGCCGTCGAACTGCTTGCCGTTGAGGCCGCGGAAGTCGCGGATACGGGGCAGGGCGAGGGAGATCAGGCGGTCCGTGAATTCCCACATGCGGTCGCCACGCAGGGTGGCGTGCGCGCCGATCGGCATTCCTTCGCGGAGCTTGAACTGCGCGATGGACTTGCGGGCCTTCGTGACCTGCGGCTTCTGGCCCGTGATCGCGGTGAGGTCCTTGACGGCCCCGTCGATCAGCTTGGAGTCCTTGGCGGCGTCACCGACACCCATGTTCACGACGACCTTCACCAGGCGCGGGACCTGGTTGACGTTGGCGTAGTTGAACTCTTCCTGCAGGGTGGCCTTGATCTCGGACGCGTAGCGCGCCTTGAGACGGGGAAGAACCCGGGTTTCTGCGGTTTCGACAGTCATTACAGATCCTTCCCTGATGACTTGGCCACGCGGATGCGGACAACACGCTCGCGGCCGTCACGCTCGACGGTCTCGGTGCGGTATCCGACGCGGGTCGGCTTCTTGGTCTCGGGATCGACGACCGCGACGTTGCTGATGTGCACGGGGGCCTCGACCACCTCGATGCCACCGGTCTTCGTGCCGCGCTGCGACTGCCCGACCTTGGTGTGCTTGGTGATCCGGTTGATACCCTCCACGAGCACGCGGTTGGTGTCCGGGAACACCTTCAGTACCTTGCCCTGCTTGCCGCGGTCTCCGCCGCGCTCCTGCCGGGCTCCGGTGATGACCTGGACGAGGTCACCCTTCTTGATCTTGAGCTTTGTCTTCTGTGCCATGGACTACAGCACCTCCGGCGCCAGCGAGATGATCTTCATGAAACGCTTGTCGCGGAGCTCGCGACCGACAGGGCCGAAGATACGGGTACCGCGGGGGTCGCCGTCGTTCTTCAGGATCACTGCTGCGTTCTCATCAAACTTGATGTAGGAACCGTCCGCACGGCGGCGTTCCTTCTTGGTGCGGACGATGACCGCCTTGACGACGTCGCCCTTCTTGACGTTGCCGCCGGGGATCGCGTCCTTCACGGTGGCGACGATGACGTCTCCGATGCCTGCGTAGCGGCGCCCGGATCCTCCGAGAACGCGGATGGTCAAGATCTCCTTGGCACCCGTGTTGTCGGCGACCTTTAGCCGCGACTCCTGCTGAATCACTTATTACTCCTGTCGTCGCGCCGGTTCTCTCATCGAGCCTTGCGGAACGGATATGGGTGGGCCCCGTAATACTGGTACTCAGCACGTGCACGCCTGGGCGCGCGGCTGTGCGTGGCTCTTCTGCACAGTGGATTCGTGGTGAACAAGATTATCGGGCTTTTGCCTATTTGCCCGGTGTGAAGGAACCCTGAGAAGGAGACCCGGCGAGGGTGACCTCGAGAGGGCATGCGCCAGCCCACCAGACAGACAAGATTCTCATGGTATCGCGAAAATGCCCCGGACACGAAATCGTGTCCGGGGCATCGTCGGGTGGGGGTCGGCTGGGCCGGCCCCGATGCTGCCTGGTGCTACTTGGCCTTCTCGATGACCTCGACCAGGCGCCACCGCTTGGTGGCGGACAGGGGCCGGGTCTCGCTGATCAGGACCATGTCGCCGATACCGGCGGTGTTGTTCTCGTCGTGCGCCTTGACCTTGGAGCTGCGGCGAAGCACCTTGCCGTACAGGGCGTGCTTCACGCGGTCCTCGACCTCGACGACGATGGTCTTCTCCATCTTGTCCGACACGACGTAGCCACGGCGTACCTTGCGGTAGCCGCGCGAGTTGGCGTCGTGGACGGCCTTCTCGGTTCCTACGGTCGTCTCGCTCTGCTGCTCACTCATTTGGCGTCCTCCTCAGAAGCCTCGGTGTCCACGGACGGTGCGTCCTTGGAGGCCTTCTTGGCTTTCTTGGGCTTCTCCTCCTTCGCAGGCTTCGCTTCCTCGACGGGAGCGACGACCTCGGGGCGGATGCCCAGTTCACGCTCGCGCAGCACCGTGTAGATGCGGGCGATGTCGCGCTTGACCGAGCGAAGGCGCCCGTGGCTTTCGAGCTGGCCGGTGGCCGACTGGAAACGGAGGTTGAACAGCTCCTCCTTGGCCTTGCGCAGTTCTTCCACCAGACGGTCCTTATCGAAGCCGTCCAGCTGGTCTGTTGCCAGTTCCTTTGAACCCAGAGCCATAACTATTCACCACCCTCACGACGCACGATGCGTGCCTTCAACGGCAGCTTGTGGATCGCGAGGCGCAGGGCTTCGCGGGCTACCTCTTCGGAAACACCGGACAGTTCGAAGAGAACACGCCCCGGCTTGACGTTGGCCACCCACCACTCGGGCGAACCCTTACCGGAACCCATGCGGGTCTCGGCAGGCTTCTTGGTCAACGGGCGGTCCGGATAGATGTTGATCCAGACCTTGCCGCCACGCTTGATGTGACGGGTCATGGCGATACGAGCGGACTCGATCTGACGGTTGGTGACGTAGGCCGGGCTCAGAGCCTGGATACCCCACTCACCGAAGCTGACCTCGGTACCGCCGGTTGCAGCGCCCGAACGACCCGGGTGGTGCTGCTTACGGAATTTGACGCGACGTGGGATAAGCATTTAAGCCTGTCCTCCTTCAGCCGCAGCCGGAGCTGCGGCGGTCTCGGCGGGTGCCGAGGCACCCTGGCCCTCGGAGCGCTCAGGCGCACGACGACGACGGTCGCCTCCACGGTCGCCACCACGGTCGGCGCCGGCAGGGCCACGGCCCGGACGGTCTCCACCGCGGCCGCGGGAAGGAGCTGCTGCAGCCTGGGCTGCGAGTTCCTTCGCCGTGACGTCACCCTTGTAGATCCAGACCTTCACGCCGATGCGGCCGAAGGTGGTCTTCGCTTCGAAGAAGCCGTAGTCGATGTTGGCGCGGAGCGTGTGCAGGGGAACGCGTCCCTCGCGGTAGAACTCCGAACGGCTCATTTCTGCGCCACCCAGGCGACCGGAGCACTGGACACGGATGCCCTTGGCGCCGGCACGCTGTGCGGACTGCATGGCCTTCTTCATCGCACGGCGGAACGCCACGCGTGAGGAGAGCTGCTCGGCGATGCCCTGGGCGACGAGCTGAGCCTCGATCTCGGGGTTCTTGACCTCGAGGATGTTCAGCTGGACCTGCTTGCCGGTGAGCTTCTCGAGCTCGCCGCGGATGCGGTCCGCCTCTGCTCCACGGCGGCCGATGACGATGCCGGGACGTGCCGTGTGGATGTCCACGCGGACGCGGTCACGGGTACGCTCGATCTCGACCTTGGCGATGCCGGCGCGGTCCATGCCGGTCGACATCAGCTGGCGGATCTTGATGTCTTCGCGGACGAAGTCACGGTAGCGCTGGCCCGGCTTGTTGCTGTCGGCGAACCAGTGTGACCGGTGGTCAGTGGTGATGCCGAGTCGGAACCCGTGCGGGTTTACTTTCTGTCCCACTTAGCGGACCTCCACTTTCTGAGGGGTAGCGACGACAACCGTGATGTGGCTGGTCCGCTTGTTGATGCGGAACGCGCGGCCCTGGGCACGCGGACGGAACCGCTTCATCGTGGGGCCTTCATCGACGAATGCTTCGCTGATGATGAGGTTGTCCTCGTCGAAGGCGACGCCGTCACGGTCCGCGAGGACGCGGGCGTTGGCCATCGCTGACTGGACCACCTTGAATACCGGCTCCGAAGCAACCTGTGGGGCAAACTTCAGAATAGCCAGAGCCTCATTCGCCTGCTTACCACGAACAAGGTTGACGACGCGCCGGGCCTTCATAGGCGTTACGCGGATATGACGCGCAATAGCCTTGGCTTCCATTGCTTTCCTTCTCTCGTCTTAGCCGTAAGAGCAGCGCCTAGCGGCGCTTGCCCTTGCGGTCGTCCTTAACATGGCCGCGGAAAGTCCGCGTGGGAGCGAATTCGCCGAGCTTGTGCCCGACCATCGACTCGGTGACAAACACCGGGATGTGCTTGCGTCCGTCGTGCACCGCGATCGTGTGCCCGAGCATGTCGGGGACGATCATGGAGCGGCGGGACCACGTCTTGATGACGTTCTTCGTGCCCGATTCGTTCTCGCGAGCGACCTTTACGTAAAGGTGCTGATCGACGAAGGGGCCTTTCTTCAGGCTGCGTGGCATGTCTCCAGGCTCCTATCGCTTGTTCTTGCCGGAACGACGGCGACGCACGATGAGTGAGTCGCTCTCTTTGTTGGGGCGACGCGTACGGCCTTCGGCCTTACCGTTCGGGTTGACCGGGTGGCGTCCACCGGAGGTCTTGCCCTCGCCACCACCGTGCGGGTGGTCGACCGGGTTCATCGCGACACCGCGGACGGTCGGGCGGATGCCCTTCCAGCGGTTACGGCCGGCCTTGCCCCAGTTGATGTTCGACTGCTCGGCGTTGCCGACCTCGCCGATCGTCGCGCGGCAGCGGACGTCGACGTTGCGGATCTCGCCGGAGGGCAGTCGCAGCTGGGCGAAGCGGCCTTCCTTGGCGACGAGCTGCACCGACGCACCGGCGGAGCGTGCCATCTTCGCGCCGCCGCCCGGGCGGAGCTCGACCGCGTGGATGACGGTACCCACGGGGATGTTGCGCAGCGGCAGGTTGTTGCCGGGCTTGATGTCGGCCCCGGCACCGGCCTCGACGAAGTCGCCCTGCTTGAGCTTGTTCGGCGCGATGATGTAGCGCTTGGTGCCGTCGACGTAGTGCAGGAGGGCGATGCGCGCGGTGCGGTTCGGATCGTACTCGATCTCCGCGACGCGGGCGTCGACGCCGTCCTTGTCGTGGCGGCGGAAGTCGATCAGGCGGTACTGACGCTTGTGTCCACCGCCCTTGTGGCGGGTCGTGATCTTACCGGTGTTGTTACGTCCACCCTTCTTGGGAAGGGGACGGACCAACGACTTTTCCGGCGTCGACCGTGTGATTTCAGCGAAGTCGGCAACGCTCGAGCCGCGACGGCCCGGGGTTGTCGGCTTGTATTTACGGATTCCCATAACTCAATTCCTCGTTAAAGTGGTCTCCGCTCTAGGAGAGCGGACCGCCGAAGATGTCGATCGAGCCCTCTTTGAGGGACACGATGGCACGCTTGGTGCCCTTGCGCTGGCCCCAGCCGAACTTGGTGCGCTTGCGCTTGCCAACCCGGTTGATGGTGTTGATGGAGTCGACCTTCACGGAGAAGATCTTCTCGACCGCCAGTTTGATTTCTTCCTTGTTCGAGCGGGGGTCGACCAGGAAGGTGTACTTGCCTTCGTCGATCAGGCCGTAGCTCTTCTCCGAGACGACGGGTGCAATGACGACGTCGCGCGGATCCTTTGCGATGGTGCCGCTCACTTGGCATCCTCCTCGGAGATGACATCAGCCGAGCCGACGAACTGGTCGTAGGCGGCCTTGGTGAAGATCACGTCATCGGAGACCAGCACGTCGTACGTGTTGAGCTGGTCTACGTAGAGGACGTGCACAGCGGGGACGTTGCGCACGGACAGTGCGGCGACGTCGTTGGCACGCTCGATCACGACGAGCAGGCGGGGCCGCTCGGAGATCGCGCGCAGGGTCTCGATGGCACCCTTGGTGGACGGCTTGCCGCCGGTCACCAGGGACTCGAGGACGTGGATACGGCCGTTGCGTGCCCGATCCGAGAGGGCTCCGCGCAGGGCGGCTGCCTTCATCTTCTTGGGGGTGCGCTGGCTGTAGTCGCGGGGCGTGGGCCCGTGGACGACGCCGCCGCCGGTCATGTGAGGGGCGCGGATCGAACCCTGGCGGGCACGACCGGTTCCCTTCTGCTTGAACGGCTTGCGACCTGCGCCACTGACCTCGGCGCGGGTCTTCGTCTTGTGCGTACCCTGGCGGGCGGCAGCGAGCTGGGCGACGACGACCTGGTGCAGCAGCGGCACGTTGGTCTGAGCGTCGAAGATCTCCGCGGGGAGATCGACCTGGACAGTGTTGGCAGCCATGTGGCTATGCTCCCTTCACGGCGGTGCGTACGAGGACGACCTGGCCGCGGGCGCCGGGGACGGCACCCTTGATCAGCAGCAGCGACTTCTCGGCGTCGACAGCGTGAACCCGCAGGTTCAGCGTGGTCTGACGAACGGCACCCATGCGGCCTGCCATTTTCATTCCACGGAAGACGCGGCTGGGGGTGGATGCTCCACCGATGGAACCGGGCTTGCGGTGGTTCTTGTGGGCACCGTGCGAGGCACCGACGCCGTGGAAACCGTGGCGCTTCATGACGCCGGCAAAGCCCTTGCCCTTGGTGGTGCCGATGACGTCGACCGTCTGGCCGGCCTCGAACATCTCGACGGAGAGTTCCTGACCGAGCGAGTAGGAGTCGGCGTCGGACGTGCGCAGCTCGACCACGTGACGGCGGGGCGTGACGCCTGCCTTCTCGAAGTGGCCGGCGAGCGGCTTGGTGACCTTGCGGGGATCGATCTGGCCGAAGCCGATCTGCACGGCCGTGTAGCCGTCCTTGTCCGCGCTCAGCAGCTGCGTGATGACGTTCGAGTCAGCCTGGATGACGGTGACGGGGATGAGGATGTTGTTCTCGTCCCAGACCTGGGTCATGCCGAGCTTGGTGCCCAGCAGGCCCTTGACCTGACGCGTAAGTGAAGTAGACATGAGTATCCGCTCTCCCTTACAGCTTGATTTCGATGTTCACGTCCGCAGGCAGATCGAGACGCATGAGCGAATCGACGGCCTTGGGCGTGGGATCAATGATGTCGATCAGACGCTTGTGAGTACGCATTTCGAAGTGCTCACGGCTGTCCTTGTACTTGTGCGGGGACCGGATGACAACGAATACGTTCTTCTCCGTGGGCAGGGGCACGGGGCCCACTACCGTTGCGCCTGCGCGCGTCACCGTCTCAACGATCTTCCGGGCTGAAACATCGATGACCTCGTGGTCATATGACTTCAGCCGGATGCGGATTTTCTGTCCCGCCATGGCGTCTCGACTCTCTCTCTCACTGCCTGAGCAGTTCCGGTACATTCGTACATTTCGTGCGCCCGTTGTACGGCGCTTCCTGAACAGGCTGAATCCGGAAGGATCCGGGTTCCTCACCCTGCCAGGGCTCCGACCCCCGCGCTCGGGCGTGTCGTGCTGTATCCGGGATGGGACATAGTGTGGACACACGCTCCGCGTCTTCCGGCTGAGCCGGTCGGGGTGGATTCATCTTTGGGCTTCGCATTGTGGTGGACCTGATCCCTGCATCGGGCATTATCCCGACCGGGACGAGGTCTCGGACCGCACGCGGAAGCACTTGAACAACTTATCCAGTCTCGCAGATCACCGGCCCGATTGCGAACCGGGCCGGTTCCACGCGGCGTGATCTCAATGACTTGGACCCACCTCGGAGCCACCTCGGAGCCGCTTCCGAGCCGCTTCCGAGCCGCTTCCGAGCCGGCTTCCGAGCTGCATACGAGCCGCACGTCAGGACGGCGGGGTGAGGCGGCGGTCGGGCGGCGGCTGGACCGCCGGCGCACCGGCGCCTGTACCCGGGTCGGGCGCCGGACCGGAGGAGGCTGCAGAACCGGGCGGTGCGATCGAACCGGGCGGTGTCGCCGGACCGGGCGGTGCGGTCGGGACGCCGGTGTCCGAGGCGGCGGTCGGGCCCTGCGACTGGCGATTGAGCTTCCAGACGGCGAACGCCAGCAGCAGCAGCGCGGCCACCGTCAGCAGCAGGAACGTGAAGCCCCGCAGGAACCAGAGCAGTGCGAGGGCGATACCGATGGCTCCCCACAGGCTGAACCGGCGCCTCGACAGCGCGACACCGGCGAGCAGGAGGACGACGTGTCCGCACAGGGCCCACACCTGTTCGCCCGTCGTGCCACCGGCCACGGTCATCAGTCCGGTGGCCGAGAGGACGGCGGCCGAGGCCGTGAGCCAACGGGCGCCCCTGGTCCGGGTACCGCGGGTGAAGGACCAGGCCGAGAGCAGGGCGAGGGCCACCACCCACCACTGGGCCGCCCAGAACACGTCGATCGCACCGAGGAGGAGCCAGGCCACACGCTGTGCGCACAGGACCACGACCAGGAAGACCACCTCGGAGCACTGGGCACGGACCCGCGCGGGCACCTCCCCCAGCGCGAGGACCGCCACGGCCGCGAGGACCACCGAGCCGGCGACGGCCGAGGAGTCCGCCGGCATGGCGAGCACCGCGGCAAGCGCGGTCCAACCGAGTGCTGCTCCACCGAGGATGCGGAACCGGAGGCCGCCCTCGTCCTGACCCGGCAGGAACACGCGGGCGAGGTGGAGGACGGCGGCGGCCAGGACGGCGCCGCACAGCAGGCGGAGGGCGCCGGTGTCGAGCCCCCGGCCCGAGGCCTGGTCCACCTGATCGACGAAGGCCGTCGCGGCGACGATCACCGACACGGCTCCCCCTGCGTCCAGCACGGCGGGCGCTTCCCGTTGCGCGAGGGCGAAACAGGCACCGGCCGCGATCCCGGCGACCACGACGCGGTCCCAGCCGGCACCGTCCTCGAAGGCGAACAGGACCGCCTCGAGGACGAACACCCCGGCACCGACCCGGGCCGGCGTGCGGAAGCGGGCCGCAGCGGACCGGAGGCGTACCACGACGAACGCGACAGCACAGGCGACCGCGACGAGCGCCGCGACCGGCTCCGACAGCGGTGCGACCGGCAGGAGCCCCGCCCGCCCGGTGGGCAGCACCCCGGCGAGCACGGCGATGAGTGCGACGACGGCGTAGAGCGCCGGGTAGGCCGCGGCGCCCATGCGCTGGACCAGGTACAGGACCGAGGACACCACCCCGAGCAGCGCCAGGTGCAGCACGATCACATCAAGCTGCACGCGCGGGTTCCCGAGCACCAGGTAGGCCAGGGGCAGGACCGCCAGCACACCGACGCTCAGCCAGGCCGACGAACCCTGCAGCCCCGCCTGGCGCAACCTGGAGCGCAGGAGCGCCCGCACCACCTCCTGCAGGGCGACGCTTGCCGCGATCGCCGCGAGGACCCCGTGTACCGTCAGCTCCAGATCCGCGGAGACGGTGGCCGTCAGGGCCGTGAAACACAGCTGGGCCGCCAGGAGGTAGGCGCCACGGCGTGTGCGGCCGAGCGCACGCCGTGCCAGGAGGGCGCCGTAGGCGACACCGACGACGAGCAGCACCTCGTAGGAGTGGATCCCGAAGCCCGCGGCGGTGCCCCCCAGCGCTGCCACCAGGAGCGAGGCAGGCCCGAGAGCCTCCACCAGCGCACCCGGACCAGCCGGGAGGCCGGGACCCGCTCCTGTCGCCGGGCTGCTCGTCGGCAGCGGCGTCGCGCCCGCGAGGGGCAGGACCAGCGAGGTGATGCAGCCCGCGAGGACACAGCTCCAGAGACCGATCGCCGCGATGGCGAAGGTCCCGGCACCGGCCGCGAGGGCGACCACCGTCACGAGGGACGCCCCGCCCGCGACGCACACCACCCAGCTGCCGTAGCCGCCTCCCGGATGCCGCCGCGATCGGAGTGCCTCGGCGAGCTGGTTGACCACGAGGGCGAGAACGAGGGCGAGTCCGGCGAGCTCCCCGACGCCCCCCGTCGGCACCCCCGAGGACGCGACGTGGACCAGCACGGCGACCGGCGCAAGCGCGGTGACCGCAGCGCGTGCCGCCAGCATGAAACGTTCCCGATGAAGACCACCGGAACGGAGGCCCCGTACGAGGAGATGGATCGCGGTGAGGGACAGGACCACCTCCGTCCGCCAGGGATCGTCCCAGTGCGTCACGGCACCGAGCACCACCCCCGGGAGGACGAGCGCCTCGAACGCGCCCGCACAGCGCACCGCGATCGCCATGCCCGTGACCAGCACGAGCAGCATCGGCAACAGGGCGTCGGGCGAACCGCTCGGCGCCGCAGCGGTCGGGACGACGGACGAGAGGACCACCGCGGCTGCCACGAGCGTCATGACGGAGAACGTCACGAGGACGTCCAGGGCGTAGCGGGATGCGCCTGCCTGTCGGTCGGGGTGGTGCCCGGCCTCCTCGACGGCGGGCCGGCGCGCGCTGTCGAGGAAGCCTCGGACGCGGTCCCGGGCACCGAGCAGGCCCACGACCTGGAGCGCGAGGCACACGGCGAGGATGAGCGCTCCCCACGACGTCGAGCAACCCGCCGCCCACGCGACCAGGACGGCGGCGATGCTCCCCACGGACCTCAGCGCATAGAAGTGCTGGATCCTGGACAGTTCGAAGAACGCCAGCAGGGCCGCGTAGTAGGCGGTCGCCACGACCCACAGCTGGGCGCGGTCGGCCGTGGTCAGGAGCCCGCCGAGAAGCAGCGAGGCCACGAGCGCGGTGGGTGCCAGCAGCCGGTGCGTGTCCACCACCGCGCGCGAGATCACCGTGGGCAACCATGGCGGAGCGAGGCGCAGCAGTGCCGCCAGGACCGCCGCCACACCGATGGAGCACGTGAAGTACCAGACGAGGGCGCCGCCGAGGAGCGACACCGAGGACAGCGCGATGGAGAGGAAGAACGGCAGGGCCAGGAAGGCGACGACCCGGCTCTGCAGCCGGACCGCGGCCGCGACGTAGGCGATGGTCCCGACGAGAGCTGTCGCGAACCAGGCGGACGCGCCGTGGCCGGTGAGGACTCCGAAGAGCAGCCCTGCGACCGGCAGCAACGCGAGTCCTGTCCCCGTGAAGGCGACAGCGGCGGGCCGCAGTCGCGGCAACCGCGTGTACAGGACGAGGCCGCTGCAATAGAAGAGCGCCACGACGACACCGATCGTCACCGCCTTGGCGGCGCCGGGAACCGCCGCTCCGATGAACAGGCCGCCCGCAGCCACCAGCAGCAGGCTGGCCGAGTACAGCGCGATGTTGATGTTCCGCAGCTCCCTGGCGGCCCGCTGTGCAGCGCGATCCTCCGCGCTGGGCGCCGGAGGACCCTGGACACCGAGCGAGGGAGCAGGCCCGAGGGTATCTCCCGGGGGAACCGCCGATCGCTCGCCCGCGGCGAGCGACGCGGCGGCATCCTCCGGTCCTGCCGGGGGCCCCGACATCGGCGCCGGCGCATGCTGATGCTGCGGGACATTCCATGGCTCCGGCGTCGCACCGTAGGGGCCAGGCGTCGCCGTGACCTGCGAGTCCGGATGCCGGTCTGCGGCTCCTGCGGACGGGTCCGCCGCGGCCGGGACCTGCGGGTCCGGATGCCGGCCTGCGGCTCCCCCGGAGGCGCCCGGCCCACCGCCGGCCCATGCGCCGGCCGCCGCAGCGCCACTGCGGTAGCCCTGATCGTACGCGACCGCGAGGGCCTGCCTGGCCGACCCGCCGTGCCGGGCCCGGCGCCGTGTGATGGCGCTCCCCGTGACGTATCCGGCACCGAAGATGCCCAGCACGACCCCCAGAAGTACCGCTAGAACCAGACCCACTACCGCTCCCCCATGACCGGTCGGCTGCCCGCCCTTCCGGTCAGTATAGGCAGGGCGCCGTGCGCATCACCGGACCCACGGTGCCCTGTGGACGACGGGTCGGCCGCCGGCGGGACCGGTTAACGAAAGAACCCCCGCCGCAGACGGCAGGGGTTCCTTCGTGCTTCAGCAGTGCTGAGTGATCCGGAAGACTACTTCAGGATCTTGGTGACGCGTCCCGAACCAACGGTGCGGCCGCCTTCGCGGATCGCGAAGCCGAGGCCCTCTTCCATGGCGATGGGCTGGATGAGCTCGACGGTCATCTCGGTGTTGTCGCCGGGCATGACCATCTCGGTGCCCTCGGGGAGGGTGATGACGCCGGTCACGTCCGTGGTACGGAAGTAGAACTGCGGGCGGTAGTTCGAGTAGAACGGGTTGTGACGCCCGCCCTCGTCCTTCGCCAGGATGTAGACGTTGGCCTCGAAGTCGGTGTGAGGGGTGATGGAACCTGGCTTCACGATGACCTGGCCACGCTCTACGTCTTCGCGCTTGATACCGCGGAGCAGCAGACCACAGTTCTCGCCGGCCCAGGCCTCGTCGAGCTGCTTGTGGAACATCTCGATACCGGTGACCGTGGTCTTCTGGACCGGACGGATACCGACGATCTCGACCTCGGAGTTGATGGCGAGGGTTCCACGCTCGGCGCGACCCGTGACGACGGTTCCACGACCGGTGATCGTGAAGACGTCCTCGACAGGCATGAGGAACGGCTTGTCCTTGTCGCGGATCGGGTCGGGGACGTTGTTGTCAACGGCTTCCATGAGGTCCTCGACGGACTTGACCCACTCGGCGTCGCCCTCGAGAGCCTTCAGGCCCGAGACGCGGACGACGGGAGCGTCGTCACCGTCGAAGCCCTGCGAGCTGAGGAGCTCACGCACCTCCATCTCGACGAGATCGAGGAGTTCCTCGTCGTCGACCATGTCGGACTTGTTCAGCGCGACCAGCAGGTAGGGGACGCCCACCTGGCGGGCGAGCAGGACGTGCTCCCGGGTCTGAGCCATCGGGCCGTCGGTGGCGGCGACGACCAGGATCGCGCCGTCCATCTGTGCGGCACCGGTGATCATGTTCTTGATGTAGTCGGCGTGACCGGGGGCGTCGACGTGTGCGTAGTGGCGCTTCTCGGTCTGGTACTCGACGTGCGAGATGTTGATCGTGATGCCGCGCTGCTTCTCCTCGGGAGCCGAGTCGATCGACGCGAAGTCACGCTGCTCGTTGAGAGTGGGGTACTTGTCGTACAGCACCTTCGAAATGGCAGCCGTCAACGTCGTCTTTCCATGGTCGACGTGACCGATGGTTCCGATGTTAACGTGCGGCTTAGTCCGCTCGAACTTTGCCTTCGCCACGGGTTCCTCCTAGAACGTTTGAGAAGATCTGCTTCCCAGCCGCGCTTTTCGCAGCTGAAACTCATGCAAGTCTACTGGGGGCTTTTGGTTTTGATGAAATTGCGGGTTCGCCGCCGGACCACGCGTCCGGCGGCGGGAGGACGGGCCGGCCTGCCCTTGAACAGGCCGGCCCGTCTGCGGGACGACTACTCGCCGCGGGTCTTCTGGATGATCTCGTCGGCTACTGCCTTCGGGACCTCCGAGTAGCTGTCGAACTGCATCGAGTACACGGCACGACCCTGGGTCTTGGACCGCAGGTCACCGATGTAGCCGAACATGCCCGAGAGGGGCACGTGGGCGCGGATGACCTTCACGCCACTCGCGTCCTCCATGGACTGCATCTGGCCACGGCGGGAGTTGAGGTCACCGATGACTTCACCCATGTATTCCTCAGGGGTGCGCACCTCGACGTCCATGAGGGGCTCGAGCAGCACGGGCTGTGCCATGCGCGCGGCCTCCTTGAACGCCATGCGACCGGCGATCTTGAACGCCATCTCCGAGGAGTCGACGTCGTGGTAGGCGCCGTCGAGCAGCGTGGCCTTGATGCCGACCACGGGGTAGCCCGCGAGGACACCGTCGTTGAGTGCATCCTGGATGCCGGCATCGACACTCGGGATGTACTCGCGCGGCACGCGGCCACCGGTGACCTTGTTGTCGAACGAGTAGAGCTCGCCGTCGGCCGTGTCCAGGGGTTCGATCGCGATCTGGATCTTCGCGAACTGGCCGGAGCCACCGGTCTGCTTCTTGTGCGTGTAGTCGTGCTTCGCGACGGCGCGCTTGATCGTCTCGCGGTAGGCGACCTGGGGCTTGCCCACGTTCGCCTCGACCTTGAACTCGCGGCGCATGCGGTCCACGAGGATGTCCAGGTGGAGCTCGCCCATGCCGGCGATGATCGTCTGTCCGGTGTCCTCGTTGAGGGACACCTGGAAGGTGGGGTCCTCGGCCGAGAGCTTCTGGATGGCCGTGGACAGCTTCTCCTGGTCACCCTTGGTCTTCGGCTCGATGGCCACCGAGATCACGGGCTCCGGGAAGCTCATGGACTCGAGGACGATCTGGTTCGCCGAATCGGACAGGGTGTCACCGGTGGTGGTGTCCTTCAGGCCGATCGCCGCGTAGATGTGGCCCGCAAGGGCCTCCTCGACGGGGATCTCCTTGTTGGCGTGCATCTGGAACAGCTTCCCGATGCGCTCCTTCTTGGTCTTCGTCGAGTTCGTCACCTGCGTGCCGGCCGAGATCTGGCCCGAGTACACGCGGATGAAGGTGAGCTGACCGAAGAACGGGTGCGTGGCGACCTTGAACGCGAGGGCCGAGAACGGCTCTTCCGTGCTGGGCTTGCGCGTCAGCTCGGTCTCCTCGTTGCGGGGATCGTGGCCGATCATCGGGGGGACGTCCAGGGGCGACGGCAGGTAGTCGATGACGGCGTCGAGCATCGGCTGCACACCGCGGTTCTTGAACGCGGAACCGCAGAGGATCGGGTAGAGCTCGGAGTTGATCGTCATCTTGCGGATGCCGGCCTTCAGCTCCTCGATGGAGATCTCCTCGCCCTCGAGGTACTTGTTCATGAGCTCGTCGGAGGACTCGGCGACGGTCTCGACGAGCGCAGCGCGGTACTCCTCGGCCTTCTCCTTGAGATCGGCGGGGATCTCCTGGATCTCGTACTTGGCACCCATGGTCACGTCACCCTTGGCATCGCCGGGCCACACGAGGGCACGCATGTGGAGCAGGTCCACGACACCGATGAAGTCGTTCTCGGCGCCGATGGGGAGCTGCAGCACGAGGGGCTTGGCGCCCAGGCGGCTGATGATGGTGTCGACGGTGAAGTAGAAGTCGGCGCCCAGCTTGTCCATCTTGTTGACGAAGCAGATGCGGGGGACCTCGTACTTGTCGGCCTGACGCCAGACGGTCTCCGACTGGGGCTCGACGCCCTCCTTGCCGTCGAACACGGCGACGGCGCCGTCGAGGACGCGCAGGGAGCGCTCGACCTCGACGGTGAAGTCGACGTGCCCGGGGGTGTCGATGATGTTGATCTGGTTGTTCTCCCAGAAGCAGGTCACGGCGGCAGACGTGATGGTGATGCCGCGCTCCTTCTCCTGTTCCATCCAGTCGGTGGTGGAGGCACCATCGTGCGTCTCGCCGATCTTGTGGTTTACACCCGTGTAGAACAGGATGCGCTCGGTAGTAGTGGTCTTGCCGGCATCGATGTGGGCCATGATGCCGATGTTGCGGACCTTGTTGAGGTCGGTAAGCACGTCCTGTGCCACGGTGTCTCCCTTTTGACGAGAATGGAGTTCTGCTGGCCTAACGGCCGGGCCGTCCCTTGTGGGTGACGGCCCGACCGGCAGTTCTGACTACCAGCGGTAGTGTGCGAAGGCCTTGTTGGACTCGGCCATCTTGTGGGTGTCCTCGCGACGCTTCACGGCGGCACCGAGGCCGTTGGAGGCGTCGAGGATCTCGTTCTGCAGGCGCTCGGTCATCGTCTTCTCGCGGCGGGCCTTCGAGTAGCCGACGAGCCAGCGGAGGGCCAGGGCGGTGGACCGGCCGGGCTTGACCTCGACGGGGACCTGGTAGGTGGCTCCACCGACGCGGCGTGAGCGGACCTCGAGGGTCGGCTTCACGTTGTCCATGGCCTTCTTGAGGGCTGCGACGGGGTCGCCGCCGGACTTGGCACGTGCACCTTCGAGGGCGCCGTAGACGATGCGCTCTGCGGTGGACTTCTTACCGTCGACGAGCACCTTGTTGATCAGCTGCGTGACCAGGGGCGAACCGTAGACGGGATCTACAACGAGCGGCCGCTTCGGGGCCGGGCCCTTACGAGGCATATTACTTCTTCTCCATCTTTGCGCCGTAGCGGCTGCGAGCCTGCTTGCGGTTCTTCACGCCCTGGGTATCCAGTGCGCCACGGACGATCTTGTAGCGGACACCGGGGAGGTCCTTCACACGGCCGCCGCGCACGAGCACGATGGAGTGTTCCTGGAGGTTGTGTCCGACACCGGGGATGTACGCGGTGACTTCGATACCACCGTTGAGGCGCACGCGGGCGACCTTGCGGAGAGCCGAGTTCGGCTTCTTCGGGGTGGTGGTGTAGACGCGGGTGCAAACGCCGCGCTTCATGGGGCTGCCCTTGAGTGCGGGCGCCTTGGTCTTGGAGACCTTAGGTGACCGGCCCTTGCGGACCAGCTGGTTAATCGTAGGCACTTTCGTGTTCTCCGTAATGTCCGAGAATGAGATTCCTGTCGCCCTACTCCGCGGCCACGGCGGCTTCGCAGGGCCGTACCGTCCGGAGATCGGGATGATCAGTCGTTTGGCGCATCACCAACTGACAAGCTGCCGCAGAACGACTGTAGGCGTGCGAAAATGTGGCATTCGCTGTACAACTTACGTACAACACGGAGATACGTTTCGCAACGCCGATCCACTGCCACACAAACAATTGGTCCCAAGTCTACCAGAGATCGGGTGCCGTCCCGTGCGGACGGTACTCCCCCGTGTGGTAGGGGGCCTGCCCATCGACGGGAAAGGCCCCGGACCGCGTAGGTCCGGGGCCTCTCCTGATGGGCCGTGGATCAGCGGAAGTCGCTGTTGCCCATGTCGTAGTCGTCCAGCGGGATGGCGTGGAACTCGGGGCTCAGGCCGCCCTCCACACCGGCGTAGTCGAAGTCGCTGAACGCGCTCGGACCGGTGAAGAGGTTCGCCTTGGCTTCCTCGGTGGGCTCGACCGTGACCTTCGTGTAGCGGTCCAGGCCGGTACCGGCCGGGATGAGCTTACCGATGATCACGTTCTCCTTGAGGCCGAGCAGCGGATCGCTCTTGCCTTCCATGGCGGCCTGCGTGAGGACACGCGTGGTCTCCTGGAAGGAAGCGGCCGACAGCCACGACTCGGTGGCGAGCGACGCCTTGGTGATACCCATGAGCTCGGGACGGCCTGAGGCCGGCTTCTTGCCCTCGGACACCACGCGGCGGTTCTCGTCCTCGAAGCGGCGACGCTCGGCCAGCTCACCGGGGAGCAGGTCCGACTCGCCGGACTCGATCACGGTGACGCGCCGCAGCATCTGCCGGACGATGACCTCCACGTGCTTGTCGTGGATGCCCACACCCTGGCTGCGGTACACGCGCTGCACCTCGTCGACCAGGAATTCCTGGGCCTTGCGGGGGCCGAGGATTCGCAGGATCTGCTTCGGGTCGACAGCACCGAAGACGAGCTGCTGCCCGACCTCGACGTGCTCGCCGTCGGCGACCAGGAGGCGTGCACGGCGCAGGACCGGGTACGCGATCTCCTCGGAGCCGTCGTCGGGGGTGACCACCAGGCGGAGCTGCTTCTCGGCATCCTCGATGGTGACGCGCCCTGCGACCTCGGAGATCGGGGCGACACCCTTGGGGGTACGCGCCTCGAAGAGCTCCTGGATACGGGGCAGACCCTGGGTGATGTCCTCCGCGGAGGCCACACCGCCGGTGTGGAAGGTACGCATGGTCAGCTGCGTGCCGGGCTCACCGATCGACTGCGCGGCGATGATGCCGACGGCCTCTCCGATGTCCACGGTCTTGCCGGTCGCGAGGGACCGGCCGTAGCAGAGCGCACACGTTCCGACACTGGACTCGCAGGTGAGCACGGAGCGCACCTTGATGTCCGAGATACCGGCCTCGAACAGTTCACCGATGAGCACGTCTCCGACGTCCGAGCCTGCAGCGGCGAGCACTGCACCCTTGGAGTCGACGACGTCGGTGGCCAGCGTACGGGCGTAGGCCGAGTTCTCGACCTCCTCGTGCAGCACCAGCTCGCCGTCGGCGTTCGGCACGGCGATCGTGACCTTCAGGCCACGCTCCGTCCCGCAGTCGTCCTCGCGGACGATGACGTCCTGCGACACGTCGACCAGGCGACGGGTCAGGTAACCCGAGTTGGCCGTACGCAGCGCGGTGTCGGCGAGGCCCTTACGAGCTCCGTGCGTCGCGATGAAGTACTCGAGGACCGACAGGCCCTCGCGGTACGAGGACTTGATCGGACGAGGGATGATCTCGCCCTTCGGGTTGGCCACGAGACCACGAATACCGGCGATCTGGCGGACCTGCAGCCAGTTACCACGTGCACCGGAGGACACCATGCGGTTGATGGTGTTGTCCTTCGGCATCGCGGCACGCATGGATGCGGCAACCTCGTTGGTCGCCTTGTTCCAGATGTCGATGAGCTCCTGGCGGCGCTCCTCGTCGGCGATGAGGCCCTTGTCGAACTGCGACTGGACCTTGGCGGCCTGCGTCTCGTAGCCCTCCATGATGCCGGCCTTGTTGATCGGCGCGGAGATGTCCGAGATCGCGACGGTGACGCCCGAGCGGGTGGCCCAGTAGAAACCGGCGTCCTTCAGGTTGTCCAGCGTCGCCGCCGTGACCACCTTCGGGTAACGCTCCGCGAGATCGTTGACGATCGTGGAGAGTTGGCCCTTGTCGGCGACCTTCTCCACCCAGGGGTAGTCCAGGGGAAGCGTCTCGTTGAACAGGACCTGTCCGAGGGAGGTCTCGATGAGCGCGGGCGTACCCGGCTCCCAACCCTCGGGAGCGGCGATGTCGGCGCTCGGCACGAAGTTGTCCACGCGGATCCGGACCACCGAGTTGAGGTGGAGCGAGCCCATGTCGAAGGCCATGATGGCCTCGGCCATGCTGGTGAACACGCGACCCTCGCCGGCACTTCCCTCACGCTTGGTGGTGAGGTGGTGCAGGCCGATGATCATGTCCTGCGAGGGCAGGGTGACCGGACGGCCGTCGGACGGCTTCAGGATGTTGTTCGAGGAGAGCATCAGGA
This sequence comes from Arthrobacter sp. Soc17.1.1.1, assembly GCF_036867195.1. Classification (NCBI taxonomy): domain Bacteria; kingdom Bacillati; phylum Actinomycetota; class Actinomycetes; order Micrococcales; family Micrococcaceae; genus Arthrobacter; species Arthrobacter sp. Soc17.1.1.1. Next base: position 2,903,895 of record NZ_JBAJII010000001.1, read on the forward strand.
TGCGCGCCTCGGCCTGGGCCTCGGGGCTCAGCGGCAGGTGCACCGCCATCTGGTCGCCGTCGAAGTCCGCGTTGAAGGCACCACAGACCAGCGGGTGGAGCTGGAGTGCCTTGCCCTCGACGAGCTGCGGCTCGAACGCCTGGATGCCGAGACGGTGCAGGGTGGGTGCACGGTTCAGCAGCACGGGGTGCTCGGTGATGATCTCCTCGAGCACGTCCCACACCTGGGGGCGGTAGCGCTCGACCATCCGCTTGGCGCTCTTGATGTTCTGCGCGTGGTTGAGGTCCACCAGGCGCTTCATCACGAACGGCTTGAAGAGCTCCAGGGCCATCTGCTTGGGCAGGCCGCACTGGTGCAGCTTCAGCTGCGGGCCGACGACGATGACCGAACGGCCCGAGTAGTCGACGCGCTTGCCGAGGAGGTTCTGGCGGAAACGACCCTGCTTGCCCTTCAGCATGTCCGAGAGGGACTTCAGGGGACGGTTGCCCGGTCCGGTGACAGGGCGGCCGCGGCGGCCGTTGTCGAACAGGGAGTCGACCGCTTCCTGCAGCATGCGCTTCTCGTTGTTGACGATGATCTCGGGGGCACCGAGATCGAGCAGGCGCTTGAGGCGGTTGTTGCGGTTGATGACGCGGCGGTACAGGTCGTTGAGGTCGGACGTCGCGAAACGGCCACCGTCGAGCTGGACCATGGGGCGCAGTTCCGGCGGGATCACCGGCACGGCGTCGAGGACCATGCCCAGGGGGCTGTTGGTCGTCGTCAGGAACGCGTTGACCACCTTCAGGCGCTTCAGGGCACGCGTCTTCCGCTGGCCCTTGCCGTTCTGGATGATGTCGCGCAGCAGCTCGGCCTCGGCGGGCATGTCGAAGTTCTCGAGGCGCTTCTTGATCGCCTCGGCTCCCATCGAACCCTCGAAGTACAGGCCGTAGCGGTCGCGGAGTTCGCGGTACAGGCCCTCATCGCCCTCGAGGTCGGCGACCTTGAGGCTCTTGAAGCGGTCCCACACCTGAACGAGGCGCTCGATGTCGGCGTCGGCACGCTTGCGGACGTTCGCCATCTGGCGGTCGGCCGAGTCGCGGGCCTTCTTCTTGTCGGCAGCCTTCGCACCTTCGCCCTCGAGGCGGGCGAGCTCGTCCTCGAGGTCCCGGGCGATCGCGGCGATGTCCGCGTCGCGCTGGTCCGTCATCTGCTTCTTCTCGAGGTCGTGCTCGGCCTGGAGGTTCGGCAGTTCGGCGTGGCGGTTCTCCTCGTCGACCGAGGTGATCATGTAGGCGGCGAAGTAGATGACCTTCTCGAGGTCCTTGGGGGCAAGGTCGAGGAGGTAGCCGAGGCGTGAGGGCACGCCCTTGAAGTACCAGATGTGCGTGACGGGGGCGGCGAGCTCGATGTGGCCCATGCGCTCACGGCGCACCTTGGCACGCGTCACCTCGACGCCGCAGCGCTCACAGATGATGCCCTTGAAGCGCACGCGCTTGTACTTGCCGCAGTAGCACTCCCAGTCCCGGGAGGGGCCGAAGATCTTCTCGCAGAAGAGGCCGTCCTTCTCGGGCTTGAGCGTACGGTAGTTGATGGTTTCCGGCTTCTTGACCTCACCGTAGGACCAGCCGCGGATTTCGTCCGCGGTGGCGAGGCCGATCTGCATGAGGCCGAAGGAGGATTCGCTGGACATAGGGTCCCTGTTCTCTCTTTGTTCTCTAAATTCTTGAAGTCTTATGGGTGCGGCGGGCAGCTGGGCCCACACCGGGCCGGTGTTCGAGGAAGCGGCCTTCAATATTCCAAGGCCGTCCGCGGCCGCCAGGAATTTCGTTGGCCGCGTTCGAACACCGGTTCGGCGTGGTGAAACCTAGACTTCCTCGACAGAACTCGGCTCGGCCCGTGAGAGGTCGATGCCCAGTTCCTCCGCGGCCCGGAAGACTTCTTCATCCGAGTCACGCATCTCGATCGTCGTGCCGTCGGTGGAGAGGACCTCCACGTTCAGGCAGAGCGACTGCATCTCCTTGATGAGGACCTTGAAGGACTCGGGGACACCCGGCTCGGGGATGTTCTCGCCCTTCACGATGGCCTCGTACACCTTGACGCGTCCGTGGATGTCGTCCGACTTGATGGTCAGGAGTTCCTGCAGCGTGTACGCCGCGCCGTAGGCCTCGAGGGCCCAGACTTCCATCTCACCGAAGCGCTGTCCGCCGAACTGCGCCTTACCACCCAGCGGCTGCTGCGTGATCATCGAGTACGGGCCGGTGGAGCGCGCGTGGATCTTGTCGTCCACCAGGTGGTGGAGCTTCAGGATGTACATGTAGCCCACGGAGATCGGGTCCGGGAACGGCTCGCCGGAGCGGCCGTCGAACAGCCGCGCCTTGCCGGATTCGCCGATGAGGCGGTCTCCGTCACGCGTGACGTTCGTGGAACCGAGCAGGCCGACGATCTCGTCCTCGGTGGCGCCGTCGAACACGGGGGTCGCGACGGTGGTCGTGGCGATCTCCCGGGGGAGGTTCGGGAGGTTCTTCAACCACTCCGGCTCGCCCTCGATCTTCCAGCCCTGCTTGGCTGCCCAGCCGAGGTGGATCTCGAGGACCTGGCCCACGTTCATGCGTCCGGGGACGCCGAGCGGGTTCAGGACGATGTCGACGGGCGTGCCGTCCTCCAGGAACGGCATGTCCTCGATCGGCAGGATCTTGGAGATGACGCCCTTGTTGCCGTGGCGGCCTGCGAGCTTGTCGCCGTCCGTGATCTTGCGCTTCTGCGCCACGTACACGCGGACCAGCTGGTTGACGCCCGGGGGCAGCTCGTCGTCGTTGTCGCGGTCGAAGATGCGCACGCCGATGACGGTGCCCGACTCGCCGTGGGGGACCTTCAGCGAGGTGTCGCGGACTTCGCGGCTCTTCTCGCCGAAGATGGCGCGCAGCAGGCGCTCCTCGGGGGTCAGCTCCGTCTCGCCCTTGGGCGTGACGCGACCGACGAGGATGTCGCCGGCCTCGACCTCGGCACCGATGTGGATGATGCCTCGCTCGTCGAGCGCACCGAGGACCTCCTCGGAGACGTTCGGGATGTCACGCGTGATCTCCTCGGCACCGAGCTTGGTGTCGCGGGCATCGACTTCGTGCTCCTCGATGTGAATCGACGTCAGGACATCGTCGGAGACGATGCGCTGCGACAGGATGATCGCGTCCTCGAAGTTGTGACCCTCCCAGGACATGAACGCCACGAGCATGTTCTTGCCGAGCGCGAGCTCGCCCTGGTCCGTGGAGGGACCGTCGGCGATGATCGTGTTGTACTCGACGCGATCGCCCTCGGAGACCAGGACGCGCTGGTTGTACGCGTTGCCCTGGTTCGAGCGGGCGAACTTCATGATCGGGTAGTTCGTCTCCGTGCCGTCGTCGTTGAGGACGCTGACCAGGTCGGCCGACACCTCGTTGACCACGCCGGCCTTCGTCGCGGTGACGGCGTCACCGGCGTCGACGGCTGCGTTCTTCTCCATGCCGGTGCCCACGAGGGGACGCTCGGAACGGAGCAGGGGCACGGCCTGGCGCTGCATGTTCGCACCCATGAGGGCGCGGTTCGCGTCGTCGTGCTCCAGGAACGGGATCATCGCGGTCGCGACGGACACCATCTGGCGCGGGGAGACGTCCATGTACTCGACCTCACCGGGCTCGACGAGCACGGGCTCGCCCGAACCACCACGCGTCCGCACGAGGACCATGTCCTCGGTGAACGTGTTGTCGGCGTCGAGGGGCGCGTTCGCCTGGGCGATGAGGCGCTCCACCTCGTCGTCGGCGGTCAGGTAGTCGATCTGGTCGGTGACGAGCCCGTCGACGACCTTGCGGTACGGGGTCTCGATGAAGCCGAACGCGTTGATGCGGCCGTACGAGGCGAGCGAACCGATGAGGCCGATGTTCGGGCCTTCAGGGGTCTCGATGGGGCACATGCGGCCGTAGTGCGACGGGTGGACGTCACGGACCTCCATGCCGGCGCGGTCACGGGACAGGCCACCCGGGCCCAGCGCGGACAGGCGACGCTTGTGCGTCAGTCCGGCGAGCGGGTTGTTCTGGTCCATGAACTGCGACAGCTGGGAGGTTCCGAAGAACTCCTTGATCGCGGCGACGACGGGGCGGATGTTGATCAGGGTCTGCGGCGTGATCGCCTCGACGTCCTGCGTGGTCATCCGCTCACGGACGACGCGCTCCATGCGGGACAGGCCTGTGCGGACCTGGTTCTCGATGAGCTCGCCGACGGCGCGGATGCGTCGGTTGCCGAAGTGGTCGATGTCGTCGACCTCGACGCGCAGCTCGACGTCGCCGCCGTCGCGCTTGCCGCCCAGGGTCTTCTCGCCGGCGTGCAGCGCCACCAGGAACTTGATCATCGCGACGATGTCGTCGATGTTCAGCACCGAGGCGTCGGAGTCCGTGAGGTCCTTGTCGATGCCGAGCTTGCGGTTGATCTTGTACCGGCCGACCTTCGCGAGGTCGTAGCGCTTCGGGTTGAAGTACAGGTTGTCCAGGAGCGTCTGGGCAGCCTCGACCGTGGGGGGCTCGCCCGGTCGCAGCTTGCGGTAGATGTCCAGGAGGGCGTCCTCGCGGGTCTCCGTGGCGTCCTTCTCCATGGTGGCGCGGATGGAGTCGTACTGGCCGAACTCCTCGAGGATCTGGCCTTCGGTCCAGCCGAGGGCCTTGAGCAGCACGGTGACGGACTGCTTGCGCTTGCGGTCGAGGCGCACGCCGACCTGGTCGCGCTTGTCGATCTCGAGCTCGAACCAGGCGCCGCGCGACGGGATGATCTTCGCGCTAAAGATGTCCTTGTCGCTGGTCTTGTCGGCGGTGCGCTCGAAGTAGGCACCGGGCGAACGGACGAGCTGCGACACGACGACACGCTCGGTGCCGTTGATGACGAAGGTGCCCTTGTCGGTCATGAGGGGGAAGTCACCCATGAACACGGTCTGCTGCTTGATCTCGCCCGTGTTGTTGTTCATGAACTCGGCCTTGACGTACAGCGGGGCGGAGTAGGTCGCGTCGCGATCCTTGCACTCGGCCATGGTGTACTTCGGGTCCGCGAACTCGGGCTCGGAGAAGCTCAGGGACATGGTGCCCTGGAAGTCCTCGATCGGAGAGATCTCCTCGAAGATGTCGGCCAGACCGGAGGTGGTGGCTACACCCTGCAGTCCCTTCTCCAGCGCTTCCTCTACGCGGGCCTTCCAGCGCTCGTTGCCGACGAGCCAGTCGAAGCTGTCCGTCTGCAGGGCGAGGAGGTTGGGAACTTCAAGCGGTTCGTGAATCTTTGCGAATGAGAGCCGGGGTGCGGCGCCGTCGGCGTCGACCTGGCTGGTAGCGGTTGCATTATTAGAGGTGCTCGGGGCGACCAAGAGGGATCCTTCCACAGACCGTCAGGCTTGTCAGCGTTTTCGCCTCAGCACCGCCACCGCAGTATGCTGCGGGGATCTCAGTGCTCACCGGGTCTGCCCGCGTGCTTCCCGACCGCGGGGCCAGGTTAAACGACGAGAGCAGAGCAAAGCCCACCGCTATATGAAGGCTACCGCTTTTGAAACAACCACGATTAGAGGGAAGACGCAAAGACCTACGCTACGGCATCAGTAGCGTAAAGTCCAATAGCGCCTCTCCCCCGCATGCGTCAAGCCGGGCGCCCCGTCCTACCCGGCCGCGGGCTCCGGGAGGGGGCCGGTGCTCGTGTCGCCGCGCAGCCGCTTGATGATCAGTTCGGCGCTGATCAGGCACATGGGGATGCCGATCCCCGGGACGGTGGAACTGCCCGCGTAGAACAGGTTCTCCACCCTGGCGCTCCGGTTCGAACCCCGGAAGAACGCGCTCTGCTTCAGGATGTGCGCCGGGCCGAGGGAGGTGCCGCGCCAGGCGTTGAGGTCGTCCGCGAAGTCCTGCGGGCCGTAGCTGCGTCGCACCACGATGCGCTCCGCGAGGTCGGGGATGCCGGCCCAGGCGGAGATCTGCCCGATCACGGCGTCGGCGATCTCCTCGACCCGGGCGTCTCCCCCGCCCGCCAGGCCGCCCCTGCCGATGGTGACGTCGGCTGGGATGGGCACCAGGACGAAGACGTTCTCGTGGCCCTCCGGCGCCACGGAGTCGTCGGTGGCGCTGGGGCGGCAGACGTAGAGCGACGCCGGCGAGGGCACGGAGGTCTCCGTCCCGAAGATCCGGCCGAAGTTGTCGCGCCAGTCGGTGGTGAACAGGAGCGTGTGGTGCTCGAGTTGCGGCAGTCCGCCCCGGACGCCCAGGTACAGCAGGAGGGCGCTCGGCCCCGGGACGCGCTTCTCCCAGTACTTCTCGGGATACGTCTGCAGGTCGTCCGGCAGCAGCGTGGTCTCGGTGTGGTGGAGGTCCGCGGCGGAGACGACGATGTCGGCGTCGATCGACGTCGTGGTGCCGAGCGCGCGGTAGGTCACGGACCGCACGCTCGCCGTCTGCCGGTCGAGCGGGGAGCGGCCGGTCGCCCGCGGGACGGTGTCGATCGCGACGGCGTCGGCTCCCGTGCGGATGTCCACGCCGGCCGCCACGGCCACGCGGCGCATGGCCTCGATGAGGGTGGTGAACCCGCCCATCGGGTAGAGCACGCCGTCGTCGAGGTCGAGGTGGCTCATCAGGTGGTACATGCTCGGGGCGTCGAAGGGCGAGCTGCCGAGGAACACGGCCGGGTAGCCGAGGATCTGCCGGATGCGGGGGTCGGTGAAGCGCTTCTCCACGAAGGACTGCAGGGGCTGCAGCAGCAGCGAGCCGATGCGCGGCAGGCGCTTCAGGACGTCGGGCCGGAGGAACGGCAGGAACGACTGGTAGGTGGAGTAGAGGAAGCGCTTCTTGGCGATCTCGTAGGCGTCCTCGGCCGAGTCGAGGTAGTCCGAGATCCGCTCCCCCGCGCCCGCCTCGAGGGACTCGAAGAGCTTGGTGACGGCCTCGCGGTCAGCGGGGACGTCGACCGTGTCCAGGCCGTCCTCGAACACCACGCGGTAGCCGGGGTCGAGCTTCACGAGGTCCAGCTGCTCCGCGGCGCTCGTGCCCATGAGTCTGAAGAAGTGGTCGATCACCTCGGGCATCAGGTACCAGGACGGGCCGGTGTCGAAGCGGAAGCCGTCCTGTTCCCAGGACCCTGCGCGTCCGCCCACCTGGTCGCGCTTCTCGAGCAGCGTGACGCGGTGGCCCTCCCGTGCCAGCAGGGCCGACGTCGCCAGTCCGCCGATCCCGCCGCCGATGACGACGACGTCCTGTGCGCCCACCCGGTGACGCTCGCTCTGCTGTGCGGTCATGCCGTCCTCTCCTGCGCGGTGGCTTCCGGTATCGCGCGACCGGTGAAGGCTTGCGCCAGGATGCGGAACTTCACCGGGTTGGGGACCCGGATGCGTGCGCGGAGCAGTTCGTCGGCCGGTGTGCGCCGGAGCCTGGCCGCGAGTTCGCTGAACAGCCCCTGCGCGAGGGCGACGGCGCGGCGCGGCGCGGCCGGCAGGCCGGGGAGCGCCGCGGCGGAGATCCGCAGGTCCGCGTCGATGTCGTCCAGCAACCGGATCTTGTCGGCCTCGCCGAAGCTGCCGGGGCGCACGCCGGGGAAGTAGCTGCGACCGAGGGTCGAGAAGTCCTCCGCGAGGTCCCGCAGGAAGTTGATCTTCTGGAAGGCGGCGCCGAGGTGCCGTGCGCCGTCCACGAGGACGGCGTCCTCCTCCGGGGTCACGGGGCGTCCGGCGAGGAAGACCCGCAGGCACATGAGCCCCACCACCTCCGCGGACCCGTACACGTACAGGTCGAAGGACTCCTGCGTGTGCTCGCGCTGCGTGATGTCCGCGCGCATCGAGGCGAAGAAGGGCCGCGTCAGGTCCGTGCCGATCCCCGTGCTCCTCGCCGTGGCCGCGAAGGCGTGCACCACGAGGTTGGCGCTGTAGCCCGTCGCCATGGCCTCCCCGGTCTCGCGTTCGAGCTCGTCGAGGAGCCGCTCCACGCCGGCGGGCGGGATCCCCGCTCCCGCGGCGGCGCCGTCGACGATCTCGTCGGCCACCCGGACGAGGGCGTACACCGCCTCGATGTGGGCCCGCGAGCCGCGGTCGAGGGTGCGCGCGGCCAGCCCGAACGACGTCGAGTAGCAGCGGATGACCTCGGCCGAGGTCCGGTAGGCGGCCGCGGTGTAGCGCGCGAGCGAGTCGTCGATACCCACTCAGCGCACCCGGTCCACGACGGCGGTGACCACGGGCGCGAGGGCGGTGCGCAGCGCCGGCGGCACCGCACCGGACTCGAGGTGCGTGCGGGCCCGGGAGGCGTAGTCCGCGGCGAGGCCGGCGGAGTAGTCCCTGGCACCGCTGTCGACGAGGATGCGACGGACGTAGTCGGCGTCGGCGGCGGACATGCCGGGGCTGCCGACCAGCGAGGAGATCCTGTCCCACTCCGGGCGCGCCGCGACGAAGGACATCAGCGCGGTGCGCTTGCCCTCCCGCAGATCGCCCCAGTTGGTCTTCCCGGTGCGCGTCTCGTTGCCGAAGACACCCAGCAGGTCGTCGGCGATCTGGTAGGCGATGCCGGCGTCCCGACCGAACTCGCCGAGCCGCACGATCACCTCCTCGTCCGCCTCCGCGAGGACGGCGCCGGCCTGCAGCGGTCCCTCGAAGGAGTACACCGAGGTCTTCAGGCGGGCCATCTGGACGATGTCCTCGAGCGGCGGCATGGCGGGATCGAGCGAGGACTCGATGTCGAGGAACTCCCCCGCGGCGGAGGCGAAGACTGCCTCGTCGAGGATGGTCCCGAGGCGGCGCCGCGTGATGGCCGGCGCCTCGACGCGCTCGAGCAGCCGGTAGGCGTTGGACAGGGCGAGGTCACCCGCGATCACGCCCGCCGAGAGCCCGACATGGCGGGCACCGTCGGGCGACATGCCGGCGCCCTCGGCGACGCTGCGGTAGTGGCCGGAGACGTTCGGGATGCCGCGGCGGACGAAGTCCCGGTCGATCACGTCGTCGTGCACGATCAGGGCGGTGTGCAGCAGTTCGAAGGCCGCACCCAGCTCGGCGGCGTTCTCGAGGTCGCGGCCGCCGAGCATCCGGTAGGCGGACATGACCATGCGGGGGCGGAACCGCTTGCCGCCCGCGGTGCATCGCTCGAGGGTCTCCCACAGCGCGTGGTAGCCGGGGCCGATCTTCGCCGCGCGGACCTTGGACTCCTCGAAGAACCGCCCGAGGGCATCCTCGACCTGCTCGAGCCCGGCGGGCTCGACCAGCAAGGTGTCCATGTCCATAGGTAAAGTAAACAACGGATAGGGCGCCCCTGACGAAATGCGGGGCGCAGGCAGCCGGACGGGCTGCCCGGCAGCGGCGGAACCGCCGGCCGGATCATGAGCGGATAAAGGGTGCCACGATGGCGAGCGAAGCAGGAACCACGCGGCAGGACGCGGCAGCCACGGGGCGGACGGGCCCGGAGACCGAGGTGGTGGTGCTGCTCGCCGAGGACGGCACGCCCGTGGGGACGCACGAGAAGTCGTCCGTCCACACGCTCGAGACGCCCCTGCACCTGGCCTTCTCCACGCACGTGTTCGACGACCGGGGCCGCATCCTCGTGACCCGCCGTGCGCTGTCGAAGAAGGCCTGGCCCGGGGTGTGGACGAACTCCTTCTGCGGGCATCCCGCCCCGGAGGAGTCCTTCGAGGACGCCGTGAACCGCCGGGCGGCGCAGGAGCTGGGCTTCACCGTCCGGGACATCCGGCCCGCCGTGCCCGATTTCCGGTACCGCGCGGTCGATGCGTCGGGCATCGTGGAGAACGAGATCTGCCCCGTCTACACCGCCATCGCGGACGGCGCCGTGGATCCCCTGCCCGAGGAGGTCATGGACTTCCAGTGGGTGGACGCCCCGCAGCTCGTCCGCGCGGTCACCGCGACGCCCTGGGCCTTCAGCCCCTGGCTCACGCTGCAGCTCCCCCTGCTCTACCCGCAGGGCGCCGACGGACCCGGCCCGCGCACGTCCGCCTGATCCCGGCGGCGGGCCCGGCCCGCCGCAGCCCCTAGGCTGGATGCGGCACCATTTCAACGACGAAAGAGAGTCCCACCATGGCGACACCCACGCCGACCCCCGACGACGTCGTCCTCGTCGGAGGTGCCCGCACACCCCTCGGGCGCCTCAACGGACAGCTCGCCTCCTTCACCGCCGTCGACCTCGGCGCGCTCGCCATCACGGCGGCGCTGGAGCGCGCGGGCGTCGACGCAGGCGCCGTCGACGCCGTCATCATCGGACACGTGGTCCAGGCCGGCTGCGGGCAGAACCCCGCACGGCAGTCGGCCGTGAGGGCGGGCATCCCCTGGAACGTCCCCGCCGTCACCCTGAACAAGGTCTGCCTGTCCGGTCTGACGGCCGTGATCGACGCCGCCCGGCTCATCCGCAGCGGTGAGGCCCGCGTGGTCGTGGCCGGCGGGCAGGAGTCGATGACGCGCGGCCCCCACCTGCTGCCGGGCTCCCGGCAGGGCTGGACCTACGGCTCCCTGCAGGCCCTCGACTCCGTGGCCCACGACGGCCTGACCGACGCCTTCGACGACGAGTCCATGGGCGCCTCGACGGAACGCGGGAACGTCCGGCTCGAGATCCCCCGTGCAGCACAGGACGAGGTCGCGGCGGCCTCGCACCAGCGGGCCGCGGCCGCGACCGACGGCGGCATCCTCGCCGAGGAGATCGTCCCGGTCAGGGTGCCGCAGCGCAAGGGCGACGACGTCGTCCTCACCAGCGACGAGGGCATCCGGCCGGCCACCACCGTCGAGTCCCTCGCGAAGCTCCGGCCGGCGTTCAACCCGGACGGCGCCATCACGGCGGGCAACTCCTCGCCCCTGTCCGACGGTGCCGCTGCACTCGTCGTGACCACGCGGTCCTACGCCGAGGAGGCCGGGCTCACCGTGCTCGCCGTCGTCGGGCGGCCGGGGCAGGTGGCCGGACCGGACAATTCGCTCCACTCCCAGCCCTCCGCTGCGATCCGGCAGGCCCTCGGCCGCGCCGGCTGGGCTGCCTCGGATCTCGATTTCGTGGAGATCAACGAGGCGTTCGGGTCCGTGGCCGTCCAGTCGCTCAAGGACCTCGACTACCCGCTGGAGAAGTGCAACATCCACGGCGGAGCGATCGCCCTCGGACACCCGATCGGCGCATCCGGAGCGCGTCTGGCCCTCCACGCCGCCATGGAACTGGCACGGCGCGGTAGCGGGAAGTCTGCCGTGAGCCTGTGCGGCGGCGGCGGGCAGGGCGAGGCGCTCCTGCTCTGGCGCTGACCGTCCCCGCATCGGGAGGCGCACGCGCTGACCGTCCCGCCCCGGGATGCAGAAAGAGCCCCGCTTCGCGAGAAGCGGGGCTCTTTCGTCCTGCGGCGGTCCGGGCGTGCCGGCCGCGGGTGCAGGGGTGTTACTTGAGGGTGACGGTGGCGCCGGCGGCCTCGAGGGCCTCCTTGGCCTTGTCTGCGGCTTCCTTGGTGACGCCCTCGAGGACGGCCTTGGGGGCGCTGTCGACAACGTCCTTGGCTTCCTTGAGGCCGAGCGAGGTGAGCGCGCGAACTTCCTTGATCACTGCGATCTTCTTGTCGCCGGCAGCCTCGAGGACGACGTCGAACGCGGTCTGCTCCTCTTCGACGGACTCGGCGCCGCCACCGGCGGGGCCTGCAACTGCAACGGCAGCAGCGGTGACATCGAAGGTCTCCTCGAACAGCTTTACGAAGTCCGAGAGTTCAATGATGGACAGTTCCTTGAAAGCTTCGATGAGCTCTTCGTTGGTGAGCTTCGCCATGGGAGGCGTCCTTCCTTTAGTGGTGCAAGCACCTTCAGTGTGTGGGGCGAAGCGAAACTAGTTCGCTTCGGTTGCTGCGGCTTCCTCGGTGGGAGCGTCCGCGGCGGGGGCCTCCGTGACGGCCTCTGCAGGAGCAGCGGCCTCCTCGGCTGCAGGAGCGTCGGCGTCGGCTGCAGGTGCAGTTCCGCTTTCCTCCTCGAGCTTGACGCGCAGTGCGTCGACCGTGCGGGCCAGGGCGGACATGGGTGCCTTGAGGACACCTGCCACGCGGGCCAGCTGGAGCTCACGCGACTCGAGGGCAGCCAGGGCGACGACCTCGGAGGCGTTGAGGGCCTTGCCCTCGAAGATTCCGGTCTTGATGACGAGCTTCGGGTTGGCTTTCGCGAAATCCGTGAGGCTCTTGGCTGCAGCGACGGCGTCACCCTTGATGAAGGCGATCGCGGTGGGTCCGGACAGCTGGCCGTCGAACGCGTCGATGCCCGCCTCCTTCGCCGCGATGCCGGTCAGGGTGTTCTTGACGACGGAGAACTTGTTGTCGTTGCCGAGGGCACGACGCAGGTCCTTGAGCTGAGCGACGGTGAGCCCGCGGTATTCGGTCAGGACAGCGGCGGTGGAATCCTTGAAATCGGTGGCGATCTCATCCACTGCAGAAACCTTTGTTGGCGTTGCCATAACCCTCCTTCCGGGGATATGCGCCGGCTTTCCAGCTCCCATAAAAAACGCCCCGCGCAGATGCACGGGGCTTTGCTCGACACGGGCGCGGGGCCGGTGGAGAGGAGCTTCGTATCACCTGCGTAGGCCGTCCCTGACGGGAACTTTCGGATCCTGATCCTTCTTCCGGTCGGCGCACGGATGCACCGGATGGAAGCGGAGGAGGATCGACCGACGGTCTTTGGTCCTTCAAGCGTACGCGACGCGGACGGACCGGCCAAATCGGGAGGGCTCGCCCGCTCCCCCGCTAGGACAGGATCTTCTGCCAGCCGGCGGTGCGGCCGGACGGAGCGAAGCCGAGTGACACGTTGACGGCGAGCATGAAGGTGTTCTCCTCGGCGTTCCACGTGTAGACGCGCCGGGCGTCCGGCCACTCGTCGAGGGTGCGCCGGAGATTGACCGCCTTCAGCCACATGCCGAGCCGGTGCCCCCGGTGCTCCTCGAGTACGAGCGTGTCCTCCTGGTACACCACGGCCGGCCTCGCACCGAAGCGCTCGAGGATGGTGTGCCCCACCAGCCGGCCCGTGGCGGCGTGGCGCACCGCGCAGACGAGGCTCGACGCACCGCCGGCGAGGGAGGTCTCCTCCTCCCGGCGGATGCGCCCGGCGTCCCACAACTCCTCCTCCTGCACGAACCCGCCGAGGGGAGGGTCGGTGCTCATCCGCTGCCGCAGGAGTGCGTAGTCACCGAGAAGGTCCTCCGGACACCGGTCCGTCCAGCCGAGAAGCGTGTACCCGTCCGACCCTGCCGCAGCAGCCCCGGACTCCTGCGCCGCCAGGCCGGTCGGGTCCTGTCGCAGCTGCTCCAGGTCGAGGACGCTCTGCCGGTCGACCTGGACCAGCTCGAAGCCCCTGTGCAGGGCGAGGACCGCCGAGGCGTCGTCGGCGGGAAAGCCGCCGGCCCCCGTGGGCGGGACGAGCGCCTGCCCCTCCTGCGCATCGTGGCCGTCGGCGCGCGCATCGCTCCAGGACATGATGACGCTCCTGCCGCGGGACGCGGCCTGCTGCTCCATGAAGGTGAGCAGCGCGCTCGCGACGCCCCGCCGCCGGTGCGAGGGCAGCACCTCGATCTGGAGATAGGCCGTCCGCAGGTTGTCGCGCAGCGGGACGCTGAGGCGGGCGTTCGCCACGATCCGCCCGTCCTCCCGGACGATCCCGAGGACGCGTTCGCGGTCCGGCGTCGGCTGCATCATGGCGAGGCGGTCCCGGACGTCGATCCGGAAGTCGTCGTGGCCCCAGAGGGCCCGTTCCACCTCGTTGCTGACGGCGGCACTCAGCGCGAAATCCCCGCCGCCGGGTGCGTCGAGGGTCGCCGGGATCGGGAGTCCGTCGATCGTGAGGGTCATCGGCCCAGCATAGGCACACTGATTGGGTTATCTCAATCAGTGCGCCTGTGCTGGGCACGAAAAAGCCCCGCGGCACAGGCCGCGGGGCTTCGTCGGGAGGTCTGCCTAGACGGCGAAGACCTTGGTGACGTTCGGGTCGACGGGGATGCCGGGACCGAAGGTCGTGGAGACCGTGGCCTTCTGGATGTAGCGGCCCTTGGACGCCGAGGGCTTCAGTCGGAGGATCTCCTCGAGCGCCGCAGCGTAGTTCTCGCCCAGCTTCTGCTCGTCGAAGGAGACCTTCCCGATGATGAAGTGGAGGTTCGAGTGCTTGTCGACACGGAAGTCGATCTTGCCGCCCTTGATGTCCGTGACAGCCTTGGCGACGTCCGCCGTGACCGTTCCGGTCTTCGGGTTCGGCATCAGGTTGCGGGGGCCGAGGATCTTGCCGAGCCGCCCCACCTTGCCCATGAGGTCGGGGGTGGCGACCGCTGCGTCGAAATCGGTCCAGCCGCCGGAGACCTTCTCGATCATGTCGTCCGAACCGACGAAGTCGGCGCCGGCCGCGATGGCGGCCTCGGCCCGGTCACCGGTCGCGAAGACCAGGACACGGGCGGTCTTGCCGGTGCCATGGGGGAGGTTCACGGTGCCGCGGACCATCTGGTCCGCCTTGCGGGGGTCCACCCCGAGACGGAAGGACACCTCGACCGTGGCGTCGAACGTCGACGGGTTGGTCTCCTTCGCGAGGACTACCGCTTCGAGGGGGGCGTACTGCTTGTCCGCCTCGATCTTCGCGGCAGCTCCCTTGTATGCTTTGCTGCGCTGTGCCATCTGCTTGTTCTCCTTATGCAGTCGTGGTCATCGGACCGCGCTGGGCCCTGCCACTCACGACAGCCCCGCGGGGCGGCGTCGTGCTGTGAAATGGTGGTGTGCCCTCGTCCGGCGGTGCCGGACACGGGCGGGTGGTGAGAGGCTGTCAGCCCTCGACCGTGATGCCCATGGAGCGGGCGGTGCCGGCGATGATCTTCGCTGCAGCCTGCACGTCGTTGGCGTTGAGGTCTTCCATCTTCATGGTGGCGATCTCCTCGACCTGGGCGTTGGTCAGCTTCGCGACCTTCACCGTGTGGGGCGTGCCCGAACCCTTGGCGACGCCGGCTGCCTTCTTGATCAGCTCGGCTGCCGGAGGGGTCTTGGTGATGAAGGTGAACGAGCGGTCCTCGTACACCGTGATCTCCACAGGGATGACGTTTCCGCGCTGGGATTCCGTCGCGGCGTTGTACGCCTTGCAGAATTCCATGATGTTGACACCGTGCTGGCCAAGCGCAGGACCGATCGGAGGAGCCGGGTTGGCGGCGCCTGCGTTGATCTGCAGCTTGATGAGGCCGGTGACCTTTTTCTTGGGGGCCATGAAAGGGTCCTTCTCTTGCATTGCGTTCCCGCCGGACAGGAGCGTCCTGCGGGGTGGTGGCCGTTCTGGCGTGACGGCCTGACGGCACTCCCCGGCCAAGCAAGCCGGGAGGCGCCGAAGCTTTACTGGATCTTGGTGACCTGGTTGTAGGAGAGCGTGACCGGGGTCTCTCGCTCGAAGATCGACACGAGCACGACGAGCTGCTGCGACTCGTGCTTGATCTCGGAGATGGTCGCCGGGAGGGTCTCGAAGGGACCCTCGTTGACGGTGACGGACTCGCCGACCTCGAAGTTGACGGTGGCCGGGGTGAACTGCGGCTGGACCGGCTTGCCCGACTCTGCGTCGGTGTGGACGATCGTGTGCTCGAGCATCGAGAACACCTCGTTCAGGCTCAGCGGCACGGGGTTGTGGGCGTTGCCCACGAAGCCGGTGACGCCCGGGGTGTGGCGCACCGCGCCCCACGACTCGTCGGTGAGGTCCATCCGCACGAGGACGTAACCGGGGATGCGCACGCGGTTGACGATCTTCCGCGTGGTGTTCTTGATCTCCACGACCTCTTCCATGGGGACCTGGATCTCGAAGATGTAGTCCTCCATGTCCAGGGTCTGGATGCGGGTCTCGAGGTTCGCCTTCACACGGTTCTCGTACCCTGCGTAGGAGTGGATGACGTACCAGTCACCCTCCTGGCGACGCAACTTGGCCTTGAAGTCGGCCACCGGGTCGGGGGCCTCCTCGGCGGGGGCGTCGTCGCCCTCCGGGGCTGCGGCCTCGTCGATGGAGCCTGCGGCCTCGTCGACGGCGTCCGTGGCAGTGGCCTCGATGTCGGCGTCGGCGGCATCGGACCCGTCGGCCTCGACGTCGTCCGCGAGGAGTCCGTCCTCGGCGGAGACATCCGTGGCGGAGGGGGCGTCGGAGTCCTCAGCAGGCACGTCGAGGTCGGAGGCGTCCGCCCCCACTCCGTACTCCTCGTTCTCCAGACCATTTTCGGGAGTGATCTGCCGTTCGAGTTCTTGCTCGGACACCTAGCCGCCTGCTTTCGAGAGTTGTCTTGCTTGCCTGTAATCGACCCGACACGTCAACAGCCCTGCCGGAGCGTGCATTCCTGCGGCCGGGATCAGCTGTCGCCGAAGACCCATACCGCGCCGGCCCCGAACAGGAGGTCCAGGGCGGTCACGATGAGCATCATGATGACCACGAAGACGAGGACGGTGATGGTGAACCGGACCAGTTCACGACGGGTGGGCGTGACGACCTTCCCGAGCTCCGCGAGCACCTGGCGGATGAACAGCATGATGCGTCCGAAGAACCCGCGTCGGGGAGCCTTCTTCTCGGCAGGGCTTCCCTTGGAGCTGCTCGCAGCCGTATCGGTCACCGTCAACCTCATCAATCTGTGTGGTGTTCCAGCCGGACCACCAGTGGCGCCCCCAGCTGATCATGTTTACCGCCGCGCGGGGCCTGTGCCTGCGCCGGGGCTTCGTGATCTGTTTCTGCCGTGCCTTCGCCAGCTTTCCGCGAAGGCCACGCGCAGGGCAGACAGGACTCGAACCTGCAACCTGCGGTTTTGGAGACCGCTGCGCTACCAATTGCGCCACTACCCTTTGGTTTTGAACACGTACTGCTTCCACTCCGGTAGCTCCCCGCGAGGGCACGAACCAGCGTGGTGTTTCAACACCGAGGATCAAGTCTACGCATTCACCGGCAGAACGTCGAACCGGGCCACCGGGCTGCTGTCCGGAAGCCTCGTCGCCGCAGTTCCCCGGCGCTGCGCCGCGTCACCTCCGCGCCACCTCCGCGTCACCGCCGGGCGGCCGATCGGGGCCGCCCGGGCCCCAGCGCCTAAGCTGGAGCCTGACAAGAGACCCTCACGGAACGGGACCCGATGAACGCGACGACCGATGACTCACTCCGCGCAGCACTCCCCCGGATCTCCCGGCGGATCGACTCGATCGCGGAGTCGGCGACGCTGGCGGTCGACGCGAAGGCCAAGGCACTGAAGGCCGCGGGGCGGCCGGTCATCGGGTTCGGAGCAGGTGAGCCGGACTTCCCCACCCCGGACTACATCGTGGAGGCGGCGATCGCGGCCGCACGGCAGCCGAGGTTCCACCGCTACTCCCCGGCCGGCGGCCTCCCGGAGCTCAAGCAGGCGATCGCCGAGAAGACCCTGCGCGATTCCGGCTACGCGGTGGATCCCGCCCAGGTCCTCGTGACGAACGGCGGCAAGCAGGCGGTCTACGAGTCCTTCGCGGGTCTGCTGGATCCGGGCGACGAGGTCCTCGTACCCACACCGTTCTGGACCACCTACCCGGAGGCCATCCGGCTCGCCGGCGGGGTACCCGTCGAGGTGTTCGCCGGCCCGGAGCAGGGCTACCTCGTGACCGTGGACCAGCTCGAGGCCGCCCTGACGCCGCGCACGAAGGTGCTCCTGTTCGTCTCGCCGTCGAACCCCACCGGGGCCGTGTACGGCGCCGACGCAGTCCGGGAGATCGGCGAGTGGGCCGCGGCGCGCGGGCTCTGGGTCGTGACGGACGAGATCTACGAGCACCTGACGTACGACGGCGTGCCGTTCACGTCGATCGCGACGGCTGCCCCGTCGCTCGGCGACAAGGTGGTGGTCCTCAACGGCGTCGCGAAGACCTACGCGATGACCGGCTGGCGTGTGGGCTGGATGGTGGGTCCGAAGGACCTCGTCAAGGCGGCCACGAACCTGCAGTCGCACGCTACGTCGAACGTGTCGAACGTGCCCCAGATGGCGGCGCTCGCAGCGGTCTCCGGGCCGCTGACGGCGGTCGACGAGATGAAGGTGGCCTTCGACCGCCGCCGCCGGGCGATGGTGTCCGCGCTGAACGAGATCGAGGGCGTCGAGTGCCCGACGCCGCACGGCGCCTTCTACGCCTACGCGGACGTGCGCGCGCTGCTCGGCCGCAGCTTCGACGGCGTCACCCCGGCGACCTCCGCCGAGCTCGCGACGCTGATCCTCGAGAAGGTCGAGGTCGCCGTCGTGCCCGGTGAGGCGTTCGGACCGAGCGGGTACCTGCGGCTCTCCTACGCGCTCGGGGACGAGGACCTCGCGACCGGCGTGGCCCGTCTCCAGGAGTTCCTGGCCTCGGCGCGCTAGTCCCGGCGCGGGCTCAGAGCAGCTTGCGCTCCGTGGCCCAGCGCGTGAGTTCGTGGCGGGAGGACAGCTGGAGCTTCCGCAGCACCGCGGACACGTGGGTCTCCACGGTCTTCACGGAGATGAAAAGCTCCTTCGCCACTTCCTTGTAGCTGTACCCGCGGGCGATGAGCCGCATGACCTCGAGCTCGCGGGCCGAGAGGCGGTCGAGCTCGTCGTCGACGGCGACCGACGCCGTCCCGAACGCGTCGAGCACGAACCCGGCGAGACGCGGTGAGAACACGGCGTCGCCCGAGGCGATGCGCTGCACCGCGTCGGTGATCTCCGGACCCGAGATGGTCTTGGTGACGTAGCCGCGAGCGCCGGCCCTGATGACGGCCACGACGTCCTCGGCGGAGTCCGAGACGCTGAGGGCGAGGAACCTGGACGTGGTGCCGCGCCGGGCGCAGCGGTGGATGACCTCGGCCCCTCCGCCTCCCCGGCCACCGGGCAGGTGCACGTCGAGGAGGACGACGTCGGGTGCCGTGGCCGTGATGACGGCTTCGGCCTCCTCCACCGTGGCGGCCTCGCCGAGGACGCGGATCACCGGACCGAGCGCTGCCCTCAGACCGGAGCGGAAGATGCCGTGGTCGTCGACGATCACCACCGTCACCGTCCCGGGCATCGCCGCCTCCGTCAGCGGGTCGTCGCTGTCCATCGATGTCCTCCCCCTGGCCGTCCTGCCGGCCATCCGTCGTGCGTGGTCCGTCGTGCGTGGTCTGTCGTGCCCGGTCCGACGTGCCCAATCCGGCGTGCCTGCGGACCGCGGCGCCGCCGCGTCCGTGCTGCCGCCAGCCTAGACGACGACCTCCGGCGGGTGGGGCGGACGGATCAGGCACTGCGGCGGACGGCGATGGGCAGCCGGAGCCGCACCTCGGTGCCGTCCTCGTCGCTGCGCAGGTCCGAGGACCCGCCATGACGCGCCATCCGGCTGTGGATCGATTCGCGGATCCCGAGGCGGTCCCCGGGCACGGACGCCGGGTCGAATCCGGGGCCGCGATCCCGGACGAAGACCTCGACGGCGTCGGTGCCCGCCTCGAGGTAGACGGACACCGCGACGCCCGCGTGTTTCGCCGCGTTCAGCATGGCCTCCCGTGCCGCCTGCGCCAGGGCGTCCTCCGCGGGCCCGAGGACGGCGTCGCCGACGGCCACGACGGCGACCGGGTGACCGTACAGGTCCTCGATCTCACCGGCCATGACGCGCAGCCGCTCGGCGAGGCTGCCCGGATCCCGCGCGGGATCCGCGAACAGCCACTGGCGCAGTTCACGCTCCTGTGCCCGGGCCAGGCGCAGCACGTCCGTCTCGGAATCGGCGCGGTTCTGGATGAGCGCGAGGGTCTGCAGGACGGAGTCGTGCAGGTGGGCCGCGATCTCCGCTCGTTCCGTCTCCCGCACGCGGCCCGCGCGTTCCCGCTCGAGATCGCGCCAGAACTTCAGGCCCCAGGGGGCGAGGACCAGCCCGACGCCCGCGAGGACGGCGAGGACGGCGACGAGCGTGGCGACCGTCAGGGTCCGTGAGCCGCTGCTGGACAGGGCGACGAGCACACCGACCACCACGAGCACGATGCCCGCGATCAGCCGCAGCGTCCCTCCGACCCGCCCGGCTCCTGCACGGTCCATGACCCTGGCACGGCGCACCTCGTCCAGCTGGGCCCAGGCCAGGGCGGCGCCCGTCGCCACGACGGCGATGGGCAGGAGGAACCCCCAGTTGACCTGGACGCCGAGCAGCTGCACCACGAGGACGGCCGCGGCCAGCAGCAGGGCGGTGCCGAACAGGATCTCGCGGCGGCCGGCGCTCATCGAGCGGTCGCGCCAGGAGTCGGCGTCGAAGAGGGCCGCGGTCCCGGGGCCGGCGGGAGCGAGCAGGTTCCGGGGCGACGCTCCCTGGGAATCACCCGCACCGCCCGCACCACCGAAACCGCCGAGGGCACCGGAGCCGCGGCCGACAGAACCGGCGCCTGGGCTACCCGAGGTGTCCAGACCTGCTGGGCTATCTGAAACGGCCGAGCCGGCAATGCTGACCGGGCTGACCGGGCTGACCGGAGTACCCGAACCACCTGGGCCGCCCGTGCCGGCTGCGTCGCCTGGGCTGCCGGGGCCGACTGGGCTGCCTGTGCTGCCCGTGCTGCCGGGGCCGACTGTGCTGCCCGTGCCGACTGCGCTGCCTGTGCTGCCCGTGCTGCCCGTGCCGACTGGGCCGACTGCGCTGCCCGTGCCGACTGCGCTGCCGGTAGTGCCGGTAGTGGTACCGCGAACGCCGTGCGGAGGGAGGGGCCCACGGCCGGACCCGGCGCCGGGTCCGGCGGGGCCGCCGATACCCGGGCCGCCACCCACACGGTCCATGAAGGCGGCGGGGCCGCTCTTCCGGCCCGCCTCGGCCGCCTTGTCCGCGGCGGTGGGTACGAAGATCCAGAGCCAGGCATACAGCAGGATCCCGGCACCGGAGGCGAGGGTCAGGACTGCCATACCCACGCGGGCCCAGGTCGGCGAGATGCCCAGGTGCACCGCGAGTCCGGCGCAGACTCCGGCGATCACGCCGTCGGATCTACGCAGCAGCGGAGGTCTCATAGCAACATCACAACATACAGAAGCCCCGAGGGGACCGCTCCCTGACAGGAATCAGGGCGTTCTCAGGGTTCAATCAGGGTCGGCCCCGATACCGCGCACCCGGCGCGGGAGGAAGCATGGAGGCATGACCTCAGCACCGAACCCAGGCGGGCCGTCCTGGCAGCAAGAACCGGCCGCATCCGATCCGACGGGGCAACCCACGTCGTCGTCGTTCTACCGCTGGATCCGCAGCCTCGACATCACCCGGACACCCGACCGCTGGTTGGGCGGGGTCTCCGGTGGTGTCGCCCGCCGCACGGGTCTGGACCTGGCCCTCGTCCGCGGACTGATCGTCGTCCTGGCGGTCTTCGGCGGAATCGGCGTACTGCTCTACGGACTCGCCTGGGCGCTGCTCCCGGAGCCCGACGGGCGTATCCACCTCGAGCAGGCCCACCGCGGATCGTGGACGTCCGGGCTCACCGGCGCGGCAGTCCTGGTCACGATCGGGCTGTGGGGTCCGAACGTGCCCTTCCGCGGGGACGGCGGCGGGCTCCTCTGGACCCTGTTCTGGATCGGCGCCGTCATCCTCTTCGTGTACTGGATCGTGAATCGCTCGAGTGGCGGCAAGGCTCCTGCCGGGACCCCGGACGGAGGCCCCCACGGCTTCGGCGGCGGTCCAGGCCGCGGCCCTGTCCCACCGACCGGACCGGGTTCCACCGGACCAGGCTCCACCGGACCAGGCTTTACCGGGCCCACCGGTGGATCGGGATCGAGTGGTGGATCGGGCCCGAGCGGCTTCGGAGGTCCGGCGGGTCCCGCGGGATTCCCCGGTTCCACCGGATCCACTGGTCCCACCGGATCCACTGGTCCCACCGGCTTCGGGGATCCGGCCGGGACAGCCGAGGATCGGACCGAAGCGTCCGGCTCGTCCCCGGGGAACGACGGGCAGGACCTGACGCAGGAGGTCACTCAGGACGTGACGCAGGAGGTCACTCAGGACGAGGACACCTATCGGACCGTCCCCCTGCCGTACCGGCCCGACACAGGAACCCGGGACTACACCCAACCGTACGAGCCGTATCAGCCCTACCAGCCGTACCAGGGCTGGTCCGGCGCCTCGGCCTACCCCGGCCCAGGGGTCCTCGACACCACGGCCCCTCCCATCAAGGCGCGCAGCATCGACACCTCTCGGTCCCGCCCCTCCGGACCCGCCACCGCGCTCCTCATCGGCGGTGCCCTGACGGTCGCCGCGATCGTCCTCGCGCTCGACTACACGAACGTGCTCGACGTCGCCGATCCGGCCGTCGTGGCGCTCGCGACGGCCGCGATCGTCCTCGCCCTCGGCGTCGTGGCGCTCGGCATCCGGGGACGCACCTCGGGGCTGGTCGGGGTGACGGCGGCCCTTGCGACCATCGGTGCGCTCCTCGCCTCGTTCACCGTGACCGGAGGGGCGTGGATCGTCGCCCAGGAGTCCAGGACCACCCCGACATCGCTGCAGGCGGCCTCCGACGGGTACAGCGTCCTGGTGGCCCAGACGACGATCGACCTCGCCGACCTGCCCAGGCCGGCACGCGACGTCGTGGTGCCGGTCAACTCGCTGGCGAGCGACGTCACCGTGATCGTCCCCGAGGACGTCCCTGTCGAGGTGCGCACCCGCATGGCACTCGGCAGCGCCGACGCCCAGGGGGCACCCTCGATCACCGACTCCGCGTCGCCGCGGTTCGAGAGCGACGGCGGCGTACTGCAGCTGAGCAGCAGTGAACTGAACCCCGACGCGACCGGCGCCGCCCTCATCCTGGAGGTGCGCGGAGCCCTGAGCGACGTGACCATCAGGACCACCCCGGGCGCCGACGCCGAGCCCACCCCCACCCCCAGCCCCGTTCCCAGCACCAGCACCAGGACCCCTGCAGGAGACACCCCATGAGCACCTCACTGACCCGGCCCAAGCGGCGGGCACGCGTCGTCACCATCGTCTGGGGGGCCGTGCTCCTCGCCGTGGCCGTCCTGCTGCTCGTCAGCCAGTTCGTCGCCCTGGCCATCGACCCGGTGATCGTCGCCCTCGGCCTGCTGGTCGGCGTCGGGCTCGCCCTGGTGGCAGGTGGCATCCTGTCACTACGGACACGACCCACGCCCGACGACCGCGACGACCTGCCGACCTACTGACCGCGGCACACCGGCTCCGACCGAGCGGCGTACCAGTTCCTCCCACGAAAGGCACACCATGGAATCCTTCTACCGCATCCTCCGCTCCTCCCCCCTCAAGCGGGCCCCCGGCGGCATCTTCGGCGGTATCGCCTCCGGCATCGCCCGGCAGTACGGCTGGCGCGTGAGCTACGTACGCATCGCGATGCTGCTGAGCTTCCTCCTCCCCTTCATCGGCCTCCCGCTCTACCTGGTGCTGTGGCTGCTGCTCCCGGCGACGGACGGCACGATCGTCCTGCAGAAGGTCATCGGCCGCTAGGGCTCCACGATCCGCGCGGTCGAGGGGGCATCCGCACACCGCGGATGCCCCCTCCGCCGTGTGACCTGCGAGGATGGAGAGCGTGCCGAAACCCACCGCCCGCCGGGCCCCCCGCCGGTTCCCCCGCCTGCTCATCGCGTCCTGTGCCTTCCTCTTCGTCTCCGGCTACTTCGTGGTCCGGTTCCCCGACGTCGAGGGTGCCGAGTACGCGTCCTACGGCTTCAACCTGCTGATCGCACTGCCGGCGTTCGTGGCGCTCATCCGTCAGTTCGGGGCGGCACGCGGGGCGGCGGCGCTCGTCGCCGTATCGGTCTTCGGCTACCTCATCGAGGGCTTCGGGGTGGCGACGGGCTACCCCTACGGCGAGTTCTACTACGGCGACCCGCTCGGCCCCACGATCCTCGGCCTCGTGCCGTACCTGCTGCCGCTGTCCTACGTCCCACTGGTCATCGGCGCTGTGGCCGTGGTGTCCGGGACGGGGACAGCCCTGCGCAGGATCGTCCTCGGCGGGCTGCTGCTGGTCGTCATCGACGGCGTCCTGGACCCGGGCGCAGCGGCGCTCGGCTTCTGGATCTGGCCGGGCGGCGGCCCCTACTACGGCATCCCGCTCTCCAACTACGCCGGGTGGCTCATCTCAGGGCTGATCGCTTCGGCGATCATGGTACGGATCGGCGGCCGCCGGCTCACCGAGGAACCCCTGCGGCCGGGACTGGTCGACAGCCTGCTCGTCTCCATGTTCCTGTGGCTGGGCGTGTGCGTCTTCTCGGGGCTCGTGTTCCCCGCCGTCCTGGCGACTGCCCTGATCGTCCTGCTCGTCCGGCGTCGCCTGCAGCTGGCAGGGACCGCGTCCACCGGACGGACGACGACGGAGCCCGTGGAAGCCGCTCCGCGCAGCTGAGGCCGGTCCCCGCCCCTGCAGTCCTCCGGTGAGCGCGGCGGCTACGCCGGACCGAGCCGGGCCAGGAGCTTCTGCGTGGACATCATCGCCCCGCCGAGCACGGCCGGCAGTCCTCCGCCGGGGTGCACCGACGCTCCCACGCGCCACAGCCACGGCCGCACGGGATCCGAGTAGGGCGGTACGTGGAACGGTCCGCTCATCCACGCGGGATGCACTGCTCCGTACAGGGCCCCGCCGGCCGAGCCCTGCTCGCCGAAGTAGCCGGGATCGAGGATCTCGTGGCTCCCGAAATAGTCCTCGATCGGCTCGGGCAGTCCCAGCACGCGCGTGGTCCTGTCCAGTTCGCGCCGCACGAAGGGGTCGTCCAGCGAGTACGTCTTCCCGTTGGCCGGTGCGGTGAGGAGCAGCGCGAGCGTGGCCGACGCGTTCGGGTACACCCCGTGCGCCGGGTAGTAGTTGGCGAACGCCATGGTCTGCTGCGGCTCGTCGCCGGCCTCGAGGCTCGCGTACAGCGCCGCGGGATCGTCCGGCATGATCACGCCGTGGCGGCTCGTCCCCTCGGGCAGCGGCCGGGTGAGGACGGCGTAGATGCCGACGGCGGAGCAGGTGAGCTTCCGCGGGGTACGGGGCGGGCGGCCCGTGAGCAGCCCGCCGAGGCGGTGGGCGTCGAGCGCACCGACGACGGCGTCGGCCGGGTAGGTGCCCGAGGCGGTGACCACCCGCCGCCGTCCGATGCGCTGGGCGGGCTCGCCCGTGCGGATCTCGACGCCGGCGTCGACCGCGAGCCGTTCGAGGGCCAGCACCAGTTCGTAGATGCCGCCCTCCGGGATCCAGACGCCGTCCTGCGCCATGATGGCGGGCATGCTCGCGTACAGGGCGGGCGTGCGGGTGGGGCTCACCCCGGCGTTGAGGGTGTGGATCGCGATGACCTCGCGCAGGCCGTCGGGCAGCCACGGCAGGCTGTCGAGGTAGCTGCGGGTGGTGAGTCTCCGGCCGTACAGCCTGCCCAGCCGGCTCAGTGCGGGGTAGGCCGACGGGTCGAGCGGTGCCGTGGTCAGCAGGCGCGACACGTCCCCGCCGAGGACGCCGTGCTCGGCGGCGAAGCGTGCCCACGGTCCGTGCCAGGGGTGGCCCTCGGGTACGGGCAGCGGGCACGCCTCGCCCCGGTGGTAGTAGGTGCCGACCTCCTCGAGCCGTTCGAGGCGGAGGTCCGCGATGCCCGCGGCGTCGGTGGGCCCGGACGAGGGTGCGGTCGGCGAAGCGGCGCCCGTCGCGGCGGTGGACGCGGATGCCCCGGTGGTGACGGCGTCCAGCAGCGCCAGGAGCTCCTGCCACACGCCCGGGAAGGTGAGGAGGGACGGGCCGGTGTCCATGCGCTGCCCCGCCACCTCGATGCGGCGGCTCTTGCCGCCGACGTGGTCCGCGGCTTCGAGCAGCGTCACGCTGTGGCCCGCGCGGCCGAGCAGCGCCGCAGCGGTGAGCCCGCCGATCCCGCCACCGACGACGACGACCCGGCTCATCGGTACAGCCCCAGCGTCAGCGCGACCACGAGCTGAACGCCCGCGACGGTGCCGGCGACGTACGGGAACGCGATGGAGTAGCGGTACAGCCGGTGCCCCGTCTCGGGGCGCGGGTCGCGGTACAGGCCCCACAGGAGCCAGCCGGCGATCAGGGCGTTCACGACGGCGACCGGGATGTTCACCAGCGCGAAGCACACGGTCGAGACGGCCCACCACGCGCCGCTCCAGGCGACGACGCCGCGCACGCCGAGCCGCACGGCCGTCGTGGTGATGCCCACTCCCCTGTCCTCGTCGATGTCCTGCACGGCGTCGTACGTGTGCTTCGCGGCGCTCCAGGCCATCAGGCCGAGCGCGGCAGCCCACACCGGGCTGTCACCGAGTGCGTAGGGGACGAAGACGAGCGGGAACGCGTAGGCGGCGTTGCTGATCGAATCGAGGTACGGCCGCGCCTTGAAGCGCAGGGGCGGGGCGGAGTAGAAGACGAAGACGAGCGCGTAGAGCGCGATCCAGGCGAGGGCCGCCGGCGGGAGGGTCAGTGCGAACCAGGCGAGGAACGGCACGTTCGTGACGAGGACGGCGAGCCAGATGGCACGGACCTCCGAGGCCCTGATGCGGGCGCCTTCGAGCGATCCCTTGCGCGGGTTGAGGGCGTCGGTGTCCTGGTCGAAGATGTCGTTGACGCCGTAGATGAGCAGGTTGAACGGCAGCGTGAGCCAGACCAGGAGCGCGAGTGCCTCCGCCTGCCAGAACGTGCCGGTGAGCCACATCCCGACGACGCCGGTGCCCAGGGTGTTGATCCAGAGGACGGGGCGGGAGATGTGGACCATGCGCAGCGCCGCTGGCGCAAAACCTGCCTGGGGCACTGCGGGCGTCCTCCTCGGACCGGCTGGGTGCGCATCGGACGGGCTCGAGCCCTCGTGCGCCGGACGGTCCCCAGCCTACGTGGTCGGCGGTACGCCCTCCGCCCCCGCCCTCGGGCCCGAGGGTCCGCCGTCGGACGGCGGAGCGGTGTGTGTCTAGAATCATAGTCGGGCCCGACGGCGTGCTCCTGATGGACCATCCATCTCCTCGTCCCACCTCCTCGTCAAAGGAACCCCACGCCATATGAAGATCGGAATCCTCACCAGCGGCGGCGACTGCCCCGGGCTCAACGCCGTCATCCGCGGCGCCGTGCTCAAGGGCATCAAGGTGCACGGGCAGGAGTTCGTCGGCTTCCGCGACGGGTGGCGCGGGGTCGTCGAGGGCGACGTCATCGACCTCCCGCGGCACGCGGTCCGAGGCATCTCGAAGCAGGGCGGCACCATCCTCGGGACGTCCCGCACCAACCCCTTCGAGGGCAAGGGCGGCGCTGATGCCATCCGCGAGAACCTCGACCGCCTCGGCATCGACGCGGTCATCGCGATCGGCGGCGAGGGCACCCTGGCCGCCGCCAAGCGGCTCACCGACCTCGGCCTCAAGATCGTCGGCGTCCCCAAGACGGTCGACAACGACCTCGACGCCACCGACTACACGTTCGGGTTCGACACCGCCGTCCAGATCGCCACGGAGGCCATCGACCGGCTCCGCACCACGGGCGAATCCCACAGCCGCTGCATGATCGCCGAGGTGATGGGCCGCCACGTGGGCTGGATCGCCCTGCACGCCGGCATGGCCTCGGGCGCCCACGCCATCCTGATCCCCGAGCAGCAGACGAGCATCGAGCAGATCGCCGAGTGGGTCTCGACGGCCAACGCGCGAGGACGTGCCCCCCTCGTCGTCGTCGCCGAGGGTTTCGTCCCCTCGCACATGGAGCAGGCCCACTCCGAACGCGGGCTCGACACCTTCGGCAGGCCCCGCCTCGGCGGCATCGCCGACCAGCTCGCGCCCGAACTCGAGGCACGCACGGGTATCGAGACCCGCGCCACGATCCTGGGCCACATCCAGCGCGGCGGCGTCCCGACGTCCTTCGACCGCGTGCTCGCCACGCGCCTCGGCATGGCAGCCGTCGACTCCGTGACGGACGAGCTGTGGGGCACCATGGTGTCCCTCAACGGCACGGAGATCGCGCACGTGGGGTTCGAGGCGGCGCTCGGCAACCTCAAGCGGGTCCCCCAGCACCGCTACGACGAAGCCGCCATCCTCTTCGGCTGAGCGATGGACCTCGATCCGGGCACGGTCTCGATCATCCAGCTCGCCTGGTCGCGCCTGCTCGGGCTCGACGACGGTGCGCTCGGCGACGGCGGCTCCGAACGCCTCTACAGCACGGACGACGACGCCTCCCTGCTGACGTTCGTGACCCTGTTCGGGCGGGAAGTCCTCAAGGGGCCGGCCTGGGCCGTCGAGGCAGGGCGGGGCCTCCCCGGGCCGGAGCTGCGGAGCGCCTCGACACTGCTGGCGCTCACCCGCGATCACGGGGGGCGGGCGCTCGGTGAGGCCCAGCTGTACTTCTGCGATGCGCTGCCGCAGTTCGACGGGCCGCCGGCCGTGGTCACGAGCGAGGCCGCCCTCGTCCGCGCACTCGAGCGCAGGTGCCCGCCGGATGACGTCGCCGAGGCGGAACTCGGCGGGGTGGAGTACCCGTTCGTGCTGGTGGACGGGAGTGCTGAGGCAGCAGATGTGCAGCCGACGCCGCTGGCGGGCGCCGGGTACGACATCTGGGAGGGCATCCTGGCCCACATCGCCGTCATCACACCCCCGGAGGAACGGCGCAAGGGCTATGCCGGACGTGTGGCCGCCGTCGCCGTCGAGGAGGCCATGGCCGCGGGCCTCGTGCCCCAGTGGCGTGCCAGGACCGACAACACCGCGTCCCAGCGGACGGCTCGCCGTGCAGGGTTCCTGTACGCGGGGACGCAGACCTCGGTGGCCCTCGGCCGGCGGTGAGCCCGGGCACGAGTCCGCACCGTAGGCCGGAGGGATCCGGCCCTACCCGCCGAACAGCCCCGTGAGGTCCGTCCGGCCGAACATCTCCGCGGCGGCACGGGCCGACGGCGTCCCGACGTCCGGATCGGCGCCCGCATCGACGAGGAGCCTCACCACCTCGGTGTGGCCCTTGAACACGGCACCCGCGAGCGGCGTCTGCCCCCGGTCGTTGGCCTGATCGGCGTCGGCGCCCCGGGCCAGGAGGTCACGGACGATCGCCGGGTGCCCGTTGTAGGCGGCGAGCATCAGCAGACTGTCCCCGGCGGTGTTCGTCAGCGTGAAGGGGACTCCTGCGTCGAGGTATCGCACCAGCGTCGCGGTGTCGCCCTGGCGGGCGGCGTCGAACAGGGCGTGGGCGAGGGCGATCGCGGCCGCAGCGCCGGCGTCGGACTGCGCGGCGTCCTGCGCACCGGTTCCCGGCACCACGCCATCCTCCTGTGGCGTGCCGCCGTCGTTCCCCGTGCTCATCGCGGGGCCTTCAGGAATCCCGTCGCGCGTCCGACCACCTGTCCGGCGTCGGGTGCGACGATGACCTCCTGGCCGGCGGCGTAGCGTTCCTCGCCGTCCTGGACGAGCAGGTCGGCCGAGGCGTCGACGGAGCGCTTGAGGACGGCGAGGGCGATCGGACCCATCTCGTAGTGATGGCCCACCGAGGTGACCCGGCCGACGGTGCGGTCCTCGCTGATCACCGGGCTGCCCACCGCCGGGAGGGTGTGCTGGCTCCCGTCGAGGTGCAGGAAGGTGAGCCGGCGGGGCGGATGGCCGAGGTTGTGGACCCGCGCGATCGTCTCCTGGCCCTTGTAGCAGCCCTTCGCGAGATGCACGGCGGTGCGCATGAGGTCGAGCTCGTGCGGGATGGTCTTCTCGTCGGTCTCGAACCCGGGCCGCGGCCGCCACGCTGCGATCCGCAGGGCCTCGGCGGCGAGCGAACCGGCGAGCGCCAGACCGGTCGACGCGACGGCGGCCTCGAGCCCGTCACGCGGCACGAGGTGTTCGAACCACGGCCGTTCGCGTCCGGGATGCGTGTCGCCGACGGTCGAGTAGGCGTGACCGCCCGCCCCGACCGTGGGCCACGGGTCCTCCCACACCACGCCGTCGCCGAGCTCAGGCACGCGGCGGGTGGCACCGACCACGGCCCAGGCGCCGGTGGCGTCGGTGACGTCGACGCGGAGCATGAACTTCATGCGCTCCAGGAAAGCGGTGAGCGCGGCGGCCTCGCCGCCCTCGGTGACGAGCCAGGTGGTGGTGCCGTCGTCCACGACGTGCGCTGCATGCTCGATGCGGCCCTGCACGGTGAGGAGCAGCGTCTCCGAGCTCTGTCCCGGCTGCAGTCCGAGGAGGAGCTGGGAGGAGAGCGTGTTGAGCCAGCTGAGACGGTCCGGCCCGGAGACCGTGACCACGCCCCGGTGGGAGAGGTCGACGACGGCCTGTCCGTCGGCCAGGAGGCGCTGTTCGCGGAAGGGGTCGCCGTAGTGGGATGCCACTGCGGTGTCGGCGCCGCCGCCCTCGACGGCACCGGGTCGGCTGAGGAGGGGGCTGCGCGGGGTCATGACGGTATAACGCCTTCCGGGCGGGACTATTCCGCGGTGGTCGTGCTGGAGGTCGTGCTGGAGTTCGTACTGGAGGTCGGGCGCCCGTGCGGGGCGCTCAGGACGCCTTCTTCAGGATGGCGGAGGCATGGGCCTCGAGGGAGTTGCCATCGGCCGCGACGTCCCAGCGCCAGTAGAGGTTGCCCTCCACCAGGCCGAACAGGCGCGTGGCCGCGGTGTACTCCTTGGAGTGCTGGCCGCGCATCACGAGGTCCGTGCTGAGCTGGATCTGCGGGCCCTTGATGCTGCCGTAGTACAGCTCCGCGATGCCTCCGGGGTGCACGATCGTCGCGGTGATGTCGAAGCCACCGGCATCGTTGCGGAACTGCTCCACCTCGTCGGCCGTCTTGAGCGCCGGCACGATGTCCGCGGGGCTCAGCCCCGGACCGACATCGGCGTCGTTGAGCTTGCGGTCGAGGGCCCAGAAGCCCGTCTCGACGGAGAGCGGCCGCAGCTGCGATCCCTGCTCGTCGATGAGCCAGGACTCGGCGCTGTACTGCAGGTAGGGCAGGCCGTTCTGCGAGAACGTGACCCGCTGGGAGAAACGCTCCGACTCGGCGGTACCCTCACCGAGCATCCCCGTCCCCTCCCAGGTTCCGAGGAGCCACGACAGCGGGACGAGCTCGGGCGTGAGGTCGGTGGGCAGGTCAATCGACATGGGGTCTCCCGGTCGGTCGGCTACTTCTGGCCCTTGTACAGGCGCGTGATGACAAGGGCTGCGAAACCTGCCATGCCGAGACCGGCGACGACCAGCAGCGAGATGAAGAAGATTTCAAGGGCAAGGATGGACATGCTTCCATCCTAACGCCCGGTCCGGACGGTCCCCGACAGGATCTGCCCGCCCGCGAGGTGCGCTCAGGTGAGGAACAGCTTGTCGAGGAGGTACACGACGGCGCCGATGGCGAGCACGGGCGCGATCCCGGCGGCGACGGCCGCGATGACCGCGAGCGGTGCCTCCCGGCCGACGAGCAGGCGGCGGGTCCCCGCGATGACCACGCCGCAGGCGAGCCCGACCACCGCGGCGGCGAGCGCCGGCACGTCCGTGAACAGGAGCGCCCCGAGGGGGCCGGCCAGTGCGGCGAGGGCGACGGCGACGGGCGCGACGATGCGGTCGGGGAAGGGCAGGAGGCTGACGGCGATCGCGACGAGGACGCTGACCCCGGTGACGAGCGTCATGCCGGAGTCGGCGGCGTTCGCGAAGAGGCGGTCGGCGGCGACCCAGCCCGACCCCATACCAACGATGACCGCTCCCGCGCTCGCGCCGAGCGTCGACTCGAGCCGGAGGCTCTGCCCGGTGCCGCGGAGGAGCTGGATCATGAAGACCGCCCCCACCCCGAGGGCCACGGAGGCGGGGAACCAGGTGAGGAAGGACGGACCGGGGGTGGTGCCCGTGAGGACGACGGCGAGCAGGGCGCTCAGCCCGATGGCCGTCGACAGGCTCTTCCGGGCGGGGACGCGCAGGACGTAGGGCCAGCCGACGGCGGTCAGGAGGCAGGCGACGGCCGTGACGATCATGACGGCCGTCGGGGAGATGTAGGAGGACGCGACGATCGCCCCGGTCGCCAGCGCCGCGGCCCCGGCCGCTGCGGCCACGCTCGTCCTCTTCACCCGAGCAATACTGCCCTACCCGCACAGGGGCTGCGAAAACCCGCGTACGGAGGGAGTAGGGGTGGGTGAGCCCTCTCACAGGGCGGCGGCTATACTTGTCCAAATCTCTACCGCCGTCGGATCCCGGCCGGATCCGAGGGCAGCCCTGCCCGATGATGCGCATCCCCGACCCGTGGAGGACTCATGCCGCACATCCTGATGCTGACCAACACCACCGGCTCGTCCGTCGAGATCCTGCCGGCGCTCGAACTGCTCAATCACAAGGTGCACACCCTGGCGGCCGAGCCCACAGCCCTGCTGGACACCGATCCGTGCGACGTCGTGCTGGTGGACGCACGGAAGGACCTGGTCGGCGCCCGCTCCCTCACCCAGCTCCTCAAGGCCACGGGCCTGAGCGCCCCCCTCGTCCTCGTGCTCACCGAGGGCGGCATGGCGGCGGTCGCCGCCAACTGGCTGGCGGACGACGTCGTCCTCGACTCGGCCGGTCCCGCGGAGGTGGAGGCGCGACTGCGCCTGGTCATCGCCCGGTCCACGGCGGCCGGCCAGGAGACGAGTACGGAGATCCACGCGTCGGGTGTGGTGATCGACGAGGCCAGCTACACCGCGCGGGTGGGCGGTGAGCCGCTGAACCTCACCTACAAGGAGTTCGAGCTGCTGAAGTACCTGGCGCAGCACCCCGGCCGTGTCTTCACCCGCGACCAGCTCCTGCACGAGGTGTGGGGCTACGACTACTACGGGGGTACGCGCACCGTGGACGTGCACGTGCGGCGCCTGCGCGCGAAGCTGGGGTCCGACCACGAGCAGCTGATCGGGACGGTGCGGAACGTGGGCTACCGGTTCACGCTGACGCGCCTGCCCGAGGACCGCAGCTCGGTCGACCAGAACGTCTGAGTCCGGGACGGCCCCGGCACGCAGAAGCCCCCTCCACCCGCGGGTGGAGGGGGCTTCTGCGTCGTCCCTCGCGGGACAGTGGTGGAGGACATACGGGTCGAACGTATCGCGGGCGCCCCACTGGCGCATCCCCCTCGAGCGTGTTCCAGAATAGCGTACGGCCCGCAGGGCGCCAAACCCCGTGGCGGGCGGGGCTAGGCTGGGCGCATGACCGCCGCGCAGCCTCTTCCCACCTGGTCCGTCGAGAGGACCGAGGGCGCCCCCGGGGCCGCCGTCCTCGACGACATCCGTCGGCTCGCCGCCGCAGCGGTGGAGGCGGACGGCAACCCGCCCCTGTCGGAGCAGACGCTCCTGACCCTCCGCGCACAGGACGCCGGCGACCGCCTGCTCGTCCTCACGGCACGCACCGCCGGGCAGCAGGACGCCGAGCTCGCCGGTGTCGCCGTCATCACCCGCGGCACGGACGGCGCGGTCCTCGAGCTCGTCGTCGGCCCCGACTGCCGCGGGGAGGGAGCCGGCACCGCTCTCATCGAGGCGGTCCTGGCCGAGGGGATCGACGATCTGCAGGGCTGGTCGCACGGCAACCACTCCGCCGCCGCGGACCTCGCCGCACGCTTCGGTTTCGTCCCCGTGCGCGAACTGTGGCGCATGCGCCTGACGCGGGCGGCCGCCGAGCAGTCCGTCCCGGAGGTGCGCCTGCCCGACGGCGTGGCGCTGCGGGCGTTCGTCCGCGGCCAGGACGAGGAGGCGTGGCTCGCCGCCAACGCGGCGGCGTTCGCCCACCATCCCGAGCAGGGCGCCACCACGCGTGCGGACCTCGAGGCACGCATGGACGAGGACTGGTTCGACGCCGACGGCTTCCTGCTCGCCGTGCGCGAGGAGGACGGCGCACTGCTCGGCTTCCACTGGACCAAGGTGCACCCCGGCATCGGTGCGCACCCACC
This sequence comes from Arthrobacter sp. Soc17.1.1.1, assembly GCF_036867195.1. Taxonomy (NCBI): domain Bacteria; kingdom Bacillati; phylum Actinomycetota; class Actinomycetes; order Micrococcales; family Micrococcaceae; genus Arthrobacter; species Arthrobacter sp. Soc17.1.1.1. Next base: position 2,937,583 of record NZ_JBAJII010000001.1, read on the forward strand.
CATGGGCGAGGTCTACGTGGTGGGCGTGACGCCCGGGGCGCAGGGGCTGGGCCTCGGCAAGGCGCTGACGATCGCGGGCATCGAGCACCTCCACGGCAGGGGCCTGCAGGCCATCATGCTGTACGTCGACGCGGACAACACCGCCGCCGTCGCCCTGTACCGGAAGCTCGGTTTCACCCGCTGGGACGTCGACGTCATGTACGCGGGCAAACGGGCCGAACCCACCTTGTAAGGTTGTTTCCGAGGCGTGTCCAGGCCCGGCGGGCGTGGACACGCGCCCATGCCCGCCCACGCTGCAGGAGACGCAATGGATGAGACACGACGCCGGAGCGCGTCCCTGTACGGATCGTCGGAGACGGCTCCGGCCCGGGCGACCCAGGACCGCATCGACATCCCCGACTTCGCCCCGAGCCTCCTGCCCACCGGCGACATCCGCCCCGACCGCTTCCTGGACCGCGAGATCAGCTGGCTCGACTTCAACGCCCGCGTCCTCGAACTGGCCGAGGACCCCGACCTGTTCCTGCTCGAGCGCGTCAACTTCCTCTCCATCTTCGCGTCGAACCTCGACGAGTTCTTCATGGTGCGCGTCGCCGGCCTGAAGCGGCGCATCGCCACCGGCCTGGCCGTACCCTCCGCGGCGGGGCTCAGCCCCATCGAGCAGCTCGAGAAGATCATGAGTGACGGCTACCAGCTGCAGCAGCGCCATGCCGCCGTGTTCGCCGAGCACATCCGGCCGGCGCTCGCCGAGGAGCAGATCCACCTCACCACCTGGGATGAGCTGGACGAGACCGCTCGCGCCGAGCTGCACAAGATGTTCGCCGAGAAGGTCTTCCCGATCCTCACGCCGCTCGCCGTCGACCCCGCCCATCCCTTCCCGTACATCTCGGGGCTGTCCCTGAACCTCGCCGTCGTGGTCCGCAACCCGGTCAGCGACAAGGAGCTCTTCGCGCGCGTCAAGGTGCCCGACCAGCTGCCGCGCCTGATGTCCGTCGACGGACCGCGTGCCGGGAACGTCGCCGGGCGCATCGCGCGCTTCATCCCGCTCGAGGAGGTCATCGCCGTCCACCTCGACCAGCTCTTCCCCGGCATGGAGGTCCTGGAGCACCACCTGTTCCGGGTCACGCGCAACGAGGACCTCGAGGTCGAGGAGGACGACGCCGAGAACCTCCTGCAGGCCCTCGAGAAGGAGCTCCTGCGCCGCCGGTTCGGCCCGCCCGTGCGCCTGGAGGTCACCACGGACATCAACCCGAGCATCCGGGCGCTCCTGTCGCGCGAGCTCGGCGTGGAGGAGGACGAGGTCTACACGCTCCCCGCCCCCCTGGACCTGCGGGGCCTCAGCGTGATCGCCGGGATCGACCGCGGCGACCTGCACTACCCGAAGCACGTCCCGCACACGAGCCGCCACCTCAACGAGAGCGAGACCTCGAAGGCCGCGAACGTGTTCGCCGCCATGCGGCGCCGCGACATCCTGCTGCACCACCCGTACGACTCGTTCTCGACGTCCGTGCAGGCGTTCCTGGAGCAGGCCGCCGCGGATCCCAAGGTCCAGGCCATCAAGCAGACGCTCTACCGGACCTCGGGCGACTCGCCCATCGTCGACGCCCTGATCGACGCCGCCGAGGCGGGCAAGCAGGTGCTGGCCCTCGTGGAGATCAAGGCCCGCTTCGACGAGCAGGCGAACATCTCCTGGGCCCGGAAGCTCGAGCAGGCCGGTGTGCACGTGGTCTACGGCATCGTGGGCCTCAAGACGCACTGCAAGCTCTCGCTCGTGGTGCGGCAGGAGATCGACGGCCTGCGCCGCTACTGCCACATCGGCACGGGCAACTACCACCCCCGGACGGCCCGCTACTACGAGGACCTCGGTCTGCTCACCGCCAACGAGCAGGTGGGCCAGGACCTCTCGCGCCTGTTCAACCAGCTCTCGGGCTACGCCCCGAAGTCCACGTTCAAGCGCCTGCTCGTCGCTCCGCGCTCGGTCCGCTCGGGCCTGATCGACCGGATCGAACGGGAGATCGCGAACAAGCAGGCGGGCCGCGCCGCCCGTGTGGTCATCAAGGTCAACTCGATGGTGGACGAGGCGATCATCGACTCGCTCTACCGCGCCTCGCAGGCCGGCGTGACGGTGGACGTGATCGTCCGCGGCATCTGCTCGGTCCGGCCCGGGGTCCCGGGGCTCAGCGAGAACGTGACCGTCCGCTCCGTCCTGGGCCGGTTCCTGGAGCACTCGCGCGTCTTCGCCTTCGCGAACGGCGGCGAGCCTGCCGTGTTCATCGGCTCCGCGGACATGATGCACCGCAACCTGGACCGCCGCGTGGAGGCCCTCGTGCAGCTCAGTGCGCCGGAGGACATCTCCTACCTGATGAGCCTCATGGACCGCTACATGAACCCCGGGGTCTCCAGCTGGCACCTCGACGAGACGGGCTGCTGGACGCGCCACCACAAGGACGACGACGGCGCGCCCCTCGAGGACATCCAGTCCTGGCTGCTCGCATCGAGGGCCCGGCAGCGAGCGGTGTCACGCCGCTGATGGCCGCACCGATCGACGACACCACCGCCGCTCCGCCCCAGGGCGCGGGCCGGGTCATCGCCGCCGGGACGCTCTGCTGGCGGCTGGAGAAGGGCCGCCTCCAGGTCCTGATCATCCACCGGCCGCGCTACCGGGACTGGTCGTGGCCGAAGGGCAAGCTGGATCCGGGCGAGACGACGCCGGAGTGCGCCATCCGCGAGACCTTCGAGGAGGTGGGCCTGAGCGTCAAGCTCGGCATCCCCCTCGCCACCATCAGCTACCCGGTGTCCTCGGGCGAGAAGGTCGTCCTGTACTGGGCCGCGCGGACCGACCGTCTGCGTCCCGTGCCGGACGGCAAGGAGGTGGACCGGGTGCAGTGGGTGTCGCCGGAGAAGGCGCGCGACCTGCTGAGCAATCCGTCCGACGTCGAGCCCCTCGACGCCCTCGTCGCGGCGCACGACGCGAAGGACCTGCACACCTGGCCCCTGATCGTGGTGCGCCACGCGAAGGCGAAGCCGCGCTCCTCCTGGAGCCGGGCGGAGGGCGACCGGCCCCTCGCCGCCACGGGTCGACGGCAGGCGATCGCGGTGAGCCGCCTGCTGCAGGCGTGGAACCCGGAGCGCGTGGTGAGCAGCCCGTGGGAGCGCTGCGTGCAGACCATCTCCCCCTACGTGAACCAGCGCAGCGCGAAGTTGAAGCTCGTCGACGCCCTCACGGAACGCGATGCCGCCCGCAGGCCCGGTCGCACCAGGGCCTCGGTGGAGCGGGTCCTGGACAAGCGCCGGTCCGTGGCCCTGTGCACGCACCGGCCGGTGCTGCCGCTCGTGTTCTCGGTGCTGGCCGGTCACATGCCGGCCGCGCTGCGGGAGCTCCTGCCGGTCGACGATCCCTATCTCGCCCCCGGGGAGGCTGTCATCTGCCAGGTGAGCAGTTCGAACCAGGGCCGCATCGTCTCGGTGGAGCAGTTCCGCGCGTACGACGACTGACCTGCCGGCTCGACGGGGAGGAGCAGTTCACGTGGAGTCAGCGCCGATACGGCCTCCGTTCACGCCGTGTTCATCCCGCGTGCCTAGTGTCGGACCTTCACCCACGGAGCGGCAGCGACGACAGGACGGCACCCATGGCCGATGTGAAGGGCCTCGTGCGGGCACTCGCACCGCACGAGATCGAGCAGATCCACCGGATCGGGCCCTCGGGGCCGTTGACGCCGAGACTCCTCCACGCCATCGATCGTGCTGCCGGCGGTCCCGGCGAGGGCCGAGGCTACTACGTCTATGGCCGTCCGTCCGACAGCGACCGGCCTCGGCCGTTCGTCCTGCGCGACGATGTGTGCGCCGAGCTGTTCGGCCGCCACTAGGGTCGGTGCCGACCGGCCCCCGTCCCCCGCAGTCCGCTCGGTGGCGGTGACGGGATGAGGCCCTCCCCCGGGACGTCCGCCGCCCTCGCCGCTCCGGCGGATCCGCCGCCGCGTGTGTCGCTCCGCCTGCGGGACATCGGGTCCGCTGCGGTGCTGCCGGAGGTCGGTGCGATGCTCGCACTCCTCGACGACGGCGAACACGCGCGGGCGGGGCGCGCCGATGACCCCGCGGCGGCCGGGTCCTTCGTCGCCGGCCGGTACCTCCTGCGCCTGCTCGCCGCCGAACTCCTCGGTGTGCCCGCGGCGGACCTCGTGACGTGCTTCTCGTGTCCGCGCTGCGGACCTGTCCCCGGAACCGATCACGGGCGCCCTGCGTACCTCCTCGACGGCGGACCGGTGCCCCTGGCGCTCAGCCTCTCGCGGGCCGGGGGGTTCGCCCTCCTGGGAGCGCTCGACCTGCGGGGCGTCGTTCGTGCAGGCCACACGTCGTCCGGCGCCGCCGGGGCTCCCCCGCCGTCCCTCGGCGTCGATCTCGCCGCGGTGTCCACCGTCGCGTTCGACGGCTTCGACGACGTCGCCCTGACTCCCGGCGAGCGGCGCGCCGTCCGGCGGCTTGCCCCCGCCCACCGGGATCGGGCCCGGGCACGCCTGTGGACGCGCAAGGAGGCTCTGCTCAAGGCACTGGGCACCGGCTTCGCAGAGTGCGACCCGGACACGGTCGGTGTGCTGGAGGACGGCAGGATCACCGATCTCCACGCCGTCGACGGTGCCGTGCTGGAGCCGCTGGGCCTGGTGGCGGCGGTCGCCGTCGTCCCGTGAGGCCGAGGGAGCATCGTTCCCCGGGACCCGAGGACCAGCGGCGCACGAGTCTCGAAAGCCATTGGCGTGGCCCGAACGCTACCGCCCGGGGCGCGTGGGGCTACCGGTGCCCGAAGAGGTGATGGGCCGTCCCGCCGGTCCACAGGGCGGGCAGTGCAGGCAGTGCCTCCGCGAACAGCCACGGCTCCAGCAGGTCCTCCACGGCCACGCCCGGGAGCTCGTGTGCCGCGAGCGCGATGAAGTCGGGCGTGGTGACCGTCGCGAAGCGGTACTCCGCCGACCAGGTACGCAGCAGCCCGAAGAAGGCGTCGTCCCCGGCGGCGGTGCGGAGCGCATGCAGTGCGAGGGCGCCCCGCTTGTACACGCGGTCGTCGAACATGTCGCGGGCACCGGGGTCACCGACCAGGAGGTCCTGGGGTTCCCGGGCGAGACGCTGGTGGGTGGACCGTGCATGGGCATCCGCCGTCGTCGATCCGCCGGCCTCCGACCAGAGCCACTCGGCGTAGCAGGCGAAGCCCTCGTGCAGCCAGATGTCCTGCCAGCGCGCCGCCGTCACCGAGTTGCCGAACCACTGGTGTGCGAGTTCGTGGGCGATCAGCCGCTGGGCGTCCCAGCCCTGGTGGAGGTGGTTGCGGCCGATGATCGAGAGTGTCTGCGCCTCGAGGGGGATCTCGAGCTCGTCGTCGGCGACCACCACGAGGTACTGGGGGTAGGGGTAGGGCCCGAACCGCTCCTCGAACGCGGTCATCATCTCGTGGTGCCGGGCCAGCGCCGCCCGGGCGGCGGGCGCGAGCGAGGCCGGCACGGCGGCGTACTGGGGCACGGGGCTCCCCTGCCCGCGGGGCGCCGCGTGGGCGGGGAGGGCGACGGCCGGCCGTGCCGGATCGTTCAGTGCCACGAGGTCGTAGCGGCCGATCTGGACCGTCGCGAGGTACGTGGCCATGGGCTCCGCCTGCTCGTACACCCAGGTGGTCCGGCTGGACCTGTCGATGCGCGAGACGAGCACGCCGTTGCAGATGGCCCGGTAGCCGGAGTCGGTGGTGACTGTGAACCGGTAGGCGGCCTTCTGCGAGGGGTGGTCGTTGCAGGGGAACCAGGACGGTGCTCCGGTGGGCTGGCCCGCCACGAGGACGCCGTCGGTCAGTTCCTCCCAGCCGACCTCGCCCCAGATCCCGGAGAGGGGCGCGGGGTTGCCCTCGTAGCGGATGTCGAGGCGGAACTCGGCGTCGTCCGGTACCGGATCGCGGAACGCTACCAAGAGCTTCCCGGCGCGGTCCTTGAAGGAGCGGATGCGGACGGTGTCCGAGGTCACCTTGGTGGTCCGGAGCCCGCTGAGGTCGAGTTCGAGCTGCCGCAGCTCGCGGTGCGCGGTCAGCGTGAGGACGGCGCGGCCCGCCAGACGGTTGCTGGCGAGCCGGTAGTCCAGGCCCAGGTCGTAGTGGCGCACGCGATAGGAGGTGCTGCCGCTGGCCGGTGTGTACGGATCCGGCGCCGGGCCTTCGGGACCACTGCTCACGCAGGATCTCCGGGACCGGACCAGGAGCTGACCGGGTTCCCCATCCAGTAGGTCCCTGCCGGGACCGTCTCGCCGCGCATCACGAGCGACGCCGGGCCCACGGTGGCACCGGCAGCGATGTCCGCTGCGGGGAGGATCACGCTGTGGGGGCCCAGGGTCGCGCCTGCGGCGAGTTCCACGGTGTCCATGCTCATGATCCTGTCATGGAAGAGATGGGTCTGCACGACGCAGCCACGGTTGACGGTGGATCCGGGACCGAGCGTGACGAGGTCCGCCTCGGGCAGCCAGTAGCTCTCGCACCACACGCCGGAGCCGATCGTCGACCCGAGGGCACGGAGCCACCACACGAGGGCCGGCGTGCCGCTGGCCGCACGGGCGAACCAGGGCGCGCTCACACTCTCGATGAAGGTGTCCACCACCTCGTTGCGCCAGATGAACGAGCTCCACAGCGGGTGCTCCCCCGCCGTGATCCGGCCGACGAGCAGCCATTTCGCGATGACGGCGCTGCCGGCCGCGACCGCGCCGAGCACCATGAAGACGACGCCGCTCAGCAGTGCCGCCAGGAGGTGACCGCCCTGCCGGGCGAGCGCGTCGAAGATCACGAGGGCTGCCGCGGCGATGACCACGGTGAGGACGACCGGCACACCCCGGCACAGTTCCCAGAAGGCGCGGGCGATCTTGAGGCGGCGGGGCGGCTGGAAGGTGCGGCTCTGGTCCCCGGTGACGGCGAGCCGCCGCAGCCGCGACGGCGGACTGCCCAGCCAGGAGCTGCCGGCCTTGGCCTTCGCGGGCGTGGCCGACAGGACGGCGACGAGCGAGTTCTTCGGTACGCGCCGCCCTGCGGAGGTCATGCCCGAGTTGCCGAGGAACGCCCGGCGCCCGATCTTCGCCGGGGCGATCCGCACGTAGCCGCCGCCCAGTTCGTAGGAGGCCACCATGGTGTCGTCCGCGAGGAAGGCACCCTCGCCGATGGTGGTCATCTTCGGGATGAGCAGCACGGTGGAGGCCTCGACGTTGCGGCCCACGCGGGCTCCGAGGAGCCGGAGCCAGACCGGGGTGAACAGGCTGGCGTAGAGGGGGAACAGGAGGTCCCGTGCCATGTCGAGGGTCCGCTCCGTGGCCCAGATCTGCCAGCCGATGCGGCTGCGGGCCGGGTAGTAGCCCTCCTTCAGGCCGATCCCGAGGAGCCTGACCGTCCCGAGGACGAGGACGGCGTTGACGACGAGCCAGAGGACCGCGGCGAGGACCACGGGCCCCGCGAGCGACGGCCAGGCCGCCGAGAGCGACGGCGCCCCGCGCAGTGCCGCCACGACGGGCAGCGCGGCGACGACGGCGGCCAGGTACGGAATGAGCGCGAGCGCACCCGATGCCGCGGCGAAGGCCAGGAACGTCAGGCGGGACCGCCCCGCGGAGCCGGTGGCCGGCGCGGCGGGCCAGTCCTGCTTGGCCTTCCCCGCCCGCGTGGCGGGTGAGCCCGAGAACAGCTGGCCCGCCTTCACCGTGCCCTGCACGGCCGATCCGGGGGCGACCTCCGCGCCGGACCCGACGCTCGCGCCCGGCATGAGCGTGCTGCGCGCACCGATGACGGCTCCGGCCCCGATGGTGATGGCCCCGATGTGGACGCGGTCGCCGTCGATCCACCAGCCCGAGAGATCGACCTCCGGTTCCACGGACGCCCCGGCGCCCAGGGTCAGCAGGCCGGTGACGGGAGGGACCGAGTGGAGGTCGACGTCCGGCCCGATCCTCGCGCCGAGCGCCCGCGCGTAGACCGGCACCCAGGGGGCGCTCGCGAGGCCGACCGCGCCCACGCTGTCGGAGATCTGCTCGGCGAGCCAGAGCCTCAGGTGCACCCGGCCCGACCGCGGGTACACACCGGGCTGCACGCCGCCGAGCAGGAGGCGGGCCGCCACGACGGACAGTCCCATGCGGCCGACCGGGCTGACGAAGACGAGCCACGACGCCGCCACCCACCACCAGGACAGGGTCGGTGCGGCCGTGAGGATCCCCAGTGCGGCGAGCACGTTGTTCGCGATCATGGCGTAGGTCAGCCAGCGCATGCCCGCGAGGAACTGGAGCGGGATGCCCATGAGGGTCTGGAACACCTGCGATCGGCGGGCGGTGTGACGGACGGTCCGTTCGGGGGCCGCGACCTGTTCGTCGCCGTCGCCGGTCCCGGCGGCGAAGGCCGCCAGGGCGCCGAGCCGCGGGTGCGCGTAGACGTCGGCGACGGTGATGACCGGGTAGCGTGCCCGGATCAGCGACACGAGCCGGGCGGCGGCGAGCGACCCGCCGCCGTGGAGGAAGAAGTCGGCGTCCTCGTCGGCTGGTACCGTGCCGAGGACGGCGGCCCACTGGTCGGCGATCCACTGCACGCGCGGATCGAGGTCCTCGAGCGCCGTCGCGTCCCCGGCCTCGCCCATGCCGACCAGGGGCCAGGGCAGGGCGTTCCGGTCCACCTTGCCGCTCGTCTTGGTGGGCAGCGCGTCGGTGACGGCCAGGAGGGGGACGAGCGCTGCGGGGAGTTGCTCGGCCAGCAGGGCACGGAGGGCCGGCAGGTCGGGCCCGGGCCCGGCCGGGACGAGGTAGCCGACCAGGAGCTGGTTACCCGACCGCGTCGTCTGCACGGCAGCGGCCGCGCCGGCGATGCCGGGCAGGGCCTGCAGGGCGGCGTCCACCTCGCCCAGCTCGATGCGGCGGCCCCCGAGCTTCACCTGGTCGTCGGCCCGGCCGATGAACACGAGGCCGGCGGCGTCGAGCTGCACGAGGTCGCCCGATCGGTAGGCCCGCTCCCACCCGAGGGTGGGCAACGGCGCGTACTTCTCGGCGTCCTTGGCCGCGTCCAGGTAGCGGGCCAGGCCCACGCCCCCGATGATCAGCTCGCCGATGCCGCCCTCCTGCACGGGCAGGCCGGACTCGTCGACCACGGCGAGGTCCCAGCCGTCCAGCGGCAGGCCGATGCGGACGGGTCCCTCGCCGCCGAGGCGGGCGGCGCAGGCGACGACGGTCGCCTCGGTGGGACCGTAGGTGTTCCAGACCTCGCGGTCGTGGACGGTGAGGCGCTGTGCGAGCTCCGGCGGGCACGCTTCCCCGCCGAAGATGAGGAGGCGGACGTTCTCGAGGGCGTCGGCGGGCCAGAGTGCCGCGAGGGTGGGGACGGTGGAGACCACCGTGATCCCGCGGGCGATGAGCCAGGGCCCGAGGTCGACGCCGGTGCGGACGAGCGCGCGCGGGGCCGGGACGAGGCAGGCGCCGTGCCGCCAGGCCAGCCACATCTCCTCGCAGGACGCGTCGAACGCTACGGACAGTCCGGCGAGCACGCGGTCGGTGGGCCCGATGGGATCGTCCTGCAGGAACAGGCGCGCCTCGGCGTCGACGAAGGCGGCAGCGGATCGGTGGCTGACCGCGACCCCCTTCGGCGTCCCCGTCGAGCCCGACGTGAAGATGACCCAGGCGTCGTCGTCGGGCGTCGGCTCCCCGGTGCCGCCCCGCCGTCCGCCCGTCCCGGGACCCAGCGACAGCCCCTGCCCCACGATGACGGCGGCCTGCGACTCCGCGAACACCACGCGGGCGCGCTCGTCGGGGTCGTCGGCGTCGACCGGCACGTACGCCGCCCCTGCCGTGAGCACGCCGAGGATCGCGATGTAGAGCTCGTTGGTGCCGGAGGGGAGGCGCACACCCACGGTGTCGCCGCGCCCCACCCCGGCGTCGCGCAGGACGGCGGCGAACTGCCCGGCGGCCGTCACCAGCTCCGCGTAGCTGAGCGCGGTGGTCCCGTCATCGAGCGCGGAGGCGCTCGGGTGGGCGCTCGCGGTGGCGGACAGGATGTCGAGGAGGGTGCGAGGCGTCGGAGCGAGTCCGGAGGCGGCGAACCGGGCGGCCGGGGCGGCCTCGGTCTCGGTCGGGGGTGTGGTCACGCTGGGATTCTCCCGGTGGAATATGAACGGCAGGTGACGTGCGCGGCGGCCGCGGGCTCCGGGGCAGTCTACCGGGGCACGGGCCCCCGCTTCGGGCAGCCCGGCACGTCCTAGACTGGCTGGGTGAGCACTTCCATCCCCACCCCGTACGAGGACCTGCTGCGCGACGTCATGGCGAACGGCGCGGCCAAGAGCGACAGGACGGGCACCGGCACCCGGAGCGTCTTCGGGCGGCAACTCCGCTTCGACCTCGCCGAGTCCTTCCCGCTCATCACCACCAAGCGCGTGCACTTCAAGTCCGTGGCGCTCGAGCTGCTCTGGTTCCTGCGGGGCGACTCGAACGTCCGCTGGTTGCAGGAGCGCGGCGTGTCCATCTGGAACGAATGGGCGGACGACGACGGCGAGCTGGGACCCGTCTACGGCGTCCAGTGGCGTTCCTGGCCCACGCCCGACGGCGGCCACATCGACCAGATCACCCAGGTGGTCGAGGCCCTGAAGACCGACCCCGATTCCCGCCGGCATCTCGTCTCGGCGTGGAACGTCTCGGAGATCAAGGACATGGCCCTGCCGCCGTGCCACGTCTTCTTCCAGTTCTACGTGACGCCGGGAACCGACGGCGGTCCCGGCCGGCTGTCCTGCCAGCTGTACCAGCGGTCGGCCGACACCTTCCTCGGGGTGCCCTTCAACATCGCGTCCTACGCCCTGCTGACCCTCATGGTGGCGCAGCAGACCGGGCTCGAGCCCGGCGAGTTCATCTGGACCGGCGGCGACGTCCACGTCTACGACAACCACGTGGAGCAGGTGACCGAACAGCTGTCGCGGGAACCGTACCCGTACCCGCGGATCGCACTGAAGCGGACGCCGGACAGCATCCTCGACTACTCCCTCGAGGACTTCGAGGTGGTCGACTACCAGCACCACCCCACGATCAAGGCGCCGGTGGCGGTATGAGCGAGGCGACCTCGCACAGCAGCCTCGGCGTGTCCGAGGCCGTCGGTCCGCACCCCGTGGTCGGCATGATCTGGGCGCAGACCGAAAGCGGCGTGATCGGCAGGGACGGCGGTATCCCCTGGCACGTGCCCGAGGACATGGCGCATTTCAAGGCCACCACGACGGGACACCCCGTCATCATGGGCCGCCGGACGTGGGAGTCCTTCCCGTCGAAGTCGCGCCCCCTGCCGGACCGGACGAACATCGTCGTGTCCCGCTCCGGTGCCGACCTGCCGGGTGCCGTCGTCGTCGGGTCGCTCGACGCGGCGTTCGAGGCGGCGCAGGCCGCGCCCGGATCCGAGGAGATCTGGGTGATCGGCGGCGGCCGGGTCTACGCCGACGCCATGGAGCGGGCCAACGCGGTGCTCGTCACCGTCGTCGAATCCGATGCCCAGGGTGACACCGTGGCGCCGCCGCTCGGTACCGACTGGGCACTGGCGGCCCTGACGCCGGAGTCGGGCTGGCTGGAGTCCAGCACCGGGACCCGGTACCGCATCAGCCTCTGGACGAGGACACCCCGCGAGGACGCGGGGCGCTCAGGCGGGGTCTGAGCGCAGGGCCAGGACGGGCAGGTCCCCGTCCGTCTCGATCGCATCGCCGCCCCCGTTGCGGCTGTGGTAGCCGGTCGAGAAATGGCGGATCAGGTGGACATCAGTCCTCGGCTGCAGACTCGCGACGACCCAGTCGCGCTCGTCGTCCGTCCGTTCGGCGATCCTGTGGGTCACCTGGAAGGTGAACAGGGAGAGCCCCACGCTGCGGTCGAAGGTCGCGGCGCCCACGAGATCGACGTCGAACCCGCCCGGGAGGACCCATCCCGGCGGACACACCCAGAAGCGCACGTGGTGCCGCTGCGCAGGATTGCCCGCCACCTGCTGTTCGAAGGCGAGATCCTGCTTCTGCCCGAAGACGAACAGCGGGCTCACCGGGGCCGACGGGTAGCTGCGACGCAGGATCGACGCCGTGATGATGCGCCGGCTGCTCCGCAGCGTCAGCGGATCGGCCTCGGTCCAGCCGCAGGACAGCATGGCGGAGCGAAGGTCCCCGGCACTGCCGATGACGGCGAGGTTGACCGGATCGCCCAGGAGTCCGTCAGCGGTGCGGGTCCGTCCGATGAAGTAGTCGGGCACGTAGATCCTGGTGAGCAGCCGGTTGATCCGCGGCACCAGGACATAGGCGGCGAGCGCCCAGATGATCACGAACACCCAGGGCTGGCGGTAGCCGTCGTCCAGCTCGTCGAGGAAGAGTGCGTAGATCGCCCAGCCGGAGAGGACCACCACCACGAGGAAGAGGACACGCTGCCCCAGGAGTACTGCGGTGCTCACAGGCCTTCCCGCCCCGCCTACCGTGCCGCCGCTCCGGGCGGCTGGCGCCTCGTCCATCCGCCTATTCTAGGTCCGGGCGAGGAGCTAGGCTCGGACGGTGCCGCAGCCCGAGGACACCGAGGACGACGACGACGCCGAGCCGGCGAATCCGGGAGACCTGAGGTCCCGCTCCAGATCGGTGCTCACGCGGGGCACCTCGACGGACCGGACCGTGTTCTTCAGCGACGCGGTGTTCGCGATCGCCATGACACTGCTCGTCCTCGATCTGGAGGTCCCCGACGGCCTCGCGCCGGATCAGGTCGGTGCAGCGCTGGTGGGTCAGGTGTCGCACTTCTTCTCCTTCGCGCTCAGTTTCGCCGTCATCGGCAGTGCCTGGCTGAATCACCACCGGAAGTTCAGCGTGATCGTCCGTTACGACGTCCGTCTGCAGGTCCTGAATCTGCTGCTGCTCTTCTTCGTCGCCCTCCTTCCCCTGCCCACCAGCGTGCTCAGCGAGTACGGCGGGACGTCCTCGCCCTGGCCCGTGGTGGTCTACGCGGCGGTGGTCGCGGGCGTCTACTCCATGCTCGACGTGCTGTGGGTGTACGCGTGGCGGGCGAAGCTCATGGCGCCGACGGTCGATCGGGACCTCTACCTCTACGTGTTCCGGGGACTGCTCCCCGTACCACTGGTGTTCGCCGTGAGCATCCCGGTCGCTTTCCTGATGCCCGGCAACGCCATGTACCTGTGGCTCCTGATCATCCCGGCGGACCTCCTGTTCCACCGGATGTTCTCGACACCGGGGATACGGCCGCGGCAGGGGCGCGCCCCGGCGGCCTGAGGACCGGATGGGTACGTGTCCCCATCGCGGCCGCGGTCCTCTGCGGCTAGGCTCGACCGCAGTGCACGGCCCTGATCACGGGTCGACTGGACAAATGGGGATGACATGTCGGACGTCTGGGGATCCAACCCTGCGCAGTTGCGCGAGCTGGCGCAGCTGTGCTCGCAGGGCTCCACCACCATCACGGCGGCGAGCACGGCCATCGGCGCCGCCATCAACAACCAGTTCATGTGGAAGGGCAGCGACGCCGATCGGGTGCGCCAGCAGTGGAACGGATCCATGCGGCTGCACCTCGTCGCGGCAACCGACGCCCTGGAGAAGGTCTCCGCGGAACTGCTCGGACATGCCGACGAGCAGGAGACCGCGAGCGACGAGGGTGGCGGCGCAGGCCTGCCCGGCCCCGGTGTGCCGTTCGCGCCCGGACAGGGCGGGCAGGCCGGACAGGGCGGGCAGGATCCCGACAGTCCCTTCATGCAGGCGTGGAACACCTACAACGCGATCAAGGCGGTCCCGAACATGCGGGCGGGCCTGTACGACATCGCGGCCCTGCTGCATGCCGGTGGACCGTTCGACGCCGCTGCGTTCCAGGCGCTGCGGAACTCTGATGCGCTGAGCGGTCTCTTCAATACGTCGTCCGACCTCTTCGACGGCAAGTGGCACACCGCGTTCGGTCTCGCCGACGGGACGAAGGCCTTCGCAGCGTTCAAGGGGCTCGGAACGGGTCTCGGGCTCCTGGGTGCCGGGTTGGATACGTACGACGCCATCAGCAGCTACCAGGACGGCGAGTACGGCGACGCCGCCTACTCCGCTACCAAGGCGGTCCTCGGGGGACTCTCCTTCGCACCTCCCCCGGTCGGTACTGCTGCCATGGTCGCCAGCGGTGCACTCGCCCTCTACGACAATGTGCCGTTCATCCATGACGGCGTCAACGCCGCCGGGGCAGCGATCGCCCACGGTGCCACGGCCGCGGCGGATGCGGTCGGCGATGCTGCCGATGCCGTCGGCGACACCCTGTCCGACGGCGCGGAAGCCGTCGGCGACTTCTTCGGATTCTGAGACCTAGGACAGAGACATGACTGAGACCAGCACCGTACCCCCCGGCCCCGGCACGGTCGATCCCTACGCCGACGCCCTGGGTTTCGGCTATGCCGAGTTGGCGGCCCTGCTCGCGATGAGGCCCGGACCGGCGTCCACGGAGAGCGCTGCAGCACTGCGGATCACCGACGAGGCGTCCGACGGCGAGGTCATCCGGGCCGGGGCGTCCTCCCTCGTCGCGCACGGCCTCGCGACCGTCGGCGACGAGCGGGAGCTCGTGGTCGGCGGCGCCGTGGCGGCCGTGCTGTCAGCCCTGTCCGAGGCCGATCGCCGGGTCGACGTCGGGTTGCTCGTGCCCGGCGGGCCGGGCGACAGTGTGCTCCAGGTGGAATCGGCCGAGTTCTCCATCCTGCTGCAGCCCCGTTCCTACCTCTGCTGGTTCGCGATGGCCCAGGCCCCGTCGATGACGGGTGCGGAGGCTCTTCTCGCGATGATCTCCTCCCACCTGGACACGACGCCCGACGGCGGCGCCAGCGTCTACCGCAGGGAGACGCCGGGGAAGGGCCGCCTGCTCGTGAAGAGGGACCTGGGTGGATGGACCGTCGGCTACAAGTTCGAGGGAGATGACGTCATCGACCGACGCACCGGACTCGACGACCACGCCCTGCTGGCCGAGCTCACCGACATCAGGGGCGAATGACATGGTGTACGACGCAGCACGGCAGCGCCGGGACGACGCCACGACCGCCGAGCACGAACGCCTCGTCCGCGAGACCGGACAGCCGCGTATCCTGTCTCGGGCGAAGAACGGGGAGCTTGTCAGCTATCTCCCCGAGGAATACGGCAACGGGCGCAAAGGAATCGGCCCGAAGATCACCACGGCATGGGGCTACATCGTCTTCGTGATCATCGCCGGAGCGGTATCGCTCGTCGTCACGGCCGTCGTGGCCGCGCCGTTCATCGACCCTCGACCCGACCCCCCGCTGTTCGTGTGGGTCATCCCCCTGATGTTCCTCGGTACCACGGCACTCTTCGCCCGCTACATGATGATCGAGGTCCGGGCGGACCGCCTCCGGAAGCAGCGCGGCCTGCCCACGCCGTCGGAGCAGGCCGTCTAGCCGGCGCGGGGCGCAGTCACAAAGCGGCCGTGCCACGGGCACACCGCCTAAACTGGAAGGCATGACTTCAGCACCCGAGAGCCCTGCCCTGCCGTCCGTCGGATTCGTGGGCTGGCGCGGCATGGTCGGCTCGGTCCTCATGCAGCGACTCCAGGACGAGGGCGACTTCGCCCGCGTCAACCCCGTGTTCTTCTCGACGTCGGCTGCAGGCGGTGCGGCGCCGTCGTTCGCCGAGGGTGCCGGCACGCTGCAGGACGCGTACGACGTCGAGACCCTCGCCAAGCTGCCCATCATCGTGACGGCGCAGGGCGGCGACTACACCTCCGAGGTCTACCCGAAGCTGCGCGACGCCGGGTGGTCCGGCCTGTGGCTCGATGCCGCGTCGACGCTGCGCATGGAGCAGGACAGCGTGATCGTGCTGGACCCCGTCAACCGGTCCGCCATCGACGCCGGCCTGGCGAACGGCGTCCGGGACTTCGTCGGCGGCAACTGCACGGTCTCCTGCATGCTCATGGGGCTGGGCGGGCTCTTCCGCAACGGCCTGGTCGAGTGGGGCACGTCCATGACCTACCAGGCGGCATCGGGCGGCGGGGCGCGTCACATGCGCGAACTCCTGAACCAGTTCGGTGCGCTCCACGGGACCGTCGCCCTGAACCTCGACGATCCCGCCTCCGCCATCCTGGACATCGACCGGGCGATCCTCGCCAAGCAGCGTCACCCGAGCCTCGAAGCCTCGCAGTTCGGGGTCCCCCTGGCCGGTTCCGTCATCCCCTGGATCGACAGCGACCTCGGCGACGGCCGGTCCAAGGAGGAGTGGAAGGCCGGTGCGGAGACGAACAAGATCCTCGGCACCGAGACCCGCATCCCGTTCGACGGCCTGTGCGTCCGGGTGGGAGCCATGCGCTCGCACTCCCAGGCACTGACCCTGAAGCTGACGCAGGACCTGCCCGTCAGCGAGATCGAGTCGATCATCGCAGCCGACAACGAGTGGGTGCGGGTCATCCCCAACACCAAGGTGGACACCCTCGCCGGGCTGACCCCCGTCGCTGCCACCGGGTCCTTGGAGGTCCCCGTGGGCCGTATCCGCAAGCTGGAGATGGGCCCGGAGTACATCAGCGCCTTCACCGTGGGCGATCAGCTCCTGTGGGGTGCGGCCGAGCCGCTGCGACGCATGCTGATGATCGCCACCGGCAACCTCTGACGCCGGAGGGGGCCCGGCGACCTCCCGGTGCTGCGACTCCTGCACGACGCGGACGGGCGACCCCGGGCTGCCGGCGGCCGGGGCCGGGGCCGGGGCCGGGGGCATCCTGACCGGCGCCTTCGACCTTCGCACCTGCCCCGACCGAAAAGGTCGGAGGGCGCGTGCAGGATGAAGCGCATGGACCCCGTGAACGCAGACACCATCCTCCGGCGCTTCTTCGCGGTGAGTGGTCATGTGCAGCATCCCGAGAGCCTGCTGCGGTACGAGCGCGTGCAGGACCATCTCCGGGACTACCTCGAGCACATCGCTGCTGCCAGGCTCACGGACGCCGAGCAGGAGCTGCTCGCGCTCGAACGGCAGTTCGGGACGGACGCCCCCTACGTGCAGGTCATGGGCGCCCGGGAACTGCTGCACGCCCTGCCCGACTTCCTCGCGGGCCCACAGCTCCTCCCCGACTTCCACGACCGGCTGGCACAGATCAGCGTGGCGTCGCGCCTCGCGCAGTGGCTGTGCTCACGGCAACTCGTGCAGCGCGAGGACAGCTGGCACGACGTCGTCCTGACGCGTGCCGCGGCCGAGCAGGCACGCCGCTCCCCCGCACTGTGAGGTGCGCCGGCCTCCGCGGACGACGAGTTACAGGGCGCAGTTGATCAGCAGCGGTTCCGGCTCCAGGCGGATCCCGAACGCCTTCTCGACGCCGTCCCGCACCAGCCGTGCCACGGCCAGTAGATCGGACGCCGACGCCCCTCCCCGGTTCGTCACGGCGAGGGTGTGCTTCGTCGACAGCGACGCACGGCCACCCGCTGCCGCGTGCCCGTCGTCGTCCATCAGCCCGAAGCCCTTGGAGAACCCGGCATGCTCGATCAGCCAGGCCGCACTGAGCTTCACCTGGCCGTCCGTCCCTGCCGGGTACCGGGGGGCGTCCTCCGGCAGCCGGTCGGCGACGTCCTGGCCGACGATCGGGTTGGTGAAGAACGAGCCGGTGCTCCGGGTGTCCGCATCGGGACCGTCGAGCACCATGCCCTTGCCCCTGCGCAGCTTCAGCACCTCACGGCGCACGTCGTTGGCGTAGGCACGTGCTCCGACGTCGATGCGCAGCGCGCGGGCGAGCTCCGCGTACCGGACGGGCTTGCTCAGGCGCCCCAGCCCCAGCTGGAACTCGACGGACAGCACCACGTAGCGCGGCGAGCCGTTCACCGTGGTGCGCTTCAGGAGGGAGTCGCGGTAGCCGAACTGGAGCTCGAAGTTGGTGAAGCTCCTGATACGGTCCGTCTCGCGATCGTAGGTCCGCACCGTGGCGATGGTCTGGGAGACGTCGGACCCGTAGGCTCCGACGTTCTGCACCGGCGTGGCCCCGGTGGATCCCGGGATGCCCGAGAGCGCCTCGAGCCCCGAGAACGCATGCATCACGGTGTAGCGGACCAGGTCGTCCCAGTCGTGGCCGGCCTGGACATTGACCATGACGCCGCCGCAGGTCGCGTCGTCGTCGTTGACCGTGAAGCCCGTGGACCGGATGTGCACCACGGTGCCGTCGAACCCGTCGTCGCCGATCAGGAGGTTGGACCCGCCGCTGATGATGAGCAGCGGTTCCCCGGCGGCATCGGCTGCACGGACCGCGTCGACGATGCCCTGCTCGGTCGAGGCTTCGACGAGGGACCGCGCCGGACCTCCGACGCGCGCGGTCGTGAGGTCGGCCAGGCGCGTGCCCGTCATCGGAGCCGTCACGGGAGCCTCACCACGGCCTGCGCCTTCACGAGGACCTTCTGGCCCGCGTACGTCACGGTGAGGTCGATACGGGCGGTGGAGGCATCGGTGTCGATCGCGCCGACGACGCCCGTCACCTCGACGACGGCCCCGGGCTCGCCGGGCTGCGCTGTCGTGTCCTCGACGATGACGGGTCTGGTGAAACGCGTCTGGTAGTCGACGACGGCCGCCGGGTCCCCGATCCAGTCTGTCACGAGCTGGATGGCCGCCCCCATGGTGAACATGCCGTGGGCGATGACGCCGGGCAGGCCGACCCCCTCGGCGAAGGCCTGGTTCCAGTGGATGGGGTTGAAGTCCCCCGATGCCCCGGCGTACCGCACGAGGTCCTGCCGGGTGATGTGGAGCGTGGTGGTCCCGATCTGCTGACCGACCTCGAGGGTCGCTGTCGACACTGCCATGGCTACTGGTCCTCTCCGCGCACGAGGATGGACGACGTCGTGGTGGCCGTCCGCTCGCCGTCGATGGTGGTGATCTCGGCCCGGGTGGTGATCATGGCCCCGCCACCCATGGACCGCACCTGGTCCACGTGCAGCTCGGCGACGAGCTGGTCCCCGGCGATGATGGGCCGGTGGTGGACGAAGCGCTGGTCCGCGTGCACCACACGCGTGAAGTCGATGCCGGCCTCCGGGTCCCCGATGAGCTGCGCATCGGCCCGCTGGGCGACGATGATGGCGAACGTCGGCGGTGCCACGAGGTCGGCATGACCGAGAGCAGCCGCGGCCTCGACGTCGTAGTGCGCCGGGTGGGTGGCCTTCACGGCCCGGGCGAAGTCGCGGATGGCCTCGCGTCCCACGGAGTAGGTCTCTCCCGCGGGGTAGCTGCGCCCCTGCAGGTCGGGGTTGATGGTCATGGGTCCTCCGATGGAAGCGGCGTATGGCAGTACCTGCGGTACGTGGGCGGTGGGCGGCACGGCGGCGCGCGCCGTGCCGTTCGAGGTCAGCGCTGGTCCCTCATGCGGCGCCGGACATCGCGCGAGCGGACCACCATGCCGCTCAGGTGGCACACCATGCCGACCACGATGATCGGGATGCCCGTGAACACGAGGGCGGGCCGGCCGGTGGCGGCGCCCGCCACGGCGATGAGGATCCCGAGCGCCGTGGTCACCAGCGCGCAGATCACCAGCTTGCGGTACAGGTCCGAGCCGGTCTCCCAGGGCGTATTCAGCATGATCCGATTCTACTGCCGCGGGCGGACCGGACGCTCAGAAGAGGGCTTCCTGGACCGCGGGGACGGGCGTGCTGAAGTCGCCGAACCGCAGGCGCCTCCCCCTGAGCTGCGTGAGGTCCGCGACGAACAGGAGATCGGTGCCGTCGATCGCGACCACGGCCGAGGGTCCGATGACGTCGGCCACGCTGAAGCCGTGCCGTCCGCGGTCCAGCGGTTCCGGGTAGGGCTGCAGCCCCCTGCGGGCCAGCACCGCGGACCACGCCTCCGGTGGCTCGTACTCCTCGTGCACCACCTCGAATCCCGC
Source organism: Arthrobacter sp. Soc17.1.1.1 (assembly GCF_036867195.1). NCBI lineage: Bacteria > Bacillati > Actinomycetota > Actinomycetes > Micrococcales > Micrococcaceae > Arthrobacter > Arthrobacter sp. Soc17.1.1.1. The sequence goes on from NZ_JBAJII010000001.1 coordinate 2,957,416, forward strand.
GACGTCCACGCCGCCCTGCAGCAGCCCCCTGGCCGCCAGGGCGGAGCCGTCGTTGAGTCGCTCGAGCTGGCGCGCCGGCAGGGGTGCGCAGAGGGACGCGGCTTTCGTCCCGGATCTCACGGCCTGCGGGAGGCCGACACTCCGCGTGACCTCGTCCTCGAGGATCCGCACGATCCGCCCGTCGTCGGCGAGCGCCACGAACTGCGCGACGACGGCGCCCTGCTCCACGAGCCGTGCCCGTTTCCTGAGGTGCGACGCCGTGCCCACCTTGGTGGACCCGTCGGCGAAGGTCGCGACGTACAGCCAGTGGGGCTGGTCGAGGTAGCGTTTCAGGCCTGCCGGTGCGATCCCCGAGCGGTGGACGTCGTGCATGAAGCGGACGTCGTCCTGGGCGAGGCACCGGCCGCACTGATAGCCCCGTTCGGCCGGACGCTGGTCGGCGCAGGGCACCCAGGTGCGGTCGTCGCGTCCGTGCACGCGGTGGAATCCGAGGCAGTAGCGGCCCGTGGCCGACACCTCGAACGCCAGCCTCGTCCCCGGCGCGAGGGAGACGTCCCGCAGGCCCTGCTCCTCGGTGGGCGCACCGGCGACGGACGCGGAGGGCACCTCGCGCAGCGACAGGACCGGCTCGGTCCCGTGCCAGGTCACACCGCTGCAGAGATAGGTGAGGCTCACGGTGCCAGCCTAGGTGCGGGCACCCCCAGTATCGGCGGGAACCGGCGGATCAGGCGAGGACCGTGCTGAGGTCGTATGCCGCGGGGAGGTCGAGCTGCCCGAACGTGCAGGAGCGGGCCTCCCGGTCGGGCCGCCACCGTTCGAACTGCACGGTGTGCCGGAAGCGGTCCCCCTCCATCTGGTCGTACCGCACCTCGACCACGCGCCGCGGCTGCAGCCTGATGTAGGAGATGTCCCGGGCGGAGGCGAAGCGGCTGCGCTCGGTCTCGCCGCGTTCGGCCTCCCCGTCGCTGTTCCGCAGCACGTCGGCCTCGAGCTCCCCGACGAGTTCCAGCCTCCGCTGGTCCGAGAACGCCGAGATCCCGCCGACGTTGCGCAGCTCGCCGTCGTCGTCGTACAGGCCGAGCAGCAGCGACCCGACACCCTGGCCGGACTTGTGCACGCGGTAGCCGAGGACCACGGTGTCGGCGCTGCGGTGATGCTTGACCTTGAGCATGCGCCGCTTGTTGGGCTCGTAGGCGGCGCCCAGCGGCTTCGCCACCACGCCGTCCAGGCCCGCACCCTCGAACTCGACGAGCCAGCGCCGCGCGAGCTCGACGTCGTGCGTGATCTGCGAGAGGTGGACCGGCGCCGCGAAGGACGCACCGACGGACTCCAGCGCGCTGCGTCGCTTACTGAAGGGGGCGTCCGTCAGGTCGTCGTCGCCGAGGGCGAGCAGGTCGAAGGCCACGAACGACGACGGCGTCTCAGCGGCGAGGAGGCGCACCCGGCTCTCCGCCGGGTGGATGCGCTGGGACAGGGCGTCCCAGTCGAGCCGTTCCGCGCCGGGTTCGCCCCGCCGCACCACGATCTCGCCGTCGACGACGCAGCGTGCGGGCAGGATCCGCAGCAGGGCCTCGACGAGTTCGGGGAAGTACCGGGTCAGTGCCTTCGAGCCGCGGCTGCCGATCTCGCAGGTGCCGTCCTCGATCCTGACGACGGCACGGAAGCCGTCCCACTTCGGTTCGTACACGAGGCCGCCGGGTGCGCTGTCGGGTTCTGGGACCGTGTCCACGGCCTTGGCGAGCATCGGCTGGATGGGGAAGGGCAGGTCGGTCATGCCCTGATCGTGCCGTACGGGCCGCGCTCCTGGCTATCCGCGCTCTCCCGGACTCCTCACGGGCGCCTGGACTTTCCGCCTGGTGTGGCGGCCACGACGGCGGCCCGGAGAATCCGGGCCGCCGGTACCGGGCGGTCGGCTACGCTGTCTGGCCCTCGTGCGGGCCTTCCGCGATCTCCTCGAGGAGCTTGTCGTTGAAGGCCTCGAGGTCGCCCGGGTGGCGGCTGGTGACCAGGCCCTGGTCCACCACCACTTCCTCGTCGGTCCAGTTGGCTCCGGCGTTCTTCAGGTCCGTGGCGAGCGTGTGGTAGGAGGTGAGGTCGCGTCCGGCGACCACCCCGGCCTCGATGAGCAGCCAGGGTCCGTGGCAGATGGACGCCACGGGCTTGTGCTGCTCGAAGAACGCCCGTGTGAAGGCCTGGGCGTCCTTGTCGACGCGCAGGAAGTCGGCGTTGACCACACCGCCCGGCAGGACCAGGGCGTCGTAGTCGTCGGCGGACGCATCGGCGACCGCCAGGTCCACCTCGAACGTCTCGCCCTTGTCCACGCCGTCGAACCCCTGGAGCGTCCCCGTCTTCGGGGACACGAGCGTGGGGACCCCGCCAGCCTCCTTGACCGCGTTCCAGGGACTGGTGAGTTCGATCTGCTCGACCCCGTCGGTCAGCAGGAATGCGACCTTCTTGCCTGAGATGTCGTGTTCGGACATGCTGTTCTCCCTTGCGTAGAGCGTGCGTGTCATACGCCTTCCAGCCTAGGAACCCGCGAAACGATAAGCAAGCTGAGCATTTGCGCTGCAGGCTTCGGGGCGCGGTGGTTCAGGACCGCTTCGGGCGGGCACGCACGTGCATCCGCTCCCCCTGCTGGCCGAAGAGGCTGATGAGCTCGACGGGCTTCCCGTCCGCGCTCGCGAACCAGTGGGGTGTCCGCGTGTCGAACTCGGCGGCCTCGCCAGGGCCGAGCACGAAGTCGTTGTCGCCCAGCACGAGCCGCAGGGATCCGTCGAGGATGTAGAGCCACTCGTAGCCCTCGTGGACCTGGGGGTCGGGCTCCGTGCCGCGCGCGTCGCCCGCGAGCACCATCTTGTAGGCCTGCACCCCGCCGGGGCGGCGCGTCAGCGGGATCGCGGTCATGCCGTGGTGGGTGATGGGACGCAGGTGCACGCGGGGATCCCCGGTGGGCGGCGCGCCGACGAGGTCGTCGAGCGGCACGCCGTACAGCCGTGCGATGGGCAGCAGGATCTCCAGGTTGGGGCGCCGCTGGCCCGACTCCAGGCGGGACAGCGTGCTCACGGAGATACCGGAGGCGGCGGACACGTCACCGAGCGTCAGGCTGCGCTGGGCGCGCAGCGCGCGGAGGCGTGGTCCGACGGCGTCGAGCACCGCGTCGAGGTCCGATGACATACGCACATGTTGCCATACCAGCAACAAATATTGCTAGCCTCGCTGCGTCCTGCGCATGCTTGATCCATCAGCACGAGAGAGAGGGACCCCATGACACCCACCAGCAGAGCCTCGAGGGACCGGTACGACGTCGTCGTCATCGGAGGCGGGGCCGCGGGCCTGAGCGCCGCCGTCACACTGGGCCGCGCGCTCCGGTCCGTGGTCGTCCTCGACGACGGCCGCCCCCGCAACGCACCCGCACACGGTGTGCATGGCTTCCTGACCCGCGAGGGCATGAGCCCGCACGCCCTGCTCGATGTCGGCCGTGCCGAGGCCCGGTCCTTCGGTGCCACCCTCATGGACACCTCCGCCGTCACGGCGACGCGCAGCAGCGAGGGCTTCACCGTGGGACTGGCCGACGGCGGGACCGTGACCGGCCGGCGCCTGCTCGTCGCCACCGGCCTCGCCGACGGACTGCCGCCCATCCCGGGGTTGCGGGAGCAGTGGGGTGCCGGCGTCGTGCACTGCCCCTACTGCCACGGGTACGAGATCCGCGGCCGGCGCATCGGCGTGCTCGGCACCGGGCCCCTGTCGGTCCACCAGGCACTCCTGTTCCGGCAGTGGTCGGACGACATCACGCTCTTCCTCCACGACACCGTCGCGCCCACCGAGGAGGACTGGGACCGGCTGGCGGCCCGCTCCATCCGCGTGGTCTACGGGCGCGTGGCGTCGGTGGACGCGGCCGACGGCGTCCTCACGGGAGTCACGCTGCAGGGCGGCCACCGGATGGACCTGCAGGCCCTCGCCGTCGGCACCCGCATGGAGGCACGCAGTGCCCTGCTCGAACCCCTCGGGCTCACCGCCCGGGAGCACCCGTCCGGGATGGGACACGCGCTCGACGGCGGTCCGATGGGGTCGACGGAGGTACCGGGCCTCTACGTCGCCGGGAACGTCACCAACCTCGCCGCGCAGGTGGTCGTCGCAGCGGCCGAGGGGACCATGGCGGGTGCCGCGATCAACGCGGACCTCGTGCAGGAGGAGACGGCGTGGGCCGTCGAAGGAGTCCGCGGGCCGTTCTCCGCCGCGCTCGAGGCGGAGGTCTCGGACCGCGTCCTCGGTGTGCGCCGGCACGGCCTGGCTGACGGTCTGGCTGACGGTCTGGCCGACGGCCCGGCTGACGGGGTGCATCATGGGGTGCAGGGCGGGATGGTCGGCGACGCCGGGCCCGCCGGGACGAAGGCTCGGGAAGGAGTCCGCCGTGCTGGTTGAGTACACGCAGGAATTCTGGGACGACCGCTACCGGCAGCGGCCCCGCATCTGGAGCGGGAGGCCCAACCGGCAGCTCGTCGACGTCGCGGCGGCACTGCCTCCGGGCAGGGCGCTCGACGTCGGCTGCGGGGAAGGGGCCGACGCCGTCTGGCTCGCCTCCCGCGGATGGGACGTGCTCGGCGTCGACGTCTCCGAGGTCGCGATCGACCGGGCCCGCGCGCAGGCGGAGGAACTCGACCCGTCGGTCGCGGGACGGCTCGACTGGCGTCGGGTGGACCTCCTGGCCGAACCCGACCTGCCGGCCGGTCTCGACCTCGTGTCCGCCCAGTTCGTGCACCTGCCCGAGCCGGAGCACTCGAAGGTCTTCCGCTCGCTCGCGGCGCTCGTCCGTGTGGGCGGCAGCCTCCTGGTCGTGGCCCACGACCCGTCGGACCTCCACTCCGGGGTGGGACGCCCCCATCAGGCGGATCTCTTCCATACACCCCAGGAGATCGCCGCACTGCTCGACGACGCCTGGGACCTCCGGATCTGCGAGTCCCGTCCCCGAATGGAGCAGACGTCGGACGGCCGTGACGTGAGGATCAGCGACGCGGTGCTGCACGCGGTGCGCATCCGCTGAGGCGTCCGCAAGATCCCGGGCGGGAGTGGGTACCGCGTGCACTCCCGCCCGGCCCGTCGGTACCCTCGACGGATGCAGTGGATCACCGAGCAGTACGTCAATTTCGCCAGTGTCATCGACGACGTGACCCTCGCCCAGAACCGGCTGACGAGCTCCATGCCGTTCGTGTACCCGCACTTCGCCTCGATGCCCGACGCCCACCTGGGCCTCGGCTGCGCCGTCGGGTCCGTCCTGCCGACCCTCGGGGCGATCATCCCCGCGGCGGTCGGCGTCGACATCGGCTGCGGCATGGTGGCCGTGCGGACGGACCACACGGCACAGGACGTGGCGCGCCTGGACCGCCGCGCGCTGCGGGAGGCCATCGAACGGGCCGTGCCCCTCTCGGCCGGCAACAACAACAAGCGCGTGAGCGCCACGGCGCAGCCGCGCATCGACACCCTCGAGCAGGACGCCCGGTCCGCCGGCTTCGACCCCGCGGGCTACGTGAAACAGTGGCGGCTGCAGCTCGGGACGCTCGGCTCGGGCAACCACTTCATCGAGGTCTCGCTCGACGAGGAGGACAACGTCTGGCTGTTCCTCCACTCGGGGTCGCGGGGCATCGGGAACCGGATCGCGCAGCAGCACATCCGGGCGGCCCAGGACTACTGCGCCCGGCAGTCCATCGGCCTCCCCCACCAGGACCTGGCCTACCTCGAGGAGGGGACGCCCGAGTTCGACCGCTACATCAGTGAGCTCCTGTGGGCGCAGAGGTTCGCCCTGCTCAACCGCGAGGAGATGATGGACCGCGTGGTGCGGCAGTTCACGCACTGGGTGGGCGGCCCGGTGGTGGAGCGCGAGCGCATCAACTGCCACCACAACTACACGCACCGTGAGACGCACTACGGCAAGGACGTGTGGCTCTCCCGCAAGGGTGCCATCGCCGCCGACCCCGGACGCCCCGGGCTCATCCCCGGGTCCATGGGGACCCGCTCCTACGTGGTCACGGGCAGGGGCAACAGGGAGTCCATGAATTCCGCACCCCATGGCGCAGGCCGTGAGTACTCGCGCAACAGGGCCCGGAAGACGTTCACCCAGGACCAGCTCCGCACGGCGATGCGCGGGATCGAGTTCAGGGACACCCCGGCGTTCCTCGACGAGATCCCGGCCGCCTACAAGGACATCGACGTCGTCATGCAGGACGCGCGGGACCTCGTGGACGTCCGCCACACGCTCCGCCAGATCATCAACGTCAAGGGCGACTGACCGGCCCCACCGATGATGGGGCGGCAGCCGAACGCCGACGGCCTGCTGACATCGCTCTGGATCATTTCAGGTGGCGCGTACCGGCCCGCGATGATTCTGTGCCCTCCGTTCCGTCTGAACGATCGAACCAGAAGGCCCCTCGAGCGACGGGATGCAGGACATGGGACGGATCAGCGTTACCGAGAGCATCACCCTGGACGGCGTCATGCAGGGCCCCGGCCGGCCGGACGAGGACATGCGCGGCGGCTTCACCCGGGGTGGGTGGGGCGAGGGCTACCAGGATCAGGTGTCCCTGCAGTTCATGAGCGAAGGCATGGCCGGAGGCGGGGTGATGCTGTTCGGCCGACGGACCTATGAGGACGTGCTCGGCCACTGGACGTCGGCCACCGAACCCAATCCGTTCACCGACTACCTGACGCAGGTGCAGAAGTACGTGGTGTCCCGCTCGGCCACCGCCGGGTTGGCGTATCCGCAGTCGGTCCTGCTTGCTGGCGATGCCCGTGGGACGGTCCGCCGGCTGAAGGACGACACGGACGCGGACATCACGATCCTCGGAAGCGGCGAGCTGGTCCGCGCCCTGCAGGAGGCGGATCTCGTGGACGAGTACATCCTCCAGATCCATCCCATCGTGCTCGGGTCGGGATCCACGCTGTTCGGGGCCTCCGACCGCAGGAACCTGACGCTCGTGCGGTCGGTCACCACGACCACCGGCGTCATCATCGCCCACTATGCCGTCGATCGGCCCTCCTAGGGGACGGCGCCGGCAGCTGCCCGCCACCGTCCGAAACTCGGACCCGCCGCGAGGAGCCCTCGCTGGTGCCGAGCGGAGGGACCAGGTGGTCCTTGGGTCGACGGGCAGCGGGAGAAACAGGAAGACCCCCGGGATCTCGAGGATTCCGGGGGTCTTTCTGTAGCGGTGGTGGGACTCGATCCCACGACCTCACGATTATGAGTCGTGCGCTCTAACCAGCTGAGCTACACCGCCCTAAATGAGGCTGCCCGTACCGATCTGATGATCGCCACGGGCCCCTCATTCATGAGCCCCCCACCGGAATCGATCCGGTGACCTCGTTCTTACCAAGAACGCGCTCTACCACTGAGCTAGGGGGGCAACAGCAAGAAACTTTACCAGTTCCCGGCCGTTGGTGCGAAATCGGCAGCCGCCCGGACGGACGGATCTCCGATTCCGCATCGGACCCGTGCACGCACGGGTCCGATGGGTACCGCTAGTTGGGGCCTACCACTGCTCGGACTGCGCGGAGGAGCGTCCCGAGCCCGCCCCGGCACCCTTCGCGGAGCGGGGCTTGCGGGTGGCGTCACCGGAGAACCGGGTGTCGCCGTCGCGCTTGGGGAAGTCCTTCTTGAAGGGCTTCTTGAACTCGCCCGCACCGCGGTTGCCCGCGGGCTTGCGCCCCTTGTCGAGCTCGAGGTGGATGAGCTCCCCGCCGATGCGCGTCCTGGAGAGCGCACGCAGCTGGTCCGTGGACAGGTCCGCGGGCAGCTCCACCAGGCTGTGGTCGGCACGGATGTCGATGCCGCCGATCTGCGAGGAGGACAGTCCGCCCTCGTTGGCGATCGCACCGACGATCGAGCCCGGCATCACGCGCTGGCGACGGCCGACCGCGATACGGTAGGTGGCGTTGCCCTCGGTGAGCGTGCGCGTCGGGCCACGGGACCCGAAGGCGTCCTTGCGGCCTTCGGCGCGCTCGCGCTGTCCGGCGGGAGCGACGGGGATGTCCTGGACGAGGATCGGCTGGCCGTTCTGCGCCATGACGGCGAGGGCGGCGGCGATCTCCGCGGCGGGGACGTCGTGCTCACGCTCGTACGTGGCGATGAGGTCGCGGAACAGTGCCACGTCCTTGCCTGCCAGCGTCTGGGTGATCCTGTCCGCGAACTTGCTGAGGCGCAGCTCGTTGATCTTCTCCGTGGAAGGCAGCTGCATCTGCTCGACCGGCTGGCGCGTGGCCTTCTCGATCGACCGCAGCAGGTACTTCTCGCGGGGGGTGATGAACAGGATCGCGTCACCCGAGCGCCCTGCACGGCCGGTGCGGCCGATGCGGTGGACGTAGGACTCCGTGTCGTTCGGGATGTCGTAGTTCACGACGAGCGAGATGCGCTCCACGTCCAGCCCACGGGCGGCGACGTCCGTGGCGACGAGGATGTCGATCTTGCCGTCGCGGAGTGCCTCGACGGTACGCTCGCGCTGCTGCTGGGGGATGTCGCCGTTGATGGCCGCGGCCGAGAAGCCCCGTGAACGCAACTTGTCCGCCAGGTCTTCGGTGGCCGCCTTGGTGCGGACGAAGGCGATGATGCCGTCGTAGTCCTCCACCTCGAGGATGCGGGTCATCGCATCGAGCTTGTGCGGGCCCATGACCTGCAGGTAGCGCTGACGCGTGTTGGTGCCCGTCGTGGTCTTGCCCTTGACCGAGATCTCGGCCGGATCGTTCAGGTACTTCTTCGCGATCCGGCGGATGGCCGGGGGCATGGTGGCGGAGAACAGTGCGACCTGCTTCTCCGCAGGCGTCGAGGCGAGGATCTTCTCGACGTCCTCGGCGAAGCCCATGCGCAGCATCTCGTCGGCCTCGTCGAGCACGACGTACTCGAGGTTGGAGAGGTCCAGGGAACCCTTCTCGATGTGGTCGATGACGCGGCCCGGGGTACCGACGACGACCTGCGCGCCACGGCGGAGGCCGTTGAGCTGGGGGCCGTAGGGCGATCCGCCGTAGACGGGGAGGACGGTGAACCCGTCCATGTGCTTGGCGTAGGACGTGAAGGCATCGGCCACCTGGAGCGCGAGCTCGCGGGTCGGTGCGAGCACCAGGACCTGCGTGTTCTTGCTGGGGCCGCCGTTGACGTCGGCGAGTTCGGCCATCTTCGACAGCGCGGGGACGGCGAACGCGGCGGTCTTGCCGGTGCCGGTCTGCGCCAGCCCGACGACGTCGCGGCCTTCGAGCAGCGCGGGGATGGTCGCTGCCTGGATGGGTGAGGGCTTCTCGTAGCCGAGGTCGTTCAGCGCGGCGAGGATCCGGCCGTCGAGGTTGAGCTCGGTGAAGCGGATGTCCACGCCGTCGTCGTCGGACTTCGCTGCGGGAACCGCAGCGGTGGTCCCGGAGACGGGGGTGGTGTCGATGTTCTGCTCGGACAGGTTTTCAGGCACGGAGAGAATTCCTTCAGGTAGGTGCCGGACGGCCTGACAGGAAGGAGCCCGCAGTGCCGAATGAACATGGAAATCCGGCGCTGTTTCAATCCCGAGGCCGAACTTCCTCGTCACACCGTGGTCTCTGCTCTCACAGCAGTGATGTGTGACTTTTCTTCGCCGGCGCTCCCTGATGAATCTGCTCGCGAGTCTGTGCTCCGAGCCCCAACACAACCTATCCGGCCCCGAGGGGCGGAAATAAAGGGAATACCGGTGTGGGGGATACCTCTAGTCTACGGCACGTCCACCCCCGGCCAGTCACCGGGGACGACGTCGGGCGCGTGACCTTCGGCACGTCAGGCCGGGGAGGCGACCCTGAGTCCCTGCAGCGCGGCCTTCCGCACCTGCGGCGTGAGGGCGGATCCGGCGTCGAGCAGCCGCTGTGCCTGCTCCCCGTCGAGTCCTGCATAGACCTGCGCGGCCGTGATGCCGTGCTCGGGGACGCTGACGAGCCTCACGGTGTCACCCGCCGCGATGCTGCCCTTCGTCACGACGCTGAGGTACGTGCCGACGCGGTTGGCCTCGGCGAAACGCCGCACCCAGGACCGCTCCCCCAGGTAGCGGGCGAAGTTCACGCACGGCGTGCGCGGCATGGTCGTCTCGAGCACCACCTGGTCCCCGATGGCCCATCGCTCGCCGATCACCGCGTTCGAGGCGTCGATGCCGGCCACGCGCAGGTTCTCCCCGAAGAGCCCAGGCGGGATGTCGCGGCCGAGCTCACGGGCCCAGTAGTCGGCGTCGTCCTGCGCATAGGCGTAGAGGGCCTTCGTGGGGCCGCCGTGATGCTTGCGGCTGGCCTGGACGTCGCCGGTGAGCCCGAGCGGATGCACGGCGACCGGCCCGTCGACCGGCCTCTTGTCGATCGCGGTCACCCCCGTGGAATCCTTCGTGGGCAGCAGCCCGTGCACGCGGCAGACGGCGAGGAGGGTGCCAGTGGTCATGGCCACCATCCTAGGTGGCGCCATGCGTCCGGGTCTCCGCCGTTCACGGTTCGAACCGATACCCCATGCCGCTCTCGGTCACGAGATAGCGGGGAGCACCAGGATCCGGCTCGAGCTTCTTGCGCAGCTGCGCCATGTACACGCGGAGGTACTGCACGTCCTTCGCGTAGGCGGGACCCCAGACATCGAGCAGCAGCTGCTGCTGCGAGACGAGCCTGCCGGGATGCGCGATCAGCCTGTCGATGATCTTCCACTCCGTCGGCGTGAGCCGGACGTCCTTGCCGTCCCTGACCACGCGCCGCGCACCGGCATCGAGGGTGAAGTGGGGGGTCGTGACGACCGGCGCCTCCGCCTCGACGGCCACGCGTCGGGCAGCAGCCCGGAGGCGCGCGAGCAGCTCGTCGAGACCGAAGGGCTTCGTCACGTAGTCGTCGGCACCGGCGTCGAGCGCGTCGACCTTGTCCTGCGATCCGTGCCGCGCCGAGAGCACGATGATGTGCACCTGCGACCAGCCGCGGATGCGGCGGATGACCTCGACGCCGTCGATGTCCGGCAGGCCGAGGTCCAGCACGACGATGTCCGGGTGGTGCTCCGACGCCGCGGCGAGAGCCGTCTCCCCGTCGACGGCCGTCACGCACTGGTAGCCGTAGGCACGAAGGTTGATCTCGAGGGCGCGGAGGAGCTGCGGTTCGTCGTCGACCACCAGGACACGGGTCACAGGCCCGCTCCCGTCGAGAGGGGCAGGCGGATCACGAGGGTCAGGCCGCCCCCGGGCGTCTGCTCGGCGTCGATCACCCCGCCCATCACCTCGGTGAAGCCCTTGGCCACGGCCAGGCCCAGCCCCACGCCGGCGCCCGACGGGGCGTCGTCAAGGCGCTGGAACGGGCGGAACATGGCCTCCACGTCGTCGCGGGACACGCCGTGGCCGTGGTCGATCACCCGCAGCTCGCCGGCCGGGAAACCGTTGACGAGCGCCTTGCCCGTGCCGCCGATGGAGGCGGTGACCTCGATCGGCGCACCGGGCGCGTACTTGACGGCGTTCTCGACGATGTTCGCGAGCACACGCTCGAGCAGGCCGGGATCGGCGTCGACGGCCGGCAGGTTCGGCGGGATCATCACGCTCACCCGGTCCTCGGCCACGTCGGCGAGGGCGGGCCCGACGACGTCGGTCCACTTCAGCGGCCGCAGGTGCGGGTTGACGGCGTCACCGGTGATGCGCGACATGTCGAGGAGGTTGTTCACGAGCGCGTCGAGCCGGTCGGAGTAGTCCTCGATGGTCTCGAGCAGTTCGTCCTCGTCCTCCTGGGAGAAGGTGACGTCGGACCGCCGGAGGCTGCTGACGGCGAGCTTGATGCCGGCGAGCGGCGTGCGGAGGTCGTGGGACACCGAGCGCAGGATCGCGGTGCGCATCACGTTGCCCTCCACGAGCCTCCGGTTGGTCCGGGTGCTCGCCAGCAGTTCCTGCCGCTGGAGCATGGACCGCAGCTGTCCGGCGAACGCGGTCAGCAGGCCGCGCTCCCGCCCCGACAGCTGGCGCCCGTACAGCGCGAGGGAGAAGTCGCCGTCGACCGGTTCGAGCACCGTGGCGCTGTCCGGTGTCCAGGTGCCCGTGGGCGCCCGGTTCGCGGATGCATCCGCGTCGTCGGGGCGGGGCCGGGCCCGCACGGCGAGCGCCTTCCGTTCCCGCGGGGCCGCGGCCGCCGAGGTACCCGGAGTGCCATCGCCCGGACCGTCCGGACCGTCCGGACCGTCCGGACCGTCCGGACCGTCCGGACCGTCCGGACCGTCCGGACTGTCGGGACCGGCCGTACGAGCCGGACCGGCCGACGGCTGCGCCGGCCCGAACAGGGCCACCGCCTCGACGTCGAACTGCACCTGGACGTGGCGCAGGAAACCCTGCAGCGTGTCCTCCTCCGCCAGCACGCCGCGCGCCAGCTCGCCGAGCAGGGCGGCCTCCTGCTGCGCGAGCACCGCCTCGCGGGACCGGCGGGCCGAGAGCCCGACGACGAGCGACACCGCGGTGGCGACGGCGATGAAGATCAGCACCGTGACCACGTTCTCCGCGTCGGAGATCTCCAGGGATCCGAAGGGCTCCGTGGAGGTGTAGTTGAGGATGATGCTGCTCCACAGCGCCGCGAGCAGGGCGGGCCACAGCCCTCCGATGAGCGCGACGGCGATGACGCCGGCGAGCTGGAACAGGACATCGACCGCGAGCAGCGAAGCGCCCACCGTGAAGACGGCGGCCTCGAGCAGCGGCGGGAGGATCAGGGCGACGGCGCAGCCCGCAATGACCCGCGACCGGCTGACGGGCGCCGCGAGGGTACGCCGGGCCGCGGCGGCCATCAGCGGGTACGGGTGCCGGGGGCGGCGTCGTCGGGCAGGAGGCCTGCCCCGGGGTCCGCGGCTGTACCCGACGCGGCTGTACCCGACGCGGCTGTACCCGACGCGGCTGCGTCCGGGAGGTGACCCGGCCCGCCCGCCGACCGCAGGTGCAGTGCGCGTGACAGGAGCACCCAGAAGACCGTGATGGCGAGCGCGCAGAACACACCGGCACTGGATGCCATGAGCCAGACGGTGGTCAGCTGCGAGTTGAGGTCCTCGGCACCGAACAGCAGGCCGATGGTCTTCGGCGAGTAGACGAAGACGGGCAGGGTGACCACGAACAGCACGGCCGCCGTCGTGCGGTGGGCCCGCAGGTCCGCGGGCAGCCCCGCGGCCTGACCGGCGAGGACCGCGAGGACCACGACGATCCACACCCAGTGGTGGGACCACGAGATGGGCGAGATGAGGAGCATGAGCAGCGACGTCATGGCGATGGGCAGGAAGCGGTCGCCGCGGCGCAGCGAGGTCCTGATGACGTACGCGGTCGCGGCGACGAGCAGGAGGGACACGACGAGCCAGGGAACGGTGGCGGGGAAGTCGGGGCCGAGGAAGTGGAGGAGGGCGCCGCGCACCGAGAGGTTGTCCACATAGCCCTCGCCGCCGATGCGCCCGGTGTCGCGGAGCATCTGCAGCCAGTACGTAGCCGATTCGCCCGGCAGGAGGACGAACCCGAGCGCGATGGTCCCGAGGAAACCCGCCGCCATGGTGAACAGCTGCTTCCACTCGCCGCGCACGAGGAAGTACAGGCCGAAAACCAGGGGCGTGAGCTTGATGCCGGCGGCGATGCCCGTGAGCAGGCCGGTGGGCATCCGCCGGTGCGGACCGGAGAGCAGGTCGGCGGCGATCATCGCGAAGAGCAGGATGTTGACCTGCGAGAAGGCCATCGTCTCGCGCCACGGGCCGAGCAGGCAGACCAGGCCGGTGCCTGCGATCGCGAGGGGCAGGGCCGTCGGGTGGGCGGCCACGTCCCTGAGGCTGCGGAAACCGCCGAGGTACCGCGTCACGAGCAGCGACGTCGCGGCGGCGATGAGCACCGACACGCCCACGAAGAGGATGGCTCCGGTCTCCGCGCTCACGAGCGTCAGGACGGTGAAGGCCAGGGCCGCGAACGGCGGATAGGTGAACAGGAGCGAGCCCTTGCCCTCCCCGAAGGAGCGCGTGTAGAGCGAGCCGTCGCCGTCGACCACGGACTGTCCGCCCATGCGGTAGACCCTGAAGTCGAGGCCGATGAAGTCGGCCCAGGTGAACGCCCACAGGGCCAGGGCCGCGGCCACGACCACCGAGGCGACGAGGCCCAGCGCCCGGACCGTCGCCGGAGAACTGCGCTGGCTCATGCTTTCCTTCCGAAGGGCGTGCTGATTCGACCGGCCGGGCGAAGCCCGGGAACGGCTCATCCAGTGTAGGCACGGCCCCGGGGTGCCGCCCGCGGGCGGGTATGTTGGAAATCACCCTGCCCTCCTGTGAAAGGCCCCTGCACCGATGTCCTCCCCCAGCGGAACCACCCCTGCCGCTCCCCTCACCGCCATCACGAACGCTCATGTCGTCCCGATCGACGGCGAGCCCTTCGACGGCACGGTGGTCGTCGAGGACGGCCGCATCACGGCCCTCGGCCCGTCGGTCGCCGTGCCCGACGGCGCCACCGTGATCGACGCGGACGGCAAGTGGCTGCTCCCGGGCTTCGTCGACGCCCACGTCCACCTGGGCACCCACGAGGAGGGCGAGGGCGCGGCCGGCGACGACACCAACGAGATGACCGAGCCGAACACCGCCGGTGTGCGCGCCATCGACGCCATCAACCCCTACGACCCCGGTTTCGACGACGCCCTCGCGGGCGGCGTCACCACGGTCAACGTGAACCCCGGGTCGGGCAACCCGATCGGCGGGCTCGCCGTCGCGCTCCACACGCACGGGCGCTACCTCGAGGAGATGGTGCTGCGCTCCCCCAGCGGCCTGAAGTCGGCGCTCGGCGAGAACCCCAAGCGCGTGTACGGCGCCAAGAACAAGATGCCGTCCACGCGGCTCGGCACCGCGCTCGTGATCCGCGAGGCGTTCATGAAGGCCCAGAACTACATGGGCAAGGCGGACGAGAACGCACGCGATCCGCACCTCGAGGCCCTCGCCATGGTCCTGCGGCGCGAGATCCCCTGGCGCCAGCACGCGCACCGCGCGGACGACATCGCCACCGCGCTGCGCATCGCCGACGAGTTCGGGTACGACCTCGTGCTCGACCACGGCACCGAGGCGCACCTGCTCGGCGACGTCCTGGCGGAGCGCGGCACGCCCGTGCTCATCGGTCCCCTCTTCACCACGAAGTCCAAGGTGGAGCTGCGCGGCCGCTCCCTGGCCAACCCGGGCAAGCTCGCGCGGGCCGGCGTGGAGATCTCGATCATCACGGACCACCCCGTCATCCCGATCAACTTCCTGGTGCACCAGGCCACGCTCGCGATCAAGGAGGGCCTGGACCGGGAGACGGCGCTGCGCTCCATCACGATCAATCCCGCGAAGGTCCTCGGCCTCGCGGACCGTCTCGGGTCCCTCGCCGTCGGCAAGGACGCCGACCTGGTGCTGTGGAGCGGTGACCCGCTCGACGTCATGCAGCGCGCCCTGCAGGTGTGGATCGGCGGTACGGAGGTCTACTCCTACGACACCGGGACGCGCAGCGGCACCGTCGCTCCCCGGGGCTAGGCGCCAGCCGTGGCGAAGCCCCTGCCGCCCCGACCCTTCACCCTGCGCGCCGCGATCGTCCTGTGGCTCGTGATCGCGGTGCTGCTGCTCGTCGCGGCCGGCACGTTCGTCACGTCGGCCGCGGTGCAGGATCTCGAACGGGCCGGGTTGATCGGGCTCGGTGCGCTCTTCGGGGCGCTGGCCGTCCTGCAACTGCTCCTGCTGCTGCCGCTCCGGCGGGGCAGGAGGGGCGCTCGGGAGCTGCTGAGCACCATCGGGATCATCGTCGGCGTACCGATCGTCGTGCGCGGGACGCCGGGCCTGTCCCTGATCGCGGGGGCGATGCTCGTCGCCGTGCTGCTCATGTGGCTGCCGCAGAGCAGCGACTACTTCCAGCTCACCCAGCCGAAGGCGAAGAAGCGCCTGCGGTGGCCGGGGTCGCGCTAGCAGCCGGCCCGGACGCGCGGAAGGCCCCTCCCGCGGGAGGGGCCTTCCGTGTGTCGGAGCTCAGCGCAGGGCCGAGATGGCCTGCTCGAGGTCGGCGATCAGGTCCTCGATGTCCTCGATACCGACGGACAGCCGGATGAGGTTCTCCGGGACGGCCAGTTCGGTGCCCTTGACCGAGGCGTGCGTCATGTCGGACGGGTAGTTCATCAGCGACTCGATGCCGCCGAGGGACTCGGCGAGCAGGAAGACGTGCGTCGATTCCGCGACCTTCTTCGCGGCCTCGGCCCCGCCCTTGAAGGTCACGGAGATCATGCCGCCGAAGTCCTTCATCTGGGCGGCCGCGAGGTCGTGCCCCGGGTGCTCGGGCAGTCCGGGGTAGTAGACGCGGTCCACCTCGTCCTGCTCCTGCAGCCAGCGGGCGATGGCCGTCGCGTTCGAGGAGTGGCGGTCCATCCGGACCCCGAGCGTCTTGAGCCCACGCGTGGTGAGCCAGGCCTCCATCGGCGCGGAGACCGCTCCGACGGCGAACTGCACGAAGCCGATCTTGTCGGCGAGCTCGTCGTCGTCCACGACCACCGCGCCACCGCTGGCGTCCGAGTGCCCGCCGATGTACTTGGTGGTCGAGTGGACCACCACGTCGGCACCGAAGGTGAGCGGCTGCTGCAGGTACGGCGACGCGAAGGTGTTGTCGACGACCAGGAGGGCCCCGGCGTCGTGCGCCAGCTGCGCCGTCGCGGCGATGTCCGTGATCTTCATCATCGGGTTCGACGGCGTCTCGACCCACACCATCTTCGTGTTGTTCGCGGCGATAGCCGCCTTCACGGCCACCGGATCCGCCATGTCGACCGCGGTGTTGGTGATGCCCCACTGGGACAGCACCCGGTCGATCAGGCGGTAGGTGCCCCCGTACGCGTCATTCCCGAGGACGATGTGGTCGCCCGGTCGGAGCGCGGCGCGGATGAGCGCGTCCTCGGCGGCGAGACCCGACGAGAAACTGAAGGCGTGCTTGCCGCCCTCGAGTGCGGCGAGCTGCACCTGCAGCGCGTCGCGGGTGGGGTTGCCGCCACGGCCGTACTCGTAGCCGTTGCGCAGCTTGCCGATGCCGTCCTGCGCGAAGGTGGTGGTCTGGTACAGCGGCGGGATCACCGCTCCCGTGGTGCGGTCGGGGGTCTGGCCGGCGTGGACGGCGCGGGTGTTGAAGCCCTGGGCGGAGTGGGTCACGATGCTCCTGGAATTCGGGGGGTGATGATTACTTGCTCATGTATGTCAGCAAGTCGTGGCGCGTAAGAATTCCCACGGGCGACCCGACGAACGTCACCATCAGCGTGTCGCTGTCCTGGAGGCGCTCGCGCGCCGTGCCGATGGATTCGAGCGACCCGATGAGGGGCAGCTTCGCGTCCATGTGCTCCGAGATCTTGTCCGTCAGCTTCGCCTCGCCGTGGAAGATCTTCGCGGTGAGGGAGCGCTCGTCCACCGATCCGAGCACCTCGCCCATCTTCACGGGAGGTTCCTGCGACAGCACGGGGATCATGGAGACGCCGTACTCGTCCATGATCGAGATGACATCGCGGACGGTGTCGGTGGGGTGGGTGTGCACGAGATCGGGCATGGCCCCGCTCTTGGTGCGCAGCACGTCGGCCACGCTCGTGTCGACGCCGCTGTCCATGAAGCCGTACGACCTCATCCAGTCGTCGTTGAAGATCTTGCCGAGGTAGCCGCGGCCACCGTCGGGCAGCAGCACCACGACGACGTCGTCCTCGGTGAGGTCCTTGGCGACGCGCAGCGCCGCGACGACGGCCATGCCGCAGGACCCGCCGACGAGCAGGCCCTCCTCGCGGGCGAGCCGCCGGGTCATCGCGAAGCTGTCGGCGTCGGTCACCGCGTGGATCTCGTCGGGCACGGACGGGTCGTAGGAGTCCGGCCACATGTCCTCGCCGACGCCCTCGACGAAGTAGGGGCGCCCGGTGCCGCCCGAGTAGATCGAGCCGTCCGGATCGGCGCCGATGATGCGCACGGGGCCGCCCTCGCGGTCGGCCGAGACCTCCTTGAGGTACCGGCCGGTGCCCGTGATGGTGCCGCCGGTGCCGACGCCGGTCACGAAGTGCGTGAGCCTGCCGTCGGTGTCGTCCCAGATCTCGGGGCCCGTGGTCTCGTAGTGGCTCAGCGGCCCGTTCTGGTTGGAGAACTGGTCGGGCTTGTAGGCGCCGGGGATCTCGCGGACGAGTCGGTCGGAGACGCCGTAGTAGGAGTGCGGGCTGTCGGGGGCGACGGCGGTCGGCGTGACCACGACGTCCGCGCCGTAGGCCTTGAGGACGTTGCGCTTGTCCTCGCCAACCTTGTCGGGCACCACGAAGACGCACTTGTAGCCGCGCTGCTGCGCCACGAGGGCGAGTCCGACGCCGGTGTTGCCGGAGGTCGGTTCGACGATGGTCCCGCCGGGCTTGATCTTCCCCTCGGCTTCGGCCGCGTCGATGATCTTCGCCGCGATGCGGTCCTTCACCGACCCGCCCGGGTTGAGGTACTCGACCTTCGCGAGAACGGTTGCTCTGATGCCGTCGGTGACGGAGTTGAGCTTGACCAGCGGGGTGTTGCCGATCAGGTCAACGATGGAATTGGCGTACTTCATGCGTACAACGCTACCGGCTGCCGCGCCCGCCGCCGCGCCGCCGTTACGCCGCGGGACGCCCGGCACCCGTGGAATACTTTCCCGCGGAACGGAGACCGCCCTTGACTCGTCACATTGCCCTGCGCGCGGTCCTGCCGGCGCTCGCGGCGGTCTGCGTCGTCACCGGGCTCCTTCCCGGCCCCGACGCCGCGGAGCTGTGGACCCGTATCTGGCCGATCCTGCTCTTCGTCACCGCCATGACCGTCGTCACGGATCTCCTGTTCTCCGCGGGGGTCTTCGAGCGCGTCATCGCCGCCTCCGCGCGCCTGGCCCGCGGTCGCGTGCTCGCGCTGTGGCTGGTCGCCGTCCTCCTCGCGGTCGCGTGCACCGTCTTCTTCTCGCTGGACACGACTGCGGTCCTGCTCACCCCGCTCGTGGTGCTCCTCGCGCGCAGGGCCGGACTGCCGCCGCTGCCGTTCGCCGTGACGATCGTGTGGCTGGCGAACACGGCGTCCCTGCTCCTGCCGGTGTCCAACCTCACCAACCTGCTGGTACAGGAGCACCTCGGCCTGAGCCCTGCCGCCTTCGCCGGGCTCGTGTACGGGCCGGCGATCGTCGGCGTCGTGGTGCCGTGCATCGTCCTGTTCCTGATCTTCCGGCGACAGCTCTCCGGCACCTTCTCCCCAGCACCGGCGCGCGCGGCAGCGGACCCGGTGCTGCTGGCCTGGGGCTATGCCGTCCTCGCGCTGCTCCTCCCCGCCCTCGTCAGCGGCCTGCCGGTGGCGGTGAGCGCGAGCACGGGGGCCGTCGTCCTGACCGTCGTCTTCGCGGTCCGGCGTCGGGACGCGCTGACGTTCCGGCTGATCCCCGTCGCACCGCTCGTCCTGGCACTCAGCCTCTTCGTGCTGGTCACGGCCGCGCACGCCCAGGGCCTGGACTCGTTCGTCGCTCCGCTCGCCGGGGACGGCGAGGAGTTCGTCGACCTGCTGCAGCTGGCCGCCGTGGGCGCGGCCGGTGCCAACGCGGTCAACAACCTGCCGGCCTATCTCGCCCTGGAACCGGTGGCCGCGTCTCCGCTGCGCCTCGCGGCGCTGCTGATCGGGGTGAACCTCGCCCCGCTCGTGACGCCGTGGGGCTCGCTCGCGACGCTGCTCTGGGCCGAGCGGCTGCGCTCGCTCGGCATCTCGATCCGGTGGGTGCCGTTCGCCCTGGCCGGGCTGCTGGTCACGGCCGTGCTGCTGCCGGCCGCCGTCCTCGTGCTGTGGCTCGGTGCGGGAGCCTAGGCTGGGACGGTACGCCGGACGCCCAGAAGGAGAGCCAGCCATGACGAACACCTACAGGATCGCGGTCATCGCGGGGGACGGCATCGGCAAGGAGGTCATGCCGGAGGGGCTGCGGTCGCTGCAGGCGGCGGCGGACCGGTACGGGTTCGCGGTCGACGCCGTCGAGTTCGACTACGCCAGCGCCGACTACTACCTGGAGCACGGGCAGATGCTGCCCGACGGCTGGTTCGAGGAACTGCGGGGCTTCGACGCGATCTTCTTCGGTGCGGTCGGCTGGCCCGACGTCGTGCCCGACCACGTGTCGCTGTGGGGCAGCCTGCTGCAGTTCCGGCGCCATTTCGACCAGTACGTCAACCTGCGCCCCGTGCGGCTGCTCCCGGGGATCACGAGTCCCCTCGCGGGCAGGGAGCCGGGCGACGTCGACTTCTACGTGGTCCGCGAGAACACCGAGGGCGAGTACTCGAGCGTGGGCGGCAGGATGTTCGAGGGCACCGACCGCGAGACGGTCATCCAGGACACCGTGATGACCCGCACGGGCGTGGACCGCATCCTCCGGTACGCCTTCGACCTCGCGCGGAAGCGGGAGAAGAAGCACCTGACCTCGGCGACCAAGAGCAACGGCATCTCGATCACCATGCCCTACTGGGACGAGCGGGTGGAGGCGATGGCCGCCGGCTACGACGACGTGCGGACGGACAAGTTCCACATCGACATCCTCTGCGCGAACTTCGTCCTGCATCCCGACTGGTTCGACGTCGTGGTGGCCAGCAACCTCTTCGGGGACATCCTCTCGGACCTCGGGCCCGCCTGCACGGGGACGATCGGCGTGGCACCGAGCGGCAACATCAACCCGGACCGCACCTTCCCCAGCCTGTTCGAACCGGTCCACGGCTCCGCGCCGGACATCGCGGGCCAGGGCATCGCCAATCCGGTGGGCCAGATCTGGAGCGCCTCGATGATGCTGGAGCACCTCGGCGAGGCGGATGCCGCCGCCGGGATCCTCGCGGCCATCGAATCGGTGCTGGCCACCGGTGGCGACGCACTGACGCGCGACCTCGGCGGGACGGGGACGACGTCGTCGCTCGGCGCGACGATCGCATCGGCCGTCGCGGGGCAGGCCTAGCGCCCGGCACCCTCGGCGGTGAGGTCCCACTGGCGGGCTCCCGCGGCAGCTGCGCCGAGGGATTCGACCACGCTGCGTGTGCGCTCCCGCACGGCGGCCTCCTGCTCAGGCGACGAGCACGCACCCGCCGGCCGGTCCGGAGCGAGGGAGCACCAGCGGTAGGGCCCGGCGACGATCAGGGACGGCAGCCAGTCGAGTCCGGAGACCGACCAGGCGCCCGCGCCGTCCCGGCTGAAGCGGGCCCGGACCATCAGCCCCTCGTTGTTGACCTCGTAGGTCGGTGACAGCTCCGTCACACCGTTCCCCAGGCCGTACACGATCCAGGTGCCGTTGTACCGCTCGATGGGCAGGACCGAGTGGGTGTGGTGTCCGTAGACGAAGTCCACCTGGCCGCTGTCGGCGAGCGCGTGCGCGGTCTCCGTCTGCTGCGCGTTCGGGCGGGAGGCGTACTCGTCGCCGGCGTGCACGGCCGCGATCACGATGTCGGCTCCCTGCGCCCTGGCGGCCCTGGCCTTCGCGATCATCGCCGGTGCGTCGAGCATGTCCACCCGCCAGGGCTGATCGGCCATGAGGCCGTTGAGGCCGTAGGTCGCGCCGATGACCGCGACCCTCGCCTCCGGACCGTCGAGGATCAGGGGCCGCGCGGCGTCCGCGTCGTCGGCATAGGATCCGGTGTGGCCGAGGCCCGCCGCGTCCAGGGCCGCGAGCGTCCGCTCCACCCCCTCCGGGCCCTGGTCCATCGAGTGGTTGCTGGCCGTGGTGCAGACGTCGTAGCCGACCTCCCTCGCGGCGCCGATGATCTGCGGTGGCACGTCGAACCGCGGGTATCCCGCGAACGGCCCGCCCGCGTCGGCCACGGGTGTCTCGAGATGGCAGACCCCCAGCGTGGCGGTCGAGAGGTAGGGGCGCTGGTCCGCGAGCAGCGGCTCGAAATCGAGCGGGAGCCTGCCCGTCACCATCGCGTCCGCCGCAGCCTGCTCCCACAACTGCGGGTGGACGAGGAGGTCCCCCGTGACGACGATGCTGGCGCAGTCCTCGCATGCCGCGGGAGTCACGGGGGACGGCGTCGACGGGGTCGCCGGGGTCGTCGGGGTCGCCGGGGTCGTCGGGGTCGTCGGGGTCGCCGGGGTCGCCGGAGCAGGAGCCGGCGTCGTCGTCGGTGCCCGGTCCGGGGCCGACGGCGGAGGCCCGCTCCCCGCGCCCTCCTCCGCCCCGCCCCCGGTACACCCGACGCAGAGCAGGACCGCCCCGAGGAGGACGGCGAGACGCCCTGTCAGGCCGGGCGGCCGACGTCCCGTCCCGGGCGCGCGCAGGGAGGAGCCGCTCGCCCCCTCGCTGCGCGGCTCCGCCATCTGCTGGTCCTCACGATTCCACCGGATGCCCGATGGTACTCCCGCGCCCCTCCCGCGTGGGGCGGGGTGACACGCCGTCGGAGCCCGGTCCGCCGTCGGCATCGTGACACCATGGATGCATGACCATCGCCCCCGCCGTCGTGCCCGCGGGCGCGGAGGCCGCGGAGTGGCACCCCGACGGCCCCTACAGCCTGGCCGGCACGGTCGGCACCCTGCAGTGCGGCCCGCACGACCCCTCCTTCATCGTCCAGGGCCCCGACCACTGGCTCGCGTACCGCACGGCGGACGGGCCGGTGACGCTGGTCCTGCAGCAGCGCGGCTCCCTCAACGACTGTCGCATCCGGGCGACGGCGTGGGGCCCCGGGGCGGCCCTGGCCCTCGAGAACGTCCCCCGCCTGCTGGGCGCCGACGACGACTGGAGCGCGTTCGACGACGCAGCGTTCTCGGCGACGCTGCCCGATCTCGCCCGGAAGGGCAGGTACCTCAGTCCCGGGGTGCGCCTGCCGGCATCGGGCCGCATGCTCGACACCATCGTCCGGGCGATCCTGGAGCAGAAGGTCACCAACCTCGAGGCGAAGCGTTCCTGGCGCTACCTGCTCACCCGCTACGGTGATCCCGCCCCCGACGCCGGGGGCCTGGCCCCCGCGGGGCTCCGCCTGCCCCCGACCGCGGAGCAGTGGCGCCGCGTCCCCTCCTGGGACTGGCACAAGGCCGGGGTGGACGCGAAACGGTCGACGACCATCCTGAAGGCCGCGCTCGTGGCGAGCGGCCTCGAGCGGCTCGGGTCCCAGCCGGGCGGTGACGCGGTCCGCGCAGGGCTGCGCTCCGTCCCCGGTATCGGCGTCTGGACGGTGGCCGAGGTCGTCCAGCGGACGCACGGCTGCCCCGACTCCATCTCCGTGGGCGACTACCACCTCGCGGCCTTCGTCGGAGCCGCCCTCACCGGACGGCGTACCGACGATGCCGGGATGATCGAGCTCCTCGCGCCGTGGAAGGGCCAGCGCCAGCGCGTGGTCCGGACCCTGTACGCGAGCGGCTTCCGGAAACAGGCCTACGGCCCCCGCCTGTCCCCCGAGGACCACCGCCGCCGCTAGGGTGGGAGCATGACCCGACCCGTAGACGTCACCGCTGTTTTCATCCCCCTCGACGGCGAGTTCTTCCGCGTGAAGCTCGCCCTGGACATCGCCATCGAACAGGTGGTGCAGGAGCCGGGCTGCATCCGTTACGAGATCACCGAGGCCCAGGAGCACCGGATCGTCCTGACCGAGCAGTGGGAGTCCACCGAACTGCTGGACACGCACCTGCAGGGACCCGCCGTCCAGGACCTCGGCGAGTCGCTGAGCGCGCTGCTCGCCCGGCCCGCGGACGTGGTCCGGTCGGACCGCGCCGCGTGACCCATGACGAAGAAAGCCCCGCACTCGACGAGTGCGGGGCTTTCGTGGTTCTCGGGACGCCTACTGGGCGTCGGCGGCGGGGGCCCCGCCGGCTGCCTGCTGCGCGATCTGCTCGTGCACGGCCTTCATGTCCAGGCTCTTCACGGCCTCGACGAGCTCACCGAACTGGGTCGCGTTGAGCGCGCCGGGCTGGGAGAAGACGAGGACCTTCTCGCGGAAGGCCATGAGCGTGGGGATCGAGGTGATCCCCGCGGCGGCGGCGAGCGACTGCTCGGCCTCGGTGTCCACCTTCGCGAAGGTGACGTCGTCGTGCTGCTGCGAGACGGCGTCGTAGACCGGCGCGAACTGCTTGCACGGCCCGCACCAGTCGGCCCAGAAGTCAACGAACACGATGTCGTTGCCCTCGATGGTTTCCGGGAAGCTTGCCTCGGTGATATTGATTGTCGACATCCCTCAACGCTAGCGACCCGCGCACCCCCTTGTCAGGCCTGTTCGCTACCGATGAAGAATTCCCCCCACGAACCGAAGGACGCACACGTGACCGATGACCCCTATGATCTCGCGCGCTTCGTCGAGGCACAGGACGCCCGGGGCACCTACCCGCAGGCGCTCGACGAGCTGCAGCGCGGCCGCAAGACCAGCCACTGGATGTGGTTCGTCTTCCCGCAGATCGCGGGGCTCGGGAGCAGTCCGACGGCGGTGCGGTATGCCATCGGCTCGCTCGACGAGGCCCGTGCATACCTGGCGCATCCCGTCCTGGGACCCCGCCTGCTGGAGAGCGTCCATGCACTGCTCAACCTGGACGGGAGCGATCCGGTCGCCGTGTTCGGCGGGATCGATGCCCGCAAGCTGCAGTCCTCCCTGACGCTCTTCGACCAGGCCGCTCCGCAGGAGCCGTGGTTCAGGGCGCTGCTGGACCGGTACTACGGCGGGGCGGAGGACCCGGCGACGACGTCGATCCTGGCGGGCTGACGCCGTCGGCCCGTTCCGCTCCTAGGCCTCGGCGGCGTGCGTCAGCGAGGCCCGGCCGGCGAACACGACGGCGCCCGCCACGAGCACCATGACCGCTGCCACCGCGTACGTGGTCCGCGGGTCGTAGATCTCGGCCAGCTTCGTCGCCGCGAAGGGTGCGAGGGCACCGCCCAGCCACCGGACGAAGTTGTAGCCGGCGGAGGCGACGGGCCGCGGCGCATCGGAGACGCCCATGGCCAGTTCGGTGTAGAGGGTGTTGTTGATGCCGAGCAGGGCGCCCGAGACGACCACCAGGACGACGACGGCGGTCACGGAGCGTTCCGCGGCCACGGCGAGCCCCGCGAGGACGAGCGCCAGCCCGCCGAGGGTCAGGAGCAGCACGCGCGTGGTGCCGAGCAGGCGCTGCAGCACGGGCGCCACCACGACCGAGAAGACGGCGACCATGAGGCCCCAGCCGAAGAAGACCGCACCGATGCCGTACGCGTCCATCCCGAGCACGAAGGGCGTGAAGGCGAGGATGGTGAAGAATCCGTAGTTGTAGAACAGGGCGCTGGACGCGGTGGTGCGCAGGCCCCTGTGGCCGAGTGCGACCAGCGGGTCCCTGAGGGACGTCCTCGCGGCCGGCGCCGGGGTGGCCGGCAGCAGGACGGCCAGGGCGACGAACGCCGCGGCCATGAGGGCCGCCGTCCCGAAGAACGGTGCACGCCACTGCCAACCGCCGAGGAGGGCACCGAGCAGGGGGCCGAGCGAGATGCCGAGGCCGAGGGCGGCCTCGTAGAGGATGATGGCGGTCGCGGTGCCTCCGCTGGCGACACCGACGATCACGGCGAGCGCCGTGGCCACGAAGAGGGCGTTGCCGAGGCCCCAGCCCGCCCGGAAGCCGACGAGGGTGGAGACGTCGCCCGAGAGCCCGGAGAGCGACGCGAAGACGACGATGAGGCCGAGCCCGAGCAGGAGCGTCTTCTTGCCGCCGATGCGCGAGGAGATGAAGCCGGTGACGAGCATCGCCACGGCCGTGACGAGGAAGTAGCTCGTGAAGAGCAGCGACACCTGGCTCGGCGAGGCGTCGAGGTTCTCGGCGATGGCAGGGAGGATGGGGTCCACGAGACCGATGCCCATGAAGGCGAACACGGCCGCGAGGGCAGTGGCCCAGACGGCCTTGGGCTGGCGGAAGAAGGACCGGTCTGCCGGGACCGACGCGGGTCGTGCTGCGTGCGCCGGGCCCCTGTACGTGTCACGGTCGGTCTTGCGGGTGGTCACGCGGGTGGTCACGCGGATGCTCCTAGGTGGTTCAGGTGGTTCAGGTGGTTCGGATCGCTTCGAGGAGGTATGCGGAGGCGCAGGGATGCTCCTGAGGAGGCCCCTGGGCCGGCTCAGGTGGCGGAGGTCAGCTTCTCGATGACGGGCAGGGCTGCGGCGAGCGTGGCCCTCTCGTCCTCGTCGAGCCGGTCGAGCAGTGCGGCGACGCGCTCGTTGCGGCGCGCGCCGGCCGCCGTCCAGGCGTCACGGCCCTTGTCGGTGAGCTGCACCAGGACGGCGCGGGAGTCGGTGGGGTCCGGCTGCCGGCGGACGAGGCCGGCCTGCTCGAGCTTGATGATCTGCTCGGTGGCGGAGGGCACCCGGACGCCGAGGTTGGCGGCGACGCGGCTCACGCGCAGCGGCTCCTCGGCGGCCATGCTCAGCGTGCTCATCTGCATGGTGGTGAGCTCCCCGTCGCTGTCCATGGAGCGGCTGAGATAGACGGCATGGCGCAGGGTGGTGCGGAAGGACTGCGCGAGCTCGAGCAGCCGGGAATCCGTGGAGAGGCTCATAGTTAGGTAGCCTAACAGTTCTGGCCCCGAAAGGCAAGATGCGCGGCCGTGCGGTCCGGGTTAGCGTGGGACGAGCCGATCGGAGGGGGACCATGCAGGACGCTGTGCCATCCGTGATCAGGCTCAGGGCCCAGGCGCTGCTCGACGACGCGGACACAGCCGCCCTCCGCCTCTCCGGCACCCCGTCGGTCGCGACGGGTCGAGCCACTGTCGCGTTCTCCGTCGTCGTCGCGGGCGCCCTCACGCTCATGCTGAGCGACGCCGCACCTCCGCTCGTCCTGTCCGGGCTGATCGCCGTCCTGATCGCCGTGATCGTCCTCGTCGCCATCACGCGCCGTACGAGGAGCGTCCTCCCCCACGGGTGGAACCGGCGACTCGCGTTCAGCTCCTTCCTTCCCCCCGCGGCCGTCTACCTCATCAACGGCGCACTGCTGGTACTCGGTCATCGCCCGCAGTTGCCGCTCTGGGGCGCGCTGGGCATCGCGGGCCTGCTGGCCGCGCCCCTCGCAGCCAGCGGCGTGTGGCTCATCCGGCGTCGCGGACAGCAATCCCCTTCCCCGACGAGCGCATCGGACAACCCCTTCATCGTGCTCGCAGCCCTCGCAGCGGTGGACGCCGCCGGCCTGCGGAGCCTCCGGCTGGCGACCGGATTCCCGGACGACGCACTGGACCGGATCATGAGGGACCTCGACGCACGCGAGCTCGTGGACCTCGGGTGGGGCGGCAGCCGGCCCGGGCTGAACACCCCGGTGGCGCTGACACCTGCGGGGGCCGCAGAATTCGAGGATGTCCGGGCACGGCTGCGCCTAGAGGCCGACGGCATCCCGGACCGATGAGCGGACCGGTCCCCGTCCCCGATCCGATCGCCTTCCTCGCCGGGACCTGGTCCACCCGGCGGCAGCTCCTGGACCGCTCGACCGGCACCACAGGCACCTTCTCGGGGACCACGACCTTCACGCCCGACGGCGGCGGCCTGCGGTGGGACGAGGAGGGCACGGTCTGCTGGGCCTCGTTCCGGGGCCCGGCCACGCGCTCGTACCGCATCGACCCCGGGGGGCCCGGGGACACCGGGGCGACCGTCACCTTCCCGGACGGACGGGTGCTGTGCCACCTCGACCTGCGGTCGGGCACGGCACGCGACGAGCACGCCTGCTCCCCGGACACCTACCGCGTGCACTTCACCGTCACGGCCTACGGCACGGTCGACTACTCCTGGGACGTCACGGGTCCGGCGAAGGACCATCTCCTGACGACCGTCCTCACCCGGACCGGAGCCCCCTCCGCGCCTTCGACCGACGGTCCCGGGGCCCCGACACCACAGGACGCCGCTTGAGGGCGGGCAACTCGAACAGCAGATCCACCGATGCATGCGCCCGGGTGGAATACACCCAGGCCAGTCCGAGCGGCACCCCCACGCCCACGGCCAGGAGCAGCGGCAGCAACCACGTCCCCGCGACCCCGGCGGCCTCGGCGAGGGCGAGCGTCACCATGACCGGGCCGAGGTGCACCACGTAGAAGACGATCGAGTACCGTCCCACGAACTCGAGGGCCGCCGTCGCGCGGTTGACCCCGAGCCGGGGGAAGATCCAGCACACCACCCCGAGGGCACCCACCACGCCCCACACGAACTCGCCCCGGTAGAGGACGTCCCGGCCCGCCACGTTGAGCACACCCACGGTGACCGCCGAGGCCGCCGCCAGCGCGAGCACCCACGGCCTGCCGATGGCCCGCTCCACCAGGCGTGCGTGGCGTGCGCACCACGCGCCGAAGAAGAAGAAGGCCGCCAGGAACGCGAGGGTCCCGGGGCGGCCGTCATCCGGCAGCACGAAGGACAGCGCGAGCCCTGAACCCGCGATCACCAGGGGTGGCACGCGCCGCAGCGGATAGGCCAGCGCGTAGAACACGAGGATGAACCACAGGTACCAGAGGTAGGTGGGCGACAGGTAGAGGATCTCGGCCAGCCGAGCGGGGCCGAGGTCACCGCTGGCTGCGAGGATGATCACCGACCACAGGAGGTAGGGCCACGCCACCATGGAGGCCTTGCCCGCGAAGTACTCGCGCCCCGACTTGGCGACGGACCGCGGCAGCAGGATCCCCGAGAGGAACATCAGCACGGGCATGCGGAACGGCTCGAGGAACAGGTTGAACTGGTCGAGCCCCGGGGTCGGACCGACGGCCACACGGAGGGCCTCCCCCGCGTGCAGGACGACGACGAGGAGGATGGCGGCACCGCGCAGGCTGTCGAGCCAGCCGATGCGTGTGTGCTCGGTGGTGCTGATGGTGGCCTCCCCGGCGTCGAGATCCCACTGTAGGCATGCGCACCGGTACTTCGGAGGGTGGCCCTCCCCGGATGGCCGCAGCACGAGGGAAGTGGTACAGGCATCCATCCGGTGCCGTTGACAGGGAGTACTCCGTTCGCTTCGCTTGGTGCAAGGCGGCACGGCGGCACGGCGGCACAGCGGCACAGCGGCACGGCGGCACAGCGGCACGGCGGCACAGCGGCACGGCGGCACGGCGGCACGGCGGCACGGCGGCACGGCGGCACGGCGGCACGGCGGCACGGCGGCACGGACATGGTCCGACGGAGCAAAGGAGCAGGCCCATGCACTACGACTCCCGCCTCGCCGAGGGCCGCATCCGCCGGTTCCGCGATGAGCGGCTCGTCTCCGCCCTGTACCGCCGCACGGCACCGCTCACGCTGTCCTGCTGGGAGGTGCCCGACGAACCGGTACCGTTCGACGTCGCCGTCGGGCAGCGATTCCTGCCCGCTGCACACGGCATGACGTGGGGGCGCCCCTGGGGCACGGTGTGGTTCCATGCCGAGGGCGGGATCCCGGCCGCCTGGGCGGAGGAGGCCGACGTACGGGTCGAACTGGTCGTCGATCTCGGCTTCACCGGCCACCAGTCCGGCTTCCAGGCGGAAGGGACGGTGTTCGCACCGTCGGGCAGGATCATCAAGGCCGTGGCGCCCCTGAATCGGGCCGTCGGGCTCGATGCCGCCGGCGCGGTGGACGTCTACATCGAGGCGGCCGCGAACCCGGACGTCGCCCAGGGCTTCCGGTTCACCCCCACGTCGTACGGTGACAGGGCGACGGCGGGTGACGAGCACCTGTACCGGCTCACGCAGATCGAGGTGGGGCTCCTCGACCTGCCGGTCTGGGAGCTGCAGCAGGATCTGGACGCACTCCTCGGGCTGGTGGGGCAGCTCCCCGCGTCCTCGCAGCGACGAGCCGAGATCCTCCACGCGCTGCACCGCATGGTGGACACCGTGGATCCCGACGACGTCTCCGGCACCGCCGCATGCGGGCGGTCCGTCCTCGCTCCGGCCCTCGCTCGACCGGCGGCGGCGAGCGCCCACCACCTGCACGCCGTCGGCCATGCACACATCGACTCCGCCTGGCTGTGGCCGACCCGCGAGACCGTGCGGAAGGTCGCCCGAACGTTCTCGAACGTGTGCGACCTGATTGACGAGAATCCGGACGTCGTCTTCGCGGCGTCCTCGGCGCAGCACTACGCCTGGCTCCAGCAGTCCTACCCGGAGCTGTTCGAGCGCGTGAGGGAGAAGGTGGCGTCCGGGAACTTCGTGCCGGTCGGCGGCATGTGGGTCGAATCGGACACGAACCTCCCGGGCGGCGAGGCGCTTGCACGGCAGTTCGTCCTCGGGAAGGGCTACTTCCTGCGCGAGTTCGGGGTCGAGTGCGAGGAGGTCTGGCTCCCCGACTCCTTCGGGTACTCGGCAGCCCTCCCGCAGATCATGACCGCGGCAGGTGCGCGGTGGTTCCTGACGCAGAAGATCTCCTGGAACGAGACCAACAGGATGCCGCACCATACCTTCCGGTGGGAGGGCATCGACGGGTCCCGTATCTTCACGCACTTCCCGCCCGTCGATACCTACAACGCCCACCTCGGTGCCGACGAGCTCGCCCGCGCCGAGCGGCACTATGCGGAGAAGGGACAGGGCACGACCTCGTTGCTTCCCTTCGGCCACGGCGACGGTGGCGGCGGACCCACCCGCGAGATGATCGCTGCCGCGCGCCGCACCCGGTCGCTCGAGGGATCCCCCACCGTGGAACTGTCCGGTCCGCGCGCGTTCTTCGAGGCCGCCGAGGCAGAGTACCCGGAGCCGGCCGTGTGGTCCGGCGAGCTGTACCTCGAGTTCCATCGCGGCACCTACACCTCCCAAGCACGCACCAAGCGCGGTAACCGGCGGTCCGAGCACCTGCTGCGTGAGGCCGAGCTGTGGTCTGCGACGGCGACGGTCCGGACGGGATCGCCCTATCCGGCCGAGGAGTTGCGGGCGGCCTGGGAGACGGTGCTCCTGCAGCAGTTCCACGACATCCTCCCGGGCACCTCCATCGCCTGGGTGCACCACGAGGCCGAGCGGAACTACGCCGACGTGGCGGTGCGGCTCGGGTCCGTCATCGAGGCGGCGGCCCGCACCCTCCTGGGTCGGGGACAGGACACCGCCGTACTCAACGCCTCACCGTTCCCCGTCGGCGCCGTGGCCGCCCTCGCCGCGGGCACCGAGCCGGTCACCGCGAACGCGACCGTCAGGCGGACCGATGACGGTTTCGTCCTCGAGAACGGCTCCGCCCGCGTCGAGGTCGACACCGCGGGCCTCATCCGCTCGCTGTGGGACGCGACCGTGGAGAGGGAGCTTGTCACTGCCGGGTCCGCTGCCAACCTGCTGCAACTGCACCGCGATACGCCGACGCAGTGGGATGCCTGGGACCTCGACGAGCACTACCGCCGGATCACGACCGACCTCGTGGACGTCTCAGCGCTGGAGATCGTCGAGGGCCCCGCCGGGCAGGCACTGCGGATCGAACGGACCTTCGGCTCATCACGGGTCGTGCAGCACCTCGCTCTCGACGCGACCGCTCCGAGGCTGCAGATCAGCACGGAGGTGGACTGGCACGAGCGGCAGAAGCTGCTGAAGCTGGCATTCCCCCTCGATGTCCAGGCCGAGCGCGCGACGTCGGAGATCCAGTTCGGCCACGTCCACCGCGCCACGCACGCGAACACGTCCTGGGACGCGGCGCGCTTCGAGACGGTGGCCCACCGGTGGGTGCATGTCGGTGAGCCGGGCTACGGCGTGGCCGTCGCCAACGACTCCACCTACGGACACGACATCACCCGCACCCCGGCCGGACGGGCGACCACGACCACCGTCCGGCTCTCACTGCTCCGCGCACCCCTGTTCCCCGACCCGGGGGCGGACCAGGGCAGCCATCGCATGGAGGTCTCGGTCCTGCTCGGAGCGGGAATCCCCGACGCCGTCGCCGAGGGATACCGCTTGAACCTGCCGCTGCGGACCGTTCGCGGCGTGGTGCGGACGGCGGTCGAACCACTCGTCCGGCTCGACAACCCCGGCCACGTCGTCGAGGCCGTCAAGCTGGCCGAGGACGGCTCGGGCGACGTCGTCGTGCGGCTGTACGAGGCCCATGGGAACCGGTCGCGGGGTGCTCTTCGTGCGGGCTTCGAGTTCTCCTCGGTGGCGGAGACGGACCTGCTCGAGCGGCTGGTTGAGGACGTCGCCATCGCTCGGCGCGACGGTGACGGCGTGCACCTCGCCCTCCGGCCGTTCCAGATCGTCACGCTCCGCTTCGCCATGGCCTGCTGACGAAGTCGGACAGCGGCCCTGCCCGGAGCGCCATCTCCTCACGGACAGCGTCCCGAGGCAGAGCTTTCCCCGCGCGGAGGGTTTCTCATGTCGCTGACGGCGAGCGATGCTCGATCTGGCGACACATCAGGTCTCAGCACGAGGAGGATCACGCCCAGCCGGGGTCCTTCATGAGCCGGAGGTAAGCCAGGTGATAGTTCGGGAACGGCGGGGGAAGTAGGCTCAAGCCATCAACTTTCAGCCGCGTCTGCGGCTTCTCAGGGGGACACACTTTGCATACCCGCCGTCGTCGGGCCATGTCTGCGCTGACGTGCCTGGCCATCACCACTGCGGCAGTCGCCGTCGCCGTCGTGCCGTCGCATGCCACCGCTCGCGAAGGACAGCAGGTCAGCGCCCTGTCCCTCGTGTCGGAACTGGCCGTCCGTGCCGCAGTCGGGCCAGCGTACAACCGCGATCACTTCCACCACTGGACGGACGACGACGGTGACTGCCGGGATACCTACCAGGAAGTTCTCGCGCGAGACTCCCTCGTCCCCGTGACTCTGACGGCTGACGGCTGCTCTGTCGTGGCTGGTCAGTGGTCCTCGGCCTACGCCGGGCAGACGCAGACCGACGCAGCAGACGTCGACGTCGATCACCTGGTCCCTCTCAGTGAGGCCTGGTATTCCGGCGCTTCGACCTGGGACCCCGGCACGCGTCAGCGATTCGCGAACGACCTCGGCCTTACCGCCTCACTCGTCACCTTGACGAAAAGCCTCTCGGAGTCGAGGGGTGCGTCTGACCCGGACGAGTGGCTTCCACCGGCCGCCGACGCCCAGTGCCAGTACGCATCCGAGTGGGTACGTGTGAAGTACCGGTGGGGCCTCTCCGTGGATGCGACAGAGCAGGCGCAGCTTCTATCGCTACTGAGCGGCGAGTGCCAGGATTTCAGTGTCATCGTTCCGGCAATGGCGGTGGCAGTGCCAGTCACATCGACGCCCGGACCCACGCCGCCCGCGCCTGGACCCACGCCGCCCGCGCCCGAACCCACGCCGCCCGCGCCCGAACCCACGCCGCCCGCGGCCGGACCCACGCCTGAACCCACGCCGCCCGCGCCCGAACCCACGCCTGAACCCACGCCGCCGCCCGGCCCTCTGTTCAAGCACAGCTTTGACGGCACCATCTACAAGCAGATCAGTGGGGTGCCGTACGCCATCTCCTACGAGGAGTGGCGCGAGGTCTACAGGTTTCGTCCACCACAGCCGACCGCGACGGATTACGTGAAGTATCCCTGGTCGCCGACCGTCTACGCGGTGACATTCTGGACGCAGGATGAAGCATCGTGGCAGTGGACGGCCCTCGACTACAACCAGTACCGGATGGCGAGGTTCCCGAAGCCCAGGGCCGCTGGATGGATTCAAGGGAGTCATTACTACAAGTGGGGCACCTCGCCCGAACTCTTCGTGGAAGGCGCGGACGGGGTCAAGCACAAGCTGACCGGGGCGGAGTGGGCGGCTTCCAGGTACAGACCTTTCGTCGACCGCGCGAACGAGGGTGTTCTGAAACTGTCGTGGGCACCCGAGCTCGCCTGGATGAGCAACATCAGCACCGGTCAAGGGGCTCCGCTCAACTACCCGCGCTGGCAGGGAGAAGCACTGCCGACTCCCCGGACGGTGGCGCGGATCAACGGCGACCAGTTCTACCAGAACTACGGCAGCAGCACGATCTGGTACGCCGGGCCCGGCATGAACCGTCCTGTCACCTACTCCGAGTGGGTGCGGGCGGGCTCTCCAAGCTTCTCTGTGCGGGGCGCTCCCCCCGTCTACCCGTTCACCAGCGTCAAGGCCACGGCCACATCAGTGGTGCTCTATGGCGATTCACAACTCGACGGTGACTCCTGGAGTGAGCAGGGCGCCCGTGCTCTGGGCTTCACAGATCAAGCTTCACACTTCTCCTACGGCGGGATCGGTTACTCCACCTCCAGCCCTTCGGCCGGTGGCACCGGCTGGACGGCCGTTCAGCAGGGACGGGTGCCTTTTCCGGGTGGCTCCCCGGGTCTCGTACTGGTCTCCCTGGGCGGCAATGATGCCTCCGCGGGACGATCCGACGCGCAAGTCATCGCTGACAGTTCAGCCCTCTGGGCGAAGCTGAAGCTGATGTACCCGCAGAGCAGGATCATCATCAACGGCGTGATGTCCCGCAACGATGTCTCCCATAACCGGCGTCGTCACATTGACGACGTGCTGGCCGCCAATGCGGCCAGGCAGGGTGTCACGTTCGTCTCCGTTGCCGGCCTCGCCAGCGCGGCCAACGCTCAGTACTTGGATAACGTCCACATGTCACAGGCCGGGCACGACGCCGTCGCCCCGCTGTACACAGCGAGATTGGCGGCCGCACTCAAGAGGTAGGCATCAGAACGCAGGCTTGTAGACCGCTCAGGTCCTGCACGAGGCCAGCGGTGGGTTTCGCAATCTTCCGTGTGCCGTGTCCGGTGTTAGCTGGGGGAGAGTCGGCCGCGTCCATTGCGGGACGTCGTCCATTGCGGGACGTCGCGGAGGTGCCGGGCGATCTTACGGGTGGCCTCGGCGCCTTCGATGGAGGACCCCGTGAACCGTTCGAGGCGCCTTGGCGCCGACATGATCTGCGATTGCTGAGTGCGGATCAACGCGCTGGAGGAGTCAGGCAGAAGGGCTGAAATGCCCCTGACGCCAGTCGGCGCAGTAGCGTCTGTTACCTCCCGGTCAGGGCGCTGCTGCACCAGAAGAATTTCGGACGGACCTGATCCTCGCTCGGCCAGTATCGGAACACGTATGCTCAGGCCATCATCTTTCAGCCGCGTCCGCGGCTCCTCATGGAGAGACGCCTGTGAATAATCGCTTTCGGCGGATAATGTCCGCTTTTGCGTGCCTGGCTACGGCCGCATCCCTGTCCACGCTCGCCGTCACCCCCGCGCACGCTGAGGTGCGAGTCGGATCCGTGGTCCCTGCAGCAACGGCAGCGCAAGTGAACCCCGATTTGTTGTACAAGACCCCCTACGACGGAACCATCTACAGGATCGGGAACGGGTCTCCTATACCGATCAGTTACGACGAATGGCGGGACGTCTATGGCTTCCAGACTCCTCAGCCGACACCGACGGATTTCGTGAAGTACCCATGGTCGGCGACCGTCTACGCGGTGACGTTCTGGGCAGACGACGAGAATTCCTGGCAGTGGACTGCCATCGATTACAACCAGTACCGCACCGCCGGATCCCCAACGCCGAGGATCGCAGGGTGGATCCAAGGCAGCTACTACTACAAGTGGGGCACGAACGCCGAACTCTTCGTGGAAGGCGCCGACGGCGTGAACCACAAGCTCACTGGCCCGGAATGGGCGGCATCCGGCTACAGGTCGTTCGCCGACCGCGCCAACGAAGGGGTTTTCAAGCTCTCGTGGGCTCCGGAACTCACCTGGATGACCAACATCAGTGCCGGACAGGGCTACGCTCTGAGTTACCCGAGGTGGCAGGAAGAAGCCTTCCCGACACCTCAGGTAGTGCGGCGGATCAACGGCGATCAGTTCTACCAGAACTACGGCAGCACCACGATCTGGTACGCCGGCCCGGGCATGAATCGTCCGGTGAGTTACAACGAGTGGGTCGGAGCCGGTTCTCCTCGTCCCACCATGCAGGGCACTCCTCCCGCACCGCCGACCACTCCGCAGCCGCCACCGCCAAGTGGCGTGTACTACGAGAACTGCGACGCAGTTCGGGCAGCGGGTGCAGCACCGTTGTACCGTGGGCAGCCGGGCTATCGTCCGGGACTTGACCGTGAAGGCGACGGCATCGCCTGCGAATAAGGGTCGCTCGAGTAGTTGCTCGACCGGAAGGGCCGCCACAACGCATCAGTTATGGGGGCCCTTCCGCACCCCAACCTCAAGCCAGCGAAGCTCCCGCGTGTCTTTCGTATGGCGGCGGTCTACTGCCGCCACCAATCACAGAAACGCCGCATCTCCCACGGGATGAGGCGCTTCTGCTCACTGGGCTCGGGGGTGCGGCGGGTAGGCGGAGACAACCGGGTTGGAGACACTTGTGGGGTTCATAGGGTTGCGTCTGCTGTCGACGCTCCCGATTTTCTCTGCGACGGCGATCAGTGGGACTGCCGGAGATGGAGGGACACCTCAGTCCCCGTATAGCTCGCTCAAGGTCGACCAGAACGCCCTGGAAGGGCATGATTCGAGATCGGAGTCCGCAGGAGCTGTGTAGCGGCCCTCCTGGACCCTGCCCTACCCGGGCTCACGGCCTGGCCGTCCCATCAGGCGAAGAAGCGTGACAAGGTGCGGCGATGCGAACGTGGAAAGGCGCGTGATACGCATCAGGACGCCCACGAGATGCGTCCCGCACAGCCTTTGTGCCCTTTCAGTCGACTGTGGCGAAGCTCGGGCTGCCAATGAGGTTCCACGACCTGCGGCACCTGCACTTGAGTCTCATGCTCGCCGCCGGGAATGACCTGCACGGCGTCGCTGCTGCCCAGGCGTAAGAGTGTGCTCACGGACCAATGAAAAAGACCCACCAGGACCTCCGAAGAGGTCCCAGTGGGTCCAGATCTCCCGCCATTGCTGGCGAGTGGCAGATGAGGGATTCGAACCCCCGTAGGCGTTGCCAGCTGATTTACAGTCAGCCCCCTTTGGCCGCTCGGGTAATCTGCCGAACGTCTTCATAGGAAGACCACCCGCAGCAAGCGCGGGCAAGACAACTTTACAGACAAACCGCCCCGGAGACGAATCGGGCCCCCGATCAGAGTCCTGCAGCCACCCGGCGTTCGATCTGCGCATAGAAGGCGTCGGCCTGACCGGGGGTGGCCATGCGCAGCAGGACGGCCCGGTCGAGGTCGGCACGGACACCGGCGAGGCGTTCCGTCGAGGACTGCGCCGGGGTCGCGACGGCGATCGACGAGGCGACGGTGACGGAGGAGGCCGAGTCGAGGCCGAGGATGATGTCGTTCGCCTCGTGGTCCGCGGTGTCCGTGCTCGTCGCCAGGACGCGTGGGGGCACGGCGAGCGCCGGGGCCGCGGAGAAGCCCGTGAGGGTCGCCGCGGTGGCGGCAGCGAGGAAGGACCCCGCCACAGCCTTGCGGAGTCGGATCTGGTAGCGGCGGCGTGGCGTCTCGGACATCGGGCTCCTCGGGGTGCGGTGGATGCTCCCCACCGTGCCACCGGTGCTTGTGCAGCTGCCCTGTGGTTCCTGTGCACCCACTGGGAGAGACCGGCGCGGCCTCCGCGGGGTTGCGGATATTCTTGGAGCCAAGAGACCCAATCACCCCGAGGAGGCACCGTGGCGAGCGAATCCACGTTCGACGTCGTAAGCAAAGTGGACAAGCAGGAGGTGGCCAACGCTCTGAACCAGGCACAGAAGGAGATCGCCCAGCGCTACGACTTCAAGGGCGTCGGCGCCGAGGTCGACTTCAGCGGCGAGAAGATCCTCATGAAGGCGAACTCGGAGGAGCGCGTCCTGGCCGTGCTCGACGTGCTGCAGTCCAAGATGATCAAGCGCGGCATCTCCCTGAAGTCCCTGGACACCGGCGAACCGTTCCCCTCGGGCAAGGAGTTCCGCCTGGAGACCTCCATCAAGGAGGGCATCGCACAGGACATCGCGAAGAAGATCAACAAGCTCATCCGCGACGAGGGGCCCAAGGGCGTCAAGTCCCAGATCCAGGGCGACGAACTGCGCGTCAGCTCGAAGTCCCGGGACGACCTTCAGGCCACCATGGCGCTGCTCAAGAACTTCGACGAGGCAGATCTGCAGTTCGTGAACATGCGCTGACGCCCGACGTGATCGCAGACGACGACGGCGGCCCCTCCCGAGGGGCCGCCGTCGTCGTCTGTCCGTCCTGGGCAGGACCGTCCTGGGCCTGCCGGTCGAGGCCAGGTCAGGTGAAGTCAGGTCAGGTCACGTCAGCGGACGCTGCGCCATGCCCTCGAGACGTGCGATGCGCTGCGCCATGGGCGGGTGGGTCGCGAACAGGCGGCTCATCCCGCCGCCCTTGAACGGGTTGGCGATCATGAGGTGCGAGGTGTTCACGAGGCGCTGATCCTGTGGGAGCGGCGCACGCTGGGTCCCGGTCTCGAGCTTGCGCAGCGCCGAGGCGAGGGCCAGCGGGTCGTCCGTGAGGGCGGCGCCGTCCTCGTCGGCGTCGAACTCACGCGTGCGCCCGATCGCGGTCTGGACGAGGCCCGCGGCCAGGGGTGCGAGGAAGGCGAGCAGCAGTGCCGCGATGGGGTTGCCGCCCTGGTTCCGGTTGCCGCCCATCATGCCGGCGAACGCGAACATCTGCGCCACCGACGTGATGACACCGGCGACGGCTGCGGCGATGGATCCCGTGAGGATGTCGCGGTTGTACACGTGCATGAGCTCGTGCCCGAGGACGCCGCGCAGCTCACGCTCGTTCAGCAGCTGCAGGATGCCCTGCGTGCAGCACACGGCCGAGTTCTCCGGGTTGCGGCCGGTGGCGAAGGCATTGGGCGCCATGGTCGGGGAGACGTAGAGCCGCGGCATGGGCTTACCGGCACGCGTGCTGAGCTCGCGGACGATCCGGTACATCGCCGGCGCCTGCTGCTCCGTCACCTCGACGGCGCGCATGCTGCGGATCGCGATCTTGTCGCTGTTCCAGTAGCTGTAGGCGATCGATCCGACGCCGAGCAGGGCGAAGAGCCAGATGAACGCCGAGCTGCCGGTCGCTCCCGCGATGACCGCGCCGAACACGAGGAAGATGCCCATGAGGGCACCGAACAACAACGCCGTCTTGGCACCGTTGAAATGGTTGTGCACTGAGAACTCCTTGGCTGGTGGGGGCTTGGCGGCCCGTCAGTACAACGGAGGGTCGCAGCGGCCCGTTCCCCCTAGGGTACGGGGCGGGCCCCGTTCAGGGCTGGGGGCGGCGGGAGTCGTACTCGAGGAAGCGGGGCTGCCGGCGGGCGACGGCGAGGACCAGCACGGCGCACGCTATCCCTCCGACGACCGCGGTCCACCCCTCGCCCAGCCAGGCGGCCTGGCCACCGGCCACCATGTCCCCGAGCCGCGGACCACCGGCGACGACGACGATGAAGACGCCCTGGAGGCGCCCGCGCATCGCGTCGGGGGTGGCGGACTGGAGGATCGTGTTGCGGAAGACGCTGCTGATCGAGTCCGCGATACCCGCGAGGACGAGGCAGAGCGCCGCGGGCAGCAGCCAGACGGAGAACTCCCCCTCGCCCGGCGTCGGAAGGGAGGACGAGCCGGCCATGACGACGACCAGCCCGAAGCCGGCCACGGAGGCCCCCCAGCCCACGATCGACCACACCACCGCCTGACCCTGCTTGTGCACGCGGCCGAGCGGTCCCGAGAACAGCCCCGCCAGCACCGACCCGAAGGCGCTGGCGGCGAGCAGGATGCCCACGGTCAGTTCCCCTCCGCCGATGAGCACGGCCCCCACCGCGGGCAGCAGTGCCCGCGGCTGGGACGTGATCATGGCGATGAGGTCCACGACGAAGGTCATGCGGATGTTGGGCCGGGTCCCGAGGAAGCGGAACCCCTCGAGCACCGTGGCGAGCCCGGCACGGCGGGTTGGCCCCTCGGGCGGCAGGGGCGGGAGCCGGAACACCGCCCACAGCGCGAAGGTGAAGGTGACGACGTCGATCGTGTACGTCCAGGCGTAGCCCACCTGCGCCACGAGCAGCCCGGCGAGCAGCGGGCCGACGGTGAACGCCAGGCCGAACGTGATCATGCTGAGGGCGTTGGCCGCGGGCAGCAGCTCCGGCCGGACGAGCCGCGGGATGATGGAGCTCCGCGTGGGCTGGTTGATGCCGGCGGCGCCCGACTGGATGGCGATCAGGAGATAGAGCAGCCAGACGCTGTCCACGCCGATCCAGGCCTGCGCGGCGATGGCCATGGTGGTGCCCCACAGCGCCATCCCGGAGTACAGCGCCACCGTGCGGCGGTCCTGCGCATCGGCGATCGCACCGCCGTACAGCCCCGCGACCACCAGCGGGACGAGCGCGAAGAGGCTGAGCAGACCCACGCTGAGGGTGGACTGCGTGAGCGAGTAGACCTGCAGGCTGACCGCGACGATGGTGAGCTGGGTGCCGATGGCCGAGAGCGCCGTGCCGACGTAGAGCCGGCGGAAGGCCGGTGACTCCTTCAGCGGGGTGATGTCGGCGAGGAGGCGGGGCACGGGAGCAGTCTAGCGCGGAAGTGATTCGCTTCGGCAACGAATCAGGGCCCCCGAGCGGGGGACGGACCGCGGCAGGCCGGCAGACCTCAGGCGGGGTCGCGGTCGCCGGCCGTGATGGCGCGGTCGATCTCCTGGAGCACCCGGTTGTCGGCGATCGGCCGGAAGTGGCCCATCGTCTCGAGCTGGACGTTCCGGGCGCCCTGAAGGAAGCTGCCGCCCGGGATGTGGGGGTCGAACCGCCCGAAGATCGAGGTGATGCGCTGGTTGGATTCGAGGTCGGCGCGCAGGCGTCTGAGGGTGGGATCGTGCGGGGAGAACGCACGGATGCTCGGCAGGAGGAAGAAATTGGCGTACACGGACCCGGAGAACGGGGTGTTGACCGCCACGAGGCGGTTGATGCGCGGCCCCGCGCTGGACATCGTCATGAGGAACTTGCCGATCAGGCCACCCTTGCTGTGGGCGACGACGACGACGTCCGTGAGGTCGTGCTCCTCGAGGTAGCCCGCGGCGAGCTGGGCCATGGCCTCGACCGTGCCGCGGTTGTAGCCGAGCTTCTGCACCACGTGGACAGGGTGGCCGGCCCGGTGCAGGTGGTCCGCGACGGGCCGCATGAACTGCCAGGTCTCGTAGATCCCGGGGATCAGGAGCACGGGGGCCTTGCCCTCCGGCGCGTCCGGGGCCGGCGTGAGGTACTGCGCGGGATCCATCCGGACGAGGAATCCCTGCACCTGCCAGAAACCGACGTACGCGTAGTCCAGCACCCAGGCCCTGCCCCGCTTCAGAAGATCCACCCTGTCCACGGTACCGACCGCACGCGTCGCGTGGGGCGCAAGTTAGTACGGCCTTATTATGAGTTCCTCAGATTTACTGCTTGACTTGCGGCATGATGCAGACGAACGCGACGCCCGGGGCCCGGGAGGCCCGCTGGTCCGCCGCGCTGCACGCCGCGGACCGGCGCGTGACGCGCCAGCGCCTCGCCGTCCTCGCCGCCGTCGAGCAGTCGCCGCACGCCACAGCCGACGACGCCGCGACCGCCGTCCGCGCCGACCTGCCGCACATCACCGTGCAGTCCGTCTACGTGATCCTCGCCGACCTCACCGACATCGGCCTGCTGCGCCGCATCGAGACGCCGCACTCCCCCGCCCGCTACGAGACGCGCGTGGGCGACAACCACCACCACGCCGTCTGCACCGGATGCGGCCGGATCGAGGACGTCGACTGCGCCGTGGGACATGCGCCCTGCCTGACGCCCGAATGGTCGCCCGGCGCCTCCCGCATGACCATCCTGATCGCAGAGGTCCTGTACCAGGGCCTCTGCGACGACTGCCGCACGGCAGCCCCCAGCCACCCCTGATCCCCAACCCCTAGGAATAGGAGCACTATGTCCGCGAACTTCAGCACCACGCAGTCCGGCGCCCCCGTCATCGATGACAGCAACTCGTCCGTCCTCGGCCGCGACGGCGCCATCCCGCTGACCGACCACTACCTCATCGAGAAGCTGGCCCAGTTCAACCGCGAGCGTGTCCCCGAGCGCGTGGTCCACGCCAAGGGCGGCGGAGCGTTCGGCGTCTTCGAGACCACCGAGGACGTCAGCATGTACACGCGCGCCGCGCTCTTCCAGAAGGGCACGACGACGGAGACCCTCCTGCGCTTCTCCTCCGTGGCGGGCGAGCAGGGCTCCCCCGACACGTGGCGCGACCCCCGCGGCTTCGCGCTCAAGTTCTACACCTCCGAGGGCAACTACGACCTCGTGGGCAACAACACCCCGGTGTTCTTCATCCGCGACGGCATCAAGTTCCCCGACTTCATCCACTCGCAGAAGCGCCTCCCCGGCACCAACCTGCGCGACGCCGACATGCAGTGGGACTTCTGGACGCTGAGCCCCGAGTCGGCCCACCAGGTGACCTGGCTGATGGGTGACCGCGGCCTGCCCAACTCGTGGCGGACCATGAACGGCTACGGCTCGCACACTTACATGTGGATCAACGAGTCCGACGAGAAGTTCTGGGTGAAGTACCACTTCAAGTCCAACCAGGGCCACGAGGTGCTGACGGTCGACGAGGCCGAGGCACTCGCCGGCTCGGACGCCGACCACCACCTGCGCGATCTCTCGGAGAACATCGCAAAGGGCAACCACCCGAGCTGGGACCTCAAGGTCCAGATCATGCCCTACGACGACGCCAAGACGTACCGCTTCAACCCGTTCGACCTCACGAAGGTCTGGCCGCAGGGCGACTACCCGCTGATCCCCGTCGGCCGGCTGACCCTGAACCGCAACCCGGAGAACTACTTCGCGCAGATCGAGCAGGCCACGTTCGCGCCGTCGAACTTCGTGCCCGGGATCGCTGCGAGCCCCGACCGCATGCTGCAGGCGCGCATCTTCTCCTACGCGGACGCGCACCGCTACCGCGTGGGCACCAACCACGCGCAGCTGCCCGTGAACATGCCGAAGAACGAGGTGCGCAACTACTCGAAGGACGGCGCGGCGCGCTACCACTTCAATGCGGCGTCCACGCCGGTGTACGCACCGAACTCCGTGGGCGGTCCCGCCGCGGATCCCGCCCAGTACGGCGCCCAGGGCGGCTGGGAGAACGACGGCGACCTCGTCCGTGCAGCGCACTCGCTGCACGCCGAGGACGACGACTTCGGCCAGGCCGGGACGCTCTACCGCGAGGTGTTCGACGACGCGCAGCGTGCGCGCTTCCTCGAGACCATCACGGGTGCCGTCGGCGGCGTGCAGAGCGACGAGATCCGGGCGCGGGCCGTCCAGTACTGGGCCAACGTCGACGCCGAGCTCGGCGCGAAGCTGGCCGCGAACCTCGGCCACGGCGTCACGCCGGCCACCGAGTCGGAGGCCGCCCTCTACTAGGGCCGGCACGCACGGGAAGGGCGGATCCGCACGGGTCCGCCCTTCCTGCACTCCGGCCGGAAGGCGGAGATCCACCGACACAGCATCAGCCATGCGCCGGCCTGCGCATGGCTGATGCTGTGGTGCGGGTGGTCGCCGGTGTCAGACGCCCGGCCTCACCGGCCGGGCACAGCGACCGGTCATGGCATGCCGGCGGCCCGGTAGAGGAACGCCGCCATCGCATCCCTGTTCACCGGCTGCAGGGCACGG
This sequence comes from Arthrobacter sp. Soc17.1.1.1, assembly GCF_036867195.1. Taxonomy (NCBI): domain Bacteria; kingdom Bacillati; phylum Actinomycetota; class Actinomycetes; order Micrococcales; family Micrococcaceae; genus Arthrobacter; species Arthrobacter sp. Soc17.1.1.1. The sequence continues at coordinate 3,000,778 of NZ_JBAJII010000001.1, forward strand.
TAGGTACGCGTCCCGTCCGCCTCGATCCACCCGGTGCTGATGCCCCGGTCGGCCAGCCACGCCATCTCCTTGTAGAACTGCTGGCTGGTCGTCACGTCCGCGAAGGGCGACACCGCCGGCGGCGTGTAGGCCGGAGACCCCGCCGCCCGGTAGAGGAACGCGGCCATCGCATCCCGGTTCACCGGCTGCAGGGCACGGTAGGTACGCGTCCCGTCCGCCTCGATCCACCCGGTGCTGATGCCCCGGTCGGCCAGCCACGCCATCTCCTTGTAGAACTGCTGGCTGGTCGTCACGTCCGCGAAGGGCGACACCGCCGGCGGCGTGTAGGCCGGAGACCCCGCCGCCCGGTAGAGGAACGCGGCCATCGCATCCCGGTTCACCGGCTGCAGGGCACGGTAGGTACGCGTCCCGTCCGCCTCGATCCACCCGGTGCTGATGCCCCGGTCGGCCAGCCACGCCATCTCCTTGTAGAACTGCTGGCTGGTCGTCACGTCCGCGAAGGGCGACACCGCCGGCGGCGTGTAGGCCGGAGCACCCGCCGCGGCGGTGGTGAAGCTCCAGCTCACCGGGGCGAGGGCGTTGCCTGCGGCATCGGTGATCCCCGCAGCCAGGCTCACCGTGTATCGGGTGCCCGCCGCGAGATCCGTCGCCGGATCGAGCGTCGCGGTGCGCGTCGCGCCGTCGTAGGTGACCGCGCCGGCCACGGCGGTGCCCGCCGGGTCGGCCAGCCGCAGGGTCGTCCCACTCACCCCGGACACGGCCTCGGCGAACACCGCACCCACGGTGGTCCCCACGGCCACTCCGACGGCGTCGGCTGCCGGCGTCCGGGTGCCCACCGTCGGTGCCGTGGTGTCCGCGGCCGAGGGTGAGATCTCGACCGTCCCGTCGGTGAACCTCAGCCGTTCCACGTTGGTGATGGTGTCGGTGCCGTCCGCCGCGGACCCGCCGGTGTGCGTCACCGTGGTGACGCCCGCGGTGGTGGTGATGCCGTACTCGGACCGCGCACCGGAGAACACCGCGGTATCGACGTCGGTGGCCGCCGGACCGGACACGATCTCGCGCACGATGTCCACGGTCCCGGGATCGATCCTGCCGGCCATGATGTCCGCCTGGAGCTCCGTGAGGGAGTCCGCCGAACGGATCTCCGCTCCGGCGTCGTCGCGGACGCTGAGGCGGACGTCGAGCCACTTGTCGCCGTCGATGATGTCGTCGGCTCCGTTGCCCCAGATCTCGTCGCTCCCGGACCCGCCGATGATGATGTTGCCGGCCCCGAAGGTCGTCGCTCCTGCGGGCAGGAGACCGGCGAGCCCGCCGATCCGGGCGATGCCTTCGGCGTCGAGGGCGTTGGTCAGGCCCTGGACGCCGACCTCGGCGTCGGGGTCCGACGGCACGGCATCGTCGCCGCGCAGGATGTCGTCCTTGTCCCAGCCCGACAGGGCTTCCACCAGCAGGAACCGGTCGCGCAGGGCGTTGGGGCCCTCCACCACGAGCATCCGCATGTCCGAGTCGGCGCGTTCGATCGACCTGGCGTGGGTGACCCAGTCGAAACCGTACAGACCGTGGTTGCGTTCGATGCCCGGGCCGGCCACCATGACGTCGTCACCGCCTTCGGCGTCGTAGTCGTCCTCGCCGGAGTCCCCGATCAGCACGTCGTGACCCGGGTTGTTGATGTCGTCGAAGAAGGGGGCTCCGCTGTCGCCCTGCAGGAGGTCGTTCGCGTTGCCGCCCTCCATCCAGTCCGCGCCGCCGCCGCCGAAGACGGTGTCGGGACCGTCACCGGCGATCACGAGGTCGTCGCCCTCGCCCGCGAAGTGCTCGTTCCCGTTCAGGCCGCCGTTGGAGAAGTCGGCCCCGTCGGCCGACATGATGATGTCGAGTCCGGGTCCGGCGTCGATGGCGTCGTTGCCGGGACCGCCCTTCAGGACGTCGTCCCCGTGGGAGTCGGTGATGCGGTCACGACCGGCACCGCCGAGCACGGTGTCCGCCCCGTCGGAGCCTTCGAGGACGTCGTCCCCGTCGTTGCCCCAGAAGGTGTCGTTGTCGATACCGCCCCAGATCCTGTCGGTGCTGGCGGTGCCGTTGAAGGTGGACTGGGCGTTGAGGCCGGGGCGGTCCACCGGATTGCTGACGCGGTACCTGATGGTCCCGTCGGCCATCCTCATCAGCAGGGCCGACTCGTTGCAGGCCGAGGCGGGGTCGTCGGCGACGGCGTTCCCCGTGGTGCCCACGATGTTGGCCAGCTCGAACTCGCAGTCGGCGACCCCGAACACGTCGGCCTTCAGGGCGGCCGCGTCGGTGTTCCTCATGATGAGCTCGGCGAAGGAGTTGCCCTCGAGTTCCGTGCGCAGGTTCAGTCCGGAGGTCCGGGACAGGTAGTACAGGCGGTCGCCGTCCTGCAGGTCGGTCATCTGGCGTTCGAAGATGTAGTTGAACGTCGAGCCCAGCAGGCCGCCGAAGAGATTCTGCATCTCCGCGAGTCCTCCGACCCAGAGGTCGACGTCGTCGAGTCCCGAGGCGGTGGTGGCCCAGGCCCCGGTGCTGTTCGCGAAATCGTACGCGTCGGCGGGGGTCGCCGGGTTGGCCACGTCCATGTCGAACAGCAGCTGGGCGGCGGCACGCTTCCCGTCGATGGACGTGGCGCCCGTGATGCTCGGGTGCTGTCCGTAGGCGGCGATGAAGTTCACCACGGAATCGGGGTGCTTCAGCCCCTGGCCGAAGTCCACCCAGCTGGCGTAGGGCTTCAGGGACGACTCGCCGGTCTTCGCGTAGAGCTGGCTGCGGAGGTTGTTGAGCGAGGGGACACCGGTCTCCCGGCCGCGGGCGATGTTCAGCGACGCGAGGTCGAGGGGCAGCCCCAGCACGTTGTTGCGGAGCGTGTCGGTGACGAACTCGTCGAGCTCGGCGCCCACCTGGTCGGTCATGCCCATGGCGATGCTCCCCGCGGCCTGGTCCGGGGTCAGCGTGGCACTGCCGTTGGCGTAATAGGCGGGAGGGTTCAGGAAGGCATCGAGGAGCGGCATGCCGATGTCCTGGCCGGCGTTGGTCTTCCTGTCCACCGTCTCCGTCAGCATCGAGTGACCGAACCGGTAGGTCGCATGGGCGAATTCCGCGGTCACCGCCGGATCGATGCCCGTGTCGGCCTGGGTGAACGGGTTGAAGGGGTTCAGTCCGGGCTGCACCTTGCGGGCGAACTCCTCGAAGACGATGTGCTGGTACTCCATCTCGGTGACGTACCGTGCCGCCTGGAAGAGCCGCTCGCCGTTCCAGGTCCCGTCGGGGAGCTTCCACTCGTTCAGGTCGAGGTTCAGGGAGGTCAGGAGGTCCTCCATGTACGTCACCAGCCGGTTGTGCTCCGAATGGAACACCTGGTGGATCGCGGTCAGGCCGATGTTCTCGTTGACGCGTCCGTCACCGGCGATGAAGTGACTGTTCAGCATCTCGTCGTCGTAGGTGCCCGCCGGCTGCGGGCTGGTGACGGGTGTGATGTCGGTATTGCCGTCGGCAGCGAGGAGCGCGCCGGACCGTGCATCGAACGGTGAGGCAGCGTGGGCGATGTCGTCGAGGAAGGCGATGCCGATGCGCTGCACGTCGGCCGGAGGGGCGACCGGGTTCGCGAGGTCGCCCTCCACCATCGTCCTGTCCTGCCTGATGTACTGGGGAAGACCGTTCGGACCCCGGAGGAACCGTCCGTACTGGTCCGTGGCGATCATGGGGATGTTCCCGATGTCGGCGTCGGACAGCTTCAGGCCGAGGAGGCCCGCCGCCTGGTCCTTGATGTCCTGCCAGGTGGCCAGGCCGCCCGGTGCGCCCTCGACGAGGTCGCCGGTGGAGACGGGGTCGCCGTCGGCGTCCAGTGCGTATTCGCGGAGGAAGACCTGATGAGCGGGGTGCGAGGTGTAGGTCTGGCTCTGGTCGACCCACGGTGAGTTCGTGTTGGTGCCGTCCTGGACGTCGTCGGCCGTCCCGAGCACGCCGTCGGGGCCGGGCTGGTTCTCGGCGCGGCTCAACATCATGAAGTTCGTCCGTCCGCCCGGCACGAAGAGCGGATCGTCGGCCGCGAGCGGCATCATCACCACGCTCTTCGATTTCCTCGTGGAGTCGACGCCGTGATCGAAGAACTGTCCGAAGAGGGCGAACATGCCGTTGTAGGGCGGGGACAGCCCGAAGTCCGTGGTGACGTTCGGGATGTCCAGCGTCTCGCCTTCCTCCACGCAGCCCGCGGGGACGCCGGCGCTCTCGCAGGGGATGGCGGTCGGCTCGTCGTTGACGGTCCGGTGCGCCCGACCGGCGGCCGCGATGGCCGCCGGGTTCGTCGACGTCTGGTCGACGATCGCGTTACTGACGAATCGGGCCGTCCCATCGGTGATGTTGGTGTTGACCGAGCGGTAGGAATTCCCGTCCGGAGCCCCGCGCCATTGCGGGTCCGTCAGCCGGGGGAAGGGGATGTTGGAGGACCCGAACTGCTGCTGGCCCTCGATCAGGTTGTTGTCCGAGCCGTCCACGGTGCGCAGCCCGTACGGCAGCAGCGGGTTCACGATCTGGTTCGGCCCAGGACCGACCAGCGGTGCTCCGGCCACGGGATTGCCCTGGGCGTCCTCCCTGGTGGCGTGGTTCTCGGCGATCTTGATCTGCCTCAGGATGAAGCGCATGTCCCCTGCGTTGAGCGTGAGCCCCTGGCCGACAGGAGCGGCCGAGACCGCCGGCGCAAGGACGGCCGGCATGACGCCGGACCCGAGGACCAGTGCCACCAGCCCCGCTGTCACCCTGGCGGGAACACTTCTTCCGTACTGGCGGCGGAAGTCGCCGCCCCCTCGATGATTCGTGCGGTGATGCCTCGACATAGCTACTTCCCTCATCCGGTCCCCGGCCACCCCACTGTGCGCCGGCTGGCTCAACCTTCGGGAAACGTCCTTGGGAAAAACTTGGGACCCCGGGGACGGCACGCGGAGGATCCTCGGCGCCGTCTCCTAGGCTGGGACGATGCCGCCACTGCCCTGCGCCGAACTGCACCTGCACATCGAGGGGACGCTCGAGCCGGACCTGGTCCTCGCACTCGCCGACCGCAACGGGATCACCCTCCCCTTCGCGGACGCGGAGGACCTCGCGGCCCGGTACGCGTTCACGGACCTGCAGTCCTTCCTCGACGTGTACTACGCCACCATGGACGTGCTGCGGACGGAGCAGGACTTCACGGACATGACCCTGGCGTACCTCCGGCGTGCAGCCACCGCGGGGGTGCGGCACGCCGAGATCATGATGGATCCGCAGGCGCACCTGGCACGCGGGATCCCCCTCGAGACGTGCGTCGGCGGGGTCGCGACCGCCCTCGCGACGAGCGACGCCGAAATCGGCATCAGCACGTCCCTCATCATCGCCTTCCTGCGCGACCGCCCAGCCTCCGAGGCGATGGCCGTCCTGCACGACCTGCTCGCCATGGACGCCCCGATCGTCGGCATCGGCCTGGACTCCGCCGAGGCGGGGTACCCGCCGTCGCTCTTCGCGGAGGTGTACGACGTCGCCCGGGCCGCCGGTCTCCGGTGCGTCGCTCATGCCGGTGAGGAGGGCCCTCCCGCGTACGTGTGGGAGGCCCTGGACGTGCTGCGGGTGGACCGGCTCGACCACGGCATCCGGTGCCTCGAGGACGAGGCGCTCGTGGAGCGGCTCGTCGCCGACCGCGTACCGCTGACGGTGTGCCCGCTCTCGAACGTCCGGCTGCGTGCCGTCCCTGCCATCGAAGACCACCCGCTGCCGGAGATGCTCGCCCGGGGCCTGAACGTCTCCGTCAATTCCGACGATCCCGCCTACTTCGGCGGCTACATCGACGACAATCTAGCGGCAGTGGTCGGCGCCTTCGGTCTCGGGATCGACGAGCAGGCGATGCTCGGCGCGAACTCGATCCGGTCCGCCTTCCTCGGCGACCACCGGCGGGCGGAGCTGCTCGCCGAGGTCGAGGCGTGGCGGATCGCAGGGCATGCCGCGAGGGTCGGGTAGGACGAACGTCCCCGCGGTGGGAGACTGCACTGGGAGCGGCCGGGCAGGCGCCGACGACGAGAGGCCACCATGCACGGTTCCACCGAGAGCGACGGCGTGATGATCCGCCGCGACTTCACCATCCGCCACGACGACGGCATCCTGGAGGTCATCTGGCGCCCCGGCATCGGGGTGGACCCCGCGGTCCTCGACGTGCTCGCGAACACCATCACGCACTTCCCGGACTGGCATCGGGCGCCGATGCTCGTGCATCTCAACGTGATCCGGCACATCACCCCACACGCGCGGCAGATGCTCATCGCCTATCGCCACCTCGGGCCGATCGGGCTCACCGGCCGCGACCCCGTGGACCGGGTCCTGGCGGCCTTCATCGCGCAGTCCCGCAGCCGGACCCGCTACTTCCTCGAGACCGCCGATGCCCGTGCCTGGCTCTCCTCCGTGCCGGCGCCGGCCCCGCGGTCCACGGCACCTGTGGACGCGTGATGCATCCGTCGTCCACCATGACGTCGAAGGCGACGCCGGCGGGCTCCTCGGCCTCGAGGCGGGCCGGGGTGACGGCCTCCGGCGGGTGGATCATGCCCCGTCCCCGGGCGCTCCCCCACCACCGGCCGGCAGCCGCAACACTGTGACTTCCGGGCCGCCATCGCGCCGGTGTCCTGTGCGTTGCCCCACATCCACGGGCATCGTGCCATCGGCCCGGGTCCGCCGGTGGTAGCTTGCCGCCATGGACACCACAGCGCCCGGCCCCGAGCTCGACGAGGAGGACGGCGTCGTCCGGCACTCCGCACTGGAGGACGTGCTGGGGATCGTGACGGGCACCTTCACGGTGTCGCTCGGCCTGTTCCTGCTGAAGACCAGCGGCGCCGTCACGGGCGGGACAGCGGGCCTCGCCCTGCTGCTGAGCTACGCGGGCGGGCTGTCCTTCGGCGTCCTGTTCTTCGCCGTGAACGTGCCGTTCTTCGCCCTCGCCGTCTGGAAGAAGGGCTGGGACTTCACGCTGCGGACCGTCACCGCCGTGGCACTGGTCTCGGGACTGTCCGCCCTGCACCCCATCGCTCTCGGGTCCCTGACGGTGGATCCCCTGTATGCGGTGCTCGGAGGGAACCTGCTGGCCGGCGTCGGGCTCCTGATCCTGTTCCGGCACAAGGCGAGCCTCGGCGGTTTCAACATCCTGGCCCTCCTCCTGCAGGAGCGCCTGAACTGGCGTGCCGGCTACGTGCAGATGGTGCTCGACACGGCCGTCGTCCTCGCGGCCCTCACCGTCGTCGCACCGGCGAGCGTCCTGCTGTCCGCCGTCGGGGTCGTGCTGCTGAACCTCGTGCTGGCCCTCAACCACCGGCCCGGGCGCTACCTCGGCACGTGACCGTGCCCACGGCGGCGCCGGCCGATACCCGCCGCGGGCGGGTTGCCGGGGCTACCGTGGAGCGATGGACGAGAAGGCCCCGGACCGAGCGACCGGCGCAGCACCTGACGGAGCCCCTTTCGGTTCTCCGGCCCGGCCGCGGGTCCGTGCGGCGACCTACGTGCTCCGGGGGCGGGGCGCCGGGCGCGAGCTCCTGGTCCTCGACCACGTCCACCACCCCGACGCCGGGACACAGGTTCCCGGCGGTGGTGTCGACGAGGGTGAGGCGCTCGACGACGCCGCCCGGCGGGAGGTCCTCGAGGAGACCGGGCTCGTCCTCACCGGTCCGCTGGTGGAGGTCGGCGTCGCGCACCTCACAGCGGTCGACGCCGGCCCCGGCACCCTGACGGTCTTCTTCGCTGCGGAGACCGACGAGCAGCGGTCGTCCTGGGACCACAGGGTGACGGGAGGCGCGGGTCCCGGGTCCGGCGGATTTGGCTCGGACACGGGCCTGCTCTTCCGGTGCTCCTTCGTACCGCTCTCCCGGGCGCAGGGCGCCCGGGAGAACCACCACTTCAGCTGCGCGCACCTGCTGCGCTGAGACCGGGCGCCGGGCAGCGCGCGTCGCGCCCGGCCCTGCCCCCGCCGGGAGCCGCCACGGGTGAGGACCACGCCTAGACCCGCACGCCGACCGATTCCTTCTCGTCCTCGTCGCGGTCGTCAGCAGCCGGGATCCCCGGCTGCTGACGCTGGAGCTTCGCGCCCTCGACGTCCACGTCGGGCAGGATCCGCCCCAGCCAGGCGGGCAGCCACCAGGCGTGCCGGCCGAGCAGGTACATGGCCGCCGGTACGAGGGTCATGCGCACCACGAAGGCATCCAGCAGCACGCCGAACGCGAGCCCGAACCCGATGGGGCGCACCATGGCCAGGTGGGAGAACACGAAGCCCGCGAACACCGAGACCATGATGATCGCCGCCGCCGTGACCACGCGCGCGCCGTGGCTGAACCCGATGCGCACCGCGGCCTTCGGATCATCGCCGTGGACGTAGGCCTCGCGCATGCCCGAGACCAGGAACATCTGGTAGTCCATCGCGAGGCCGAACAGCACACCGATCAGGATGATCGGCAGGAAGCTCAGGATGGGGCCCGGGTTCGTGACCCCGAAGACGTCGCCCAGCCAGCCCCACTGGTAGATGGCCACCGTCGCGCCGAAGCTGGCCAGCAGCGAGAGCAGGAACCCGGCCGTGGCGATGATGGGGACGAGGATCGAGCGGAACACGAGCAGCAGCAGGATCAGTGACAGCCCCACGACGATGCCGAGGTAGAGCGGCAGCGCCTCCATGAGCTTGGCGGAGACGTCGATGTTCGCCGCGGTCTGGCCCGTCACGGCGATGGGTACGCCGGTCTGCTCCTCCACGTCGTCGGTGGCCGCACGGAGATCCCGGACGAGGTTCTCGGTGGTCTCGCTGGCCGGGCCCTCCTCGGGGATGACCTGGAAGATCGCCGTGCGGCCGTCCTCGCTCACGGTCGCGGGGACGGAGGCCGCGACATCGGGCACCTCGCTCAGCAGATCGTTCACGTCGAGCCGCAGGGCCGTGAGTTCGGCCTCGTCGGCCGTCTCCGGCAGCGATCCGACGACGATCAGCGGACCGTTGGTCCCTGCGCCGAACTTGTCCCCGATGGTGCTGTAGGCCTGGAACGCCGTCGAGTCGGCCGGTTCGGTACCGCCGTCGGGCAGCCCCACACGCAGTTGCGCCGCCGGGACGGCGATGACACCCAGCAGGAGCACGCCCGCGAGGACCGTGAGGACCGGCTTGCGGGTGGCGAACCCACCCCAGCCGGCGCCCTTCGCCGCACGCTGGTCGGCCAGGGATGCCCCGGCCTCCGTGTCCAGGGGTGCGGCAGCGGAGTGCTTGTGCCCGTGGGCCTTCGCCCAGCGCCGCTTCGAGACGACCCGGCGCCCCATCAGGGCGAGCAGGGCCGGCGTGAGGGTGAGTGCCACGAGGACGGACACCGCGACGGTGCCTGCAGCGGACAGACCCATGACGGTGAGGAACGGCAGTCCGGGTACCGCGAGCGCGGCGAGCGCCACGATCACGGTGATGCCGGCGAAGAGGACGGCGTTGCCGGCGGTGCCGGTGGCCCGGGCGATCGACTCCTGCATCTCCATGCCGCGCAGCAGCTGGGTGCGGTGCCGGTTCACGATGAACAGCGAGTAGTCGATGCCGACGGCGAGGCCGAGCATGAGGGCGAGCACCGGCGAGATGCTGTTCATCTCGATCAGGCCCGACAGGGCGAAGGTGATCCCGACGCCCACGCCGACGCCGACGATGGCCATGAGGAGCGGCAGCCCGGCGGCGATGAGGGTGCCGAGCATCAGGATGAGCACGACGGCGGCGACGGCCAGACCGATGGCCTCCGTGGCGCCCACGATCCCTGAGACGTCCTCGACGATCTCCTTGCTGTAGTCCACCGTGACGCCGGCGGACGAGGCACCGTCGGCCTCCTCCTGCACGGCCTCGCGCAGTTCGGGCGAGACGGCGTTGATCTGCTGGTCGAACTGGACGCTGGCCACGGCGGTGGTGCCGTCCTCGGACAGCAGGCGCACGCCGGAGCTGGCGTCCAGCTGCCGCTGGGCGAGCTCGAGTTCGGTGCGTCCGGACTCGAGCTGCTCGCGCCCCGCCTCGAGCTCGGTGCGGCTGGCGTCGAGCTGGGCCTGGCCCTGCTGGAGCTGCTGCTCCGTGGCCGCGGCCTGCGCGGGTGGGAGCTGCGCGCGGGCCTGGTCGAACTGGGCACGCTGCGCGTCGAGCTGGGCCTGGCCCTGCTCGAGCTGCTGCTCGCCGGCCGTCAGCTGCTGCTCGCTCGCCTCCAGTTCGGCGCGCCCCGCCTCGAGCTCGGCGGCGCCGGACGCCACCTGGTCCGCCACGTCGAACGGATCGACGACGCCCCGCACGCCGTCGAGCTCCGCGATCGCTGCGAGCGCCGAGGTCACGCCGTCGCGCTGGCCGGCCGAGAAGGCCGCGCCGTCGTCGGTGGTGAACACCACGGTGCCCGTGCCGCCCACGGCCTCGGGCAGTTCCTCGCGCAGCCGGTCCGAGATGCGCTGCGACTCCGTGCCGGGGATGGTGAAGTTGTTCGTCAGGGTGCCGGAGAAGGCGACGGCGGCGCCACCGACGGCGAGCATGATCGCAAGCCACGCGGAGACGACCCACCACCGCCGTCGGAAGGCGAGCGAACCGAGTCGGTAGAGCAGAAAGGCCATGGGGGAAGTCCTAGCGGGAAGGAGACGGACGAGGGGCGGGAAGGGTCAGGCGCCGGGGAGGGGATCGGCGTCGGGTGCGGGGTCGGAGAAACCGTCGCGCAGCATGGTCAGCGCCGAGAGGATGCGCCCTTCGAGCTGCAGCCCGGAGTCGGCGGCGGATCCGGGCGTGTTGGCGGCCCAATCGCGCATGGCGGCCTTGGTGCAGGACAGCACGCTGCCCACGAGAGCTGTGAGGTAGAGCTCGGACGCGTCGGAGCCGAGGCGCCGGCGCAGCCCCTCGACGATCCGCGCCTCGGCGCGCTCCCACGCGTGCAGCTGCGCCCGCAGGAGGTCCGGGTTGGTGCTGGCCATGCGGAAGAGGGCACCGTGCTGGGAGAGGCCCTCCATGCGGGTGGTCTCCGTGAAGGCCCGGACGATGGAGTCGAACAGGGGTTCGTCCTGCGGCATGCGGCCGAAGACCTGGAGGGCCAGATCGAGGAATCCGTCGGTGCGGACCGTGAGGGCGTCCTCGGCGCTGTGGAAGTAGTTGAAGAACGTGCGCCGCGACACCCCTGCCCGCTCCGCGATCTGGTCCACCGTGAACGACCCCGGCCCCACGGACAGGGCGAGGTCGAAGGCGGCGTCGGCGATGGCGCGTCGGGTGTCGATCTTGTTCTGCTCGCGGCGTCCTACCGGCTCCGCATTCTCGGTCATCTCCAGCACCGTCCAAGACTAGGGGAAATATTGCACACTGTGCAACGAAGCTTCCGCCACGAACTCCTGCCCACGACCCCCCGCCGCGGCGTACTCTGGCCCAGGCACGACACCCCCGGCACTCCCCTCCTGGAAGGCGGCCCCATGAAGACCATCACCCTCGGTTCCCCCGGCTCCGGCCTCGATGTCTCCGGACTCGGCCTCGGCTGCATGGCCATGTCGGCGTTCTATACCGGCAGCGGCACGGACGACGCCGGCTCGACCGCCACCCTGCACCGGGCCCTCGACCTCGGCGTGACCTTCTTCGACACCGCCGAGATCTACGGCCCGTACACGAACGAGGAACTGATCGGCCGGGCCTTCAAGGGCAGGCGTGACGAGGTCGTGCTGGCCACGAAGTTCGGCACCATCCGCCACACCGCCGACGGCACACGGGGGCTCGACGGAAGCCCGGAGAACGTGCGCCTGTCCGTCGAGGGCTCGCTGCGGCGGCTGGGCACGGACCACATCGACCTGTACTACCAGCACCGCATGGACCCGTCGGTGCCGGTCGAGGACACCATGGGTGCCCTGGCAGAGCTCGTGCAGGACGGCACGATCCGCCACATCGGCCTGTCCGAGGCCGCGCCCGCGACGATCCGGAGGGCCCACGCCGTCCATCCGGTGACTGCGCTGCAGACCGAGTACTCGCTGTGGAGCAGGGACCCGGAGCGCGAGATCCTGCCGCTCGTGCGCGAACTCAGCATCGGCTTCGTCCCCTACTCCCCCCTCGGGCGAGGTTTCCTGACCGGGACCATCCGCTCGGTCGACCAGCTCGACGCCTCCGATTTCCGCCGCAACAACCCGCGCTTCGCCGGGGAGAACCTGCAGGCGAACATCCGGATCGTCGAACAGGTGGACGACGTCGCGCGGCAGCTGGACGCCACACCGGGTCAGGTCGCGCTCGCCTGGCTGCTCGCACAGGGTACGGACATCGCGCCGATCCCCGGCACGAAGCAGGTGCGCTACCTGGAGGAGAACGTGGCGGCGGACGGCCTCGCGCTCTCACCGGAGCAGCTCGCGCAGCTGGACGCCGTGGCCGCGCCCGTCGGTGACCGCTACGAGGACATGTCCGGCGTCGACCGCTAGCCGGGGCCGGCACGACGGACGGTTCGCAACCGCGATCTTCTCGACCGCCCGCCATCCGACGGGTGTAGACAGTAAGCATGCTTCGCAAGTCGACGGGGGCCCGCTCCGATCCCCTGCGCAGTTCGGGCGGGCTCCACGAGGCCAACCGGTTCCAGCGCGGGGTCGCGGAATTCCTCCGTCTCCCGCTGGTGCTGACTGCGGTCTTCTGCCTCGTCGCCGTCGGCGTGTCCCTCCTGGACCGCCTCACCCCGGACAATGCCGGGTTCCGCACGCTGGTGCGCTCGGTGGTCTCCGAGGACGGTGCCGTGGACTTCCTGTCCGCCGTGGCCACGAGCCTGCTCACCGTCACCTCGATCACCTTCTCGGTCCTGCTGCTCGCGGTGCAGCAGACGGCGAGCTCCCTGACGCCGGTGGTCTTCGACCAGTTCCTGCGCCGGACCTCGAACCAGGTGTACTTCGGCTTCTTCATCGGGGCGACGGCCTTCTCCTTCGTCGTCCTCGGCCTTGCCCACCAGCAGCCCGCCCCGCTCTACAGCGCTGCCCTGACCCTGGTCCTGGCGGTCGCGTCCCTCGTGGTCCTGCTGATGCTCATCCATTCGACGATCGACCAGATGCGCCCCGAGTCCGTGGTGCGTTCCATCCACGAACTCGCACTGCGGGCCCGCGAGGTCGAGCTGAAGATGCTGGGCCGGACCCGCATGGCACGCCACTCTGATCCGGACCGGACCGAGCGGGAGGTCCACGGGCTGGACACCGGGTTCGTCGCGGTCGACACGGAGAAGCTCGGGGAGATCGCGGGGGCGGCCGGCGACGACGTCGAGGTGATCGTCGAGGGCCGGCTCGGCGAGTACCTCGTGTTCGACGACCTCCTCGTGCGGCTCGTGGGCGTGGATCCCGAGGACTCCCGTCATGACGGGGACGTCAATGCCGCGTTCGGTATCGACGACATACCCTCCGACGAACCGGACGCCGTGCACCCGCGCGGCTGACGACGGCGATGACGACGACGAGGAACCAGTTTTCAGCAGGTGCTCCACGACCGGTGGAGCCCGCGTACAGGGAGAGGGTAACGAATGTGTGGGATCGCCGGTGAGATGGCCTTCCGTGGTGCTCGCGCCGACGAGCAGCCCGTGGCGCGGATGGCGGCCGCGATGGAGTCGCGGGGCCCCGACGGGCACGGGAACTGGACCAACGGCTGGGTCGCCCTGGGACACCGGCGCCTGACCGTCATCGACCTCACCGATGCCGGTGCCCAGCCGATGCACGACTCCGCCTCGGGGCTGTGCATCGTGTTCAACGGCTGCATCTACAACTACCCCGAGCTCAGGGCCGAACTGGGCGGTGACGCCGTGTTCTCCTCGACGAGCGACACCGAGGTCATCCTGCGCGCGTACGTCCGCTGGGGCGAGGACTTCGTGGACCACCTCGTCGGCATGTTCGCCGTCGTGATCGTGGACGAGCCCCGGCAGCGCGTGGTCATGGCGCGTGACCGCCTCGGGATCAAGCCCCTGTACGTCGCGGACCTGCCCGGGAGGGTGCGCTTCGCCTCCACCCTCCCCGCCCTCGTGGCCGGAGGCGGGATCGACACGTCGATCGACGACGTCGGCCTCCACCACTACCTGAGCTGGCACTCGATCGTGCCCGCCCCCCCGGACCGTCCTGAAGGGCGTCCGGAAACTGCCGCCCGCCACCGTGCGGGTCATCGACGCCGACGGCAGCCGGCGTGACCGCGTGTACTGGAGGCCCGACTACGTGCGCGACCCCGCCAAGGCCGACTGGACGGCCGGCGACTGGCAGGACGCCCTCCACGACGCCCTCACCACGGCCGTCCGCAGGCGCCTCGTCTCGGACGTCCCGGTGGGGGTGCTGCTCTCGGGCGGCGTCGATTCCAGCCTGATCGTCGCCCTGCTCGCCGAACTCGGGCAGGAAGGGCTCAATACCTTCAGCATCGGGTTCGACGGTGCGGGCGGGGAGGAGGGCGACGAGTTCCGCTACTCGGACCTCATCGCCGAGAAGTACGGCACCCGGCACCACAGGATCCATATCGACGGCAGCGAACTGGTACCCGCCATCGAGGACACGATCGCCGCGATGACGGAGCCCATGGGCACGCAGGACGTCACCGGGTTCTACCTGCTGTCGAAGACCGTCTCGGAGCACATCAAGGTGGTGCAGTCCGGTCAGGGCGCCGACAAGGTGTTCGCCGGCTACGCCTACCACCAGCCCGCCGCCACCGTCGCCCGCGACGCGGCGCTGGACGCCTTCACCGGGGCGTTCCTCGACCGGACGCACGAGGAGATCGCCGACGTCGTCGAGCCCGAGTGGCTCGTGCCGACCGACGTGAGCCGGGCCCTGCTGGCGGCGCACCTCGGCGCGCCCGGTGCGGAGACGGCGCTCGACGCCGTGCTGCGCCTCGACACCCACCTGCTGCTCGTGGACGATCCCGTCAAGCGCGTGGACAGCATGACCATGGCGTGGGGCCTCGAGGCACGCGTACCGTTCCTCGACCAGGACCTCGTGCGCCTGGCGGCGCAGTGCCCGCCCGAGCTGAAGGCGACGCAGGGCGGCAAGGGCATCCTGAAGGACCTCGCACGGAAGGTCATCCCCGCCGAGGTCATCGACCGGCCGAAGGGCTACTTCCCCGTGCCGCCGGTGAAGTACCTCGCCGAGCCGCTGCTCACGACGGTGCGTGACGCACTCCGGGCCCCCGAGGCGAAGGACCGCGGGCTGTTCCGTGCCGACTACGTGGACCACCTGCTCGAGAGCCCCAACGTCCACTACAGCCCCGGCGGCAACAACATGCTGTGGCAGCTCGGCGTCCTGGAACTGTGGCTGCAGCAGCACGGCATCACCTGACGGACGGCACGCCTCAGGGTTTCCCGCGGGTGCGTACCGGGAGGTTGCCCGTGATGGCCAGCTCCTCGGCGACCGCCAGGAGTTTCAGGTTCGACGTCGTGGAGACCTGTACCAGCATGATGAACGCCTGACCGGCCGTCAGGCCGTACCTCTCCATGAGGATCCCCTTGGCCTGGCCGATCAGGTCCCTGGTGGCGATGGCGTCCTTGAACTGGTGCAGTTTCTGCGCATCGGCGACGGCGACGGCGGCATGGGACGCCACCAGCGCTCCGACGTACTCGGACTCCTCGGTGAAGGCGTGCGCCGAGCGTCCCACGAGGTTCAGCGCGCCGAGGTTGTCGCCCTCGACGAAGAGACGGAAGCAGAGCATGCTGCCCGCCCCCGCAGCAGCAGCGCCGGCCGAGAACCTCGGCCAGCGGTGCTCGGTGCGCAGCTCCGGCACGATGACGATCTCCTCGTGGTAGACGGCGCTCATGCACGGCCCCTCCCCCGTCCGCTCCTGGAGCTCGTCGAGCGTGCGGGCGAGATCTCCGGTCGGCGCCCGGGACTGCACCCCGCGGCGGCCGGTCACCAGGGTGATCGACGCCTCGTCGGCGCCGGGCACGAGCATCACCGCGGTCCGGACGAGGCGCTCGAGGACTGCATCCTCGGAGTTCTCCCGCTGCAGGGACCGCGCGAGGTCGCCCAGGCGGTGGGCGATGTCGTCCTGTGGTGCGATCCAGCCGTTCAGGTCGTGCCCGTTCTCCGTGGCCATGATGGCTCCCAGCTCTGACGCACGGCGCTCGTGGAGCACGAACTGCCCGGTCAGGCACCGCCACCGTACCAGCGGCAGCATCCAGCACCTAAGGTTCATGCTCGGCTGTACTATCAGGGTATGGGTTCACATCACCACACAACGGCAGATGCGGGCAGGCGGGGTCCGCTCGCAGGCGCTCTGGCCATCACGCTCACCGTGTTCGTGCTGCAGGTCGCCGGTGCACTGTGGACCGGCAGCCTCGCCCTGCTCTTCGACTCCGTCCACGTCCTGACCGACGCCGCCGGCCTGGCGATGGCCCTCGGCGCCGCGACCCTCTCGGTCCGACCTGCCACGCCGCGCCGTTCCTGGGGATTCCGGCGGGCCGAGGTGATCGCCGCCCTGCTGCAGGCGGCCTTCCTGCTCGCGGTGGGGGCATACGTGCTGATCGAGGGCGTCCGACGCCTGATCACCCCGGAGGACGTCGCCGCTCCGGAGATGATCGTCTTCGGTGTGATCGGCCTCGCGGGCAACCTCGCAGCCCTCGCCCTCCTCGCCCGGCACCGCGCTGCCAGCTTCAACCTGAGGGCCGCGTTCCTCGAGGTGCTGAACGACGCGCTGGGGTCCGTGGCGGTGATCGTCGCCGCCGTCGTCATCACCCTGACCGGCTGGATGCGGGCGGACGCCGTCGTGGCCCTGCTCATCGGCGCCCTGATCATCCCCCGCACCCTCAAGCTGCTGCGCGAGACCATCGACGTACTGCTCGAATCCACGCCTGCCGGGATCGACCTCGAGGAGGTGCGCGCCCACATCGCCCGCCTGCCGCAGGTACGGGACGTCCACGACCTGCACATCACGCAGATTGCCACCGGGCTGCCCGTGCTCACCGCGCACATCGTCGTGGACGACGACTGCTACCGCGACGGGTCCGCGCACGCCGTCCTCGACCAGCTCCAGGAGTGCGTGGCCGGGCACTTCGCCGTGAGCATCGACCACTGCACGTTCCAGATCGAGCCCCTGGACCACGTGCCCCACGAGACGGAGCTGAGCCACTGATGCTGCAGACGCTGACCTCCACCTTGGTGCTGCAGCGCGTTGGTACCGCGCTGTCCGACCCCACCCGCGTGCGGATCCTGGTGGCCCTGCGGGACGCCCCCGCCTACCCCAGCGATCTCGCCGATCTGCTCGGCGTCAGCCGGCAGAGCCTGTCCAACCACCTCTCCTGCCTGCGCGGCTGCGGGCTCGTGGTGTCGGTCCCCGAAGGCCGTCGGTCCCGCTACGAGCTGGTGGACCCGAAGCTCGGCCACGCGCTGACCGACCTCCTCGGCATCGTCCTCGCCGTGGATCCCGCGCATCCGGGACACTCCGCGCACCCCGGACCCGCGACGGGCGGGCTCGCGGAGCGCTCATGACGGAAGGGGCCGACGCGACCTCCGCGCCGGCCCCTTCCGGTGTGCCTCCTAGCCCATGAGGCGTGAGCGGATCAGGAACCTCTTCCCCTCCGGCGCCTCCACCGAGAAGCCGCTCCCCCGCCCGGGCACCACGTCGACCGTCAGGTGCGTGTGGCGCCAGTACTCGAACTGCTCCCTCGACATCCAGAAGTCGATGAGGCGGGGACCGGATGTCCCGTCCGGGCCGGCCGACGATCCCCCGTCACCGGTCGAGATGTCGAGGACACCGAGCAGCACGTCCGCCTCGGCGGTGATGAACTCGCCCGCCGGATAGCACATCGGTGACGAGCCATCGCAGCATCCGCCCGACTGGTGGAACATCAGTGGCCCGTGGATCAGCCACAGCTTGTCCAGCAGTTCGACGGCGCTGTCCGTGAGCGCCACCCGGGAGAAGGTCTCCCCCGGGATGGTCACCGAGGCTTCGACGGTCATGGTCCCTCCTAGAAGAATCCGAGCTTGGATTCGGAGTAGCTGACCAGCAGGTTCTTGGTCTGCTGGTAGTGATCGAGCATCATGGCGTGGTTCTCGCGGCCGATGCCCGAGGACTTGTACCCGCCGAACGCCGCGCCCGCAGGATAGGCGTGGTAGTTGTTCACCCACACCCGGCCGGCCTGGATCTCGCGCCCGGCACGGTAGGCGATGTTGCCGTTCCTCGACCAGACTCCGGCGCCGAGCCCGTAGAGGGTGTCGTTGGCGATCTCGAGGGCCTCGGCGTAGTCGTTGAAGCGGGTCACCGAGACGACCGGGCCGAAGATCTCCTCCTGGAACACCCGCATGCTGTTGGTCCCCTCGAACACGGTGGGCTTCACGTAGTAGCCCTCGGCGAGGTCGCCGTCGAGCAGGTTCCGTTCACCGCCGATGAGGACCTTGGCGCCCTCCTGCCGGCCGATGTCCATGTAGGAGAGGATCTTCTCCAGTTGGTCGTTCGATGCCTGGGCTCCCACCTGCGTATCGGTGTCCAGCGGGTTGCCCTGTACCATCTTCTCCACGCGGGCGATCGCGTCCGCCATGAAGGAGTCGTAGATCGAATCCTGCACGAGGGCGCGTGAGGGGCAGGTGCAGACCTCGCCCTGGTTCAGTGCGAACAGCGCGAAGCCCTCGAGGGCCTTGTCGTAGAAGGAGTCGTTGCTCTCGGCCACGTCGGAGAAGAAGATGTTCGGGCTCTTGCCGCCGAGCTCGAGCGTGACCGGGATGAGGTTCTGGCTCGCGTACTGGCTGATCAGCCGGCCCGTGGTCGTCTCGCCGGTGAACGCGATCTTCCGGATGCGCTTGCTGGAGGCCAGCGGCTTCCCCGCTTCGACGCCGAAGCCGTTGACGACGTTGATGACGCCCGCCGGCAGGATGTCGCTGATCAGCTCCATGAGCACGAGGATCGACGACGGCGTCTGCTCGGCCGGCTTCAGCACGACGGCGTTGCCGGCGGCGACGGCGGGGGCGAGCTTCCACGTGGCCATCAGGATGGGGAAGTTCCACGGGATGATCTGCCCGACGACGCCGAGCGGCTCGTGGTAGTGGTAGGCCGTCATGTCCTCGTCCAGCTGGGACAGGTGGCCCTCCTGGGCGCGGATGGCGCTGGCGAAGTACCGGAAGTGGTCGATCGCGAGGGGGATGTCCGCGGCGAGGGTCTCACGGATGGGCTTCCCGTTGTCCCAGGTGTCCGCGACCGCGAGCATCTCGAGGTTCTCCTCCATGCGGTCCGCGATGCGGTTCAGGATGAGGGCCCGCTCCGCGACGGACGTCTTGCCCCAGGCGGGCGCGGCCTTGTGGGCTGCGTCGAGTGCCAGCTCGATGTCCTCCGCCGTGCCGCGTGCCACCTCGCAGAAGGGCTTGCCCGTCACCGGGGAGATGTTCTCGAAGTACTGGCCCTTGATGGGAGGAACCCACTCGCCGCCGATCCAGTTCTCGTACCGCGGCTTGAAACTGACCTTCGATCCGTCCTGGCCAGGCTGGGCGTAAACAGTCATCATCCAACTCCTTGAACTCCGGGTGTGCAGGACGTCGTCGTCCTTGGTGCACAGCCTAGGAAGCCGAAGGTTGCATCGACGTTGCATGCCCGGAAGGAGCGGTCCCGCTACCCCTGTTCGTGGGCCGGAGGCACTGTCGCAACGACCGGCGGTGCGGGCGCCGGTGTGGCCGGACCCTCCGGGCCGGGCGCGGGTGCGGGATCGGCACCCGGTTCGGGCGTGCCCGGCTCGTCGCACGTCGGATCGGTGGGGTCCTCACCCGGTGCGGGGTCGGTACCCGGTGCGGGATCCTCACCCGGCGCGGGGTCGGCGCCCGGAACAGCCTGGTCACCCGGCGCAGGGGCCGCTCCCGGGGCGGGGGCCGCTCCCGGGGCGGGGGCGGAACCCGGCGCGGGCTCTGCTCCCGGTGCAGGGGCGGCGCCCGGCGCGGGCTGCTCGCCCGGTGCGGGCGCTGTTCCCGGTGCCGGCTCCTCGTCTGCAGGGGTTGTCGGATCTGTGTCGCAGGACGGCTCGGGAGTCGGACCCGCCGGCGGCGTGGCGCCCGGCAGGGTATCGACAGGGGGCGTCGCGCCCTGGTCCGGCGCCGTCGGCAGCGGTGCGCCCGGAGGGGTCGCAGCCCCCGGGTCCGTTCCGGCCGGTGGCGTGGTGACCGGCGCGGTCCCGGCCAGTGGCGGCACGTCTGCCGGCGGGGTGGTGCTGGGCACCGTTCCGGTCGGCGGCGTGGGGCCCGCCGGCGTCGTGCCCGGCGTCGTTCCCGGTTCCGGCGTGGTTGCCTCAGGCGGCGTGGTCCTGTCCGGCGTCGTTCCCTCCGGCGCCTTCGGGTCCGACGTCTTCTCCGGTGTTTTCTCCGGTGTTTTCGGGTCCGATGTCTTCTCCGGTGCCTTCTCCGGTGCCTTCGGGTCCGGTGTCTTCTCCGGCGCCTTCTCCGGGCTGTTCGGAACCGCGGAGCCGGGACCGCGGGGCGGCGTCACGGACGGGGTGCGGTCCTGTGCGGAAGCAGCACCCGCGCCCGCCGACGGGGCGGGTGCCATCGGCAGCGCATCCACGGTGTGGTCGCCCGTGTGATCGTGAGTGTGGTCGTCAGAGTGGCCGTGCTGGTGGGAACGCGTCGAGGACTGCGCCCAGGCGGGGATGTCGGCTGCGCCGTCGCCCCCGGGAGAGTAGTCCTGCAGCTCGCCGCCGCGGGCGATGTGCTGGGCAGCCACGAGCTTCCACCGCAGCGGGTCGACGTGCTCGCCGTCGAGGATGGTCTCGAAGTGGAGGTGGCATCCGGTCGAGGAGCCGGTGGTCCCGACCTCCGCGATCGACTCGCCACCCCTGACGGTGTCGCCTGCACTGACCGAGATGGCACGGAGGTGGTTGTACGTGGTGATCAGGCCGTTGCCGTGGTCGACCTCCACGCGGTTGCCGCCACCCCACGGGTGCCAGCCGACGGCCCGCACCGTGCCGGCGTCGGCAGCGTACACCGGGGTGCCACAGGGCGCCGAGTAGTCCTGGCCCGTATGGAACTCGCCGTCCTCGCCCGTGATCGGGCTCGTGCGGGATCCGAAGGGAGAACTCGGGGAGAGGCCTTCGAGCGGCGCGAACAGATTCCCCGCGGCCGGTCGGGCCGAGATGCCGGTCGCCGTCGCGGCGGTCCCCTCACCCGCGGTGTCCGCCGCGGTCTCCGGGTCGGTGTCCGTGTCGGCTCCCACGAACCGACGGTCGAGGGGGTCGAGCGCGTCGGAGCCGCCCAGCGGCAGGAGCAGCGAGGAGCCGACGAGACCCGTGGGGCGGACGCCGTCCGCCCCGATCGGGCCCGAACCGGTCGAGGAGGCGGCGGCGGGGTCCCACGACTGCGGGACGATGCCCTGGAAGCCCACGAAGCACACGACCATGGCCAGGCTCGCGTTCATCTTCATGCGGGAGCTACGGGGACCCCGGTTCTGCACCCTCGCCGTCGCCGGGTGCCGGCCTGCCTGCGTCACGAAAATCCCCTTGAAAGTGCTGTGCGAACGGTGCGTTCGACCCACGGACGTTCCGGTCCGCCGGCCGTTCGGCCTCCGGGCACAACGTTAGCCCGCTCACAGGGCCGATTGCGACTGATCATTGCGATTCGCTAACGAAATTTGGGAAAAGCTGCGAGTAACGACGGCGGAACCCCTAGTTCCGTCTCCAGCCACTCCGTGTGTGCGACGACGACGGCTCGCCGCGGTGAGCGCTGGGGCAGGACCCTGAGCGCCAGTTGCCACGCCTCGACGTCGTACTCGGCCTCCGCGAGCGCGAGGTAATCGAGGACGGTCTCGGGAGAACCGTCGGTGAGGACGGCGTCCCGCAGGAGCGTGGACACCTCGCTGCGGAGGCGCATGATGGCCGGCGCCTGCGAACGCGGGAGGACGGGACCCCGGTAGATGCCGAGCGCCATGCGGTGCGCCCCTCTGTGGAGGTAGTTCAGCACCTGCACCGCGTCGACCACGAGCTCGCCCGGCAGGCGGTAGGGCCGGGACTGGGGCACGATCGCCTTGCCGTGCTCGGCCAGGACCTTGCGCAGCCGGAGCATCTCCGCCCGGACGGTCGTCCCCGACGCGTCCTCCGGATAGGCCATCGTGGCGAGCTGGTCAGCGGTGAGCCCCTCCGGGTGCAGGGCCAGGAGGGTCAGCAGTTCCGCATGGCGGAGGCTGAGCTCCAGCGATGCTCCCCCCGCGTGCACCACGCCGTGGTCCGTCCCCAGGATCTGCAGGCTGTTCCGGTAGAGCGCGGCGGGCACACGCCCCGGCCGGACCCGCCGTGCCCTGGGCAGGCGGCCCTGGAGCCGGTGGATGCTCAGTTGCGCCTCCGCCGCGGCGACCGCCGCCTCCACGAGGGACAGCGTGTGGGTCCCGACGGCGTCGGCGGTACCCGTGATGTCTATGACGCCCAGGACCGTTCCGGAGTCCGGGTCGTGCAGGGGTACCGCGGTACAGCTCCACGGGTGGACCTGCGGGCTGAAGTGCTCCGCGCCGGCGATCTGCACGCTGCGTTCGAGGGCCAGGGCCGTGCCCGGGGCGCTCGTGCCGACAGTGGCCTCCGACCAGTCCGCTCCCGGCACGAACAGCATGCCCTCCGCGCGACGCCGCAGCTCCCGGTCACCGTCGACCCAGAGGAGCCGGCCGTTCTCGTCGCCGACGGCCACCAGCATCCCGGATTCCAGGCTCGGCTGGACGAGCAGCCGATCGATCACGGGCATGATGGCCGCGAGGGGGTGGCTCTGGCGGTACGCCTCGAGCTCCTCCTCGGAGCAGAACAGGCGGGCCCGCGCCGTGGACGGGCTCGGGAGGAACGTCAGGGACCGCAGCCAGGATTCCCGCACGATCCCCCGGAGCTTCCCGTCGACGCTGTCGCCCTGGTCCAGGGCCTCATGGGCGGCCAGCGCCTTCTGCTGCAGCGCGACGGAGGACAACTCGGTGAGAGGGATGGAACGGGACGACGACATCGGCACTCCGCTTCGTGACCTGTCCCGCGTGGCAGCGTGGGACAGGTCACAGTGTAGCGGGACTACTCGCCGCGAGAAATGGCGACCATGTCCTCACGGGGCACGAGCTTCACGCGTTCGCGCACCACCTCGGCGTTGCCGGACGTGTTCACGAAGTTCGCACCCAGCTTGAGCTCGTGGGCGTCCAGTTTCAGCCACCCGTCCCAGGTGGTGTAGCGGACGCCACGCTCCTCGAGCAGGCCGATGATGGCGTCCTCGGACGGGTCCTCGGCCGGAGGGAGGTTGAGACGGTCCTCCAGGAGGTAGCCGATGGTCTCGAGGGCATCCCCCTTGGTGTGTCCGATGAGGCCGACGGGACCGCGCTTGATCCACCCGGTCGCGTAGATGCCGGGTACCGGTTGTCCCTGCTCGTCGATCACGCGGCCGCCCTCGTTGGGGATGACGCCGCGCTTCTCGTCGAATCCGACCTCGGGCAGTTCCGAGCCGAAGTACCCGATGGCGCGGTACACGGCCTGGACGGGGTAGTCGATGATCTCCCCGGTCCCGCGCACGTTCCCGTCCCCGGTCAGCTCGGTCCGCTCGAACCTCATGCCCGCGACCTTGCCGGGTGTCTCCGGTGAGTCGTGGATCTCGACGGGCGAGTGCAGGAAGTGGAGGTGCAGACGGCGGGATGCCCCCGTCGGCTCGTCCTCGACGAGCCAGTTGGTGAGGGTCTTCACCATGGTCTTGGTCTGGTTGTTGGTCGCGATCTGCTCCTCGGACCCGGCGTCGAAGTCGAAGTCCTCGGGGTAGAGGACGATGTCGACGTCACGCGAATGGGAGAGCTCACGCAGTTCCAGCGGCGTGAACTTCACCTGGGCGGGTCCGCGGCGTCCGAAGACGTGGACGTCGGTGACCGGCGAGGACTTGAGCCCCTGGTACACGTTGTCGGGGATCTCGGTGGAGAGCAGGTCGTCGGCGTGCTTGGAGAGGATGCGGGCCACGTCGAGGGCCACGTTGCCGTTGCCGATCACGGCGATCTCGCGGGCCTCCAGCGGCCACTCGCGGCTGACGTCGGGGTGGCCGTCGTACCAGGAGACGAAGTCCGCCCCGCCGAAGGAGCCGTCGAGTTCCACCCCCGGGATGTCGAGGTCGGCGTCGCGGATGGCGCCCGTCGCGAAGATCACCGCGTCATAGAAGCGGCGGAAGTCGGAGAGCGTCAGGTCCCGGCCGTAGTTGACGTTGCCGAGGAAGCGGATGTCCCCGCGGTCGAGCACCTTGTGGAGCGCGTTGACGATGCCCTTGATCCGCGGGTGGTCGGGTGCCACCCCGTAGCGGATGAGACCGTAGGGTGCCGGGTACTGGTCGAACAGGTCGATGCTCACGGCGAAGTCGCCGCCCTGCACCTCGTTCGACTTCGTCAGGATGTCGGCGGCGTAGACGCCTGCCGGACCGGCGCCGATGATCGCGACCCGCAGCGGCCGAGCCGCAGCTGAGGTAGACACTGATGAGCCTTCTTCCCGGGATGATCCTGGTGGATACCGTCGCGCACCAATAAGCGCATACTTCCCTATTCTAAATGCCTCCGCCCGGCACCGGCGAAAACAGTGGCGGGGATCTCCTCCGCCCCGGTGCGGCGGACGGCGGGAACACCGGCGCGGGAATAAACGTTCTCCTCGGCCGGTTCACGCCTGCGTGAGTGGAACAGGCACGAAGGTCAGTCGTCCGGCGCGGAGCGAGAACTCCGTCGGTATCCTCTTCGGCGTCGGCGCCTACGGTCTGTGGGGTCTGCTGCCGCTGTACTTCCTCGTCCTCGCGCCTGCGGGTCCCGTCGAGATCGTGGCGAACCGGGTGCTGTTCTCCCTCGTCTTCTGCGCCCTCCTGCTGACCGTCCTGCGGTCCTGGCGACCGGTGCTCACGGCCCTGCGCACCCCGAGGGTCACCGGCACGCTCACCGTCGCGGCCCTGCTCATCGCCGTCAACTGGCTCGTCTACACCTACGGTGTGACGTCCGGACAGGCCATCGAGGCAGCCCTCGGCTACTTCATCAACCCCATCGTCTCGGTCCTGCTCGGCGTGGTCGTGCTGCGGGAGAAGCTGCGCCCCCTGCAGTGGACGGCGATCGGCATCGGCGTCCTCGCGGTGGTGGTGCTCGCCGTCGGCTACGGCGCAGTGCCCTGGATCGCCCTGTCGCTGGCGTTCTCCTTCGGCCTGTACGGGTTCACCAAGAAGAAGGTGGGCTCCCGCGTGGATGCGGTGTCCAGCCTGAGCATCGAGACGCTGGTCCTGACACCCGTCGCCGTGGCCGTCATGCTGTGGCTGGCCTCGACCGGCGACGCGACCCTGGTGACCGAGGGGACGGGGCACTTCTGGATCATGGCCGCCTCCGGCATCATCACGGCCGTACCCCTCATCTTCTTCGGCGCCGCCGCCCGCCGCCTCCCCCTGACGACGATCGGCCTCCTGCAGTATCTGGCGCCCGTGCTCCAGTTCCTCCTCGCCCTGCTGGTGTTCGGCGAGGACATGCCCTTCGAGCGGTGGGTCGGGTTCAGCCTCGTGTGGCTGGCGCTGATCCTCCTCACGATCGACATGCTCCGGACCGTACGCCGCCAGCCCCGGCCCGTGAAGCGCGCCGAGCCGGTCTCCGCCCCGGCCTGACCCGCGCGGGCCTCGCGGCTCAGCGCTCCTCGATCCCCCAGGGCGACCCGTACCCCGCGGGGGCATCGGCCGCCAGCAGCTCCAGGAACGGCCGCGCATCGAAGGCCTCCGGGCCGAGGACCCCCGTGCCGCGCCAGCGGCCCGTGGCGAGCAGTTCCAGAGCGACCACGGGGTTGACGGCGGTCTGCCACACCACGGCCTGCGAGGCGTACTCGGCCATCGACCACGCGTTGTCGACGACGTGGTAGAGGTACACGGCCCGGGGTTCGCCGTCCTTGCCCAGCCCGGTGACGAACACGCCCGCGCAGGTCTTCCCGCGCATGCGGTCGCCGAGCGTGGCGGGGTCGGGCAGGGCTGCCGCGACGACGTCCCGTGGCGAGACCTCCACGTCCTTGACCCGGAGGGGCTCCGCCGAGTCGAGGCCCAGCATGTGCAGGGTCCGCAGCACGCCGATGAACTCCTCCCCCAGCCCGTACTTGAACGTCACCCTGCGCGCCTTCGTCCACCGTGGCATCAGGACCACCTCCTCGTGCTCCACGTTGACGCACTCCACGTCCCCGATGCCCTCGGGGAAACGGAACACCTCCGGCTCGCTGAACGGCTCGGTGGTGAACCACCCGCGGTCCCGTTCGAAGACGACCGGCGGGTTCAGGCACTCCTCGATGGTCGTCCAGATGGAGAACGACGGGGCGAAGCCGTAGCCCTCCACCGTCAGGTTCGCACCGTCGCGCACGCCCAGCTCGTCGATGGACGAGAACAGCTCGTCCTCCGCGTAGCGGGCGAAGACGTCGGACAGACCGGGCTCGACGCCGATCCCCACGAGGGCGAGCCGCCCGGCCGCCTCCCACCGAGCGGCGGCGTCGAACTGCGCCTGCCCGAGCATGACCCCCGTCTTCTCGTACGGCTGGTGCGGGTGCTTCTCGGACAGGCTCATCGCCATGTCGAGGTACGTCGCGCCCGCGGCGAAGCAGCCGTCGAAGACGGGCATCACGAACCGCGGGTCCACCGCGTTGAGGACGTGCGTGGCGGCGTGCTCCCGCACGAGGGCGGCCACCGTCGCCGCCGACGACGCATCCACCGGGACCGCGACGAGGCGCGGGTCCTGCAGTTCGTCGACGAGGGCCTGCGGACGCCCGGCGTCGTAGTCGGCGATCACCAGGTGCTCGAAGAACGTCCGCCGCACGAGGATGCGGACCGCGGCCGAACCGACCCCGCCCGCACCGATGACCAGGATCCGCATCAGGAGAGTCCGCCGTCGATCGAGCGCCGGTGCACGTCGGGTGAGTCCGGCACGAGGACGGGCGTGTCCTCGTCGAGGCTCTCACCGCGGAAGAACGGTGCGGAGCCGGGCCTGCTGCGCCAGACGACCGCGAGGACCAGGCCCAGGGCCAGGGAGCCGATGCCCGTGACGAACGTCCCGCCGATGCCGAACAGCACGCTGTAGCCGTACTCGACGTCGGCCATGTCGATCGCGGACCTGACGAAGGCCGCGGTGAGCAGGACGGCGCCGATCAGCGGCAGCAGGAAACGGAAGACGACATTGTGGCGGGACGTGAACAGCTCCCGCCGGAAGTACCACACGCACGCGTAGCCGGTGATCGCGTAGTAGAACGCGATGGCCAGGGCGAGGGAGAGGATGGAGTCGGCCAGGACGTTCTTGCTGATGAGCGTCATCAGCACGTAGTACGCGATCGCGGCGATGCCCATCACGAGCGTGGAGAACGACGGCGTCCGGTAGCGGGGGTGGACCACGCCGAAGCGCGCGGGCAGCGCCCCGTAGACCGCCATGGAGAGCGTGCCGCGGGCCGTGGGCAGGATGGTGGTCTGCGTCGAGGAGACCGCGGAGACCAGGACGGCGACGACGAGCAGCCACGACCAGGGTCCGAGGACGGCGTCCTTGAGGGCGAGGAACACGTCCTCCGCGTTCGCCTCGTTGCCCAGGCCGATGCCTTCCTCCCCCACCCCCGCGTACATCATGGCTGCGACCGTGACGCCCACGTAGGTCACGAGGAGCAGGACGGTCGACAGCAGCGCCGCGCGGCCCGGGACGCGGCGGGCGTCCTTCGTCTCCTCGTTCAGGGCCAGGCAGGCGTCCCAGCCCCAGTAGACGAACAGGGCCAGGAGGATCGCCTCGGTGAACCCCTCGACGCTCTCGAACGCGAACGGGTTGAACCAGTCCCAGGACACCGGTGTCGCGGTCCCGACCGTCCCGTTCGCCGCACCGGCGAGGGCGAGGACCACGAAGAGCACGAGTGCCGCGTACTGGATGCCCAGCAGGACGTTCTGGAGCTTCGCGCCGATCTCCACGCCGCGGTAGCTGACCACCGTCATGAGCGCGATGAAGGCGACGCCGGTCATCGTCACCAGCAGCGGCTCCTCCGCGAGGGAACCGTCGCCGACGAGGAGCCAGAGGTACGTGCCGCCGACCTGCGCGAGATTCGCCAGCACGATGACGCCCGCCACCGCCACGCCCCACCCCGCCATCCAGCCGGCCCACGGACCGAAGGCCTTGGTGGCCCACGTGAACGAGGTGCCGCAGTCGGGCACCGCCTGGTTCAGCTCCCGGTACGCGAAGGCGATGAACACCATGGGGATGAACGCGAGGACGAAGGCGATCGGCGCCTGGGCCCCGACGGCGAGGACCACGAAGCCGAGGGTCGCGACGAGGGAGTACACCGGTGCCGTCGAGGCGAGCCCGATCACCGTCGACTGCCAGAGGCCGAGGGCGCCCGCCGCGAGGCCCTTGCCCTGCCGGTCCGCGGGATCCCCGTGGGACCGGCTGTCGACTGGGAACTGGCTCATCGTGCCCCGCTTCTCGAAGGACCGCCGCCACCGTGCGAGGTCTGGCGTCACTCTACTGACCGGCCGATGGTCCCGGAAGCCCCGTCCCTGCGCGGTGCGCACCCCGCGGATCCGGCACCTCGGCGGCCGGTTCACGCGCAGCGAGGTACGCCGCGCTGAACCGCGAGAGCAGGCCCGCGAGCTCGACGACGTCGGCCGGGTCCCACCCCTGGAGCTGTCGCCGGAAGGACCGCCGCCTGCTCAGGCGTGCCTCGTCGATCCGACGGGCACCCTCCGCCGTGAGGACCACGGGGTGCGAACGGTCGTCGCCGTCCGACGGGCCGCGCTCCACGAGGCCGAGCCGCTGGAGTGCCGCCACATGGCCGCTCACGCCGGGGTTGCCCATGCCCAGCGACGCGGCGAGGTCCGTGACGCGGCAGGGCCCGAGCATGCGGGCGGCCGCCAGGACACTGTAGGCGGCCGGTTCCATCGCGGGATCGATCCTGCGGGCGAGGATCCGGCACACGCGCTGCTCGCTGCGGCACATCAGTCCGGCCCTGTCCTCGACGGCGTCGAGCAGGGCGCGGCGCGGCTCGCCCGTCACCTGCCCGCCGTGATCCTCCATGCCGGAATGCTAGGTGCTGACGGCCCGCCCGGCACCGGTGTCCGGCCGCATTTCTCTCCGTGACGTGCCTCCCCCACGGCGCCCGCCGGCGTCCCGTTCCCCGGGCGGGCGGCCGGCCACGCAGCGGCGCCGCCGTCCGGCCCGTGGGGGCTCCGGACGGCGGCGCGGACGCGGCGGATTCGGTGGCCCGGGTGCGCCCGGACCGCTAGTCGCGCGGGGCCGACCCGCGGGTGAGGACCTCCTGCCGGAAGAACGCCGGGTTGATGCGCGACCAGACGAGCATGAGCACCGCCCCGAGGAGGATCACCCCGATCCCGAGGATGAACACCATGCCGATCCCGAACAGCTCGGACCCGGAGCCGTACCCGGGGTCCATGGAGTCGATGGCCGTCTTGACGAACATGACCAGCAGGATCACGCCGCCGAGCAGCGGCGCCAGGAACCGGAAGAGGACGTTCCGGAAGCTCGCGAAGGCCTGGGCCCGGAAGTACCAGACACACGCCAGGGCGGTGATGCCGTAGTAGAAGCAGATCATCAGGCCGAGCGCGGTGATGGTGTCCCACAGCGCGTTCTCCGAGACCAGGCGCGTGAACACGTAGAACCCGGCGGCGGCGACGGCCGCGGCCACGGTCGCGAAGCTGGGCGACTTGTACTGCGGACTGATGCGTCCGTAGCCCTTGGGCAGCGCCCGGTAGTGCCCCATGGCGAGCAGCGTGCGGGCGGGCGAGACGAACGTGGACTGCAGGGACGCGGCCGACGAGCTCAGCACGGCCATGGACATGAGGATGGCGAACGGACCCATGACAGGGCCGGCGAGCGTCGCGAAGATGCTCTCCTGGTTGTCGGGGTTGCCGGCGCCGAGCTCGCCGTCGCCCACTCCGGCGTACGCGAGGGTGGCGAGCGCGACCGTGAGGTAGATGACCACGATCACGACGACGGTCAGCGCGCCCGCGCGGCCCGGGGTCCTGTCAGGGTCCGTGGTCTCCTCGTTCATGGTCAGCGTCACGTCCCAGCCCCAGTAGATGAAGATCGAGAGCGAGACGCCTGCGGCGAAGGCGGAGAACGAGCCGACGGCGAAGGGGTTGAACCAGTCCGCGCTGATGCTCGTGGCGTCGAATGCCGTGCCGTTGCCGACGTGGATGAACGCGGCGATGGCGAACCAGGCCAGGACCACGAGCTGGAAGGTGACGAGCACGTACTGCACGATCTTCGTGGCTTCCATGCCGCGGTAGGAGATGTAGCACGCGAGCGCGATGAACACGAGCGTCGTCGCGATGTTCACCGGCAGGTTCAGGGTGAGTTCGGCGATCGAGGGATCGCCCATCACCTGGGAGAGCAGGAGGTAGAAGAAGTCGACCGCGACGGCGGCGAGGTTGGACAGCACGATCACGGTCGCCGCGATGAGGCCCCACCCGCCCATCCAGCCGATCCACGGGCCGAAGGCCCGTGTGGCCCAGGTGAAGGAGGTCCCGGAGTCCGGCATGGCGCTGTTGAGCTCGCGGTAGCCGAGGGCCACGAGCAGCATGGGGATGAAACCGATCAGGAAGATGGCCGGGAGCTGGGTCCCGACCTCGGCGACCGTGGGGCCGAGGGCCGCGGTCAGCGTGTAGGCGGGGGCCACGCAGGACACCCCGATGACGACGGCGCCCAGCAGGCCGACGGTCCCCGAGTCGAGGCCCTTCCTGCTGAGTCCCGATCCCCTGTGTGTAGTCTCGTCGATACTCATGCGTCCGCCTCCGTGGGTAAGGCGCCCGGGCCGGGAGTGGTGCCGGGCGTTGCGTACGTACGCGGGACGACGACCATGGGGATGGTCAGCGTACGCAGGATCTTGGCCGCGGTGGACCCGAGGAAGATGCGCGCGTGCTGCGCGAGGCGGCTCGATCCGACGAGCAGCACCTCTCCCTCGTCCCAGGCCATGGACTCGACGGCCTCCTCGACCGAAGCGCCGTGCGCCGTCTCGACACTGACGCGCCCGCCGGCCGCCAGCGACGACGCCGCCTCCGCGAGCCGCCGGTTCGCCTCGTCCTCGGCTCCGCCCGGGTCGGGCTGGCCGGCGTCGAGCGCGATGAGTGAGACCAGGCGCAGCGGCAGGCCGCGGCGGCCGGCGGAGGACACGGCGACGGAGATGACGGCGTCGGCCCCGGCCCGCCGGCCCACCGCGCAGGTGAGGCGCGTGACGGGGTCGGTGCGCCGGTAGCCCTGCGGTGCGAGGGCCACGGGCACGGGCGAGGCGTGCAGCAGGCTGCGGGCCACGTTGCCCACGCTGAACCGGCTGGTGAGGCCGCGCGAGCTGGCCCCGATCACGATCAGGGAGGCCTCGGTGTCCTCGGCCGCCTGGATGAGCCCTTCGGCGTTCGAGTCGGCGCGGACGACGACGCCGCGCGCGCGGACGTCGTCGGGTACCAGTGCGAGTCCCTGGTCCATCCACTCGGTCATCTGCTCCGACAGGAGGCTGTCGAAGCCCTTGTCCGGCGGATAGGTGCCCGCGTAGAGCGAGTGCTCGGGCGTCACGAGGACGAGGTCGAGGGTGGCGTCCTGGCGCCGCGCGAGGGCGACGGCGAGGCACACCGCGTCGTGCCCGCGTTCGTCCGCGGTGTACCCGACGATGTAGCGCACGGTCATGCCTCCTTCGCGGTGCCGGCCGACTGCAGCCCGGAGGCGAGGGCGCGGTGGACGTCCGCGGCGGTGCGCCGGCCCATGCGGATGGCGCCGTCCACGTGCTGGTAGCCCTCGGCCGCGATGTCCGAGCAGGACCAGTAGATGGGGCCGACCGGCGTGCGCTGGTCGCGGCCGTAGCGGTGCAGTCCCCCGAGGTCGTAGCTGGAGGCGTACGCGCCGCGCGTCCACTCCTCGGAGGCCCAGTCCGATTCGTAGTAGACCTCGGGGTCGAGGGCCTGCGGCCCGAGGAAGCCCGCGATCGAAGCGAGGATGCGCTCGCGGCGTTCGTGCGGCGGGAGCTCGAACATCGCGTCCGCCTTCTCGTCGGAGACGAACCCCACGAGGGTGCCGCGCGGGTCCTCGTAGTTGCTGTTGTCGTAGACCTCCTGGACGATCGAGCCCGCACTGAAGCCGGTCCCGGAGAGCCCTTCCGCACGCCAGAAGGGTGTGGCGTAGACGGCGTGCACCTTGATGACGAGTCCCAGCGACTGGTGCTGGTGCATCTGGTGCTGGCGTCGCGGGAGCGGCGGCTCGTAGCTGATGCGCGAGTACAGGTTGGGCGGGACGGCCACGACGGCGTACCGCGCGTTCACCGTCGTCGTGTCCGACACGACGGTGACGCCCTCGACCGTGACGCCACCGGCGCTGCCATGACCGTCCATGCCGCTCCAGCGCAGGGTGCGCACGGGGCTCGAGAGGATGACGTCGTCCCCGAGGTCGGCGGCCATGCGTTCGGAGACGGACTGCATGCCGCCGACCACGCGCCGGTCGAGGATGAAGTCCTCGTCCACGAGGTTGGAGAAGGACCCGGCGGTCGCCGCCATGAGGATCGCCTGCAGCGCGGAGAAGGAGTGCGCGGGCTTGGTCAGCATGCCACCCGCGATGAAGAGCCCGATGTTGTCGCAGGCCTCCTCGTCGTCGGACTGCTGCCGCAGCCAGTGGTGGAAGGAGATGGTGTCCAGGGCACGGGCGTCGGGGTGGTTCCACGGCGCTTCCGGGCCGGCCTCGGCCACGAGCCGGTCCAGGATGTCGATGAGCCGCGTCATCTCCTCGCGGGTGTAGTCGCTGACGGGGAACATCTCCCCCGAGTACCGCACCGGCCGGTCGTCGGGGCCGATGTAGACGGAATCGCCCTCCCGGTACCGCGGGAACGTGTCCATGCCGAGTTCGTCGAGGAGCCCGATCAGCGCGGTCTGGTCGGGAGACACCCACTGGCCTCCCACCTCGAGGACGGCGCCGTCGACGACGTCCGTGTGGGTGCGCCCGCCCACCCGGTCCCTGGCTTCGACGACGGCGACCGAGTGGCCCGCCCGCCTCAGCTCGCGTGCTGCGGTCAGCCCCGAGGGCCCCGCTCCGATGATGACGACGTCCCGCTCGATGATGTCCATGAGATCCTCCCGCCCCGCATGACACGGGACACAAAATGAATGGCGTTCATTATTTTGCCCTACTATAGCCATGGGTGCCCCGTGTGGGAAGGGAACGCCCGAGGAATCGACGGCACCCAGGAGGCAGCTTCCATGACCGCAGCAGCGCCGGAGCCACGGCGTGCCGGACGTCCCCCGAGGAGCGTGCTGTCCAAGGACCGCATCACCGACGCGGCACTCGACCTCATCGCCAGCGAGGGGTACGAGGGACTCACGATGTCGGCCGTCGCCCGGCGACTCCGCGTGGCGCCGTCCGCGCTCTACAACCACGCCGGGTCCAAGCAGGAGGTGCTCGGCTGGGTGCAGGACCACGTTATGACCATGGTGGAGTTCGACGCCTTCGCGGACCAGCCCTGGGACGAGGCCGTGCGGCGGTGGGCCTGGTCCTACCGCGAGGTCTTCGCCCGGCACGCGCCCCTCGTCCCCGTCATCGCCGTCCTGCCCGTCACGGACGCACCGGACACGCTGCGCATGTACGAGGAGGTGGCCCGTGGGTTCCAGCGGGCCGGCTGGCCCGAGGAGCGGATCGTGCCGGCGATCGTGGCCCTGGAATCCTTCATCTACGGCTCCGCGCTGGACGTCACCGCCCCCGGCGACATCTTCGACTCCGGCGCCCTGGCGGACCGCTTCCCCGTCTTCACCGCCGCCGTCCGCAGCGCCACCGCGGCGGCCGGCACCGGGAGCACGGCGGACGCCGCCTTCCGCACCGGCCTCGACGGGATCATCGCCGGCCTCCGCCAGCAGCTCGCCACCTACTCGTCCTGAGCCGCCCGTTCGGGCGCGCGGGCATGCCCTCGTGCGCATGGCACCGCCGCACTCCGGACGCCCCCAGGACGCTGCCCCCGCGCGGTCGTCCGTGCCGCAGCCGGACGCTGAGGGTGCTGATTGCTAGATTGTCTAGCTTTACGGAGGACGAACTAGATGCTATGTTCAGGGAACGGTCAAGCAGCGGCCACGACGAATTCCAGATGTACGAGGTCGACATGACACTTGCACCGCTTTCCCCCGATACCCTCTCCCCGTTCGGCGACCCTGCCGGCCGCGGCCTGTCGTCCGATCTGGACGGCATCGACTTCGCAGATGCTCCCGCCGAGCCCGCCGGCCCCGAGGCGCCCGAGGTGCCGTTCGACCTGTCGGACGTGACCACGCGCGAGCTCCGCATCCTCTGCAACCAGCTCTACCGCGTCCTCGACACCGACTTCCCGCCCTTCGGCGTGCGGGAGGACTACGAGGCCGTGATCCACGCCCTCGAGGCACGCGAGGCACGCGCCGCCGAGCAGGTGGAGAGTGCGAAGCTGCGTGAGAAGTTCCGTGACAACACCGTGAGCTCGCGCTTCGAACTGTTCCACGACGGCGTCATGGTCGGGTACGTGAAGTACGACATGCGCGCCGGCCGTATCCGCCTCCTGGCGACCGTCGTCGGCCCCTCCTACGGCCGCGCAGGCCTGGAGCCCGTGCTCATCCGCCATGCACTGCTGAGCGCCCACCGGCGCCGCCTCTCCCCCGTGCCCTACTGCCCGCACGCGCAGGCCTTCCTGGCGGAGAACCCCCGGTTCCGGGCACTGATCCCGGTCGGCTGATCCGCCCCTCGCCATGACGAAGGCCCCGCAGCAACGCTGCGGGGCCTTCGTCGTACCGGTGCCGTCCTGCGGAAGCCGTCAGCCGGCGTCGACGCTGCGGATGGCGCGCTCGAGCACGTCGAGACCGTCCGCCAGCAGCTCGTCGGTGATGACCAGCGGCGGCAGCAGCCGGATCACATTCCCGTAGGTGCCGCAGGTCAGGATGATGACGCCCTCGCGGAGGCACTGCGCGGCGATGGCCTTGGTGGCCTCCGCGTTCGGCACCTTGCCCCCGTGCTGCACGAACTCGATCGCCAGCATCGCGCCACGGCCGCGCAGCTCGCCGATGATGCTCTGCTCGCCCAGATCGGCCTGGAGCGAGGTGAGGCGCTCGGTCACGAGCTCCTCGATGTGGCGGGCACGGCCGGCGAGATCCTGCTCCTTCATGGTCTCGATCGCGCCGAGCGCCGCGGCGCAGGCCACGGGGTTGCCGCCGTAGGTGCCGCCGAGCCCGCCGGCGTGGACGGCGTCGAGCAGGTCCGCCCGGCCGGTGATGGCCGAGAGCGGCATGCCGCCCGCGATGCCCTTGGCCATGGTGATGATGTCGGGCACCACGCCCTCATGGTTCACCGCGAACCATTCGCCGGTGCGGCAGAAGCCCGACTGCACCTCGTCGGCGATGAACACGACGCCGTTGGCCGTGGCCCACTCGGCGAGTGCGGGGAGGAACCCGTCGGCGGGCACGATGAATCCGCCCTCGCCCTGCACGGGCTCGATGATGATGGCGGCGACCGACTCTGCGCCGATCTGCTTCTCGATCATCGTGATGGCACGCTGCGCCGCCTCGGGACCCGTGATCGCCGGGTTCTCCTCGCGGAAGGGGTAGCTCATGGGTACGCGGTAGATCTCCGGCGCGAAGGGCCCGAAGTTCGTCTTGTACGGCATGGCCTTGGCCGTGAGTGCCATGGTGAGGTTCGTGCGGCCGTGGTAGGCGTGGTCGAACGCGACGACGGCGTCCCGGCCGGTGGCGAGGCGTGCCACCTTCACGGCGTTCTCCACGGCTTCCGCACCGGAGTTGAACAGGACGGTCCGCTTCTCGAAGTCGCCGGGCGTCAGTTCGGCGAGCTGCTCGGCGACGGCCACGTAGCCCTCGTACGGCGTCACCATGAAGCACGTGTGCGTGAAGTGCTCCACCTGCTCCTTGACGGCACCGACGACGGCGGGATCGGACGCACCGACGCTCGTCACGGCGATGCCGGACCCGAGGTCGATGAAGGAGTTGCCGTCGACGTCGTGGATGATCCCGCCGTCGGCGTCCGCCACGTAGACGGGCACGCCGGAGGCGACGCCCTTGGCGACGACGGCGGCGCGGCGGGCGGCCAGCTCGGTGGACCGGGGGCCGGGGAAGTCGCCCGTGATGCGGCGCTTCTGCTCGAGCCGGAAGCGCGGCGTGGTGTCGGGGGTGGTTGCGAAGGTGGTCATCGGAGTTCCTTGTCTCGAAGGGACGGGCTAGGCGTCCAGCACGCTCATGACGTGCTTGATGCGGGTGTAGTCCTCCACGCCGTACATGGAGAGGTCCTTGCCGTAGCCGGAGTTCTTGAAGCCGCCGTGCGGCATCTCGGCGGTGAGCATGATGTGCGTGTTGATCCAGACCGCGCCGAAGTCGAGCTCGCGGGAGACGCGCATCGCGGTCCCGTGGTCCGTTGTCCAGACGCTGGACGCGAGGGCGTAGTCCACGCCGTTGGCGAGCTCCACGGCTTCCTGCTCCGTGGAGAAGGTCTGCACCGTGACGATCGGCCCGAACGTCTCCTGCTGCACCACGGGGTCGTCCTGGCGTGCGCCGGTGATGATGGTGGGCTCGAAGAAGTAGCCCTTGTCGCCGGCGCGCCTGCCGCCGGTGGCGATGCTGCAGTGTGCGGGCAGCGCGTCGATGACGGCGTTGACGGCGTTGAAGTGGTTGATGTTGTTGAGCGGACCGAAGTAGTTCTCGGAGTCGTCGGCGCTGCCGGTCCTCAGCGTGGCGGTGTGCTCGACCATGGCGGCCACGAATTCGTCGTGTGCCTCCTCCTGCACCAGGATGCGCGTGATGGCCGTGCAGTCCTGGCCGGCATTGAAGAAGGCGAACTCCGCGATGGCCGCCGCGCTCTTCTTCAGGTCGGCATCCGCGAAGACGACGGCCGGTGCCTTGCCGCCGAGCTCGAGGTGCGCACGCTTGAGGCCCTTCGCCGCGCTCGTGGCGACGGCGATGCCCGCGCGCACGGAGCCCGTGATGGACACGAGGCCCGGCACGGGGTGCTCGATCATCGCGGCACCGGTCTCGCCGGTGCCCAGCACCACGTTCAGGACGCCGTCGGGCAGGATGCCCTGCGTGAGCCGTGCGAGGACGAGGGTCGATTCGGGGGTGGTGTCGCTGGGCTTGAGGACGACGGTGTTGCCGGCGGCGAGCGCGGGCCCGATCTTCCAGATCGCCATGAGGAACGGGTAGTTCCACGGCGCCACCTGGGCGACGACGCCGATGGGCTCCCGGCGTACGTACGAGGTGTGGCCCTCGAGGTATTCGCCGGCGGACTTGCCCTCGAGGAGACGGGCAGCACCCGCGAAGAACCGCAGCTGGTCGGCACCGGCCGCCACCTCCTCGGCGGCGATCATCTCGCGCACCTGGCCCGTGTTGCGGTGCTGCGCCTCGACGAGTTCGTCACTCGCGGCCTCGACGGCGTCGGCGAGCCTGAGCAGCATGAGCTGTCGCTGGCTCGGCGTGGTCCGCTTCCAGGTGGTGAAGGCACGCGCTGCGGCGCGCATGGCGTCGTCGACGTCGGCGGGCGAGGAGACGGGCGACTGGGCGACCACCTCCCCGTTGGTCGGGTTGACGATGTCCAGGAGCTGATTACGAGCGCCGGCGGGCGTCACGAACGCTCCGTCGATGTAGTTCTGAAGGGTCTCAGCCACGATGCAGTGCCTTTCACGAGGTCAGGTCCACGCGGAGCCCGGACAGATGCGGGCGGCGGGTATCGAGGAAACGTTACCGGGCGCCGGCGGCCCCGGGCCACGGATACCTGCACAGCAGAAACCGGTGGCGTCCGTGCAGGCGTACAGCCGCACCCTATGCTGGTCGCATGGCCATCACCCTGACCGACCTGCTGGCGGATGCGGCGCTCGGGCTCGTCGCGGAGGGCCGCGCGGTCGCTCCGCCCCATCCCATCGAGTGGGTCGCGGTGACCGAGCTCGAGGACCCCCGCCCGTTCCTCAACGGCGCCGAGGTGGTCCTGACCACGGGCGTCCGGCTGGGGACCGCAGCGGCGCAGCGGGCCTTCGTCCGCCGGGCCCACGAGGCGGGCGCGCTCGCGATCGGCTTCGGGGTGGGCCTGACGCACCAGCGGATCCCCGCCGCCGTCCTCGCCGAGGCGGACGACGTCGGGCTGCCCGCCTTCCGCGTGCCCTACGAGGTCCCCTTCGTCGCGATCGGCAAGAGGGTGGCCGACGCCCTGTCCGCCGACCGGTTCGCGGGCCTCGAGGAACTCCTCGAGAGCCATGCGGTCCTCGCCTCGGCGCTCCTCGGACCCGGCGGGCTCGGAGCCCTCCTCGGGGAGCTCGCCCGCATGCTCGGCACCGACGTCGCCCTGTTCCAGTACGGTGCCCGGATCGCCGGGGCGGCGGGTCCGGCCTCGTCCGGAGCGCGTTCGTCAGGTGCCCGTTCGTCAGGTACCGGTTCGCCCGGCACCGGTTCGTCCGGTACCCGTTCGTCGGGCACCGGTTCGCCCGGCACCGGCGCGCCCGGCCCCGATCCGAAGCGCGGCCACGCGTCCGGTCCGGCATCGGCGGCTGCCGGCGCGCCGGGACCCGAGACCCGCGCCTGGCACCACCTGCCCATCGCGACCGGGCTGAAGGACCGCTGCACGCTCGCCATCGCCGAACCCTACGGGCGCGCGGCCGTCGTGGAGTACGCGCAGAATCTGATCTCCGTCGAGCTGACCAACCAGGCCAGGAACCGCACGGGCATGCGGAACGCCGTCGGCCAGCTGCTCGAGGACGTGGTGCGCGGCACCCTCGCCGGTGCGGAGGCCGCAGCCAGGCTCGCCGGTACCGGCATCGACACGGCGCTGCGCCACGGCGTGCTCATCGTCGACGTCGCCTCCGGCCAGCGGCGCGCCCTGCGCACGCTGCCCCTGCCCGACGGCTGGAGCGGCGTGCCGGCCGGCCTCGTGGACGAGCGCCTCGTGCTCGTCCTGCCCTCGCCCGCCACACCGGCCATCCCCGAACCGGCCGATCTCGGCCGCTACCTGCACGGCGCCGGCCTCACGGCGAGGATCGGCGTCGGCGGGACGTACGCCCAGCCCAACGGACTGCGCTGGAGCTACTTCGAGGCCCGGGAGGCCCTGCAGCGCGGCCAGGCTCTCAACATCGCGGATCGCCTGAGCCTGACGTCCCTGCTCATGACCAGCGCCGACGTACCGCTCTCCGACCTCGCCGCCGAGACGCTGGAGCCGCTCGAGGCCTTCGACGAGGCCCATGGCGCGGGCCTCCTCGCCACCCTGCAGCGGTACCTCGAGCTCGACGGCTCGGTGGCCGCCGTCGCCGCCGCCCTCGGCCTCCACCGCAACACCGTGCGCTACCGGCTGCAGCAGGTCGTCACGCTCACGGGCTACGACCCCGCCGTCACCGCGGACCGCGTGCACCTCTACCTGGCACTGCGCATCCGGGCTCTCGGCTGACGCGCCGGCGCCGGACGGCCGGTCGGGGACGGCGGCGACGGGCTGCCATCCCACCCGCCATTCAGCCCACCATTTCGCTCACCTCTCCGCCCACCTTTCCGCCCGCCATTCCGCTCACCATTCCGCCCGCCGTCCGCTGCATGGGATAGTTTGGCCCGTATACACCGGTCTCAAGGTTCTTCGGGGGTACTCATGTCACTGCTGTCTGCCGACGATGTGGAGTTGCAGGAACTTGCGCGCCAGGCGATCCTGCAGGAGTACCGGCTCCCCTACGGGGAGACCGACCGCAGGCCGGTGGACCGGCTCGAGTACGAGACGCCCCCCGAACTCCTGGACCTGGTCAGGCTCGCCGTGCGCGTGAGCGGGATGGACGCGGGTGTCATCAACATCATCACCGCGGACCAGCAGCATCAGATCGCAGCCGTCGGGGTGGACCCCGCGGTGTGCTCGCGGGACGATTCCATGTGCTCGAAGGTCTTCACCTCGGGATCCATCACCGCGCTCGCCGACGCGTCCCGTGATCCCCGCTTCGCCGACAACCCCTTCGTCAACGGCGGCATCGCCAACGTGCGGTCCTACGCCTCGGTACCCCTCATCACGCACGAGGGGTATGCCCTCGGCTCGCTGTGCGTCTTCTCCCCCGTGGTGGCCGAGCTGGACGTCGAACAGCGGGAGGGCCTCGAGATCCTCGCCCGTCAGGTCGTGGAGGTCCTCGAGCTGCAGTTCACCACACGGCAGCTCGTGGAGGCCCTCGAGGTGGTGCGGCGCAGCAACGAGGACCTCGCGGACTTTGCCGCGCGCGTGAGCCACGACCTGAAGAACCCGCTGACGGCGATCCTCGGGTACACCGAGCTCGGCGAGCTGGATACCGCCGTCGAGTCCTCCGGGCCGGCCGCGCGCTACCTGAGCATCATCCGCGGCAGCGCCAGTCGGATGCTCGCCACGGTGGAGGACGTCCTCGAGTTCTCGCGCATAGGCGGGTCGATCAGCCGCAGCACGGTCCGCCTCAGCACCGTCATGAATGCCGTGCTGCAGGACGTCCTGCCGCTCAGCAGCGCGTCCGACGCCGTCATCTCGGTGCAGGACGCCCAGCTGCAGGTGGACCGGGCGCAGGTCACCGCCCTCCTGCAGAACCTCGTCTCGAATGCGATCAAGTACTCCACGCCGGGTGCTCCCCCGCGCATCGAGGTCGTGGCGAGTGTCGGCGAGACCCAGGTGCTGCGCGTCATCGACCACGGCAAGGGCATCGATCCTGCCGACCGCCAGCGGGTGCTCGAGCCGCTCGTGCGACTGCACCGCGACGGGGACCCCGCGGGCAACGGGATCGGGCTCGCGACGTGCGTCCGGATCGCGGCCGCCCATGAGGGGTCGATCAGTGTGACGGGAACGCCGGGCGGCGGGACCACGGTGGTGGTGGATCTCGGACCGGCGGGCTGACGGCACCGCCGTCCTGACGGCCTGCCGGTGGCGTCGCTACTGCGCCTGGAGCTGCTGGTCCTGCCCGACGTGCGCGAGCGGCAGCCGGAACGTGAAGGTGGACCCGGCGCCCTCGACGCTCCGGCACGTGATGGTCCCGCCGTGCCGTTCGACGATCGCCTTCGAGATGGCGAGCCCGAGACCGACACCGGGGATGGCCGCGTTGCGGGCACCCGAGGTGCGGAAGAACTTCGAGAACACGCCCTTCAGCTCCTCGGGGGACATGCCGCTCCCCTCGTCGGTGACGCTGCACTCCACCTCGCCGTCGACCTCCGCGGCGCGGACCGTCACGCGGCCCCCGCCCGGCGAGTACTTGATGGCGTTCGAGAGCAGGTTGTCCAGCACCTGGCCGATGCCGGAGGCATCGCACAGGGCGACGAGGCCGGGTTCCGTGCGGTCCTCGAACCGCACCAGGGGGTTGCTGTTGCCCTCCTGCGCGGTCGCGAGCCGCCGGCCCACCAGGCCGGAGAAGTCGGTGGGCACCGGGGTGATCTCGGGCGTGCCCTCCGCGGTGGACAGCAGGTCCACCACGAGCTTGTGCAGGCGCTCGGAGTTGCGCGACACCACCTCGAGGCCGGACGCGACCGCGGGCTCGAGGTCCGGCATGCTGGTCAGCAGCTCGAGATAGCCCCTGATCGCGGTGAGGGGCGTCCGCAGTTCGTGGGACACCGTCGCCACGAACTCGTCCTTCGCGTTGAGGGCGGTGACCAGCTCCGTGACGTCGTTGAACGTCACCACGGATCCCTCCCGGGTGCCGGCCTGGTTCGTCATCAGGCGCGACGACGTCGAGAGCACGCGCTGGCCGGGCTGTTCCCCCCACCACAGGAGGTAGTCGGAGAACACATGGCCCTCGGCCGCCCGCCGTGCGGGTCGCCGCGCCGCGGGCACGGCCGTCCCGCCGTCCTGCTGGTAGATGCGCAGGTCCTCCTCCGCCGTCCCGTCGGAGCCACCCGCGAGCATCCGGAGCTGCTCGAGCTTTCGGTTGCCGAGGACGGTCCGGCCCGTCTCGTCGAGCGCCATCAGTCCGATGTCCACGCTGTTGACCACGGTATCGAGCAGCCGTTCACGGCGTGCACTCTCCTCGAGGAGCACCTGCAGTGCGCGGTCCTTCTCCTCGAGCATCGCCTGCTGGGCCATCATGCTCGCGGTCATCACGCGGATGGTCACGCCGACGGCGAGCATGATGAACGGCAGCAGGAAGGACTGCGTGAGGCTCTGGGAGTTGACCTCGGCGGCGGTCACGAACACCGGCACCCACACGACGCCCAGCGCGCCCAGGAAACCGGCGGTGAGGGCTGCGCGCGGGAACAGGCCGGAGGCGGCGAGCCAGATGACCGGGAACACGGTGAGGAGCCCCACACCGGTGATGATGGTCCCCGCGCCGTAGCGCATGAAGCCGATGGGGATGAAGTCGAGCAGCGGGATGACCAGGAAGGTCGCGTGCGGGAGGCGGTCCCAGGGGACGGCGACGCACAGCGCCAGCAGCACGGCCTGCAGGCCCACGCCGATGAGGAAGGCCTGGCTCGCGAAGAGGTCGCGGTGGAACAGGAGGCCG
This sequence comes from Arthrobacter sp. Soc17.1.1.1, assembly GCF_036867195.1. Taxonomy (NCBI): domain Bacteria; kingdom Bacillati; phylum Actinomycetota; class Actinomycetes; order Micrococcales; family Micrococcaceae; genus Arthrobacter; species Arthrobacter sp. Soc17.1.1.1. The sequence continues at coordinate 3,043,077 of NZ_JBAJII010000001.1, forward strand.
CCCGCCAGGATCAGCAGCACCGTGAGTGAGAGCGGGAGCTGGCTGAGGATCACGCGCATGCGGAGGGTCAGCTCGTGGAACTGCCGGGTGTTGAGCGTCAGATGGGAGAGCACCTTGTCCATTCCCCGGCCTTCCCTGTCGATCGTCGAGCCCGTCCGCCGCCACGGGAGAGGCGGGCCTCGGCCCGCACGCCACCACAGACTAGCGGTGCAGCCCGTCGCCCCAGGGTGGTGCAGGGGGTTCCCGAACCTAAAGTTCCCATCAAGATCTGCGCAACTGGCCCGACCCGGGGGCGCGGATCGGGTCAGGGCAGGGCCGGCCGGCCGAGGAACGCCTCGATATCGGCGTAGACCTCCCTGGACTCCGGCAGGCGCCGGAACGCGGGGAACACGTGGAAACCGCCCGGGTAGACCTTCAGGGTGACATCCGCCCCTGCGGCCACGGCCCGGTCCCGGAACACCACCGCGTCCGCCATGCAGACGTCGCGTGTGCCCTGGTAGATGCGCGTGACGGGTACCGCGGCCAGCAGGTCCTCCGGCGCGCAGGCCGGGCTCACCAGGGGTGTCCTCGGATCGTCGCCGTCGGACCACCACAGGCCCGCCCGGACCCCGCCGGGCACCGAGAGCATGGGGTCCACGGCGTCGTACTTCGGGATCTCCGGATTGGTGGCCGTGACGTCGAGCCACGGGGAGAAGGCGACCACGCGGCCGGGTGCGGGCAGCCCCGCGTCGCGGAAGGCCCAGGACTGCGCGATGGCGAGTGCTCCGCCGGCGGAATCGCCCATCAGCGTGACGTCCTCGGGCTCCGCCGTCGAGAGGACCTCCCGGTAGACCGAGACGAGGTAGGGGAACGCCTCCCGGTAGGTGCTCTCGGGCGCGAGGCGGTAGAGGGGCACGGTGACCGCGGCGCCGGTGCGCCGGGTGAGCTCGGCGATGATCCACCAGTGCGGGCGCCCGAGCTCGTTGATGTAGATGCCGCCGTGCGTGTAGATGATGTGCGAGCGCGTCGTTCCCAGCAGGGGCCGGACGGTGATGGTGCGGACCCCGTCGATCCGCTTCTCCTGGATGGTGTGCGTCTGCCGGAACGTCCACGGGATGGCCGCGACCGAGGGGTACGTGCGGCCCGGGTACCTGGCGTCGACCCAGTCCGTACCGCTGAGGTTCCTCTTGGTCGGCAGGACGCCGATCAGCCGGGACGCGATGCGCATGGCCCGGGAGCCGTCCTGCGCACTCGGTTCGACGGTGTCAGTGCCTGCTGGGTGTGCGCTCGTCATGGAGGCCAGCCTAGACCCGGGGGTCCCGTCGCCGCGGGTGGATCCGCACCACCGGCACCGGGCGGATCGCCGCCTCTGTCATGCTGGTCAGTGCCCTGTGGTGCCGCCGACCGACGCGCGCATCCGGCCGCTGCAGCACCGGTCCGCCGAAGGAAGTCATGGATACCGCCTCACACATCGCCCTGGCCGCCGACCTCCTCGGCGTCTTCTTCTTCGCCGTCTCGGGCTCGCTCCTGGCCGCACGGAAGGGCTTCGACCTCGTCGGGTCCCTGCTCCTCGCCTCCCTCGCGTCGCTGGGCGGAGGAGTGGCCCGCGACCTCATCATCGACGTCCCGCCGGCGGCCTTCACCGAGCCGGTCTACCTGCTGCCTCCGCTGCTCGCCACCGTGCTGGTCTACTTCGTCGTCTCCGGCGTCGAACGCGTCAAGCGGGTCCTGGTCCTCTTCGACGCCGCCGGGCTCGCACTGTTCTGCATCACCGGCACCGTGAAGGCCCTCGACGCGGGACTGCACCCGGTGTCGGCCGTCCTGCTGGGTGTCACCACCGCCGTCGGCGGAGGACTGCTGCGCGACGTCGTCGCGAACGAGATCCCGCAGCTCTTCGACCCGCGGGACATCTACGCCCTCCCCGCGATGCTGGGCGCGAGCATCGTCACCGTGCTCTACCTGACGGGGTCCTTCACCCTCGTCACGGGGACCGTCGCAGCGTCGCTCGTGTTCTCCCTGCGCGTCCTCGCCTGGCGGTACGGCTGGCATGCACCACTGGCGGCGAGGACCCCGGCGGGTCGAAAGTAGCCCGCGCCTCCGACCCGCCGGGCTAGGATGAGAGCATCCCCCGCCACCTCTCCTGGAGTACTAGTGACTGAGCTGTTTTCCGACAAATTCCGCGCCCTGGTGCCTTCCTACTTCGAGGACGAGTGGGTCGAGGAAGACGGTCTGTCCGAGGACGAGCTCGCCGAGCTGCTCGAGGGCAAGGACTTCCACCTCCCGCTCGCCCTGCACGAGTTCTACCGGGCGGTCGGGGCCACCGAGGACATCATGGAGGCGTTCCACTTCTTCTGGGACCCGGACGAGCTCGAGATCGAGGACGGCTACCTGCTCTTCCTCGAGGACGAGGACGAGCAGTTCACCTGGGGCATGAAGGCCGACCAGCTCGATGTGCCGGACCCGATCGTGTGGCGGCGCAACAACGCGCGCAGTGAGTGGCAGAGCGAGGAGGGGACCTTCAGCGAGTACGTGCTCGACCTCTTCGAGTGGGTCTTCGAGGAGGACGAGGACAACTGATGGAGTTCGCCCACCACGCGCCCGAGGGCTACCGGTGCCCGTTCTGCGACCTGGCGCGCGGTGACTTCAGCAACCCGGGGAACCTCTGCCGCCCGGGCGACGTCATCCACTCCGACGACCTCGTGCTGGCCTTCATCGCCTCGCACGGCTTCGAGCCGAATCCCGGCCATGTGCTCATCACCCCCCGCGAGCACGTGGAGCTGCTGTACGAACTGCCCGACGACGTCGCCGCTCGCATCATGACCCTCACCCGGGACATCGCGATCGCGATCAAGCTCGCCTGGGAACCGGACGGCGTCTCGACGCGCCAGCACAACGAGCCGGCCGGCAGCCAGCACGTCTGGCACTACCACCAGCACGTCCTGCCGCGCTGGCACGACGACGGCTTCTACTTCACGCCGAAGCGCCCGGTCGTCGACCCGGCGGTGAGGGCGCGGAAGGCCGACGAGCTGCGGGCGTTCCTGCCGGCGCGGTAGCGCTGCAGCCCCCTCCCGGCCGGGCCGCGGTACCTGCGGGCTAGACGTCCCTGCTGACCACGGCCTGGGCGAAACTGGCCAGCGCCCGCTTCACCACGCTGTCAGGCAGCGGGCCGAGGGCGGCCACGGCGTCGTCCGCCCACTGCTGCGCCACGGCCCACGCCTCCTGCGTCTGCGGGTGCGAGCGGACGGCGGCGACCGCCTCGGCCAGGGCCTCGTCGGACGACAGGTCGCCGTCCACCAGCGCGACGACGTCGGCGGCCGAGAGGTCGCCGGCGGCTGCGGCACGCCGCAGCAGGATGACCGGCAGGGTGGGCACGCCCTCCCGGAGGTCGGTGCCGGGGGCCTTGCCGGACTTCACCTTGAGGCCCGTGACGTCGATGACGTCGTCGGCGAGCTGGAAGGCGACGCCGACCTTCTCGCCGTAGGAGACCATGACGTCGACGACCTCGCGCGGGGTGTCGGCGAAGATCGCGCCGAGCTGCCCGGAGGCGGCCACGAGGGATCCGGTCTTGTCGGCGATGACGGAGAGGTAGTGCTCGAGGTCGTCCTGGCCCTCGCGGGGGCCGACGGTCTCGTGCAGCTGGCCGAGGCACAGCCGCTCGAAGGTGCGCGCCTGGATGCCGAGGGCCTCGCCGCCGAGTTCGGAGACGAGGATCGATGCCCGGGCGAAGATGAGGTCACCGGTGAGGATGGCCACGGAGTTGCCCCACACCTCGTGCGCCGTCGGGGCGCCACGGCGGTAGGGGGCGGAGTCCATGACGTCGTCGTGGTACAGCGTGGCGAGGTGTGTCAGCTCGACCACGACGGCCGCCTGCACCACCTTGGCGCGGGTGGGGTTGCCGAGGTGGGACGCGAGGATGGTCAGGAGGGGGCGGATGCGCTTCCCGCCGGCCTCCACGAGGTGCCGGCTCGTGGCGTCGGCGAGCGGATCGGAGTTCGCGATGGCGCCGCGGAGCTGCTTCTCCACCTCCGCGAGGCACGACGAGACGGACGGCCCCAGCTCCGGGTCCTCGGCGATGAGGGCGAAACCGGGAGGCAGGCGCAGCGCACCGGCGTCCGGGACGTCCGCGGTGTCCAGCGCGCTGGCGTGGCCCACGCTGGTCCACCCGGAGTTGAAGGATTGTGTCACCGTCTAAGCCTAACGAAGTGGGGCGGCGCTTTGCGCACGCAGATAGCCCGCCAGGGACGGCTGGTTGGACGTGGGTGGCACGAGCGACTCGAGCAGGTGGATGACGCGGTCCTCGAAGCCGCGGCCGCCCGCGTCGGTGAGGTTGGCGAGCATCCGCACCACGAACCGCATGAGCACCGGGACGGGCATGCCGGTGCGGAGGGCCAGCGACATGACGGCGGGCTTGCCGATCAGCTGCGCGAACACCCGGCCGAGCGTGAAGTGGCTCCCCCACTGGGCCCTCACATGGGGCGCGTAGCCGGACATCACCTGGTCGCGTCCCAGTGCCGAGCCGACGCCCTGCGCCCGTTCGATGAACTCCGCCGCGTAGCGCGCGGACTCCATCGCGTAGGAGATGCCCTCGCCGTTGAACGGCGAGACCATGCCCCCGGCATCGCCGAGCAGCAGCAGGCCGGGGCTGTAGTGCGGTGTGCGGTTGAAGCCCATGGGGAGCGCCGCACCGCGGATCTCGCCCACCTGGTTCCCGGGCGTGAACCCCCACTCCGGGGGCATACCCGCGGTCCAGTCGCGCAGGACCTGCTTGTAGTCCAGCTTGCCGAACTCCGCCGACGAGTTGAGGATGCCGAGGCCCACGTTGGAGGTGCCGTCTCCCACACCGAACACCCAGCCGTAGCCGGGCAGCGGCCGCCCGGTGGCGTCCGGCAGCTCGAGCCACCCCTCCATCCAGTCGTCGTCGGTCCGCGGGCTCGTGAAGTACGTCCGGACGGCGACGCCGAGCGGACGGTCGTCGCGCTTCTGCATCCCGAGGCTGACCGCGGTGCGGGTCGAGTTGCCGTCGGCGGCGAGGACGACGTCGGCGGTGAAGGTGCGGGTCTCCCCCGTCCTCCGCCCCTCGGCGTCGAGCAGGTTCGCCGTCACCCCTGTGACACGGCCGGCGTCGTCGCGCAGCGCGGTGGTCACCGAGTGGCCCTCGAGGATCGTGGCGCCGGCGGCGCGTGCGTGCTGCGCCAGGGCCTCGTCGAAGCCGAGGCGCGTGCGGACCAGGCCGTAGTCGGGGAAGTCGCTGAGCTCGGGCCAGGGCACCTCCACGGTGCGCTTCCCCGCGATGAGGCGCAGGCCCCTGGTGCGGCGCCATCCCTCGTTGCCGTCGTGCGGCAGGCCGAGGAGCTGGAGTTCGCGGGTGGCGCGGGGGGTCAGCCCGTCACCGCACACCTTCTCGCGGGGGAACCAGGTCTTCTCGAGCACCGTGACCTCGATGCCCGCGCTCGCGAGGTAGTACGCCGCGGTGGAGCCCGCCGGGCCCGCACCGATGATCAGGACGGTCATCTACGCGACCGCAGACGTGCGCCGCAGCCGGACCTGACCCGGCAGGAGCGGTTCCTCGCCGGGAGCTGCCGGCGCCTTCGTGGCGCGGTGGACGGCGACGATGCCGCCGTTCAGGTTCCGGTACGCGACGTCGCCCCAGCCGGCCTCGCCGATCCAGGCCGCGAGCTCGTCCTGGTTCGGCCACGCGCGGATGGACTCCGCGAGGTACACGTATGCGTCGGGGTTCGAGCTGACCTTCCGGGCGATCGCCGGCAGCGCGCGCATCAGGTACTCGGTGTAGGTGGTGCGCCAGAGCGCCACCGTGGGCTGCGAGAACTCGGCGATCACGAGCCGGCCGCCCGGCCGGGTGACGCGCAGCATCTCGGCGAGCGCCTTCTTCGGCTCGTTGACGTTGCGGAGCCCGAAGGAGATGGTCGAGGCGTCGAAGGAGTCGTCCGCGAACGGCAGGTCCGTGGCGTCGCCGGCCACGAACGCGATGTCCGGTCGGCGGCGCTTGCCCACCTTCAGCATGCCGAGCGAGAAGTCGCAGGCGACGACGTCGATGCCCGCGTCCGCGTACGGCTCGCTCGAGGTACCGGTACCGGCCGCGAGATCGAGCACGCGCTGGCCCGGCTCGGCACCGACGGCGTCGACCACGATGCGCCGCCAGCGGCGCGTCTGTCCCATCGACAGGACGTCGTTGACGACGTCGTACCGGGGGGCCACGTCGTCGAACATGGCTGCCACTTCGTCAGGACGCTTCTCCAGGGATGCACGGTTCACATCGCCATTGTCTCAAACAACGACACAGCACCTAATCTGCCCGGCGGCCCCCGCGAACGCACCCCGACCGGCACCGGCCGGCACCGACCCGCCGGGGTACCGCGGAGTACGCTTGAACCATCATGAGCACACCGTCCCTCACCGCGCTGCCGCCTGCGCCCGGACACTCCCGCGGCCTCCGCAGCATCACGGTGGCGCGCGGCACCATGGACCCCGGGGCGGGCCTCCTGGAGTACGTGGTCCGCAACGACGCCCACACCTGGATCCGCCGCGGCAGCGGCCTCGTCGCCTACGGCGAGACCGCACGCTTCACCGTCACCGGCCCGGACCGCTTCACCCGCGCCCAGGAGTGGTGGCGCCGTGAACTCGCCGGGGCGGAGGTGCTGGACGAGCTCTCCGTCCCCGGGTCCGGGCTGATCGCCTTCGGTTCCTTCGCCTTCTCGAAGACCTCCGCGCACGAGTCCCGCCTGATCGTCCCCGAGGTGGTGGTGGGCTGCAGCGACGGGATGGGCTGGCTCACCTACATCACCGACGACGCCGAGGCGGAACTCACCGCCGAGGCGGCCGAGGCCGCGCTGGCCGCCTACCTCGCGGAGCCCGACGCCGACCGCTCCCCCGCTCCTGGTGACCGGCTCGGTCCCGGCGTCCTCACCGAGGACCAGTACAAGGTCGCCGTCGCCGAGGGCGTGGAGCACGTGCAGGCGGGCGAGCTCAGCAAGCTCGTGCTGGCCCGGGACATCGTCGCGCACCTCGACACGCCGGTCGCGACCGCCCAGGTGCTGCGCGACCTCGCGGTCCGGTACGAGGACTGCTGGACCTACGCCGTCGACGGCCTGATCGGGTCGACGCCGGAGATGCTCATCAAGGTGGAGGACAACACGGCGCGGGCGCGTGTCCTCGCGGGGACCCTGGACCGCGCCAGTGCTCCCGCGGACGATCCCGGCTACGCGACCCGCGTGCTGGCGGGCTCGGAGAAGCAGCTCCACGAGCACCAGATCGCGATCGACTCCCTCACCGCGACGCTCGGGCCGTTCACGAGCTCGATGACCTCCCACAGCGAACCCTTCGTCCTCCAGCTGCCCAATGTGTGGCACCTGGCCTCCGACGTCATGGCGCAGCTCACGGTGGACGAGGACGGGCAGGTGCCGACCTCGCTGGCCCTGGTCCAGGCGCTGCACCCCACGGCCGCGGTGTGCGGCACGCCGACGACGGTGGCCGGCGCACTCATCCGCGAGCTCGAGCACCTGCAGCGCGGGCCGTACGCGGGACCCGTGGGCTGGATCGACGCGGGCGGCAACGGCGAATGGGGCATCGCGCTGCGCGGTGCCGTGGTCGAGACCCCTACCCGGGTGCGGCTGTACGCGGGATGCGGGATCGTCGAGGGTTCCCAGCCGGAGGCGGAGCTCGCCGAGACCTGGAGCAAGTTCCGTCCCATGATCGAGGCCCTCGGCCTGTCCCGCTGACGTGGGCGGTGACGGTGGACTGCGCGCACCGGTCGCAGCCCGTGATGCTCATCATGCTTTCGTCGTTAGAATCAGCAGGACATTTTTCACCTGCATCCCGTCTGCCCTAGTGAGGAACCCATGCTTTCCAAGAAATCCGCAATGCTGGCCGCCATGGCCGCCATGGCCGCCGGCGCCCTTGCCCTGAGCGCGTGTGGTGGAGGGTCCGACGACGCCGGCTCCGGCGAGGCCGGTGGCCTGGACCTCGTGTCCGAGGGTTCCCTGACCGTCTGCTCGGACATCCCCTACCCGCCCTTCGAGTACGAGGAGAACGGCGAGTACACCGGCTTCGACATGGATCTCATGAAGGAGATCGCCTCGGGCATGGGCCTCGAGCTCGCCGTCCAGGACGTCGGGTTCGACGGCCTGCAGAGCGGTGCCGTCCTCGGTGCCCGCCAGTGCGACATCGGCGCGAGCGCCGTCACGATCACCGAGGAGCGGAAGGCGAACCTGGCGTTCTCGGACCCGTACTACGACTCGCTGCAGTCCATCCTCGTGCCGACCGACTCGGACATCGCCTCGATCGACGATCTCGCCGGCAAGCAGGTCGGCGTGCAGCAGGGCACCACCGGCGCGACCTACGCCGCGGAGAACGCACCCGAGGCGGAACTGGTCCAGTTCCCCTCGGACGCCGAGATGTACGCCGCCATCCAGGCGGGCAACGTGGACGCCCTGCTGCAGGACCTGCCCGTGAACATCGGCCACACCGAGGACGGTGCCTTCACGATCGCCGAGGAACTGCCCACGGACGAGCAGTACGGCTTCATCATGGCCAAGGACGGCAGCGAGGAACTCGTCGCCGCCGTCAACGAGCAGCTCACGGCCCTGCGTGACAGCGGGACGTACCAGGAGATCTACGACTCCTACTTCGCGGAGTAGCCCCGTCCGGCCGGCGCGGCCCCGGATGTCCGAGGACACCGGGGCCGCACCGGTTCCACCTGCCGAAGAAAGGTAGTCCCTCCGCGTGAAACGATCGACACGCAGACGCCTCATCCAGGGCGTCCTCTACGCGGTGTTCGCCGCCGTCGTCCTGTTCATCATCCTGTCCGCCGACTGGGCCACCATCCAGCCCTACTTCTTCAATGTGGACATCGCAGCGGACGTGTTCCCCGAGATCCTCACGATCGCCGCGAAGAACACCGTCATCTACACGGCCATCGCGTTCGTCGGCGGCCTGCTGCTCGGCCTCCTGCTCGCGCTCATGAAGCTCTCGCCGGTCCTGCCGTACCGCTGGCTCGCGACCGGCTACATCGAACTGTTCCGCGGGCTGCCCGCCCTGCTGGTGATCTTCGGATTCGCCTACGCGATCCCCATCGCCTTCCAGTGGCGTCCGCCCGGCGGCAATGCCGGCGCAGGCCTGATCGCGCTGATCATCGTGTCGGCGGCCTACATCGCGGAGACCATCCGCGCCGGTATCGAGGCCGTCCCGAAGGGCCAGGTCGAGGCGGCGCGCTCCCTCGGCATGAACTCCGCGTGGACCATGCTGACCGTGGTGCTGCCCCAGGCGTTCCGGATCATCACCCCGCCGCTGACCAACGAGCTCGTGATCCTCATCAAGGACACCTCGCTCCTGTTCATCGCGGGCATGGCGATCGGCGACCGCGAGCTCACGACCTTCGCGCGCGATGCGCTCACCAACCAGGCCAACGCCACCCCCCTCGTGGTCGCCGCGCTGCTGTACCTCGTGATCACGCTTCCCCTCACCCAGCTGGTGGCGAAGCTCGAACGACACAACAAGAGAGGCCGGTGATCCCTGTGGCCCATCCGGCAACAGGCGCTGCGGCAGTCCCCGCGATCGAGATCCGGGCGCTGCACAAGTCCTTCGGCAGCAACGAGGTGCTCAAGGGCATCGACTTCCACGTAGACCAGGGCGAGGTGGTGTGCGTGATCGGCCCGTCCGGTTCCGGGAAGTCCACCCTGCTGCGCTGCGTGAACCGGCTGGAGGAACCCACCAGCGGCACCGTCATGGTGGAGGGCGTCGACATCACGGACAGTGAGACGGACCTCAACGGCGTGCGGACGCGCATCGGCATGGTCTTCCAGCAGTTCAACCTCTTCCCCCACTTGACCGTGCTGAGGAACCTCACCCTCGCGCAGCAGCGCGCCAAGAAGCGGGGCAAGGCCGAGGCGACGGAGATCGCCCGCCGGAACCTCGCGAAGGTGGGACTCGCGGAGAAGGCCGACGCCTTCCCCGCCCAGCTCTCCGGCGGCCAGCAGCAGCGTGTCGCCATCGCCCGTGCCCTGTCCATGGACCCGGACATGATGCTCTTCGACGAGCCCACCAGCGCCCTGGACCCGGAGCTCGTGGGCGACGTGCTCGAGGTCATGAAGCAGCTGGCCCGGGAGGGCATGACGATGATGGTCGTCACCCATGAGATGGGCTTCGCCCGTGAGGTCGGCGACCGCGTGGTCTTCATGGACGGCGGCGTGGTGGTGGAGCAGGGCAAGCCGGAGGACGTCCTCGGCGACCCGCAGCACGAGCGGACCAGGCTCTTCCTCTCGAAGGTGCTCTGAGACCCCCTACCGGGGAAGCGTGTCCGCCACCGCCTGCCGGATCCGCGCATGCAGGTCCCGGAGGGTGGTGCGGTCCGCCCGGACCTCGACGATGGAGCGGCCCGCGATGGGCCGCTCCATCGCCGTATCCAGCGCGTCGAGGGTGGTGACCCGCTCGAAGGGCAGCCCGTGGGCGGCGGCGAAGGCCGCGAGGTCCACGGTGTGCGGTGTGCCGAAGAGACGCTCGACGGCGGCCCCGTAGCGCGCCGTCGTCGTCTCCGCTCCGTGCTCGAGCAGCCCGAAGATACCGCCGCCCCCGTCGTTGAGGACCACGATCTGCAGGTCCGGCTGGGCTTCTCCGCTGCCGAGGAACAGGCCGCCGACGTCGTGGAGGAACGTGACGTCGCCCATCAGCGCACGTGTCGGGATGCCCGCGGCGAGGGCCACGCCCGTGGCGGTCGAGATGGTGCCGTCGATCCCTGCGAGTCCGCGGTTGGCGAAGACCTCCAGCGGATGCCAGTGGGTGGAGGCGACGAGGTCCACGTCGCGGATGGGGTTGGAGGAGCCGAGCACCAGGTTGCCGTCGGTGTGCTCCCACACGGCGTCGGCGACGTGCAGTCCCGTGAGGTGCCCCTCGGCGGCGAGCAGGGACTGGATCGCGGCCTCGGCGGCCGCGCCCGCCTCCCGCCAGGACCGTAGCCAGCCGTCCTCGCCGTGTCCGGCGAACGCGAGCAGTTCGGCCAGTGAGTCGATGATCCGCTCGGGACGCCGCCCGTCCTCGAACCATGCGACGGGTTCGGGCAGGTACAGGGCATGCTCGACGTCGGAGCGGGCCAGCAGGGCGGTGACGGGACGCGACAGGGTGGGGCGTCCGAAGATCACCACGCGCGTGATCGCCGGGCCGAGGTGCTCCAGCAGCAACCGGTACGGGGCGATCCCGCTGCTGCCGAAGCGTGCGTCGGACGACGGTTCTGCGAGCAGCGGCAGGCCGAGGTGCGCGGCGAACACCGCGGCGAGCTCGCCGGCCCCGTGCCCGGCCACGACGACGGTCCTGCTGCCCCCCGTTCTGCGGGACGTCCCGCTCGTCGCCGTGACGCCCGCGGTCCCGGCAGTCCCGACCGTTCCGGCGTAACCGGCGACGCCTCCCGTCTCCGCACCACTCGGGGCCGGAGCCGCAGGCGCGTCCCCGGAACCGGCGGTGCGCCCGACACCCTCGGGGTCACCGAGGTGTTCGGGGTCATCCGGGCCTTGGGGGCGCTCGAGGCGCTCGGGATCACCCTGGCCCACGGGGCGCTCGAGGCCTTCGGGGTCACCAGGGCGCTCGGGGTCACTGGAGTGCGCGGGGCCCTCGGGTCCAGCGGCCCCCTCGGGTACGAGCGGATCGCGGAATGCGAGATTGAGGTGGACCGGGCCCGGCGGCCGCGACGGCACACCCTGCACGGGCACGCCCACGGCGATGCGGAGGGTCTCCTCCACGAGCCGTTCCGGGTCCTCGCCGGCCGGGATGTCGACGCCGGCCCGCACGTGCACGCCGAACAGGTCCGGCTGCACCGTGGTCTGGTTCGCGCCGGTGCCGCGCAGCTCGGCGGGCCGGTCAGCGGAGACCACCACGAGCGGCACAGCCGCATGGTTGGCCTCCATCACGGCGGGGAGCAGTTCGCCCACGGCGGTGCCCGATGTCGTCACCACCGCGGCCGGACGCCGTGCGCCGAGCGCGAGGCCCAGCGCGGTGAAGGCGCCGGACCGCTCGTCGATCCGCACGTGCAGCCTGACTCGGCCGGCCGCCTCGGCCTCCGCGAGTGCGTAGGCGAGCGGTGCGCTCCGCGATCCGGGCGCGACGACGACGTCGACGATGCCGGCCGCCACGAGGGCGCGGACCGCCCGCGCGGCCGAGGTCGCGGAATCGAGGGGGATCGCAGGTGCCTGGTTGCTCGCGGGGTCCGTCACGCTTCCATCCTTCCATCCCGCCCTCCCCTGCGCCGTTCCGGCCCGGGCTCCCCTGCCCGGGCCTTCCGACGCGAACGCACCCCCTCCGGAAGGCGGGGGTGCGTTCGGTGAAGCCTGGGGCGGGGTCGCCTAGCGGCGGGGCTTGCCCTTCTGGCGGTCACGCCCGCGGCCGTTGTGGTCCTCGTCGCGTCCCTCGTTCGCCCTGTACACCTGGACGACCGATGGGCGCGGCACGAGGGCCTCCCCCCGGGCGGGGCTGCCGCCGAGCGGCACGTAGTCGGGGAACATCGACGACTGCGCAGCCCAGCTGCCGTCCTCGCCCGGGTGCTGGACCGCCACGAAGACGCTGCCGTCCTGGTCGTGGATCACGGGGCCGCAGGTCTCGGCCTCGCGGGGGACCGCGAGGAACTGCTGCACGCGTCCGCGCTCGGCGCCCTCCAGCCCCACCTTGAACAGGCCGTCGGCGAAGCCCACCGTGCCCGGCTGGCCGTCCGTGGAGATCCAGAGGTTGCCCGCCGAGTCGAAGGCCACGTTGTCGGGGCAGGAGATCGGGGAGACCTTGTCCTTCGGGTAGCCGGCGAAGTAGGTGGCGGGGTTGCGCGCCGGGTCACCGCAGACGAGCAGCAGGTTCCAGGTGAAGCGCGTGCCGGTCGCGTTGCCGCCCGCCTCCGTGAGCTCGACGACGTGCCCGTCGCGGTTCGCGGTGCGCGGGTTGGCCTCGTCGGCGAGCGCGTTGGTGCCGACACCGCGGTTGGTGTTGTTGGTGCATGCCACGTACACCTTGCCCGTCCGGGGGTTGGGCTCGACGTCCTCGCAGCGGTCCATCTTGGTGGCACCCATCTTGTCCGCGGCGATGCGCGTGAAGACGGAGACCTCGGCGGCGGTCATGCCCGCGACCACGGACGTGTTGTCGATGAGCAGCGGCAGCCACTCGCCCACGCCGTCGAACGCGCCGTCGGACGGGAGCCTGCCGGAGCCGTCGATCTCGGCCACCGAGTTGCCCTGGAAACGCGCCACGTACAGCGAACCCTCGCTCAGCAGCGTCATGTTGGCGCGGCGCGCGGCCGGGCTCGTGCCCGGCTGGACCCTGTTCTTCGACACGAACTTGTAGAGGTAGTCGAAGCGCTCGTCGTCGCCCATGTAGGCCACGACCCGGCCGTCGGCGGCGACGGTCACGTTCGCGCCCTCGTGCTTGAAGCGGCCCAGGGCCGAGTGCTTCTTCGGCGTCGAGGTGGGATCGAACGGGTCGACCTCCACGATGTAGCCGAACCGGTGCTTCTCGTTCTCGTAGCCCGCAGTGCGGGTGTCCCAGCGCGGCTCGTCGATCTCCCACCCACGGGCGGTCGGCTTGCTCGTGATGCCGTAGCGGCGGTCGCCGTCGCTGGTGCCGGCGGCCACGAAGTAGCCGTTGAAGTTCTCCTCGCCCGAGAGGATGGTGCCCCAGGGGGTGGTGCCGCCGGCGCAGTTGCCGAGCGTCCCGAGGATGGTGCGGCCGGCCGGGTCGTCCTTGGTCTTCAGCAGATCGGAACCGGCGGCGGGGCCGGTGACCTCGTACGGGGTGGTGGTGAGGTAGCGGCGGTTGAGCGGTGCGCCCTGCACGTAGGACCACGGCTTGTTCTTGTTCTTGCGCTCGAGCTCCACGACGGTCAGCCCGTGGGCGGCCTTCCCGATGCCGCGTACCTCGGCGGCCGGGGTGGTCGGCGGCACCATGATGTTCTCGTTGGTGTACTCGTGGTTCGCGAACAGGACAGCGCGGCGGCCCTTGCTCTCCGCGATCTCGAGCACGTCGGTGTAGTCGCAGTTGTATCCGAACTGCAGTGCCTGCGCGGCTGCGGTCTGGTTGTTCGCGTCGAAGGCGGGCGAGGTGCTGAAGAGCGGATCGCCCCAGCGGATCACGGGCTTCCAGCCGTAGCCCTGCGGCACCGTCATGTCATCCACGAGCGCGTCCACCGGCGCGATCGCGTCGAAGGCCAGGGCGCTCCCCTTGGCTCCGCCGGGCGCGGCCTGCGCGGAGCCCGCACCGGTCTGGCCGGCGACGAGGAGCGTCAGCGCACCCGCCGCTCCCGCACCGAGGGCGCTGCGGCGGGAGAACTCACGCGACACGATGTCGCGGAAGTAGCTGTTGCCCGACGTGTTGCAGACGGCGTCGGAGCACGCGTTGTCGCACTTGAGGGCACAGGTGACGGCGCTCCGCTTGCCCTTGGTGTGGCCGAGCATGGGCAGCAGCCGGCGCGTGGTTTCAGTCATGGGGGTGGTACCTCTCGACAGGGTGAACAGTCTTCGTCCTCACCCTGCCGAGGGCACCTGAACAGGCGAGGGCCCGCCCGGTGAACGCCGCGTGAACGGCGTCCGAACAGGACCGGTCCCGGACGGTGCCCCTAGCTCGCCGGGAGGGTGGCCGCCAGGGCCGTGTCGAGGTGCAGCGGCAGGGAGCGCGCCAGCTGCCGTTCGCGGGCGGCCTGCACGAAGGCGTCGAACAGGGCGGTCTCGGTGGGGCTCTGCTCGGGGTGCCACTGGACACCGATGCAGAAGCGGTTGTGCGGCAGTTCGACGGCCTCGACCACGCCGTCGGCGCTCCATGCCGAGGCGAGCAGCCCGGTGCCCAGCCGGTCCACGGCCTGGTGGTGGGAGACCGGGACGGCGTCGAGCCGGGTGGCTCCCATCAGCTGTGCCACCCGCGAACCGGGGCGGAGATCCACCGGGATCGGGTTGAAGCGGTGGTCACCGAGCTGGTAGACCACGCCGCCGTCGAGGTCGGGCAGGTGCTGGTGCAGCGACCCGCCGAGCGCCACATTGAGCGTCTGCTCCCCCCTGCAGATCCCGAGGAGCGGCACGTCCGCGCGCACGGCCTCGCGCACCACGGCGATGTCCCAGGCGTCCCGGAGCAGGTGGGGGTCGTCGGTCTCCGCGTGCGGCTCGGCGCCGTAGCGGGCGGGGTCCACGTCCCATCCGCCGACGACGATCACGCCGTCGAGCCTCGGCAGCAGCTGCTCCACGACGCCGCCGTCGGTCCCCTGGGGCGGAAGCAGGACCGGGATGGCGCCGGCCGCGAGGACGGGCGCGAGATAGTTCGAGGGCAGGAAGGCGGCCTCGACGGTCCCGCAGCCCTCGGTGACGGCAGGATCGAGATAGGACGTCAGTCCCACCACAGGGCGCGGAATCACCTCAGAAGGTGTCAAGGTGTTTTCCTCTCACGGGAATGCATTGCTCACGGTACGAAGACCATCTATGGTATCCCGCTCGTGTTGTGCCCGTGTTTCGGGGAGGTGATGTTCCCGTGACGGTTTCTCAGGTCGCCGTGCGCCCGACGCCACCCTGCGCTGCGGCAAGAACGGCATGGGTGCGGCCGAGCCGTTCCAGCCACCACCGGGTCCGGTCGGCGGTGGCGGCGAACCGGTCCAGGAGGTCGGCCGGGACGTCGACGTCGCGGACCGGCAGGTGCCCTCCCTCGGGCACGAGCGACGTGCGGGTGACGTCTCCCGCCATGAGGGAGACCGTCGCGAGCCCGCAGGCGTAGGGCAGCTCCGGCAGGGCTGCGGCGAGGGCCACCCCGGCACGGATCCCCACGGAGGTGTCCAGCGCGGAGCTGACCACCGCAGGGAGACCCGCCGCGTCGATGATCGCCAGCGCCCTGCGGACCCCACCGAGCGGCTGCGCCTTGATCACGAGGAGATCGGCGGCATCCTCCCGCGCCACCCGCAGCGGGTCCTCCTGGCGGCGCACGCTCTCGTCCGCGGCGACGAGGATCCCCTCCCCCCGGCGCTGGAGTTCCAGCCGCACGGTCCGCAGTCCGGGGATGTCCGCCACGGGCTGCTCCACGTACTGCAGACCGAAGGGACCCAGCGCGTCGAGGGCTGCGAGGGCCTCAGGCACGGTCCACCCGCCGTTGGCATCGATCTTGATCCCGGCGTCAGGCAGGAGCCGCCGCACCTCCGCGACCCGCGCGACGTCGTCCGCCAGTGTCTGCCCCTTCTCGGCGACCTTGACCTTGACCGCACCCACGGCGCCGAAACGGGACAGCACCCCCTCGACCCCGTCCGGTCCGACGGCGGGGACGGTCGCGTTGACCGGGACGGACGCACGGACGGGAGCCGGGAACCCGTGCCACGCGGCCTCGACGGCGCACGCCAGCCAGGCGGCGGACTCGGCGTCGTCGTACTCCAGGAAGGGGCTGAACTCGCCCCACCCGGAGGGGCCGTTCACCAGCAGGACCTCGCGGTCGAGGACGCCGCGGAACCGGACCCGCATGGGCACCGACACCACGCGCGCAGACGCGGTCAGCTCCTCGAGGGAGGGCAGGGGCAGCGGGGACGGGGAGGGCGTTTGCTGGGGCACGACCTCAGGCTACGGGAGGCCGCGGACGGCGGGCGTGCAGCCGGCGTGCGGTCGGCGAGGGGTCAGGGGGCGGTGAGGATCCTGTGACAGCATGGAGGCGATGTCGTCGCAACGAACCACCACGGGACCGGACCGGGCAGCGCGTTCGCCGCTGCTGTTCGTCCTGGCCGCCGTGGCCTGCGCAGTGGCGCTCGGGTGGACGTACTGGGCGTTCGTCCGCACCACCACCGGCCAGTTCGCGGACGAATCCGCCTGGCGGGAGGCCGGTGTGGCGGCGCCCGACACGCAGCTGCCGTTCCTGCGGTTCCTCGACACCCTGCCCGCCATCTCCGTGGTCCTCGCGGCCGCGGCCATCCTCTTCGTCGCCGTCCATCGGAGGCGGTACGGCGCCGCTGCGATGGCCGTCGCGGTCGTCGTGGCATCGAACCTCACCACGCAGCTCCTCAAGAACGTGGTCTTCGACCGACCGGACCGCGGCGTCGCGACGCTCGACTTCAATTCATTACCGTCGGGGCATACGACGCTCGCGGCCTCTGCCGCAGCCGCGGTCTTCGTCATTGCGACGCCCCGCTGGCGACCTGCGGCGGCCGCGCTGGGTGGCGCCTACTCCGTCCTCGCGGGGGCCGCGACCTTCATCAATCTCTGGCACCGGCCGGCGGACGTCGTCGCGGCCCTCCTCGTGGTCGGCACGTGGACGCTCCTCGGCGGCCTCGTCGTTATGAGGACGGGTGAGAACTGGAACAACTGGGACGGCTTCGGCGCGTACTGGGCGTCGTCGCGTGCCTGGCTGGTGCTGTGCTGGGTGCTGGGACTCGGAGGGCTCGTCGTGTCCGGGGTGCTCTATCTCTCCGTCCAGGCCATCGGTCCGGCGCCCGATCCCGGGACGGCGAATGTGCCGCTGTTCTTCTGGTGGGGACTGATGTGGATCGTCGGCGTCGGGTTCACCCTGGCAGCCGCCGCAGGCTGGCTCTTCGCGGCGCAGGCCGGGCGGACGGAGCAGCCGCACCGACGCTAGCACCGCCGGGGCCCCTGCGCACGCCCTTTCCGCCTGCGACTGCCCGTTGAAGCGCCGATGCGGGAATGCAACGCTTGCCGGACCAGCGATCAAGGAGGCGGGCGATGAAAGCGATGGTGTACCGCGGGCCCTACAAGGTCAGGGTCGAGGAGAAACCCATGCCGAAGATCGAGCACCCGAACGACGCCGTCGTCCGGGTCACGACAGCGGCGATCTGCGGCTCGGACCTGCACCTCTACCACGGCATGATGCCGGACACGCGGATCGGCCACACCTTCGGCCACGAGTTCATCGGTGTGGTGGAGGAGGTGGGGCCGTCCGTCCGGAACCTCAAGCGCGGCGACCGCGTGATGGTGCCCTTCAACGTCTACTGCGGGTCCTGCTACTTCTGTGCGCGTGGCCTGTACTCGAACTGCCACAACGTGAATCCCAACGCGACGGCGGTGGGCGGCATCTACGGCTACTCGCACACCACCGGCGGGTACGACGGTGCGCAGGCCGAATTCGTGCGCGTGCCGTTCGCCGACGTCGGCCCCGCGATCATCCCCGAGTGGATGGACAGCGAGGACGCCGTCCTGCTCACCGACGCCCTGGCCACCGGGTACTTCGGTGCGCAGCTCGGCAGCATCGCCGAGGGCGACACCGTGGTGGTGTTCGGTGCCGGCCCCGTGGGGCTCTACGCCGCGAAATCCTCCTGGCTCATGGGGGCGGGCAGGGTGATCGTCGTCGACCACCTCGAGTACCGGCTCGAGAAGGCGCGCACGTTCGCCCATGCGGAGACCTACAACTTCGCCGAGTACGACGACATCGTGGTCGAGATGAAGAGGACCACCGACTTCCTCGGCGCCGACGTGGTGATCGATGCCGTCGGCGCGGAGGCTGACGGCAACTTCCTCCAGCAGGTCACCGGTACCAAGCTGAAGCTCCAGGGAGGCTCACCCATCGCCCTGAACTGGGCCATCGACTCCGTGCGCAAGGGCGGGACGGTGTCCGTCGTCGGCGCCTACGGCCCCATCTTCAGCGCCGTCAAATTCGGCGATGCCATGAACAAGGGACTGACGCTCCGCATGAACCAGACGCCCGTCAAACGGCAGTGGCCCCGCCTCTTCGAGCACATCCAGAACGGGTACCTGAAGCCGAACGACATCGTGACGCACCGCATCCCCCTGGAGGACATCGCCGAGGGGTACCACATGTTCTCCGCGAAGCTCGACAACTGCATCAAGACCCTCGTCATCGCGAATCCCAGTTAGGAGACCACCATGGCCGCATCCGGGCCTTCGACGCCCTACGTCGCGAACAAGCCCAGGGACATCCCCACCGCCGAGGCGCTCCGCGCGCGGATCCCCGGCTGGGGTGTGGACCTCGACCGGAAGGACCGCCCCTCGTATCCCCGCGAGGTCTACGACCCCGGCAGTACGGGGGCCCACTGGGACTACCCCGAGGAGCAGCCCGGCCGGGAGGGGCGTGAGCGGTCGATCGAACACGGTCAGCTGACGCCCGCCTTCGGCACGAGCTCCCCGCTGCACGGCGTCTCCGGAAGCATCAGGCGCTACGCCTACCGCTACAGCGAAGGGCGTGCGGCGCACTGGCTGCTGCTGTTGCTCGGCGACCGTGTGGACGCCTGGGGTGCGCACGCCGCCTCCTTCGCCTCGTCGCGCCCGGACAACCCGATCACCGAGACGGGCGTGCTGTCCGAGGGCCGCAGGCACGGCGTGGCGTCGCGCCTGGGCAAGAAGCGCGTGGACGTCAACCACCAGTGGATCGACCCGGTCGTCGTGGCCGGGCCGTGGGTCGCTGCGGCGGCGGGGGCTGTCCTGGGCGTCCGGGCGATCGTGCGTCGCGGGCGCCGCTGAGGTCACCGTCCGGGTCCTCCGGGAGCCTGGTTCGCGCCCCATCACCGTGCGGGGTGCCACGTCCGATGGTTGCCGTCGTGGGACACCCGCTCCCCTGAGCGCGCCGGACACGCTGGTGGCTGCGGCCGGGGCCGACGGCGTCACGCACGCCGTCATCGACGTCGTCAGCTGTTGGTCACCGCCGGCTCCGCCGATCCGGGCGCAGCGCGCGGGATCCAGTACCAGAGGACCGCCGCGCCGAGGAAGCCGAGCACCGCCGTCGCCCAGATGCCCGCCGAGAGCGTGGCCAGTGCCGTCACGAGTGCGAGGAGCGCCGGTCCGCCCATGTTCCCCGTGTCGGTGAGCAGCCGCCAGATCCCGAGGAACTGCGGGCGTCCGGGGGACGGCGACAGGTCTGCGCCGAGCGTCATCACGATGCCCGAGCCGATCCCGTTGCCGAAGCCGATGAGCAGCGCGACCAGGAGCAGCCCCACGGCGTCGTCCGTGAAGGGCAGCAGGGCGAGGGCGGTGCCCATGATGAGCATGCACGGCACCGCGATCCAGCGGCGGCCCTTGACGTCCATGACCTTGCCGGACGGGTAGAAAATCAGCATGTCGATGGCTCCGGAGAGCCCGTAGATCAGGGCGGTCGAGGAGGCGTCCAACCCGATGTCCTCCGCCCACAGGGGCAGCACCGCCTGGCGGGTGGCGCGCACCGCGGCGATGAGCAGCACCCCGATGCCCACGGTGACGAAGACGCGCGTGTGGCTGCGCATGATCGACCGCACGGTCGGCGTCAGGGCCGGTACCGGACCATCCGCGACCGACCGGCCCCCGCCCGCCGTGCGGCCGGAGGCCTCGAGTTCGGGGACCCGCCAGCTCAGGGCGGCGGCGACCAGGCTGGCGGCACCCCCCACCCAGTAGGCGCCGTCGAGCCCGAGCCCGCTCATGGCGAGGGCCGCCGCGAAGGGACCCACGAAGACGCCGATGCGCGTGACGCCGCCGAGCGTCGACAGGGCGCGGGCCCTGAAGTGCCGGGGTACCGCCTCGGTCAGGTAGCTCTGGCGCGCGAGGCTGAACACCGCTCCCGCCATGCCCACCATGAAGACGGCCGCGGCGAACACCGGGAGGGTGGGGGCGGCGAGGGCCAGGAACATCGCCGCCGCACACCACAGCGCCGCCCCCACGAGTGCTTTCCGCTCGCCGAAGCGCGTGGCGATCAGGGTGGCGGGGACGTTGGTGACGAGCGAGCCGATACCGGACAGGGTGATGATCAATGCTGCGGTGGCCACATCGGCACCGAGGTCGCGTGCGGTCAGGGCGATGACGGGCAGGATGGCACCGGTGGAGACCCCGTACAGCAGCGACGGGCCGTAGGCTCCCACCGCGATCGCACGCAGATCGAAGGTTTCCTTGGGCACTCTTCCACCCTAGTCGCGAGGCAGAGGGACCGTCGTGCCGCTCTGGACAGCGCGGAGCGGTTGCACTACGTTTTCGTACCATCGAACCGGCGCGCCCAACCCTGGCGGGAGTACCGCATGGCCATACCTACCTCAGGCTTCACCGGCAGACGGCAGAACCGGGACGCGAACCTGCCGCCGGGCCAGTACCTCACCGACAGTTTCCCCGTCCTGTCCGCAGGTCCCACCCCCCACGTCCTCCTGGCCGACTGGTCCTTCCGCATCGATGCCGGTCCGGGCCAGAGCCACCTGTGGAACTGGGTGCAGCTGCAGGCCCTGCCGCAGGAGGACGTCGCCACGGACATCCACTGCGTGACGCACTGGTCCAAGTTCGGGACCACCTGGCGGGGAGTCTCCCTCGACACCCTGTTCGAGGACGTCGAGTCCGACGCCGACTACACGATGGTCCACTCCTACGGCGGGTACACGACGAACGTCCCGCTCGACGACCTCCTCGACGGCAAGGCGTGGATCGTCCACGAGTTCGACGGCAAACCCCTCACGCCGGCACACGGCGGCCCGGCGAGACTCCTGGTGCCGCACCTGTACTTCTGGAAGAGCGCGAAGTGGGTCAACGGCATCCGCCTGATGGACCAGGACCTGCCCGGCTTCTGGGAGACCAACGGCTACAACATGTACGGCGATCCGTGGCGCGAGGAACGCTACTGGTGAGGCGGTCGTGGCAGACCGTCGAAGTCAGCGCGGCGCGTCCCGAGACAGCCCGGGCACGGACGCTGAGGCTCCGCTTCCCCGACGTGGTGACGGGTGTGCCGGGTCAGCACGTGGACCTGAGACTCACCGCGGAGGACGGCTACCAGGCCGTGCGATCCTATTCGGTGGCGGCATGGGTGCCGCCGCGCGAACTGGAGCTGACGGTCGAGGAGCTCGACGACGGCGAGGTCTCCCCCTTCCTCGTCGGCGTCCTGTCCGTGGGTGACCACCTGGAGGTCCGGGGCCCGGTGGGCGGCTGGTTCACGTGGACACCGGAGCTCGCCGGTCCACTGCAACTGATCGCCGGAGGGTCGGGCGTGGTCCCGCTCATGGCGATGCTCCGGTCGCACTCGGAGGCGAGCTCGGACGTACCCGCGCGGCTGCTCTATTCGGTCCGCAGCCCCGACCACGTGTTCTACCGGGGCGAGCTCGACGTCGTCGGGCAGGAGGACCCGCAGGTCACCGTCGACATCGCCTACTCCCGCGAAGCACCCGACGGCCGGCCGGCCGGACGCCTCACGCACGAGGCCGTCACTGCGTCCTGCTTCCCCCCGGACGATGCGCCGGTCGTCTACATCTGCGGCTCGACGGGCTTCGTCGAGGCGGTCGCAGCGTGGCTCGTCGAGGACGGGCACGACCCCGCGCGTATCCGCACGGAGCGGTACGGCGGATAGGAAGGATCCCAATGGACAGCACGGAGCAGTACCCCCTCGATCAGGACCACCTCGACGGCAATGCCCTCGCCGGTGCCCTCGACCAGTTCGTCTCCGACCTCACGAGTGCCGAGTGCATGTGTGCGGGGTGCGGGTCATCCGGCCCCCTGGCAGCCGCGCTCCTGTACACGAAAGCGCCGGGCATGGTGTTGCGGTGCCCGACCTGCACGGCCGTACTGCTCTGCCTCACCGATCAGGGCGACCGGCAGGTCCTCACCATCGACGGCGTCCGGCACCTGGTGATCGCCAGGCCCTGAGCCTCGGCCCCTGTGGAGATCGAGCCCCCCACTACCCCTCCACACCGGCAGCTCGGCCATGATTAATAGAACACATGTTCGATACGATCGTGTCATGCCCGTCACACCGATCAAGCGTTACTCCGAGCCGGGGTCCTCCCTGGACGAGGCTCACTCCCTCCTGAGCGACTGCGCACTCGGGTTGGCCCAGTACCACCACCTCCTGTCGCGGCAGGACGCCCTCCGGTTCGTCCTCGAGGTGGAGCAGGTGTCGAAGGTCATCGACCACCTCCAGGTCCTCGCCGCGCGCGTCGCGGATCAGCACGGCCTCGCCTTCGGGCCCGAGGTCGGTCCCACCGCACCCGGTTCCGAGGGAGCTGTCTCACCGGAGGATCCCGCGACCGCCTCGTCCGCCGATACCGGCCACGGCTTCAGGAACTGTGCGGACTTCCTGAGGGAGACACTGGGCATCAGCCGCATCGAGGCGAAGCGACGGCTCACGCTGGCCGCCGTCGTGCTGCCGGGCATGTCGCCGACCGGGAATCCGATCCCTCCCTCGCTGGCGGCACTCGGGGAAGCCGTGGGTTCCTTCGTCGTCAGCGGCCGGGCGGCATCCGTCGTCGCACAGGCCCTCGAACGGGTGCAGTGCGTCGCAACGCCGGAGCAGCTGGAATCCATGGAACATCATCTGACGAGGCAGGCCATGGAGTCCGACGAGGACATCCTCCGTGTCCTCGCGCGCCGCTGGGAGGCGGTGCTCGAGCAGGACGGGCAGGAACCAACGGAGAAGGTGCTCCGCGCACGGCAGGGCGTCTTCCTCAAGGGCCGGCGTGGCGGGCTGAACGTCCTGGAGATCGGCGCCACGGAAGAGCAGTTCGAACAACTCGCGACCGTCATGAACGCAGCCGCCAACCCGCGGGCATCCACCGGACCCGGTGAGGATCCGATCGAGGGCGGACCACCGCACGGGGCAGGCCAGGCGGCGTCCGGCTCACCCGGCTCGTCCGGCTCACCCGGCTCGTCCGGCTCATCCGGCTCATCCGGCTCATCCGGCTCATCCGGCTCATCCGCGGATCACGGAGGCCCGACCCGCGCGCAGCAACTCCTCGAGGGTCTTGTCTCGGCGTGCGGTATCGCCCTGGCAACGGGCGGCCTGCCTGCAACGGGCGGGCATCGTCCGCAGGTGATGGTGACCATCGGTTACGAGGACCTGGTCGGCGAGACCGCGCGGCCCGGTGATGCCGTCTTCTCGGAGCAGATCGATGCACGGAGCATCCGGAGGATCGCCTGTGATGCCGACATCATCCCGCTGGTCCTCGGTGGTGCGGGGCAGATCCTGGACCTCGGACGTGCACAGCGGTTGTTCCCACCGCACCTTCGGAGGGCGCTGGTGGCCAGGGACAAGGGCTGTGCCTTCCCGGACTGTCCCATCCCGGCCAGCGGGTGCGAGGCACACCACCTCGCGCCGTGGTCGCGGGGCGGTTCGACGAGCATCGACAACGGTGTGCTGCTCTGCTCCCGACACCATCACCTCCTCCATCACGATGCGTGGACGGTCGAACTCCGTCGTGGTATCCCATGGTTCAGCGCGCCCGTCGGTCGGAGACGGACCGGCAACCCGCGGAGGAACCTCTACTGGCAAGCAGGAGTCGCGGTTCAGAGCGAGATCGATGGTACGCCGGGTCATGTCCTGGCTCCTCCGGGCATTGCCTCCCGGGGGTTGGGACACGAACTGGACAAGCCTGGTTGAGTCACTCGCGATCGAGCGCCACAGCTACGCATCACCGGTTCGAGAGGCGTCTTGCTTGAGCTCACCGGGCTAGAGCTCACCGGGTTAAGTCACCAGGCCTGGGGCCGCGGGTGGCGGGGCTAGCCTGGGGCACCGGGTGCAGGTTCGCTGGGTGTGCGTAGGCAGCAGGCCCTCAGGACGGACCCGGTCAGGCCACCAGGAACCCGGTCACGAGGCCGAGGGCTGCTGCCGCAAGCGCCGCGACCGCCGTTCCGATCCCTGACATGATTGCCGCTTTCGTGTGACCCGCCTGGATCAGTCGCACCGTCTCGCTGCTGGCCGTGCTGAAGGTGGTGTATCCGCCGAGGAAACCCGTGCCGCCGATCACCAACCACGAGGGCGGAAGCGCGGACGCAAGGACCAGCCCGGTCAGCAGCCCGAGCAACAGCGAACCACTGACATTGACGGCCATCGTGCCGATCGGGGCCGTGCCTCGGACCGACGCCCTGATGACGCCGTCGAGCATGAATCGGGCGACCGCCCCGAGTCCTCCGGCGGCGCCGAGCACGAGGACGTCGAACACGCTCACGACGTCATCCCCGTCGACGCGTCCGGGCCGGGCCCCTGACGAGGTGCCGCACCCGGTTCCGGCCCCGACCCCTCATCAGCTGAAGGACCACGGCGAGTCCGTGCACCCACCGCGATCCCTGCCGCCGCCACGACGAGGCCCAGGAGGGCGGATCCTGCGAGATAGGCGATTCCCTCAACCACCCTGCCGGAATCGAGAAGGAGGGCGGAGTCGACAGCAAGGGCGCTGTAGGTGGTGAAGCCACCGAGGAAGCCCGTGCCGAGGAGCAGGCGGATCGCTCGTCGGCGTCCTTCGTCGGGACCGTGCTGCGCAAGAGCCTCGAGCAGAAGTCCGAGTGCGAAGGCGCCGGCGATGTTGATCAGGAAGATCCCGAGCGGCAGGCCTGCGGGAGTAGGGAGTGCCCCGGCGAGACCGAACCGGGCAAGGGTTCCGCTCATCCCGCCGATGAACACCAACAGCAGGTAGGTGGGCGTGACATGAGGAGGTCTGCCGGCAGGCGCTGACGGTAGTGGGCCGGGTGCCTCGGACGATCCGGATGATACCGATCTGGATGACGACGATCCGGATGATGCCGGTGCTACGAAGGCGGCAGATTCGTGGGCAGGCGATCCGGCCTGCTCGATCGACGCCCGCGACGCAACAGGCGCATCCGGCCCAGGCAACCCGGGCGATCCAGCCTGCTCAATCGACGCGTGCGACACCACAGGCACCTCCGACCTAGGCAACCCGGGCACCCAAGATGGCTCAGACGGCTCAGACGGCTCAGACGGCTCAGACGGCTCAGACGGCTCAGACGGCTCAGACGGCTCAGACGGCTCAGACGGCTCAGACGGCTCAGACGACATGTCGGGCGAGGAACTCCAGGGTCAAGTTCCATGCGTCTTCAGCGGCCTCCGGGCGATACGCGAAGCGATTGGAGTCGTTGAAGAAGGCGTGACCGGCACCCTGATAGACCCTGGGCGTGAAATCGACACCTGCGACGTCCATTGCTGCTTCGAGCGCCGGCAGCGCCGCGATGAGGGGCTTGTCGTCCTGACCGTAGAAGGCCAGGACGGGTGCCTTGATGCGCGCCAGTTCCTCGTCCGAGAACGACGCCTGACCGTAGAAGGGCACGCATGCCATCAGACGTGGTTCTTCGACGGCCAGGGAGAAGCTGTAGGTTCCACCGAAGCAGAAACCGGTGATGCCGACACGCCCTGCGACGTCGGTATCGTCGTACAGGAACTCGAAGCACGCCCGGACCCGCTCCGTGGTGAGCGCCCCGAACTCGGGATTCCGCAAGGGTGCAAGGAGTGCCCTGAGCTTCGGTTGCGCCTCGTTGCGCACTGCCTCGTCCGGGCTCGCGATCGCCTCACCGATTCCTGCAGTGTTCTCCTCGGTGATGCCCTGGTCGGCGAGCAGATCGGGTGCGACGACGACATACCCTTCCCGCGCGAACCGGTCCGCGACGTCGCGGGTATGGCTGACGAGCCCCCATACCTCGTGGATCAGGACGAGCCCGCCCCGCACAGGCCCGGCCGGACGGACCACATAGGCGGAAAGGGTGCCCGCAGGCATGACGACGTCCTGGATCGGGCTCATTCGCCTAGGCTTGCACGCTTCTTGATGTTGCGCCAGCCGCCTGCACGGTTGTCCGCGATGATGGCCCTGAACATCTCCCGCAGTGCATCCTCGTCCAACGGCCCGTCCTCGTAGAGCGCGACCGTCCGCCCCGTGGAGTTGGAGGTACCACCTGTGATGATGCCGTGCGGATCGGGTGCCAGCCCGCCGTCGTACAGGAACACGTTGACGTGGTCCTTCGTGGCAAGCAGCGCACACACGTTGCCGTCGAGGACGAAGTAGGGCTGCCGGGTGCGCTTGATCGTCTCCTGCACCTCGGGATCCGCCTCGTGCACGAGACGACGGACCGTGTGGCAGATGTCCTGCTGCCAGCGCGGTAGGGCTGCGATGTAGTCGTCCACCCGGGTGTCGGGCACTCCTGCCATGGAGACAGTGTGCCAGTGGACGCATCAGGCCGGAAGTGTCCCGCGAGCACAACGGGCCACCAGGAGGGAGGCCCGGCAGCTCAGCTGGGCGTGAGGACGGGACATACCACCCGGAGTTCGCGCAATGGCGGAGTGAAGCCGGCGTCGTCCTGGGTCACGCCGTCGACATGCCACCCGTGCCGTTCGTAGAAGGCCACGGCACGCGCATTACCGTCCGCGACCCACAGGTACGCCTCGCGGTAGCCCATCGCGGCCAGTTCACGGACCGACTGTGCAAAGAGGAGCGACCCGAGACCACGCGACCAGTAGGCAGGGCTCAGGTTGATGGCGTGGATCTCTCCCACGCCGTCGCCGACCTCGTCCCGCGGGGCCCCGAATCCCGACCAGCCGACCACCTGCCCGTCGATGCAGAGGACGAGCTGCGACACCCCCTCGCCCGGCGAGGCGAGGCTGCGCTCCCACCGTGCCGTCATCCGGTCATGATCCAGGGCAGCGAGGAACTCCGCCGGAAGGATGCCATCGTACGCAGCGCGCCATGCATCGATCTGCGAACGGGCAAAGGCTGCCGCATCGGCAGGTGTCGCTCTCCTGATGGTGCACGTACCGTCCATCGTTCCTCTTCCCCCGTGGCCCCTCCGCACCTTCCGGACCAGCTCGGCGTACGTCCACTACTGTTGCGCAGGTGTTGCCTCCCACCCTGCCATCTCCGGTACGCATGCGTCTGCTCGCCACAACCGATTCGACCGCACTCGCTCGGGCCTACCGCGACAACCGCGAACACCTCGCGCCGTGGGAGCCGTCCCGCGACGACGCCTTCTTCACCCCGGCAGGACAGTCGGAGCAGATCAGCACCCATGTCGCAGGCCTGGCGTCCGGTACCGAGGTTCCGTGGGTGATGACGACGGAGGAGCGCATCGTCGGCGCCATCACCCTCACCGGAATCGTGCGCGGGCCCTTCCTCAGTGCGCACGTCGGCTACTGGGTCGACGCCCGGCTCCAGGGCCAGGGCGTGTGCTCGGGCGCACTCAGGGCAGCGCTGCTGCACGCACGCGACGAGCTCGGGCTGCACCGCGTCCAGGCATCGGTCCTGCCCCGGAATGCGCCCTCGAGAGCCGTCCTGGACCGGGCCGGCTTCACCGTGATCGGCCTGGCGCCGTCGTACCTTCGGATCGCGGGCGCCTGGCAGGACCACCTGCTCTACCAGCGCATCCTGACCTGACCCGACCTGACCCGACCCGACCCGACCCCACCCGACCCGACCCCACCCGCGGAACTGACCACGGCCACACTCCACCCGCGTCCTGCTGCGAGGTGATAGGGCCGGGCAGCTGGGGCGTCCCGTACTGCGGGGAGTACTATCGGTGCCACCACAATCAGTCAACGACGACGGACGTGTGATGAATACCAGGTTTCTTGTCCTGCTCGGCATACTCGGCATCTCCCTCGGGATCCTCGCCCAGGTCTCTGGCGCCCGGGGCTATCCCCTCCTCCTGATCGCCGCCGGCGGCGTCGTACTCGCACTTCCCTGCGTGCATCGCAGCGGCGGGAAGTGCGTCTCCCGGCACGACGACGGCGACGTCGCGTTCTCGATGCCTCCCGTCGGGACCTGCCCTCCGGAGCGGCTACGCGAGGCCCGCCTGCTGGCAGCCCGCGTGGTCGAATCGGCGAATCCGCCGGGAGCCGCCGGCACCGCTGAGGCGCCAGACACCGTGGAGGCGGCGCAGCAGGAACGGTGACAGGGAGAATCCGGTCCTGTTGAGTGGGGGCATGAGTCGCATCCTGATCCTCGGTGGTACCGCATGGCTCGGCCGGGAAGTGGCCGCGCAGCTGGTCGCCGCCGGTCACGACGTCACCTGCCTCGCCCGAGGTACGCAAGGACCCCCTCCACCCGGTGCCGAGCTTGTCGCCGCCGACCGCTCGGCTCCCCGCGCGTACGACGCCGTCAGCGACACCGACTGGGACGAGGTCATCGAGATCTCGTGGGACATGGACCACGTCACCGGTGCGCTCGCAGCCCTGGCCCGACGGGCAGCCCACTGGACGCTGATCTCCTCCTGCTCCGTCTACGCTTCGCATGCCGAACCGGGTGCGGACGAGACCGCGGCACTGGTCGACGTCGCGGCCGACACGACAGGCGACGATTACGCCTCAGCCAAGGTGCTCTGCGAACGAGCGAGTGCAGACGTGCTCGGGGACCGTCTCCTCACCGTCCGTGCCGGCCTCATCGCAGGACCCGGTGACGGCAGTGACAGGTTCGGCTACTGGGTCTCGCGGTGTGCGCTCGCCGGCGACGAAGACGTCCTCGCACCGACACTCTCCCACCGGTACGTCCAGGTCATCGATGTACGCGATCTCGCTGCCTGGACCATCAGCGCAGGTCTGGCGGGAACCGTAGGTGTCATCAACGCGGTCGGTGACGTGCATGGCTTCGACGAGGTCATCGCGCGGGCACGCTCCGTCACGGGCCACGCGGGCGCAGTGGTGGAGGCGTCACCCGCATGGCTGGTCGAACAGGGCGTCGCCTACTGGTCCGGTCCGAGGTCACTGCCACTGTGGCTCCCGGACGAGTTCACGGGGTTCTGCCGACGCAGCAACGCGGCGTTCCGTGCAGCGGGCGGTGAACTCAGGGACCTGAGCGAGACACTCCGGGACACGCTGGACGACGAAAGCGCCCGCGGGCTCGAGCGCGACCGGAAGGCCGGCCTGACGAGGAGTGAGGAACAGGAACTGCTCGCTGCGCTTTCTGATGCCAGGACCATCTGACCGGCGGCAGCATCGCGCTGGACAGTGACCAGCGGCAGATTCGCACTGAGCAGTGACCAGCGCGCTGTGAGTACCGTGCCTGAGTACAGCGCCGCGACCGGAACATCGTGAATACCGTGAATACCGCACCCTGCACCAAGCGGTGAGTGCCGAGCCGTGCATACCGCACCCTGCACCAAGCGGTGAGTGCCGAGCCGTGCATACCGCACCGTGCATACCGCACAGTGACAAGCCGTTGTGGGCCGACCCCTGCTGACGAACAGGCCGAGCAACCACGTGCCGCCGGTCAGCCCGATGGCGGACCGGTAACCGCACTCCCGTACCCCCCGAACCGGACGGCGCCGACGCCCCTCAAGCCAGCAGGTGCACCAGCAGGAGGGCGCCGCCCAGCGCCGACACGACCGCACGCGCCAGGTTCAGCCTCGACCACGGGCCGACGAACACGGCCCACGCAGCGTCCTCGTCGGAAGCGCCCGAACCACCCGAGCCACCAGAGACACCCGGGCCACCCGAGCGGCCCGAACCACCCGAACCACCCGAACCACCCGAACCACCCGAACCACCCGAACCACCCGAACCACCCGAACCACCCGAGCCACCCGAGCCACCCGAGCCACCCGAACCACCGGAACCACCCGAGCCTCCCGAGCCTCCCGAGCCACCAGAGTCACCAGTGTCGCCCGAGCCGCCGGACCCCGCACGAGCAAGTGCGTCGTTCAGGGGGACGTTGCCGACAACGGTGATGACCACGCCCACGAGATAGCCCGCAGCTCCCAGACCCACAAGAGGCTCGCGCCCGAGGACGCCGAGCACCAACGCAACGACGCAGAGGATCGCGGTGCCGAAGAAGAGAGCCATGAAGGGCGGACGTACCGCCCAGCGGTTGATCTCACGCATGACCGTCGTGCCGGCCCGCGGGTCCGGGGTCAGCGCCGGTATCACCATCACGGCGAAGGCGACATAGACACCCGCGGTCAGAAGACAGCCGATGACGGCCGCAGCCGTGATGATCGTGGTCGGCATGGCTCTATGCTCCGTCCGCTGAGTTCGTGCAACCCGACACTACCGCCGGACGCGGGACATCGACCGGCCGGGGAACGAGCCATCGGTCCGCCCCGTTGGAACGGGGTACCCCTCCTCGAAAGGTCCACCCCGTGCGTATCCTCCTGACCGGCATCGACGGCTCCGGCAAGAGCACGGCAGCGCGCGATTTCGCAGCCGCCATCACGGCTCGCGGCGGCACAGCACTCGTGCTGAAGAACCCTGCCGGCCGGAGGACCATGAGCGGCTGGTGGTACGCCCTGCACTGGGCGCCCGGACCCCGCGTCCAGGACCTCCTGGAGACGGTCACCCGCGTGGCCAACGTCCTCGTGAACGAGGTGCGGCTGGCCCGGTTCGACGGCGTCGCCATCCTCGATCGCGGACTGGACTGCCAGCTCGCACTGCGGGAGACACAAGGCCTTCCGCACGGCGTCCTCGTGCCGTGGCTTCGGCGTGTCCTGCCGGCTCCCGACGTCGTCGTGCACTTCGAGCTCCCGGTCGACGTCGCCCTCGAACGGGTACACCGGCGCGCCACGGACCGCGAGACCCGCTCGGGTCTCGCGGCGCTGCAGGCCGCCTACCGGCGCCTGCCGGCCTACCCGTCGTTCCACATCCTGCAGTCCGCCGGTACGCGAGAGACCATCACGGACGAGTTGCTCGCCCTGGCAGGCTACGACGACCTGATACGCACCGACAGCCTGACAGGCTGCCACGAGGTCCCCGGACAGGACCGGCTCCCCACGTACAGCTGACGCGTGGCACACCGCACGGCGGCAGGCCGGGCCTGACCCCTAGAGAGCGGTGATCGTCCAGCCGGTCCGGTGCGTCGCACCCGGCTCGAGGACCACGAGGTCCTCCCCCGTGGTGAACGCCGCAGGCGGACACGTCATGGGTTCGACAGCGAGGCCCAGACGGGTGTCCTCGAGCTTCTGCGGGAGGTCGGCCGTATGGATCTGGACCCATGGGCAGCTCTCGTCCCAGACCATCGCGGTGCCGGTTCCGTGCGCCGGATCGGTGACCCTGACGGTGGCAAGGCCGGCTGCGTCGCGACTGATGTCCGTGAAGGCATGATCGATCTGCACGTCGCCGATGAGGTGGGCCGACCGGAAGTCGAAGGGGGTCCCCTCGACGGGTTCCTTCGCCACCGGCAGCAGGCGATCGGGCGTGACGGTCAGGACGGTGGACGCCGGGAGTTCGAGCACCCACTCGTCGAGCGGCGATGGTCCCGCCAGGAGGTACGGGTGAGGGCAGACGCCGTAGGGCGCGCGCCGCGAACCCGTGTTCAGGGCCGTGACGTCGGTGCGGAAACCATCGGGGCCGACACTGAAGCGTGCGTGCAGCGCGACCGTGAAGGGGTACGCCTCCGTCGGCTCGATGGTGCACCCGAGCGTCACGGCGGAAGCGCTGTGCTCCACGAGGGTCCAGGGGATGTCGAAGACGAGTCCGTGGAGGGCCGTGCCCCGCTCGGGTTCGTTGACCGGCAGCTCGTGGTCGACACCGTCGAACGAGTAGCGTCCGTCGGCGATGCGGTTGGGCCAGGGCGCCACGAAGGCACCACGGAAGTTCGGCATCTCCTCGTCCGCACCGAAACCGACCACGAGGGGGCGTCCCTCGTACGTGAGCTCACGGACGGCGGCACCGAGACCGAGGACGACGGCCGCATAGCCGTCGCCCTCGATCCTGTATTCAACGTTGTTCATGCGAGCGTTACGGCCGTCCATGACACGGGGGGAAGCGTGATGGTGACGACGCCGCCATCCAGCGTGGCGGAGGTATTGGGTCTCATGGTCACGCGCTCGGGCTCCTCAAGGGTGTTCTTCGCATACACGTCCGTATCGTACAGCGACTGCGCATCCACCCGATGGAAGGCATCCAGCGCGGCGATATCGATGGACACGGTGGTCTCCTCGGTCTGCGACCGGTTCACGAGGAACACGGCGGTGGCGCCGGTGGCGTCGTCGTGCGTCGCCACGGCGTCCACGAGCGGGACGACACCGTACTCGCTGGTCTCGTAGGTCCCGGCGTCGAGCTTCAGCTCGAGCACGGAGCCCTGCGCCAGGCGCGAGGTGATGGCGAACGGGAAGAAGGTGGTCTGGCGCCAGGCCGGGCCGCCCGGCTCCGTCATGATCGGGGCGATCACGTTCACGAGCTGCGCCAGCGACGCCGAGGTGACGCGGTCCGCGTGCTTGAGCAGCGAGATCATCAGGTTCCCGAACACGACGGCGTCCGCCACCGAATAGCAGTCCTCGAGCAGGCGCGGGGCGACCGGCCAGTTGTCGAGGCCCTGGATCTTGTCGACGTTCTCGAAGCGGCTGATGTACCAGACGTTCCACTCGTCGAAGGAGATGTTGATGGTCTTCGAACTGCCCCGGACGGCCTTCACGTGGTCCGCCGTGGCGACGACCGACTCGATGAAGGAGTCCATGTCGACTGCCGAGGCGAGGAACGAGCCGAGGTCGCCGTCCTTCTCCTCGTAGTAGGCGTGGCAGGAGATGTAGTCGACGTCGTCGTAGGTGTGGGAGAGGACCACGCGCTCCCACTCGCCGAAGGTCGGCATGTGGGCGCTGGAGGACCCGCAGGCCACGAGTTCGATGGACGGGTCCAGCTGGCGCATGGCCTTCGCCGTGCGCGAGGCGATCTTCCCGTAGTCGTCGGCCGACCGGTGACCGAGCTGCCAGGGACCGTCCATCTCGTTGCCGAGGCACCAGATCTTCACCCCGAACGGATCCGGGCGCCCGTTGGCCATCCGCTGGTCGGCAAGATCCGTGCCCTTGGGCAGGTTCGAGTACTCGAGGAGCTCGAGGGCCTCGAGCGTGCCGCGCGTGCCGAGGTTGACCGCGAGCATGAGGTCGCTGTCCACCTTCCGCAGCCAGGACGCGAACTCGTGCATGCCCACCTGGTTCGTCTCGGTGGAGTGCCAGGCCAGGTCGAGGCGTGTGGGGCGTTCGTCGCGCGGGCCCACGCTGTCCTCCCAGCGGAACCCGGAGACGAAGTTCCCGCCCGGGTAGCGGATCGTCGAGACCCCCATCTCCCTCACCAGCTCGATGACGTCCTGGCGGAAGCCCTCGTCGTCGGCCGTGGTGTGGCCGGGCTCGTAGATGCCGTCGTACACGTGGCGGCCGAGGTGCTCGACGAATCCGCCGAAGATGTTGCGGTTGATCCGCCCGACCGTGAAGTGGGGGTCGAGGGTGAGGCGTGCGTTCTGCATCGAACTACTTTCTGTGCGGTGTCGTGGGGTCGAGAAGGCGGTCCTGCGGCTACTTGAGCGAGCCCAGGGACAGTCCGCCCTGCCAGTACTTCTGGAGGGAGAGGAACGCGATGATCAGCGGGATGATCGAGATGAAGGCGCCGGTGGTGATGAGGTTCCAGAGCGCCTCGCCGCCGCTGCCGGCGTTGGACAGCGCGGTCCAGCCGTTCAGCCCCACGGTGACGGGGAGCAGCAGGGGATCGCTGAGGACCGCCAGCGGCAGGAAGAAGTTGTTCCAGGTGCCGACGACCGAGAGCAGGAGCACCGTGACGATGGCCGGGCGCAGCAGCGGCAGCGCGATCGTGAAGAACGTCCGGAGCTCTCCGGCGCCGTCGATCCGCGCGGCGTCCAGCAGTTCGTCCGGCACGGCCTCCTGGGCGAAGACCCTCATGAGGTAGACGCCGAACGGGCTGAGGAGCGACGGGAGGATGACGGCCCAGATGGTGTTGACGAGGCCGACCTCGCTGAGGAGGACGAACGTCGGGATCACGAGCGCCGTCAGCGGGACCATGACCGCGCCGAGCAGGATGCCGAAGAAGGCACCCCTGCCGCGGAACCTGTACTTGGCGAAGCCGTAGCCGGCGAGGACCGCGAGGACCGTGGCACCCACGCCGCCCGAGATGGCGTACAGGAACGAGTTGCCGAGCCAGCGCCAGTAGATGCCGTTCTGGCGGTCGAACAGGCCCTGGACGTTGTCGACGAAGTGGAACTCGTCGTCGAACCACAGCGGCCCGCCCGAACCGCCGAAGAGGCCCGCGGTGTCCTTGGTGCTCGCGACGGTCAGCCACCAGATGGGGGTGATGAAGTAGATGACGAGGATGAGCAGGAAGATGTGCGAGCCGATGCGCGGCCCGCCGCTGCGGGCCCTGGTGCGCGATGCCGCGCTGCGGCCCCTGCCGCCCTGCTGCGAATCGAGCGTGTCTGTGACGAGTGCCATGGCTTATTTCAGTCCGCTCTGCTTGCGGGTCAGGAAGAGGAAGAAGAAGGAGAACACGAAGACCACGATGCCGAGCGCGAACGAGATGGCCGAGGCGTAGTTGAACTGGCTGTAGGAGAAGGCCAGCGAGAACGCGTACATGTTCGGGGTGTAGTCCGTGGGGATCGCACCCTGCGCAACGCCCCGCAGCACTTGCGGTTCGGTGAAGAACTGGAGGGTCCCGATCAGGGCGAAGATGACCACCATGACGAGCGAGGAGGAGATCATGGGGACCTTGATGCGGGTGGCGATCTGCCGGTCCGAGGCACCGTCGAGCACGGCCGCCTCGTAGATCCCCGGGTCGATGCCCCTGAGCGCGGCGTAGATGATGATCATGTAGTAGCCGGCCCACTGCCAGGTCACGATGTTCACGAGGCTTCCGAAGATGCTGTCCTGCGCGAGGAAGTTCGGCGCCTCGGCCCCGAACAGGGCGAAGAGCGTACTCGCGGGACCGAAGCGCGGACTGTAGAGGAAGCCCCACATGAGCGCACCGATGACCACCGGCACGGCGTAGGGGATGAAGATCATCAGCCGGGAGAACTTCGACGCCCAGGTGGCGAGGTTGTCGAGGACGAGCGCGGCGATCAGCGCCACGATCATCTGGGCCGGGATCATGATGAGCCCGAACTTCGCCACGGTGAGCAGTCCGTCGAGGAAGAGCGGATCCGTGAAGGCCTTGGCGTAGTTCGCGAAGCCCACGAACCTGTCGCCGGTGGCGAGCGTGCTCGTGAACAGGCTCATCCGGAAGGCGAAGACGAGCGGGAGGACCAGGAAGGTCAGGAAGATCAGGGCGAAGGGTGCGACGAACAACCACCCCCAGCGCTGGCGGCGCCGGTAGTTCCTGTCCGGTCGGTGCTTGACCTGCTGGTGTGCCTCGGCGCGGTGGGACGACGTCGGCGCGGTGGTCGTGGCCATGATGGTCTTTCCTCCGGATCGGAACGGACGTGGGGGTGGGAACGGACGTGGGGGTGGGAGTCTCCGCAGGGACCGGGAAGCAGGGTGCCCACGCTGGGCGGGCACCCTGCCGTCGGGCTACTTGAGCGTGAAGCCCTGCTCGGTGGCGTACTGCTCGAGCGAGGCCTGCAGGTCGTCGAGTGCCTGGCTCGCGTCCTTCTCGCCCTGGACCATGGCGTAGATCTGGACCGTCAGCTGGTCGTAGGCGTAGTTCTGGAACGGGCTGAACGTGGCGCCCTCGTAGCCGGCCGCGGCATCGAGGAAGACGTCCTTGTTGATCTGCTGCCCGCCGAAGAACTCGTACTCCTTGGTGGCGAACTCGTCCGACTCGAGCACCGGGGCGTAGGACGGGAAGAGGGCGCCCTTGTCGACACCGAGGTTCATGCCCTCGTCGTTGCCGAAGATCCCCATGGCGACCTTCGCGGCGAGTTCCTTGTCGGAGGCCTGCTCCGTGACGGCGAACGTGGATCCGCCCCAGTTGACCTGGACGGGACTGGCAGCGTCCCACTGCGGCAGCGGTGCTGCACGCCAGACCGCGGTCGGGTCGGCGTCCGAGAGGCCCTGCAGGTACCCGGGCCCCCAGGCGGCGGCGAGGTACACGGCGTAGGAGCCGTCGACCAGCTTGGTGTTGTAGTCGGCGGTGAAGGCGTCATCGGTGGCCACGAGACCGTCCTTGACGAGCCCCTCCCAGTACTCGAGCACCTTCTTGGCGCCGTCGTCGTTCACATCGATGCCGATCTCCTGCGGATTCGCGGAGTCGTACTCGAACGGGACGGACCCGGCCTGGGCGAAGAGCGCCTGGTTGAACGCGCGGCCATTGGTCGGGAAGTCGGCCATGACGGCGCCGCTGCCCGAGTCCTTGAGCTGCTTCGCGGCCGCCGCGAACTCGTCCCACGTGGTGGGGACGGTGATGCCGGCCGCATCGAAGAGATCCTGGCGGTACAGCATGCCCATGGGTCCGCCGTCCACGGGGATGGCGTAGACCGCGTCGCCGCTCGAAGCGTCCTCCCAGGCGCCTTCGGCGTACTGGTCCTTGACGTCATCGGCTCCGTACTCGGTGAGGTCCACGAGCGCGTCACGGATGGTGAAGCTGGAGAGGACCTCGGATTCGAGCTGGATGACGTCCGGGGCACCCGATCCCGATTCGATCGACGTCGAGAACTTCGTGTACTCGTCGTTCCCCTGGCCTGCATTCGTCCAGCAGATCTGGACGTCGTCGTTGGCGTTGTTGAACTGGTCGACGACCTCGTCGAATGCGGGGTACCAGGCCCAGACGGTCACCTGGGGTGCCTCGGCGTTGACGATGGTGTTGGTGCAGGAGGCGGCTTCGGAGCCCCCTCCGTCGCCACCCGCTTCCCCTCCGGAGCAGCCGGTCAGTGCTACGGCAGCGCCGGTGACGATGCCGACCGATGCCAGGAACGTGGCTTTCATATCGTGTGCTTCCTCTCGCGGTGGCATTCCACCGTGGTCCGCCCGAAGGCGGCTGGTCCAGGTTCTGCAGGGAGGAGGATCGCCGGGGCACCCCGATGGTGCGCCCTGTCGAATCTTCCTTGATCCGGGTCCGTCCTCCTGCGCCTGGGCCTCGGGTTCGAGGGTCGGAGCAG
The DNA here is from genome assembly GCF_036867195.1 of Arthrobacter sp. Soc17.1.1.1. Lineage (NCBI taxonomy): Bacteria > Bacillati > Actinomycetota > Actinomycetes > Micrococcales > Micrococcaceae > Arthrobacter > Arthrobacter sp. Soc17.1.1.1. The sequence continues at coordinate 3,080,464 of NZ_JBAJII010000001.1, forward strand.
GTCTCGGTTCCGTCATTTACATCGTTGTAGGTAAACGATGTAGAAGTAGCATGCAGAGTGAGGCGGGTCACTGTCAAGGGTGCATGGAGGGAATCCCGTCCAGTGGCCGAACCGTTACTCCGGCAGGGCCGAGGACTCCCGCTCGATGACCTGGAACCGCGCCTCGAACTCACGGGGCGGCACGTCACCCTCCCGCCCGGAGATGCGCTCCTGGAGGACACGCACGGCGGTGTCGGCGATCTCGTCGCGGCCCGGGGCGATCGTGGAGAGCGTCGGCAGGGAGTATCTGCCTTCGTCGAGGTCGTCGAACCCGATGACGGCGACGTCGTCCGGGATCGTCCGGCCCGCCTCCTGGAGCACACGCATCGCGCCGAGCGCCAGGGTGTCGTTCATGCCGAACACGGCGTCGAACTCCACCCCGGATGCGAGCAGCTCCCGCATCGAGGTCGCACCGTTGGCCCGGTGCCAGAGGGTCGTGTAGGCCACGAGTTCGGGATCGAAGGGGATGCCGGCCTCATCGAGCGCCTGCCGGTACCCGCGCAGCCGGAGGCCGGCAGAACCGATGACCTCGCCCCGGTGCCCGCCGACCACCGCGATGCGGCGCCGGCCCTTGGAGAGCAGGTGCGCGGTCGCGGCACGTGCTGACTCGACGTTGCTCATCGTCACATGGTCCGTGGGTCCACCGAAGATGCGTTCGCCGAGCAGGACGAGCGGGAAGTTCACGTTCAGATGGTGTGCGTCCTCGTTGGACATCCCGAGCGGACTGAACAGGAGCCCGTCGGTCATCTGGAGTCGAGGGCTCGAGAGGATCTCGAGCTCGTGGTCGCGGTCCCCGCCGGTCTGCTCGATCAGCACCTTGAGTCCGCGCCGTTCGGCGGCCTTGATGATCGAATCGGCCAGTTCCGCGAAATAACTCAACGACAGTTCGGGGACGGCGAGCCCGATCACGCCCGTCCTGCCCGAGCGGAGGCTGCGGGCCGACAGGTTGGGGCTGTAGCCGAGTTCCGAGATGGCTTCCATGACACGCTGCTTCGTCTCGGCGCGGATGTGCTGGTAGTCGTTGATGACGTTCGAGACGGTCTTGATCGAGACGCCGGCTGCCAGCGCAACGTCCTTCAGTGTGGCCGCCATGCCGCTCCCTCGGGTCCTGCCGTGATGCACTGCACCTCACGCGTGAGGTGAGTCTACAACGTTGTAGGATGAGCGGGCACCCTACCGGAGGGGTTGCTGCGGCCTCTCTTCACGGCGTCGAGCCCCTCCTCACCCCACCGGCGCGACACCGGCCAGACAAGGACCACCATGATCGAGGAACAGGTACGGGACAGGCTCAACTGGGCGGGCAACTACGAGTACCGCGCCCGGACGATCGAGCATCCGACCTCACTCTCCGACCTCCAGCGCGCAGTGGCAGGAGCCACACGTGTCAGCGCTCTCGGGTCGCGTCATTCCTTCAACGACATCGCCGACAGCCCCGGGATCCTCGTGTCCCTCGACGTCCTCGATCCCGCAGTCGACATCGACGAGGCCGCTCTGACCGTCATGGTCGGCGCCGGCGTCCGGTACGGCGTGCTCGCCGCGCATCTGCAGCAGCGCGGATACGCCCTGCACAACCTGGCGTCCCTCCCCCACATCTCGATCGGCGGGGCCATCGCAACCGCCACCCACGGTTCCGGGAACAGGAACGGGAACCTCGCCACCGCCGTCGTCGGGCTCGAGCTCGTCACCGCCTCGGGCGACGTCCTCAGCGTGACCAAGGGCGACGACGACTTCGACGGCATGGTGGTGGGCCTCGGCGCGCTCGGCGTCGTGCACCGCGTGACGCTGCGGATCGAGCCGACGTTCGACGTCCGCCAGGACGTCTTCACGGACGTCCCGTGGGACGCGGTGCTGGCGGACTACGACGCCGCCACGTCCTCCGCCTACAGCGTCAGCCTGTTCACCGACTGGTCCGGCGACACCATCGTCCAGGCCTGGCTCAAGAGCCGGGTCGACAGCGGCTCCCCCGCGCCGTCGTCGTTCTACGGCGGGACGGCCGCGGACCGGCCGCTCCACATGGTCCCCGGCATGGCGGCCGACCACTGCACGCAGCAGTTGGGTGTCCCCGGCCCGTGGTCCGAGCGGCTCGCACACTTCCGGCTCGCCTTCACGCCCAGCAACGGCGATGAGCTGCAGACCGAGTACCTCGTGGGCCGGGAGCACGCCGTCGCGGCGATCGATGCCATGCGGACCCTCGCACCACGCATCTCTCCCCTGCTGCAGGTATCCGAGGTGCGGTCGATGGCCGCCGACGAGTTGTGGCTCAGCAGCAACTACCGCCGCGACGGGATCGCACTCCACTTCACGTGGAAGCCGATGCAGCCCGAGGTCGAGGCTCTCCTGCCCGAACTGGAGGCCGCACTGGCACCGTTCGCGGCACGTCCGCACTGGGGGAAGCTGTTCGCGGCCGACGCCGTCCAGCTCGCGCCGCTCTACCCCCGCTTCGACGACTTCAGGGCCCTCGCCCGACGCCTGGACCCCGAGGGGAAGTTCCGCAACGCCTTCCTCGACCGAACGGTGTTCGGGGACTCCGCCGGCTGATCCCTCCCACGCCGCGGGACGCGGGACCGGCCGCTGCAGGAATCAGCCGGCCGGTCCCTTCGCACGTGGGCTACCGGCAATCAGCCGGTGGCACCGGCGCTGACAGCGGGCTCCAGTGCGAGGAGTTCGAGCAGCTCCGACCAGGACTCGACGACCGCGACGACTCCGACGTCCTCGAGCCGGCGTCGTCGTTCCTGGCGCTCCTCGGGTGCGACGAAGCAGACGTTGCCGATGGTGGGACACCCGGCGGCGACCGCCGACGTCGCACCCGTCACCGAGTCCTCGATGGCGAGTGACGCATCGGCGGACACGCCGAGCTGCTCGAGGGCGAACAGGTACACCGCGGGGTCGGGCTTGCTGACGGGCTCCGGCATCGAGTCCTCCGCACTGAACACCCGGTTCGCGGGGAAGAAACGCCCGAGGTCCGTGGCCTCGAAGGAGGCCTGGAGCCGCGAGGTGGCGCTCGAGCTGACCACGGCGAGCTCGAAGTGCCGGTCGAGTTCCTGCAGGGCGTGACTGATCTCCGTGTCGGGCTCGAGGGTGGCGCGCAGGTGCTCGCTCACCACGTGCTTCTCCTCCGAGATCCACTGCTCCAGCTCCTCGTCGCCGAACTGTCGGGCCGGACCGGGCCACTCGCTGTCCGGTTCGGTCAGCTCGGCGGCCACACGCCGGAAGTTCTTCCCGAGCGTCGCCTGGCGCAGTTCCTCCGGCTCGAAGCGGACGGGCACGCCGGCGTCCTCGGCGAGCCGGTTCGTGACGTCCGTGGACGCCTCGAAGGCGACCTCCTCGGAGGGGAACAGGTTGCCGTCCGCGTCGCACAGGATCACGCGGACGGCAGCCGGATCGAGGCGCGACGGGGCGGCCGCACCGGCAGAACCCATGCCCGCTCCGGAGGCGGCCCGGGCATCTGCACCTGCAGACGCATCGGAAGACGCATCGGTCTCGGCGTCGAGGACGGCACGCGCTCCCCGGGCGTCCAGTTGGTCCACGAGCTCCTGCAGTTCCTCCACGATGTCCTTCCGGTCGGCGAGATCGGCGAAGACCGAGGCGTCGCCGATCCACGCGTCGAACCGTCCGCCCTCGGCGAGGGGGCGCATCTCGTCGGCCCGGGCGTCCTGCACGTCGTACTCGGCCCCCTGCTCGTCGACGCCGCGCAGGTAGCGGAACCAGCCTGCGATGGTCAGCAGCAGCATCCGGTGGGCGCTGTCCTGATCGAGCGCCGCGAGCAGGGACGGCAGCACGTAGTCGGAGACCTTCGTGGAGCTGCGACGCGTGAGCCGCTCCAGCTGGTCCTCCATGGAGGCGTTCGACAGCCTCCCGAGCAGGGAGTCGCGGTACTCCCCGAGGTCGATCCCCGGGATCGCCGGCAGGAGCGGGATGACCTCGTCCAGGAACGCGGTCAGGAAGCCGCGGACGACGTCGTCGGCCATGGCCTCCGCGGTGGTGCGGTACCCCAGGAGGAGGCCGTAGTACCCGAGAGCGCAGTGGCCGGCGTTCAGCAGGCGGGTCTTCATGAGTTCGAAGGGCTCGACGTCGTCGACGAAGTGCACGCCGACCTCGTCGAGGGGAGGCCGTCCGTTGCAGAAGGAGTCCTCGATGATCCACTGTGCGAAGGGTTCGGTGAGCACGGGCCAGGCGTCGTCGAGGCCGAACCGGTCCACGACGGCGTCCCGCTCCCCGGGGGACGTGGTCGGGGTGATGCGGTCCACCATGCTCGAGGGGAACGCACCCTCGCGGTCGATCCAGTCGGCCAGGTCGGCGTCCCGTAGGCGGGCCAGGGAGACGACGGCGGTGCGCGCCACCTCGCCACCGCGCTGCATGTTGTCGCACGGCAGGACGGTGAACGGCGGGAGCCCCTGCTCGCGGCGGCGACGCAGGGCCTCGACGATGTAGCCGAACACGGTGGCGGGCCGCTCGGGGTGCGCGAGGTCCTCCGCGATGTCCTCGTCGTCAGCCTGGAACTCCCCGGTCACGGGATCCACGTGGTAGCTGGAACCGGTAACTGTCAGGGTCACGAGCCGGGTGCGCTCGCTCGCGAGCGTGGCGAGGACGGCCTCGGGGTCCTCGGGCGCGTACAGGTAGTCGACCATGGAGCCGATGACGCGCGCGGAGTCCTCCTCCGCGCCCCGCTCGATGACGGTGTAGAGGTGGTCCTGCCGCTCGAGCATGTCCTTCATCTCCCGGCGGTGCAGGCCGACTCCGATCACGCCCCAGTCCATGGCGAGTCCCCTACCGGCCAGCTCGTCGAAATAGACACCCTGGTGGGCACGGTGGAATCCGCCGACCCCGAAGTGGACGACACCGTGGCGCAGGTCCGCGGGGTTGTACGCGGGGAGCTGCACCGGCAGGTCGGCGGTGTGGTGCTCGGGGTTCTCGAGGACTCGGGGCAGGGGTGTGGGCACAGGGCGGTCCGACATAGCGGCTCCTTCTGGAAGTACTCCGAAGGGCCGCTGCTAACCCGTCCGTCTGTCATTCCAGCGTAGGGACGCCGGCGACACCGCTACAACCGCCCCCGGCGCGATCAAGATCACACGCAGGGCCCCGGCCACGCGTGCTAGTGCTTGCGGGTCAGCCAGCTCCAGTGGGCGAGCGTGCGCAGGCGGATCAGGAGCGCCCGTGACTGCTCCGGGCCATACGGCAGGATCGGGATGGCCTTGGTCATGTCCACCGAGGCTTCGTCCATCGCCGTCCTCGTCACACGGATGGCGCTGCGCATCTTGTTCATCTGCGTGATGACCTCCTGCACGGCGACCGGCTCCCCGTGACCGGGGACGAAGACGTCGTAGAGGTCCTCGAGCGCTACCATTTTGCCGAGCGTCCGCACCCAGTCGACGGGGAAGGAGTCCTCGAAGACAGGGTCCGAGCCCTCCTCCACGAGATCGCCCGTGAAAAGGACGTTCCCGGCGCCGATCAGCAGGTCGTGGTCCGTGTGCCCCCGTCCGAGGTGGAACAGCGTCACCGAGACACCGCCGAGATCGAGGTCCACGGGCTTGCCCTCCACCAGGCGGTTGGCCGGCAGGATGGCGGCGTGTAGGCCCTCGCCCGCTCCCATGGCCGGCTCGACGGCGGCGACCAGCGCCCGCTGCTCCTCGCCGTTCTCGGCCTGGACGGCACTGCATCGCGACGTCGCCCAGAACTCCTCGACGCCCTGCGCGGCGAAGTAGCTGTTCCCGAAGAAGTGGTCGGCATGGGCGTGCGTGTTGACGACGATCAGCGGCAGCGCCGTGACGTCGCGGACGTGGGAGTACACCTCGGCGGCGCTGACCGGTCCGGCGCCGGTGTCCACGACGAGCGCCTTCTCCGTGCCGACCACGAGACCGACGTTCATCCGGAACCCGGTCCGGAGCACGTAGATGCCCGGTCCGAGCTCGCGCCAGGGGCTGCGGGTCTCGGCGCTGGGGACGTCGGCGCTGGGGACGTCGGTGCTCATGGGTTCCTCTCGCTGGCGGCAGGGGTTCCAGTCTAGGTGGGCATCCCCCGCCACCGATCACCCGGCATCCCGGCGCGTACCAGCGCGTTTCTGCGCGGGCACCGGTCAGGCGACGACGGCGTCCGGCGTCGGTCAGGGACGCTCCGGGACGCGGAAGATCGGCAGCGCGATGTTGATCAGCGGGCCGATGAGCAGCGCGAAGGCCACGGTGCCCAGACCGACCGACCCGCCGAGCAGCCAGCCGAGTACCAGCACCGTCCCCTCGATCGCCGTCCGGACGAGCCAGATGGGCAGGCCGAACCGGGCATGGAGGCCTGTCATGAGACCGTCACGCGGACCCGGACCCAGCCTGGCCCCGATGTAGAGCCCGCTCGCGACCGCCAGCAGCACCAGTCCACCCGTGAACAGGAGGATCCGGGCCCAGAGCGGCGCCGGTTCATCCAGGAGCGCCAGCCCCACCTCGGCGCTCGGCCCCACCAGCAGGACGTTGAGGACGGTCCCGATCCCGGGACGCTGCCTCAGCGGTATCCAGAGCAGCAGCACGATCAGCCCGATGATGTTGGTCATGAACCCGAAGGGGATGCCGGTCTGCAGCGATCCGCCCTGGCCCAGGACGTCCCATGGCGACACTCCGAGCGTGGCACGGATCATCATGGCGAGCGAGAGGCCGTAGAGGAACACGCCGATGAGGAGCTGCAGGCCACGCCGGGCACCGAGGAAGGTCATGGATCCAGTAGATCGGCTGATTGGACTTACTTCAAGAGGCCAATTGTGTCATCGTGGCCTCATGATCGTTCTCCCGACCCGCAGGCTCGCCCTGGAGCTCGGCACCTGGCGTACGTCCGGACCCGCCTATGTCGCCCTCGCAGACCGCATCAGGCTGCTCGCCCTCGACGGGCGGATCCCGCTGGGTACACGCCTCCCGGCCGAGCGGGAGCTCGCTGCGCACCTGGGGGTCAGCAGGACACTGGTGGCCGCCGCGTATGCACGCCTGCGGTCGGCGGGCTACCTGGAGAGCACACGGGGCTCGGGCAGCGTGGTCGCCATGCCGGGGCGGGGCGCGCCGGACCTCGACGGCGGCGACGGCGTGGTCCTCGACTTCAGCAAGGCGGCGCTCCCGGCAGCACCGCAGGTGGGCGAGGCGGCAGCCAGGGCTGCGCGGGACCTCCCCGCCTACCTGAACGGCAACGGCTACGACCCGCTCGGGCTCCCCCGGCTGCGCCAGGCCCTCGCCGACAGGTACTCGGCGCGCGGCGTCCCCACGTCTCCCGGTCAGATCATGGTGACCCTCGGTGCACAGCACGCCATCTCGCTCCTTGCGCGCTTGCTCCTGACCCCGGCCGGCACCGCGCTCGTCGAGGCGCCCAGCTATCCGCACGCCTACGAGGCACTCCGCTCGGCAGGTCGTCGCCTCGTCCCGGTGTCCGTCGATGCCGCGCGCGGCTGGGACGACGACGGCCTCGAGCAGGCGTTCCGGCAGGGGCGCCCGACCGTCGCCTACGTGATGCCGGACTTCCACAATCCGACCGGCGCCGTCATGCCCGCCGACCAGCGCGCGCGGCTGATGGCGGCCGCCCGGCGACAGGACACCGTCGTCGTCGCCGACGAGACGATGGCCGAGTTGCGGATCGACGGCGACGCCCTGCCGCCCCTCGCCGCCTTCGGCCCCGCCGTGCTGATCGGCTCGATGGGCAAGACCGTGTGGGGCGGACTGCGGATCGGCTGGATCAGGGCGGACGAGGGCCTGATCCGCAGGCTCGTGCAGTCCCGGTACGCGCAGGACCTCGGCACACCCGTCCTCGAGCAGCTCATCGCCCTCGACCTGCTCGGCAGCTACGACCAGCTGCTGCGGTTCCGCGCACGGCAGCTCGCCGAGGGGCGCGACCGGCTCGAGGAACTCCTCCGTGACGTGCTGCCGGGATGGGAGGTCCCGCACGTCGGGGGCGGCCTCTCCACATGGGTGAACCTCGGCGCGCCGGTCAGCTCACAGCTGGCGCTCGCCGCCCGCGACCGCGGGCTGCTGCTGGGTGCCGGACCGCGCTTCGGGATCGACGGCGTCTTCGAGCGGTTCCTGCGTGTCCCGTTCAGCTACCCGACCGAGGACACACGCCTGGCCGTCGGGATCCTCGCGACCGCGTGGCGGTCGCTCGATGATCGGGCTCCGACCCGCACCGATTTCGCGCCGGCACTCGTGTAACCGGCCCTACCTGGCCGGCCGCCCGGTCAGGCCGCTGGTCGGCCGCCGTCGGGACCGGCTCCGAGATACGCCGCCAGGTAGCGGGCCGTGACGCTGGTCCCGGCGTCGAGCGCTGCCACGTCCCGGGGCGTGCCGGTCGCGACGATGTTGCCACCCGCCGACCCACCGCCGGGGCCGAGGTCGATCACCCAGTCGGCCGCAGCGACGACCGCCATGGTGTGCTCGACGACGACCACCGTGTTGCCGGCCTCCACGAGCTTCCGCAGCTGCCCGAGGAGCAGGACGACGTCCGCGGGATGCAGGCCCGTGGTCGGTTCGTCCAGCAGGTACAGGGTGTGTCCGCGCCGTGCACGCTGCAGTTCGGTTGCGAGTTTGATGCGCTGGGCCTCGCCACCCGACAGCTCGGTGGCCGGCTGCCCGAGGCGCAGGTACCCCAGCCCCACATCCCTGAGGGTGGCGAGCGAACGTGCCACGCCGGGGAGGTCCTCGAAGAACGGGGCGGCGTCGTCGACCGTCATCGCGAGGACGTCCGCGATGGTACGCCCCCGCAGCGACACGGTCAGCGTCTCCTCGTTGTACCGGGCGCCGTGGCACACCGGGCAGGGACCGTAGCTCCCGGGGAGGAACAGGAGTTCCACCGCCACGAAGCCCTCGCCCTGGCAGGTCTCGCACCGGCCGCCCTGCACATTGAAGGAGAAGCGGCCCGCACCGAAACCCTTCGACCGCGCCTCGGGCGTTGCCGCGAAGGCCTTCCGTACCGCGTCGAACAGTCCCGTGTAGGTGGCGAGGTTCGAGCGTGGCGTCCGCCCGATCGGCTTCTGGTCCACGCTGACCAGGCGGTCGATGTCCTCGACGCCGTGAAGTCGCCCCACGACGGTGGTCGCCGCGTCGTCGTCGTCGGCCGTCCCGCCGTCGCTCGGCGTCTCGTCCCGCACCCGGGCGCCGACCGTCTCCGCGAGCACCTTGCCGACCAGCGTGGATTTGCCCGAGCCCGAGACGCCGGTCACGGCGGTCAGGACCCCCACCGGGACGTCGGCGTCGAGCCCCCGCAGGTTGTGGCGGTGGATCCCTTCGAGGCGCAGCCAGCCGGCCGGCTCACGCGGTTCCCGCGATGCGGCACCGTCGGACGCGGTCCGGGCGAGGAAGGGGGCCGTCGCTGACCCGGACACACCGGCGAGCCCGTCGGCGGGTCCGCTGTAGACGATGGTGCCGCCACCCTCCCCCGCCGCAGGACCGACGTCGACGATCCAGTCCGAGCGCCGTACGACGTCCATGTTGTGCTCCACCACGAACACGGAGTTCCCGGCGTCCTTGAGGGCTTCGAGGACGGCCAGGAGCGGCTCGACGTCGGCCGGGTGCAGGCCCGCGGACGGTTCGTCGAGCACGTAGACCACGCCGAAGAGGCCGGACCGCAGTTGCGTGGCGATCCGCAGGCGCTGCATCTCGCCCGGTGAGAGGGTGGGTGTCGCCCGGCCGAGGCTTAGGTACCCGAGCCCGAGGTCCACCAGGACACCGAGCCGCTGGACGAGGTCCCTGCTGATTGTGACCGACACCTCCGTGCCCTCACCCGAGGTGGAGGAGCGGTACGCGGCGGTGGGGTGCTCGAGCGTCGCAGCAGGTTCCAGGTGTGCGGCCAGGTCCTCCAGCGGCAGGGCGTTGGCCTCGGAGATCGGGAGCCCGCCGAACGTCACGGCGAGCGCTTCGGGCCGCAGTCCGCTGCCGCCGCACAGGCCGCAGGGGCCGGACTCCATGAACGGCAGCACGCGGTCACGCATCTGCTGGCTCTGGGAGTCGTGCAGGGTGTGCATGACATAGCTCTTCGCGCTCCAGAACCGTCCCTTGTAGGGTTTGGCCACGCGGTCGCGCTGCGGGGTGACCTGCACCACCGGCTGCTCCTCGGTGAAAAGGAGCCAGGTGCGTGCCTCCTCCGGGAGTTCGCGCCATGGGACGTCGATGTCGTAGCCGAGTTCGCTCACGACGTCGCGCAGGTTCTTTCCCTGCCAGGCGCCGGGCCAGGCGGCGATGGCGCCCTCGCGGATGGTCAGGGACGGGTCCGGGACGAGCGTCTTCTCCGTGACGTCACGCGCCACCCCGAGGCCATGGCAGCGCGGGCAGGCACCGGCAGCGGTGTTGGGCGAGAAGGCGTCGGATTCCAGCCTGTCCGGGGCGCTCGCGGGATAGGTCCCTGCGCGGGAATACAGCATCCGGAGCGAGTTGGAGAGCGTGGTCAGGGTGCCGACGGTGGAGCGCACACTCGGCGTCCCGCGGCGCTGCTGCAGGGCGACGGCGGGCGGGAGTCCGGTGATGGAGGCGACGTGCGGCATGTTCCCCTGCTGGAGGAGCCTGCGCGCATAGGGTGCGACCGATTCGAGGTACCGGCGCTGGGCCTCCGCATAGATGGTGCCGAAGGCCAGCGAGGACTTCCCGGAGCCGGACACACCCGTGAAGGCCACGACGGCGTCCCGGGGGCAGTCGACGTCGACGCCGCGCAGGTTGTTCTCGCTGGCACCTTGGACCCGGACGAATCTGTCGCGGGTACTCGTGTCCGAGGGGAGGCTGTTCATCGATTCGATCACCAACCCCACCCTACGGTCGACGGGGAGCAGGGAACGCACGGGCGGGAGGGAACCGGCGGGAGCAAGCAGACGCGAGCACGCAGGCGGGAGGAGGCGGTGGATCCGTCGGACGGGGAGGCACCGCGGCGGCCCCGGACGACAAGACAGCGGCCGTGGTGCGCACAGGGAGTGCGCACCACGGCCGCTGGCGTATCGGACCGCCCTACCCGATCCCGGAGGTAGCAGGGCGGGCCGGGCGTGCGGCAGCCGGTGTCAGGCCTTCGCTTGGCTCCGGCGCACCGCGTACGTGCCACCGGCCGCAGCCGCGAGCACCAGCCCCCCACCGAGGGCGATCATCCCGGCCTGGCTGGAGGAGGACTCCACCGTGGCGCCCGTGTCCGCCCCACCGGACGGCATCGCGCCCATCTGGGTCTTCACGAGGGTGCCGCACAGCGCGGTCGACGTAGCGCCCAGGGGCAGTGACGGGTCGAGATCGCTGGGCGCATTGAACGCCTCGGGCGTCGACGGCGTCGTGGCGGGGTCGAGGCCGTGCACGTTGAACACGGCCCTGCCCGCTTCCAGTTCCGCCAGGGTGGCGGCGTCGACGGTGAAGGTGCGCTGGATGGCGTAGTTCCCACCCTGCCCACCCAGCTGGAGGTTCAGGGCCTCCGCAGGGCTCGTGGGGCCCGACGTCGTGACCGTCGCCAGGATGCCACCGTAGACGGGGGCACTCTCGGTGACGCTGACGATGCCATCGCCGTTGGCGTCGTTCGCGGGCGTGGGACAGGTACCGGTGGCTCCGCCGTGGATGTGCTGCACGTGCGGGTACGGGGCACCCTGGAACGTCTCGGCGAGGCCGGACACCTGGAGGTTGATCGTGGCCTGGTCGCCCACGACGTCGAGGGTGACGGTGCCGGTGCCGGTGGTGCCGTTGAGCTGACCGAGGGTCGACGAGTAGCTGCCATCGGCGGCCACCGCCGGGGACCCTGCCAGAGCGACGGCGCTGATGGCGAGGGCGGGTACTGCGAGGAGGCGCATCTTGTTCATGGGATTTGTATCCTTCACTGTGCGATCACTGCGTGGTGAGAACGGGCCCGGAGTCGAACCCGCGGGTGTTGCTCGAGCGCTTCGTCGCGTGCGTGCACTTCCCAGCAAGCGGATCCTGTCCGGATCCCGCCGCGGCGCAGCTTCCTCGTTCCCCATCCTCCACCTGCGGTCGCTGATCGTGACAGCGGTTGCCGTTCAGGTGGGTGGTCTTTACAATCCCTGGACTCTCACCCGGAGCGTCGGTCATGGACCTGCCGCCGACGTCTTCCCATGCGCCGGCTGCTTGACGGACGGAAAGACTCCCACGTTCGTGCACGAGGCTCGTCGGTGTATCCGGCAGAGTCCCGCGAACGGGTCGGGGACATCTTTCAGGGTGCTTCCACTATGCACCTCCGCGGTTCAGGTCCACCCGGTGCTTCCCATCAAGATTTCCGTGGCAGAGCCGCACGGGTGTCACCGGTCGGTAAGGGTCCGGTCGGGCAGGTAGGGCTGGTAGGGGGCGAGGGTCCCGTCGACGACGGGCTCGAGGAGGTCGAACGTCGCCCGCGTCGGTGGCGGCCGTCAGCAGGAGGGGCTCGACCGTGTCGAGCGGTACGCTGCCGTGCGCAGGAACGTCCCGGTCCCGCAACCGGTTCCCGGCGACCGCACGGGCTGCGTCCGGCCACCACCCGGACGATACTGGAGAGGCGCGGAGCACTCGCGGGGGGACGTCTTCCCGGGTCGCCGGCTGCTTGACGGCCCGAGAAGATGCCCGGCAGGCACACCGCAAGGCGTGTCCATCCGACAGGATCGCCGCATCACGTGGATGAGCCCGATCTGATGCCTCCAGTATGGGCACATCCGGGCCGTCCGGGACCCATGATCTTCACCACGTGTGCACGCCGGAAGCGGAGGAGCCCCGTGGCGGAGCCCGGAGTCTGAAGCCCCTGGCGAACCTGCAGCTCGTCAGGACTCATCGCTGGAGTCGATGCTGCCGGTACGGCACGGCTCCGACGGACCATGAGTGCTGTGATCTTCCTGCTCATCGGACGACCACCCCTGTCCCGGACCCGATGGACCGATGTGCCCGTGCTACTCAGACCGGGGGCCACCGGACTCCTGACGGTCGGCTTCCTCTCCGCACTCGAACACGTCCCACCCGGCACGGCCGTCGCCATCGAGTTCCTCGGCCCGCTCACCGTCGCAGCCCTCATCCGGGACGCTCGTGGCGCTGGAACCCGCCTTGGGTCTCCTGCTGGGGCTGGTCGTCCTCGCCATCGCCGCTCCATGTCCTCGGGATCCTGCTCGTGGTCCTGGCCGGCGCGGCTGCGCAACGTCGCGGCCACCGGCCTGCCCCCGTCGGGACCACCGCCCGGAGCTGACGTGAGGGTCGCCACGGCAGGTGCGTGGGATGGGGATGACGGTCCGGCCGACGACGCCGGCCACCGGACCATGGGCCGACGGGATCATAGTCCGACCTGAGCATGGGCCGGCCGGCCCCGGCCACCGGAGCATGGGCCGACCGGATCATAGGCCGACGGGCACGCCGGCGGAAGCCGAACACCGCCCGGAACCCCGGTGGACCCCCGCGCGGTGCCTTCCTAGGGTGGGAGGATGGCTGACATCAACGAAGAGTTCCCCACCCTGGACGATCTCAATCCCGACAACGACGCCCTGCCCCGCCCTTCCCACCAGACACACGGGAAGTCCGACGACCATGTCGACGACGATGCCCTCGCCCTCGCCACCGAACGGGAGGAGGTGGCCGTGGGCCTCAAGGACTACGTGGCCGAGGACGTGCCGCCCGCGACGGATCCCCTGCCCGAGGAGTCGTCTCCGGCTGCGGACCTCGCCCAGCGGGGACTGCTGCGCGACCCCGACGAGTAGCCGTCGGTCCCCGACGGACGTGCCGATAGCGGGCCGCCGATAACCGCCCCAGGCGGACACGACAGAGGCGGACCCGGCGGTAGCCGTCGGTCTCCAGGCGGACGTGCCGGTAGCGGGCCGCCGATAGCCGCCCCAGGCGGACACGACAGAGGCGGACCCGGCGGTAGCCGTCGGTCTCCAGGCGGACGTGCCGGTAGCGGGCCGCCGATAGCCGCCCCAGGCGGACACGACAGAGGCGGACCCGGCGGTAGCCGCCCCCGGCGGACGTGCCGGTAGCGGGGCCCGGCGGTAGCCGCCCCGGTGCATGCGACAGAGACGGACGCCGGTCCGTCTAAAGGTCCGCGAGCATCCCTCCGGGATTCTCCATCGCATCCGCGACGAAGCGCAGGAAGCCCCCGGCCGTGCCGCCGTCGCACACACGGTGGTCGAAGGCGAGCGTCAGCTCGGTCACCTTCCGCACCGCGAGCTGACCGTCGACCACCCACGGACGGTCGATGATCCGGCCCATTCCGAGGATCGCCGACTCCGGGTAGTTGATGATCGCCGCACTGCCGTCCACGCCGAAGACCCCGTAGTTGTTCAGGGTGAAGGTGCCCGAGGACAGGTCCGACGGCGTCGCCCTGCCACTGCGGGCGAGGTCGGCCAGTCGGCGGATCTCTGCGTCGAGCTCGCGCGCCGAGAGCGTGTCCGCCCGGCGCACACTCGGGACCACGAGCCCCCGGTCGGTCTGCGCGGCGATGCCGAGGTTGACGCCCTCGACACGCACGATCTCCAGGCTGCCGTCGTCCCGCGTGGCGATCCTGGTGTTCAGTTCCGGGTAGCGGGCGAGACCGGCGACGACGAAGCGTGCCACGAAGGCCAGCAGGCCGGGCACGGCGTCGGGCGTCCTCCGCTTCATCCCCTCCCGCAGCTCGACGAGGGCCGTCACGTCCACGTCGACCCACACGGTCGCTTCCGGGATCTCGCGCCGGCTGCGGGACATCGCCTCGGCGATGGTCCGGCGGACCCCGCGGAGCGGCGTGCGGTCGACGACCGCGAGCCCTGATCGGGGGTCGACAGGGGCACCCGACCGGCTGTCCGTCCGGGTGCCGCTGTCTTCGGGGCTCCCGTCCGACGGCGACTGCCCGACGGCGGGCGCCGCACCCGGTCCCGCGATGGCCTGCTCGACGTCGCGGCGCAGGATCAGCCCCTGCTCCCCCGATCCGCGGATGGCGTCGAGGCGCAGGCCGTGGTCGCGGGCGAGTTTGCGGACGAGCGGCGACACGCACAGAGGCGCAGCGGTCGGAGTGGCAGCCGATGCCGCGGCCCGTCCGGCTCCAGCCGCGTCGATGGACTGGGACCGACCGGCTACCCCGGGCGCGGGAGGAGCTGCAGCTGCAGATACAGGGGCAGCGGCAGGTGCGAGGGCAGATGCAGGGGCGTGCGCCGGTGTCCCTCCGGAGCGGGATGGAGCGACCCGCCGGGGGCGGCGCCGCCCGCCCGAGAGCCCGCCGGGCGTCCCGTAACCGATCAGGACGTTGCCGGAACCCTCGGCCTCGGCCGGTCCCTCGCCGCCGCCCTGCGTCGCCGCCGTCGGGACGCCGGCATCCCCGCGGAGTGCCGCTGCCGCCGCAGCGACAGCCGGCGCGTCAGCGGCGGACACCGGATTCCCGTGCGCCGTCGAGGCGGAAGCTGCGCCGTCCCCGGGGCCGGGCACAGGGCCTCCGGGTAGGGCCTCGACGCCCTCCGGTCGGACGGACAGGAACGGTGCACCGACGTCGAGCACCTCCCCCGGCCGGCCGTGGAGGACGGCGACGGTGCCGGCGAAGGGTGAGGGCACCTCGACCACGGACTTGGCGGTCTCCACCTCCGCGACGGGCTGATCGACGACGATGGTGTCGCCCTCGGCCACGAGCCAGGAGACGAGCTCCGCCTCGGTGAGGCCCTCGCCGAGATCGGGCAGGGCGAACACCAGGAGCCCCGACGAGATGGTCGGCGCGCTCACGGCCGGTCCTCCCACTGGAGGGCGTCCACGGCGTCGAGGATGCGGTCGACACTCGGCAGGTAGAAGTGCTCCAGCTTCGGCGACGGGTAGGGGATGTCGAAGCCGGTGACGCGGAGCACCGGTGCGGCGAGCGAGTGGAAGCAGCGTTCCTGCACGCGGGCCACGATCTCGGACGCCACCGACGCGAAACCGGGGGCCTCGGCCACGACGACGGCGCGCCCGGTCCTGCGGACACTCGCGCACACTGTCTCGTCGTCGAACGGGACGATGGAGCGCAGATCGATGACCTCGATCGAACGGCCCTCCTCGGCGGCCGCCGCAGCTGCGGCGAGCGCCGTGGGGACGGACGGCCCGTAGCTGATGAGGGTCGCGTCGGTGCCCGGGCGTGCGACGACCGCGCGTCCGATCCGCCGCGGCGCCTGGCCGTCGTCGAAGGTGCGGCGGAGCTCGGCGAGATCCACCTCCTCCTTGGACCAGTACAGCTTCTTGGGCTCGAGGAACACCACGGGGTCGGGAGAGGCGATGGCCTCGCGCAGCATGAAGTAGGCGTCGCGGACCGTGGCCGGGGCGAGCACCGTCAGGCCGGGCGTGTGGGCGTAGTAGGCCTCGGAGGAGTCGCAGTGGTGCTCCACCCCGCCGATCCCGCCGGCGTAGGGGATGCGGATGACGATCGGCAGGCGCACCTTGCCCTTCGTCCGGTTCGGCATCTTCGCGACGTGGCTGACCACCTGCTCGAAGGCCGGGTAGGCGAACGCGTCGAACTGCATCTCGACCACGGGCTTCATGCCGTTCATCGCCATGCCTACGGCCATGCCCATGATGCCGGCCTCGGCGAGCGGCGTGTCGAAGCAGCGTTCCTCGCCGAAGCGGGCGGTCAGGCCGTCGGTGATGCGGAAGACGCCGCCCAGCGTGCCGACGTCCTCGCCGAACATCAGGACGGCGGCGTCGGCCTGCATCGCATCGGCGAGCGCGGCGTTGAGGGCCTTCGCGAACGTCGTGGCCCTGGGCGCGGTGCCCGCACCTGTCCCGGGGCTGCCGGCGGTGCCCGGCGCAGGAGCGCCCAGTGTTGTCTGCGTCATCGCTGGTCCCCTCCCGTCGAACCGTCGGTGCCGGCCGCTTCCGCGTCCGCATCCCGTGCCAGTTCCTCGCGCAACAGCG
This sequence comes from Arthrobacter sp. Soc17.1.1.1, assembly GCF_036867195.1. Lineage (NCBI taxonomy): Bacteria > Bacillati > Actinomycetota > Actinomycetes > Micrococcales > Micrococcaceae > Arthrobacter > Arthrobacter sp. Soc17.1.1.1. Next base: position 3,097,278 of record NZ_JBAJII010000001.1, read on the forward strand.
CAGCCTGCTCGCGCAGCTGCGACGTCTTCTCCGTATAGACGTATTCGAAGAGTTCTGCCGGATTCACGTCGACCTCCGTGTTGAGTCCGCTGCGGATCGCTGCCGCGACGGCGTCCGCCTCATCGGCGAGCACCCGCTCGCCCTCCTCCGTCAGCAGGCCCAGTGCCCGCAGGTAGGAGCGCATCCGCACGATCGGGTCCCTCGGCACCCAGCGCTCGACGTCCTCGGCGGAACGGTAGCGGGTGGCGTCGTCGGCGTTGGTGTGCGCCTGCATGCGGTAGGTGTGTGCCTCGACCAGCGAGGGCCCGCCGCCGTCGCGCGCCCTGTCCACTGCGGCTCCGAGCACGGCGAGGAGTGCCGCGAGGTCGTTGCCGTCCACACGCTCGCCGGGCATGCCGTAGCCGATGGCCTTGTGCGCCAGGGAGGGGGCCACGCTCTGGTTCTTCAGCGGCACCGAGATCGCGAACTCGTTGTTCTGGATGAAGAAGACCACGGGGACGTGGAAGACGGCGGCGAAGTTCAGTGCCTCGTGGAAATCGCCCTCGCTCGTCGCACCGTCACCGCACATGGCGAGGACCACGGTGGACTCGCCGCGCAGCTTCGCGGCATGGGCCACGCCGACCGCGTGCAGCAGCTGCGTAGCGAGCGGAGTGGCCTGGGTGGCGACACGGTGCTCGTACGGGTCGTAGCCCGCGTGCCAGTCCCCGCGCAGCAGCGTGAGCACCTCGAGGGGATCGACGCCGCGCGTGATGACGGCGACCGTGTCACGGTAGGTGGGGAACAGCCAGTCCTCCCCGCCCAGTACGACGGCGGCCGCGACCTGGCACGCCTCCTGACCGTGCGACGACGGGTAGACCGCGAGTCGTCCCTGCCGGACGAGGGCATTGGCCTGGTCGTTGATGCGGCGCCCTGCGACCAGGCGACCGTAGGCACCGAGGATCCGCTTGCCGTCCGGCATCGGATAGCGCCCGTCGCCGGTCGGCTGCCCGTCCTGGTCGACCAGCTGCACGGGCTCCGCCGAGGGAAGCAGGGTGTGCGCCGACGGTGTTCCGCCGGGCGCTCCGCCCATCAGGCTTCCACGTCCCTTGTTCGTTGCCGTACTCATTCCGCCTCCATCACGCGCCGCACGAGCGGTGCCTCGTCCAGCTGGGAGCGGTAGCTCCGGCGCTGGATGCTGTGTAGATCAAGTATGGTCAGCGCGCTTGTTTTGTATCCACGAAGTTGCAGGACTCTGGATGATGACGATCGATAGGCGGTATTCTTTGGACGAATTGGCAGTGTGAGCTGGATTACGCGAAGGAGCGTGGACACGTGGCGGACGGCACACTCGACGACGTCGACCGGAAGATCCTCGCCGAGCTGACGAGAGATGGCCGGCAGTCCGTCACCTCGGTGGCAGAACGGGTGCACATCTCCCGCGCGCACGCGTACTCGCGCATCGCGAGGCTCACCGAGGACGGGGTCCTGACGCGCTTCACCGCGATCATCGATCCGACGAAGGCCGGCCTGCGGTCCTCCGCCTATGTGACCCTGAAGGTGCGGCAGCACTCGTGGCGGGAACTCAGGGAGAAGCTCCGGAACGTCCCGGAGATCCACCACATCGCGCTCGTTGGCGGTGACTTCGACGTGATCCTCCTGGTGCGGGCCGAGGACAACGTGGGACTGCGGCGCGTGATCTTCGACCAGCTCCAGTCGATGCCGGGAGTGCTGGACACCCAGACCTTCCTCGTCTTCGAGGACCTCGACACACGCTGAAGCGCCCCCGGCCGGGAGCACTGCGTCCTTCGAGGCGGACTCCAGCGGAGGCGGGCGCCCTGCACTCCCCCGGCGGTGCCGGGGAATGACGGACCGCGCCATCACGTTCACCAGAACATGCAAAGCTATGGAACTGGGCCGGTCCAGACCACACCGGAGAGGGTCGGACTCGTGGTGGTGGCGGCAGGGGTGAGCACCCCGTCGTCCAGTCGGCTGTTGGCCGACCTGCTCACCGAGGAAGTGGTGGCCGCCCTCGCCCCGGCCGGGACGCACGTGGAACCCACGGTGATCGAACTCCGGGACCTGTTCGGCGACATCGCCGCGGCCTTCACCGGCCCGGCCAGCGACCGCCTCGAAGAAGCCCTCGCGACGGTGGGGTCCGCCGACGCGCTCGTGGTCGTCACGCCTGTCTTCGCAGCGTCCTACAGCGGGATGTTCAAGGCGTTCATCGATCTGCTCGATCCTGCCGCGATCGCTGGAACGCCGACGATCATCGGCGCGACCGGTGGCAGCCTCCGCCACGCACTGGTGCTGGATCACGCGCTGCGACCGCTGTTCTCCTACCTGCGCGCACAGGTGGTGCCGACAGCGGTCTTCGCGACGGCGTCCGACTGGGCTGCCGAGGCGGATGCGCAGGCCCTGCACGACCGTGCACGCCGAGCGGCCGACGAACTCGCACGGGCCCTGGGCAGCAGCGCGGCATTCGCTCTCGCGGGCTGATCCCCCGACCGGCTCCAGAGCAGGACGCCGCCGGCAGGCTGGTCCCCCGACCGGCTCCTGAGCAGGACGCCGTCGACAGGCTGATCCCCCGACCCGCTCCAGAGCAGGACGCCGCCGGCAGGCTGGTTCCCCGGCCGGCTCCTGAGCAGGACGCCGCCGACAGGCTGATCCCCCGACCCGCTCCAGAGCAGGACGCCGCCGACCGGCTGATCCCCCGGCCGGCTCCAGAGCAGGACGCCGCCGACCGGCCCGGGAAGCTGACCGCAGCCGTTCACGCGGACGAGAAGGACGGCCCGTGGCATCGCAGCGTCCGGTGGACGCCTGGCCCAGGAACCCCGAACGCTGAACGGCGTGGAGCCTGCCGCCGTGGAGCCTGCCGGCGATCAGCGGAAACGCGGCGCCCGCTTCTCCCTGAATGCTTCCAGGCCCTCGCGGTAGTCGTCCGAGGCACCGAGCACGCCCTGGATGTCGTTCTCCCCCCGGATGGCGTCCCACAGGCCGAGGCGCTCGTCCCGGATCCGGCCGACGAGCTGCTTCGAGGCGACGAACGCCTGCAGCGGACCGCTCGCAGCGCGCCTGGCCTTCGATCGCGTGAGGTCCAGCAGGTCCGCCGCGGGGACGGCCCGGCTGAACAGGCCTCCCGCGACGGCCTCCGCGCCGCTCATGAGGTCCCCCGTGTACATGAGGTCGAGGGCGCGGTGCGGGCCCAGCCGCTCGGTGAACAGCCAGTGCCCGCCCGAGTCGAGGACGAGCCCCAGGTTGGCGAAGGGCGAGCCGATCTTGGCGTCCTCCGCCACGTACACGACGTCCGTCGCGAGGAGCAGGCCGAGTCCGACGCCGAGGCACGCACCCTGGGCGGCGGCGAAGGTGGGCGCGGGGAAGTCGGCCATCGTCCGCAGCAGGGGTGTCAGCACCCCAGCCAGGAAGCCGTGGGCGTCGTCGGACCCCGGCGTGATGGAGCCGAGGTCCCGGCCGGCGCAGAAGGCCCGGCCCTCGCCGCGCAGCACGAGGGCCCGGACGGTCCCCTCGCGGACGCCGGCAGCCGCTTCGGCGTACACCGCGGCGAGATCGGTGAGCGCCTGCCCGTCCACGGCGTTGAGCCGGTACGGGGCGGCCAGGACCACCTCGGCGATGCCGTCCGCGATGTCCAGCCGGACCATGCCGGAGGCAGCATCGGCGCCCGACGACGCCGGATTCTCGGATTGTGCGGACATCAGGCGCTCCTAGGCGTCGTAGTCGACCGTGACGGTGTCGCTGGTCGGGTGGGCCTGGCAGGTGAGGACGAAGCCGGCCGCCACCTCGTCGGGCTCCAGGGCGTAGTTCTCCTCCATCGCCACGGACCCCTCGACCACCTTCGCACGGCACGTCCCGCACACTCCCCCGGCGCAGGCGAACGGCACGTCGGGGCGCACCCGCAGCGCGGCGTTGAGGATCGATTCGCGCGCATGCGTCGGGCTCTGCACGGACCCCTGGAGTCCGTCGAGGTTGAAGGAGATGGTGTAGTTCTCGCCGGCGGCGTCGGTCACGACCGGCCGGCCGATGCTTCCTTCGGGCCGGGCCGGCTCGCCGGTGGTGAACAGCTCGAACCGTACCGCGTCCGCGGGTACGCCGCGCTCGGCCAGGAAGTCCCGGCACAGCTGCACGAGCTCGAACGGGCCGCAGAGGAACCACTCGTCCACCCGGTCGGTCGCGATGACCGTGCCGAGCAGCTGCTCGAGCTTCCCGGCGTCGATCCGGCCCGAGAGCAACGGCGAGATGCGCTGTTCGCGGGACAGGACGTGGTGCACCGCGAAGCGGGAGGGGTAGCGGTCCTTCAGGTCCGCGAGCTCCTCCAGGAACATGACGTCCATGGCGGCCCGGTTGGCGTAGACGAGGTCGAACCGGACGTTCGGGCCGCTCCCGAGCATGGCCCGGGCGATCGAGATGACCGGCGTGATGCCGGATCCGGCAGCGACGGCCACGAGTGAGACGGCCTGCTGCCCCGGCGTCGTGCGGGGTGTGAACTGGCCGAGCGGGCTCATCACGTCGAGGGTGTCCCCGGCCTTGAGGGACTCATTGGCCCAGGTGGAGAAGACCCCGCCGAGATCGCGCTTGACCGCGACCCGCAGTTCACCCGGACGCGGATCGGCACAGATCGAGTAGCTCCGCCGCACCTCCTTCGGCTCGCCGTCGATCTCGAGCCTAGTGCGCAGCGCGACGTACTGCCCCGGGAGGTAGTCGTACCTGTCCTGCAGGTCGGCGGGTACGTCGAGTGTGACCTCGACGGCGTCCTCCGTGAGGCGACGGACGCTCCGGACGGTGAGGCTGTGGAAGGCGCTGCGCCGTTTGGTCGAGGGGGCGAGGACGACGGCCATCAGTGCACCTTGAAGTAGTCGAAGGGTTCCCTGCAGGCGTTGCAGACGTAGAGCGCCTTGCAGGAGGTGGAGCCGAACCGCGTCATCTCGCGGGTGTCCAGCGACGAGCACTGGGGGCACTTGACGCTCAGCCCGATCCGCACGGGACCGGCGGCGGCCTTCCCCGTGGGCGGGGCGATACCGTACTCGGCGAGCTTGGCCTTGCCGTCGTCGCTCATCCAGTCGGTCGTCCAGGCAGGCGAGAGCGTGAGTCGGACGGCGACGTCGTCGTACCCGGCGCGGTGGAGAGCCGCCGTCACGTCGTCACGGATGGCGTCCATCGCGGGGCAGCCCGAGTAGGTGGGGGTGATGGTCACCCGGACCTGTCCCGACTCCGTCACGCGGGCGTCGCGGAGGATGCCCAGGTCCTCGATGGTGAGTACGGGGATCTCCGGGTCGCAGACGGTGGCCGCGACATCCCAGACGGCGGCGTGGGTCCCGGCCACGGGACGCAGGTCGGCGATCATCACCACGACGCTCCCGGGTGTTCGCGGGCGAGGACCTGCATCTCGGCGAGGATGTAGCCGAGGTGCTCGCTGTGGCGGCCGAGGCGTCCCCCGCCGACGGCGCCGGGCACGGCCGGGAGCTCGAGGTCGGCCTCGTCGAGGACGGCCTGCACCGCTGCGTCGAACGGCGCCCGGAGGCTGCTGGGGCGCACGCCGGCGTCGCCGAGCGCGTCGATGAGCGGGTAGTCGGCGAACAGCTCCTCGACGTAGGGCCAGGTGAGCGTGAGCCCGGCGATCATGCGCCGGCGCGATTCCTCGGTGCCGAGCGCGAGCCGCAGCACCCACTGGATGCTGTGGTCGCGGTGGTAGTCGACCTCCTTGACGGCCTTCGCTGCGATCGCGGCGAGCGTCGGGTCGGTGGAGCCGGCGAGCCGCGAGTACAGCTCCCACTGGTAGAGGGCGACGACGAGCTGCCGCGCGATGGTCCGCGCGAAGTCGCCGTTGGGCTGCTCGACGAGGTGCACGGAGCGGAACTCGGGCTCCCGCCGGAAGTAGGCGAGGTCGTCCTCGGTCCTGTCCCAGGCCCGTCCGGCATAGGTCAGGAAGGAGCGGGCGTGGCCGATCTGGTCGAGGGCGATGTTCGCGAGGGCGACATCCTCCTCGAGCTCGGGAGCGCGGGAGATCCACCAGCCGAGGCGCTGCGCGAGGATCAGGGCGTCGTCGCCCAGCCCCAGCGCGTACTGCGCGACGGCGTCGGCGGGCCGGGTCTCGAGCAGCGCGATGTCCTCGGGGCGCAGCGCGTTGCCCGGGGTGATGCGGGTGGCGCTGGCCTCGCTCACAGGTGCTTCACCCCTTCGCTCTTCGTGTAGTACGTGGCATGGCGGTAGTCCTTGCCCTGCGGCGATTCGAAGAAGGCGTCCTTCGCATCGGGATCGCTGGTGATGATGGACGACGCCGGGACCACCCAGAGGCTCACTCCCTCGTTGCGCCGCGTGTAGAGGTCACGCGCATTGCGGACGGCCATCTCGGCGTCGGGCGCATGCAGCGATCCGGCGTGGACGTGCGAGAGGCCGCGCGAGGACCGCACGAAGACCTCCCAGAGCGGCCAGGCGGCGCGTGCCTCCTGCGGGCCCGTGGACGGTGCCGTCGCGCCGTCGTCACCCGTCGTCGATCCACCGGTCATCTCAGGCCGCCTTCGCCCGTCGTGAGGGCCCGCTTCGCGGCGTAGGCCGCTGCGGCCTCGCGCACCCAGGCGCCCTCCTCATGGGCCTCACGGCGCCGCTCGAGGCGCTGCGCGTTGCAGGGGCCACGGCCGGCGAGGACCTCCTTGAACTCGTTCCAGTCCAGCGGCCCGTGCTCCCAGTGTCCGGTCTCCTCGTCGTAGCGGACGTCCTCGTCCGGCAGCTCGAGTCCGAGGACCCTGATCTGCTCGACCACCATGCCGACGAAGCGCGAGCGCAGCTCGTCGTTCGAGAAGCGCTTGATCTTCCACTCCATCGACTTCTGCGAGTTCGGCGACTCCTCGTCCGGCGGGCCGAACATCATGAGCGACGGCGCGTACCAGCGGTTCACGGCGTCCTGCGCCATGGCACGCTGCTCGGGCGTGCCGTTGGCGAGCTCGAGCAGGATCTCGAAGCCCTGCCGCTGATGGAAGGACTCCTCCTTGCAGATGCGGACCATCGCGCGCCCGTAGGGTCCGTAGGAGGCGCGGCAGAGCGGCACCTGGTTGCAGATCGCGGCGCCGTCGACGAGCCAGCCGATCGCACCGATATCCGCCCAGGTCAGGACGGGGTAGTTGAAGATGCTCGAGTAGCGGGCCTTGCCGGCGATCAGGTCCTCGGTCATCCTGTCGCGCGGGGTTCCGAGGGTCTCGGCGGCCGAGTAGAGGTACAGGCCGTGGCCCGCCTCGTCCTGCACCTTGGCCATGAGGACGGCCTTGCGCTTCAGGGACGGCGCCCGCGTGATCCAGTTGGCCTCGGGCTGCATGCCGATGATCTCGGAGTGCGCGTGCTGGGAGATCTGGCGGGTCAGCGCCCTGCGGTAGTCCGCAGGCATCCAGTCGCGGGGCTCGATCCGGGAGTCCCGGGCGATGAGTTCGTCGAAGAGCCGCTCGCCGTCGGCGTCGTGGTCCGCACGGCCTTCCGGGGTCGTCACTGTCGTCGTCATGGTGCCTGGCTCCCTCGTCTTGGCCTCCGGTTTATTTACCGACCGTTCGTTCAGTATAGGGAGGGCTTCCGGGGAGGGTCAACGGCCTGCTGACCGAACGGTCGTGCAAAAATGACAGCATGACCGTCGCCGAGCCCACGCCGCCCCCGACCCGCCGTGGGCGCCCGGGCTACGACCAGCAGTCGGTCCTCGCCGTCGCGGTCACCGCCTTCAACCGCCACGGCTACGAGGCGACGTCGATGGGGATGCTGGCCGAGGAGCTCGGTATCAGCAAGTCGGCCATCTACCACCACGTCCCCTCGAAGGGCGACCTGCTGCGGCTGGCCCTCGACCATGCGCTCGGCGGACTCGAGGCGGTGCTCTCCGCCCCCGGGGCGGCCGCCGGCGCCGCCGACACACGCCTGGAGTTCGTGCTCCGCGGGACCATCGCGGTGCTGACCGAGCGGCTCCCCTTCGTCACACTGCTGCTGCGGCTGCGGGGCAACACCGAGGTGGAGCGCGAGGCGCTCGAGCGCCGGCGCGCGTTCGACCGCGAGGTGGCCGCGCTGGTGGACGCGGCGCGCCACGAGGGCTCCATCCGCAGCGACATCGACCCCCGCACCACCACGCGCCTGATCTTCGGCACCATCAACTCGATCGTGGAGTGGTACCGGCCGGGAGGGCCACTGACGGCCGCGAAACTGGCCGACGACGTCATCGTCATGGTGTTCGACGGGCTCCACCGGCGCTGATGCCCCTTCCCGCCGACCGGACCGGACGGCGGGATCCTCCGGCCGGGACCGTGTGCGGGAGCTACTTCTCGACGAGGGTCAGGACGTCGTAGGTCGCCACGATCTCGTCGTCCTGGTTGTGCAGGACGGCGTCCCAGGCCACCTCGCCGTACTCGTCCGTTTCCCGCGGCGTGATCCGCTTGGCCGTCAGCGTGACACGGATCGAATCACCGGCCGCGACCGGCGTGATGAACCGCAGGTTCTCCAGGCCGTAGTTCGCCAGCACCGGTCCCGGCGCAGGGTCCACGAAGAGGCCGGCCCCCCAGGAGAGCAGGAGGTAGCCGTGGGCCACGATGCCCGGGAAGAAGGGGTTGGCAGCGGCCGCCGCCTCGTCGGTGTGGGCGTAGAAGGTGTCACCGGTGGTCTCGGCGAACGCACTGATGTCCGCCAGCGTCACCTGTCGCAGTCCGGAGCGGACGGCATCGCCGATGCGCAGCGTGGCGAGGTCCTTGCGGAACGGATGGCCGTCGTCGAACCGTCGGTCGGCACCCGTGTGCCACTCCCCCGTGATACTGGTGAGCATGTTCGGGGACCCCTGCACCGCGGTGCGCTGCATGTGGTGCAGCACCGAGCGCATACCGCCGAGCTCCTCGCCGCCGCCCGCACGCCCCGGTCCGCCGTGCACGAGGTGCGGCACGGGCGAACCGTGCCCCGTGGAGGTCCGCGCGTCCTCGCGGTTGAGGATCAGGACGCGGCCGTGGTGCGCCGCGATGCCGAGCACGAGGTCCTGCGCCACCGCCGGGTCGTTCGTGCAGACCGTGGCTACGAGCGAGCCCGAGCCGAGGGCCGCGAGGCGGACGGCGTGCGGGAGGTCGTCGTAGCCGATGACGGACGCGACCGGACCGAAGGCCTCCACCGAGTGCAGCGCGCCGGCCTCGACGTCCTTCCACGTGAGCAGCACGGGCTCCATGAAGGCGCCCCCCGGCGCCTTGCCGAGGGTGTTGTCCGCGAGCACGACGTCGGGGGCGTCGAGCGAACCGAACGCCACCGCTGCGCCGCCGGCGATCAGCTCCCGGACGGCGTCCTGCACGCCCTCCAGCTGCGCGAGCGATGCGAGCGCGCCCATGGTGACGCCCTCGGCCCTCGGGTCGCCGAGGGTCACCCGCGAGCGGATCCGCTCCCCCGCGGCCCGCACGACGTCGTCGACGAGCGCTTCGGGCACGATGGACCGGCGGATGCTCGTGCACTTCTGGCCGGCCTTGACCGTCATCTCCGTGACCAGGGACTTCACGAAGGCGTCGAACTCGGGCGTACCGGGGACGGCGTCGGGGCCGAGGATCGCGGCGTTGAGGGAGTCCGTCTCGCAGGTGAAGCGCACCCCGCCGCGCGCCACGGACGGATGCGCCTTGAGCAGGTCGGCGGTGGACGCGGAGCCCGTGAAGGACACGAGGTCCCGGTAGTCGAGGTGGTCGAGGACGTCACGCGCCGGGCCGGAGATGAGCTGCAGCGAACCCGGCGGCAGGATCGCGGAACCGACGATGAGCTTCACGACGGCTGCGGTCAGGAAGCCGGTGGGCGTCGCGGGCTTCACGATGGTCGGTACGCCGGCGAGGAAGGCGGGGGCCAGCTTCTCGAGCATGCCCCACACGGGGAAGTTGAAGGCATTGATCTGCACCGCGACGCCGGGGATGCGCGTGTGGATGTGCGTTCCGAGGAAGGAGCCGTCCTTCGAGAGCACCTCGGGCGGGCCGTCGACGATCACGTGGGAGTTCGGCAGCTCGCGGCGCCCCTTCGACCCGAACGTGAAGAGCACGCCGATGCCGCCGTCGATGTCTACCATGGAGTCGACCTTCGTGGCGCCGGTCTTCGCGGACAGCTCGTACAGGGGGTCGCGGTGCGCGTTCAGGTACTGCGCGAGCTCCTTGAGCTTCAGGGCGCGCTCGTGGAAGGTGAAGCGCCCTAGTTCGGCCTGGCCGGTGCTGCGCGCGAACCGGACGGCGGCGGCGGTGTCGATGCCGGCCGTGCTGACGACGGCGAGCTCCTCGCCGGTGCTGGCGTCACGGACCACGGTGCCGTCACCGTCCGCCGCGGTGCGGTCCGGCGTCCACCAGGCATCCTCGATGAAGCTGGGGACGACGTCGATCTGTACTCGTTCCGGGGCGGTGGTCATGTCCGCTCGCCTTTCACTGGTGCTGCCGGGGATGGGGGTCGGGGTGTGGCCGGGTCACGCCGACGGCGGGGCATCGTCCCACGCGAAGAAGCCGTGCCCGGTCTTGCGGCCGAGCTGGCCGCGGGCCACCTTCTCGCGCAGGATCGCCGGCGGGGTGAAGCGCGGCCCGAGGGTCGAGGCGAGGTACTCCGCGATGCCGAGGCGGACGTCGAGGCCCACGATGTCGGTGGTGCGCAGCGGCCCGACGGGGTGCCTGTAGCCGAGGACCATCGCTGCGTCGATGTCCTCCGCGCTCGCCACACCCTCCTCGAGCATGCGCATGGCCTCCAGGGCGATGGCGACGCCGAGCCTGGAGCTGGCGAAGCCCGGGGAGTCGCGCACGACGACGGGCGTCTTGCCGAGCGCACCCACCCAGGACCGCGCGGCGGCCTCGAGCTCTGCGGACGTCCGGGCTCCGAGCACCACCTCGATCAGGGTCGATGCCGGCACGGGGTTGAAGAAGTGGAGCCCGCAGAACCGGTCGGGGCGCTGCAGGACGTCGGCGAGCGCGTCGACCGAGAGGGAGGAGGTGTTCGTCGCGAGCCACGCGCCGTCGTCGAGGACGTCCTCGACCGCCCGCAGCGCCTGCCGCTTGAGGCCGAGGTCCTCCGGCACCGCCTCGACGACGAGGCCGCGGGAGGCGAACGACGCGTAGTCCGTGGACACCGCCACGCGGCGGGTCAGGTCGGCCAGTGGTTCCGCCGTCGTGCCGCGGTCCACGCTGCGCGCGAGGGCCTGCGTGACGCGTGCGAGGCCCGCCTGCGCTGCGTCGTCGTCGCGTTCGACGACGACGACGTCGGAGCCTGCCAGGCAGAACGCATGCGCGATGCCGGCACCCATCCTGCCGCCGCCGAGGACGCCGACGCGTGCCGGCACACCCTGAGCGCCCTGTACACCCTGGGCAGGGTGTCCAGCCGCTGGGTCGGCGCCACGCCCCGGGGCAGCGGGCACGGCATCCCGGGCAGTCCCCTCGGGCACGGTACTCATGAGCTCTTCCTCCGGTCCAGGAACTGCTGCATGCGGTCGAACTTGGCGTCCGACTCGAAGAGCACGGCCTGCGCGAGCTGGTCGATCACGGGGTGCGCCTCCCTCGGTGCGTGGAACACGCTCTTGGTGATCCGCACGGCCAGGGGGTCCTGCCGGCCGATGCGGTCCGCGAGGGCGTGGGCTGCCTGCAGGAGGTCCTCCGGTGCGTGGATCTCGGTGATGAGCCGGGCGGCCAGGGCCTCCTCGGCCGTGAGGACGCGCCCGGCGAGGAGGATCTCCTTGGCGAGCGGCTCCCCCACCAGCTCCTTCAGCCGCCAGGTGGCGCCGGCGGCCGGGAGGATGCCGAGGCCTGTCTCGGGGTTGCCGATCCTCAGCCGGGGCGTGCCGAGCCGGAAGTCCGCGGCGAACGCGAGTTCGGCGCCGCCGCCGAGCGCGTAGCCGTCGAGGGCCGCGATGACGGGCATGGGCAGGGCCGCGATGCGCGCGAAGAGCGTCGAGTTGATACCCGCGAGGGCGTCGTCGCGCCGGCGCGCGCGCAGTTCGGCGATGTCGGCACCTGAGGCGAAGACGCCGTCGGACCCGGCGAGGACGAGGGTGCGCGGGGTCCGTTCGAGGTCCGCGCAGACGGCGTGCAGCTCGTCGACCATCCGGCGGTCGATCGCGTTGCGTGCCTCGGGGCGGTGCAGTTCGACGACGAGGGCATTCGAGCCGGCGCCCTCGGTGACCCTCAGCGACGACGGCATCAGACGGCCTCGACGAGCATCGCGGTGCCCTGGCCGACGCCGACGCACATCGTCGCCAGGCCGAGCCGCCGGGACGTCCCGGTGAGTTCGCGCTCCATGCGCCCGAGCAGGGTCACGGCGATGCGCGCTCCCGATGAACCGAGGGGGTGGCCGAGCGCGATCGCTCCGCCGTCGCGGTTCACGATGCCCTCGTCGAGCCCGAGCCGCCGGATGCAGGCGAGCGACTGCGTGGCGAAGGCCTCGTTGAGTTCGACGGCGCCGAGATCGGAGACCGCGAGGCCGGTCCGCTCGAGGACCTTCTGCGTGGCGGGCACGGGCCCGATGCCCATGATCTCCGGCGGCACGCCCGCGGAGGCGCCGTCGAGGATGCGGGCGCGCGGGGTCAGGCCGTAGCGTGCGAGGGCGGCTTCCGAGGCGACGATGACGGCGGAGGCGCCGTCGTTGAGGGAGCTCGAGTTGCCGGCCGTGACGATCCCGTCCGGACGGACCACGGGACGGAGCCCCGCGAGGACGTCGAGGGTCGTGTCGGCGCGCGGACCCTCGTCGGTGTCCACGGACGTCGATGTCTTCCCGCGGTTGACCTGGACGGGCACGATCTCGTCGGCGAAGCGTCCGGCCTCGATGGCCGCGAGCGCCCGCTGGTGGGAGCGGAGCGCGAACGCGTCGGCGTCGTCGCGCGTGATGCGGTCCAGGGCGGCGAGTTCCTCGGCGGTCTCGGGCATGGAGTAGGTGGCCTTGTCCCGTGCGGCGAGCTTCGGATTGGTGAAGCGCCAGCCGATCGAGGTGTCCAGGACGGCCCCGGGCCTGGCGAAGGCCCGATCCGGCTTCTCCATGACCCAGGGTGCGCGGCTCATCGACTCGACGCCGCCCGCGACGACGATGTCCGCGGCCCCGGACTTCACCATGTGCGAGGCCATGATGATCGCCGAGAGCCCGGAGGCGCAGAGGCGGTTGACGGTGATGCCGGGGACGCTGTCCGGGAAGCCCGCGAGCAGCGCGGCGAGGCGCGCCACATTCCGGTTCTCCTCGCCGGCGCCGTTCGCGTTGCCGAGGATCACCTCGTCCACGACGGCCGGGTCCAGGCCAGCACGCTGCACGACGGCGTCGAGCACGAGCGCCGCGAGGTCGTCCGGCCGCACGCCCGAGAGGGCCCCGCCGTACCGGCCCACCGGTGTGCGGACACCGCCCACCAGGAAAGCCTCGGCCATGATCGTCTCCCTCGTCGTCTCAGGTCCTGCATGTCGCCCTGCGGACGAATTACCGAACGTTCGTTCTGTAAAGGCCCGCTCCAGAATTGCATGCCGGTTCGGCACGGTCAACCAGGAGCGGGCCGCACTGCCGCTCCTGCGCCGCCGCGGACCGCCGGAGCGGCAGTGGCAAGATGGGAGCCATGACCGTCGACGCCACCGCGCTCCAAGTCCCCGTCCCTCCCCCGGCCAGGAAGGTGCCGCACGAGCGCACCCACCACGGCGACACCGTCGTGGATCCCTACGAGTGGATGCGCGAGAAGGAGGACCCCGAGCTGATCGGGTACCTCGAGCGCGAGAACGAGTACACGGAGGCCGTGACCCGGCACCAGGAGCCGCTGCGCGAGGCCATCTTCACCGAGATCAAGGACCGCACCCAGGAGACCGACCTCTCCGTGCCCGCCCGCAAGAAGGGCTGGTGGTACTACTCGCGGACCGAGGAGGGGAAGCAGTACGGGATCCAGTGCCGCGTGGCCGCTGAGGACACGGGCGACCTGGGCCGTGACTGGACGCCGCCCGAGGTGGTCCCCGGCCGCCCGGTGCCGGGCGAGCAGATCATGCTCGACGGCAACGAGCTCGCCGAGGGCAAGCCGTTCTTCTCCCTGGGCGGCCTCTCGGTGACGGAGGACGGCACGCGGCTTGCATACAGCGAGGACAACGCGGGCGACGAGCGCTTCACGCTGCGCATCAAGGACCTCGGGACGGGCGAGCTGCTGCCCGACGAGATCCCCGACGTCTTCTACGGGCTGTCCTTCTCCCCCGACGGCAGCCGCGTCTACTACACCGTCGTCGACGACTCCTGGCGTCCGTACCAGGTCCGCTCCCACATCCTCGGCACGCCCGTGGCCGACGACGTCGTCGTCTACCAGGAGGACGACGTCGCCATGTGGACGGGCTTCGAGGTGTCGGCCGACCGCACGCAGCTCCTCATCAGCATCGGCTGCTCGGAGTACAGCGAGTACCGGGTGCTCGACCTGGAGCACCCCGAGGCCGGGCTCACGCTACTGATCTCGCGGGACGAGCGCATCCTGTACGACGCCGAGCCCGTGCGCGTCGACGGCGTGCCGCACTACCTCCTGACCCACGACCGCGACGCGAAGAACTCCATGGTGAGCCTCGTCGCGGCGGACCAGTTCTCCCGGCCCCTCGCCGAGCAGCAGTGGACGACGGTCATCCCCCACGACGACGCCGTCCGGGTGGACGGCCTCTCCCTCACGCGGACGCACGTGGTGCTCTCGGTCCGCAAGGACACCATCGAGCGCGTGCAGGTCCTCCCGCTGGCCGGTCTCGGCACCGCGGACCAGGGCCTGCCCGCCGAGCCGGACTTCGACGAGGAACTCTTCACGAGCGCCCTCGCCAATGCCGAGTTCGACTCCCCGATCATCCGCCTGTCCTACACCTCGTACCTCACGCCGCCGCGGGTCTACGACTACGTGCTCGAGGACGGCTCGCTGGAACTGCGCAAGGAGACCGAGGTGCGCGGCGGGTACGATCCCGCCGCGTACGTCGCCGAGCGCCAGTGGGCGCCGGCCGCCGACGGGACGATGATCCCGCTGTCCGTGGTCCGACGGGCCGACCTCGCACGGGACGGCAGCAACCCCGCGGTGGTCTACGCGTACGGCAGCTACGAGATCAGCATGGACCCGGCCTTCTCGGTCGCGCGGCTCTCCCTCCTGGACCGCGGCATCGTCTTCGTCACGGCGCACATCCGCGGCGGCGGCGAGATGGGCCGCGGCTGGTACGAGCAGGGCAAGAAGCTCGCCAAGAAGAACACCTTCACCGACTTCGTCGATGCCACCACGTACCTCGGCGGGTCGGGGTGGGTCGACCCTGCACGGATCGCCGCGATGGGCGGATCGGCGGGCGGCCTGCTCATGGGCGCCGTCGCGAACCTGGCGCCGGAGAAGTACCGGGCCATCGTGGCGCAGGTCCCCTTCGTGGACGCGCTGACCACCATCCTCGATCCCGACCTGCCGCTCTCGGCGCTCGAGTGGGAGGAGTGGGGCAACCCGATCACGGACCCGGCCGTGTACCGCTACATGAAGGAGTACACGCCCTACGAGAACGTGCGGCCCGTGGCCTACCCCCGGATCGCCGCCGTCACGAGCTACAACGACACCCGGGTGCTCTACGTGGAGCCGGCGAAGTGGGTCGCCCGGCTGCGCGAGACGGCCACCGGCACCGAGCCGATCGTGCTCAAGACCGAGATGGACGGCGGCCACGGCGGCGCGAGCGGCCGCTACTCCCGCTGGCGCGACGTCGCCTGGGACTACGCGTTCGTCGCGGACGCGGTGGGGGCCACCGAGGTGCTGGCGCGTTCCACGAGCTCGGTGGAGTAGATGACGGGCTCCGGGTGCGAGCCCGGGGCCTCGATCTCCTCGAGGAGCATCGTCCCCGCCTTCACGGCCATCTCGACCATGGGCTGCGTGATCGTGGTGAGCGGCGTGGCGGCCGTCTCGGCGACGGCATGGTTGTCGTAGCCCATGAGCGCGATGTCGCCGGGCACCGTCCTGCCGGCGGCGTGGAGCGCCTCCAGCACGCCGAGCGCCATGAGGTCCGAGGCCGCGAAGATCCCGTCGATGTCGGGGTCCTCGGCCAGCAGCCGGCGAGCCGCCGCGGCTGCCCCGTCCGTGGTGAAGTCGGCGTGGACCACGGGCCCCTCGGGCAGTCCGGCCTCGGCCAGGCCCGCCTTCCAGCCGCGCAGGCGGTCGACGGCGGCGGTCATGTCGGCGGGCCCGGCCACCGTGGCGAGGCGGCGCCGGCCGATGCCCGCGAGATGCTGGGCGGCCAGGCGCCCGCCGCCCACGTTGTCGGTGTCCACATACGTGACGTCGAAGGTCGTGTCCCACGGCCGTCCGATGAAGATGGTGGGAAGACCGGTCTCCGCGAGCGATCTCGCCCACGAGTCGGCCTTGTGGTGCGAGACCACGATCGCCCCGTCCACGTGGCCGCCGCGCAGGTAGCGCAGGGTGCGGGACGAGTCGTCGTCGGTCCTCGACATCAGCAGCACCAGCTGCACGTCGGTCTCCCGGAGCGCCTCCGTGATGCCGGTGATGACGACGGCGAAGAAGGGGTCCATCATGACGCGGACGTCAGGCTCCGGGATGACCAGCGCGATCGAGGACGTCCTGCGGGTCACCAGGCTGCGGGCCGCCCGGTTCGGGATGTACCCGAGGTCGACGACCGCACGGTCCACCGCTGCCTGCGCCTCGGGGCTGACGCGCTCGCCGCCGTTGATGGCGCGGGAGGCGGTGGACCGGGACACCCCGGCCGCCACGGCGAGGTCCTCGAGCGTAGGGCTCGAGCGTGCTGTGACCTGTCGCAGCGGCCGGGGCGGGGAGGTCTTCATCACCTCGACAATACGACACCGGCCCGCTCGGCGTCCGGTGACGACGCGTCGGGCACCGTGTTCGAGGCGGCCAGGCGCGCGTACCAGAGGGCGCTCGCCTTCGGGGTGCGCTCCTGCGTCCCGTAGTCCACCCGCACGAGGCCGAAGCGCTGGTGGTAGCCCCAGGCCCACTCGAAGTTGTCCATGAGGGACCACGCGAGGTAGCCGCGCAGGTCCACGCCGTCGTCGATCGCGTCCTTCATGGCCCGCACGTGGACGTCGAAGAAACCGAGGCGGTCCTGGTCGTCCACGAAGCCCGTCTCGTCGGCGACGTCGTTGTAGGCGGCGCCGTTCTCCGTGATGTAGATCGGGATGCCCGCCGGGCCCGTGTACTCGTCCTGCAGCCGGTTGAGGAGGCGGCGGAGCCCGTCGGGCTGCACCTCCCAGTCCATCGCGGTGACGGGCAGGCCGCGCGGCACGGAGCGTACACCGTGCGCAGCGACGTAGGGAGAGGAGACGGGCCGCTCCAGGGGCGCGTGGCCCTCCTGCGGCGCTGCCTCGCCCGACGGCGACTTCGTGACGGCCTCGCCGTGGTAGTAGTTCACGCCGAGCACGTCGATCGGGGTCCCGATGATCTCGAGGTCGCCCTCGCGGATGTAGTCGGCCAGGCCCAGGTGCTCGACGTCGCGGAGCACGTCCTCCGGGTATGCGCCACGCAGCACGGGATCGAGGAAGATCCGGTTGAACTGCCCGTCGATGCGGCGGGCGGCGTCGCGGTCCTCCTCGCTGTCCGGGTCCACGGGATCCGGCACGGTGAGGTTCAGCGTGATGCCGAGCGTCGCATCGGCGTCGCGCCGGCGCAACTCCTGCGTCGCGAGCCCGTGCCCGAGCAGCAGGTGGTGCGCGGCGGCGAGGGCCGCCGTCGGCTCCTGCCGGCCTGGAGCGTGCACGCCGGCCGCGTAGCCGAGGAACGCCGCACACCAGGGCTCGTTGAGGGTGGTCCAGATCCGGACGCGGTCACCCAGCGCCTCGTGCATGACAGCGGCGTACTCGGCGAACCGGTACGCGGTGTCGCGGTTCGTCCAGCCGCCCTTGTCCTCCAGGGCCTGCGGCAGGTCCCAGTGGTAGAGGGTGAGCCACGGCTTGATGCCGGCCTCGAGGAGCTGGTCGACGAGCCCGGAGTAGAAGCGGATGCCCTCGGCGTTCGGGGTGATGCCGTCCGCCATGCAGCGGGACCACGACGTCGAGAAGCGGTACGCCTGCAGGTTGAGGCTCTTCATCAGCGCGACGTCGTCCGCCGACCGGTGGTAGTGGTCGCACGCGACGTCGCCGTTGTGCGCATCCGCCACGGCTCCCGGGACGCGGGTGAACGTGTCCCAGATGGACGGCCCCCTGCCGCCCTCCTGCGCCCCGCCCTCGATCTGGTACGCGGCGGTCGCCGCACCCCAGAGGAAACCCTCGGGAAAGGTGATCTCGGTGCTGCTCATCCTTTGACTGCTCCTTGCATGATTCCTGATACGAGTTGACGTCCTGCCACCGCGAAGAGCAGCAGCAGGGGGATGGTGGAGAGCACCGCTCCGGCGAGCACGATCGAGTAGTCGACGAAGTGCGCGGCCTGGAGCAGCTGCAGTGCCACCGGGAGGGTGGGGTTGGACGGATCCAGCACGATGAACGGCCAGAAGAAGTTGGTCCAGGTGGCGACGAACGTGAAGAGGGCGAGCATCGCCGCGGCCGGCCGAGCTGCCGGGAGTCCCACGTGCCAGAACGCCTGGATCATCGACGCGCCGTCGATCCGGACGGCCTCGATGAGCTCGTCCGGCAGGGCGTCCCTGAGGTACTGCGTCATCCAGAACACCCCGAAGGCCGTGACGACGCCGGGGATGATCACCGCCCAGAGCGAGCCGGTCCAGCCGAGCTTCGCCATGACGATGAACAGCGGCACCACGCCGAGCTGGGTGGGGACCGCCATGGTGGCGATCACGAACACCAGCAGGCCCTTGCTGCCGCGGAAGCGGAGCTTGGCGAACGCGAATCCGGCGAGGGTGGAGAACAGGACCACGGATACCGCCGTGACGGTGGAGACGATGATGCTGTTGCCGAGCGCCTTCCAGAACGGGATGGTGTCCAGCACGCTGGCCGCGTTGGCGAAGAAGTTGCCGCCCGGCACCAGGGGCACGCCCTTGCTGATGACCGAGCTGTCGTGGCTTCCCACCAGGAACGACCACCAGAGGGGGAACACCGAGCCGAGGATCACGGCTCCCAGGAACCCGTAGGTCAGGAATCCGGGACGCCGCATGGTGCCGCCGGGGGCACCGCGGCGTCGGGAGCCGAGGCCCCGCTGGGCGGCGCGGGCGGCCCCCTTGCCCGCGGTCTGTTCGATCATGGGGATGGAGCTCATCGTCGGCCTCCCTGGGTGGCGATGCGGCGGGTGATGAGGAAGTTGGCCATCGCGATGAGAACGATGATGAGGAACAGCAGCCAGGCCACGGCAGAAGCCCTGCCGAAGTTGCGCTGTCCCCAGCCGAGCTCCCAGATGTACATGGTGAGCGTCTGCCACTGGCGGTCGGCGCCGCCGAGACCCGCCTGGTCGAACACGCGCGCCTCGTCGAAGATCTGGAGGCCACCGATCGTCGCGGTGATCACCACGAAGATGATGGTGGGGCGGAGCATCGGCACGGTCACCGAGAAGAACTGCCGGAGGCGTCCGGCGCCGTCGATCGTCGCCGCCTCGTAGACGTCCCTGGGGATGGCCTGCATGGCGGCGAGGAAGATCAGGGCGTTGTAGCCCGTCCAGCGGAAGTTCACCATGGTGGCGATCGCCGTGTGACTCGCGAGCGAGTCGGAGTGCCAGCGGACCGGGTCCAGCCCCATCCCCGTCAACAGCTCGTTGAACAGGCCTGCCTGATCAGCGAAGAGGTTGTTGAAGATCAACCCAACGGCCACGGGGGCCACCACGAACGGTACGAGGACGCCCATCCGCCAGAACGTCTTGGCCCGGAGATTCGCATCGAGCACCGCCGCGATGGCGATGGCGAGGACGACCTGCGGGACGGACGAGAGGAGGAAGATGCTGAACGTATTGCCTACCGCGTTCCAGAAGAACGGCTGCGCGAGGACGAACTCGTAGTTCTCCAGTCCCGTGAACTTGCCCTGGCCCCCGATGAGGTTCCAGGAGTGGAGCGAGACCCATGCCGTGTAGGCGAGGGGGAACAGGCCCGTGATCGCGAAGAGCACGAAGAACGGCGAGATGTAGAGATACGGGGACAGCTTGACGTCCCACTTCGACACCTTCTGGGAGAAGGCGAGCCGCTTCACACTCTTGTCGCGTGAGGCACGCTGGTTCGTGTTGGGGGGTGGGGTTTGGACCCGGTCCGTGACGGCCATGGGCTACAGAGCGCCTACAGCGGTGACGAACTTTTCCCAGGAGGAGGCGGGGTCGTCGGTCTTGTCGACGTCGACACGGGTCAGTGCCTGCTGCATGGCGTCGTTGACGGCGAAGTACTTGGGGCCCTTGAACGGCGTGACCTCGACGGCGGTGGCCCGGTTGGCGAGGATCTCACCGGTCGGGGCGTCGTTGAAGAACGCGTTGGTCTGGCCCAGGAGTGCATCGCTCTCCAGCGCTTCGACCTGGCTGGGGAAGGTGCCCTTGGACTCGAACGCCTTGACCTGCTGTTCCGGGGCGGTGAGCCACTCGGCGAGCTTCTTGGCCTCGGCCTGGTTGGCGCCCTGGGTGGGGACGGTCAGGTAGGACCCGCCCCAGTTCCCGCCGCCGCCGGGGAAGACATCGGCGATGTCCCAGCCCTCGACGCCCTCGGCGTTGCCCTCGATGACGCCGAGCATCCAGCCGGGGCAGAGCTTCGTCGCGAACGCGTCGGACTGGAAGCTGGCCACCCAGTCGTCCTCCCACTGCGTGAGGTGCGCGGAGAGGCCGTCGGTGACGGAGGCCTGCAGGACCTGCTCGTAGATGTCCTTGACGTCGGGGTTCTCGGTGGCGATGAGCGTGCCGTCGTTGTCCTCGTACGCGTTCTGGACCTGGTTGATCATGCCCTGGTAGGTGGCTCCGGCGGAGTCGAACCAGGCGGTGCCGCCGCTCGCGGCGACGAACTTCTTGCCGGCGTCGAAGTAGTCCTGCCAGGAGCCGTCGAGCATCTCCGCGACGGATTCGCGGTCGCTGGGGAGACCGGCCTTCTCGAACAGGTCGGCGCGGTAGCAGACGCCCTGGGGTCCGGCGTCGGTACCGTAGCCGATCAGCTGACCGTCCTCGGTGGTGGCGGCAGCGGTCTTCCAGTCGAGCCAGCGGCCCTCCACGGCGGGGTCGCTGAGGTCGGCGAACTGGTCGGGGTACTCGAGCAGCTCGGGCAGCCAGTCGACCTCGATGCCCTCGATGTCCGACAGGCCGGAGCCGGCGGCGAGCCTCGTGGTGAGGTTGTCGCGGGCCTCGTTCGAGGTCGCGGCCTTCTTGTGCTCGATGGTGACGTTGGGGTTGAGCTCCTCGTATTCGGTGAAGAGCTCTTCGTAGCCGAATTCGTTGAACGTACCGACGGACAGGGTGACGTCCTCGGTGCCGGTCTCGCCTTCGACGCCGGCGTTGTCCGAACCGCCGGATCCGCAGGCGGTGAGGGCCAGGGCGAGGCATGCCGCCGTGGCGGACAGTGCGGTGATACGTGCTCTGCTGTGCACGGATGACTCCTTTGTCAGGGTTGGATCCCACCGCCTGGTGCAGCGGGTTCAGGGTGGTTCTTCCCGGGGCTCGGCGTCCGGGCGGGACGTGGGCCTGGGCCCGTCGATCGGGCCTGGTCCAGGACTGGGGTGGCGGCGGCAGGTCCCGGGAGCACCCGGGACCCACCGCCGGTGCGAGTGGATACTGCAGACGGAGACCGGAATCCGACCGGGAGATCAAATCCGGTGGGAGCGCTCTCACGCTGTCGGACCATCCTGACTGTGACGCACGGCACTGTCAAGTGGGAGCGCTTCCACGGGCATCATGTTCTCCGTGAAGTCAGCGTCGTCGCAGGTCAGAGCCCCTCCCGCGGGCGTCGCGTGATCGGATCGTTATCCGAGCATGCCCACCTCGCCCCGTCCGGCGCGCCGCTAGAGTGGCGAATGCCCTCTTCCCCGAGCCAGGAGCACCGGTCCCGATGACACATGAATCCCTCTCCCCCTGGACCATCGTTCTCGGGGAGCTCGACGAGAAGATGGGCGTCCGGATCCTGGAGCAGTCCGTCGAGCGCGTCGTGGCCACCATGCCGGTGGCCGGCAACCGGCAGTCCTTCGGCCTCCTCCACGGCGGCGCCTCCCTGGCCGTCGGCGAGGCGGTCGGTTCGTGGGCGGCAGTGATCCACGCCTCGACGCTCGGGAAGACCGCCGTCGGAGTGGATGTCTCCGCCACACACCACAGGGGCGCCCGTGAGGGCACGGTGACCATCACGGCGACGCCCATCCACCTGGGGCGCACCCTGACCACCCACGAGGTGCTGCTCACCAACGAGGCGGGGCAGCGCCTCTGCACCCTCCGCATCACCAACCTGCTGCTCGACAGGCCCATCCCGGCCGGTACCGTGGAGGGATGAGCAGGCTCTGGCCGTCCGGGTCCCGCGCCGCCCTCCTCGCCGTCGTCGCCCTCGCCGCGACCCCGGTGCTCGGCGGTTCCGCCGGCCCCGCTGCAGCACCGCGGGACGCGCTCTCCTACGTCGCGCTCGGCGACTCCTACGCCTCCGGATTCGGGGCCGGGTCCTACACCGACGGCTGCGGCCGGTCCCCGCTCGGCCTGCCCGGCCTGCTGGACGGCGGGGAGCAGGTGGACCTGATCGCGGATGGCACGTGCGCCGGTGCGAGGGTCATCACGGACCCCGGTGCTGCCGGCGATCGTCGCGACCTGCCGGAGCAGGTCGCGCAGACCGTCGCCGACGGCGCCCTGTCCACCGGCACCGATCTGGTGAGCATCTCGGCCGGCGGGAACGACGCGGGCTTCGGTGAGGTGGCAGCGGTGTGCGCCTCGCAGCCTCCGGCGATCTGCTCGGAGGTGATCGCCGCGCGGAACACGACGTCGCTTCCCGCGCTGGCAGGAGCCCTGGACGCCCTGTACGCAGACATCCGCGTCGCGGCGCCGGCCGCCACGGTCCTCGTCACCGGATACCCGCACCTCTTCTCCCCGGCGTTCGGGGACGAGGTCATCCCCCTGGCCTCGCAGGAGGCGTTCAACACCGGCACGGACGGGCTCAACACCGTGATCCGGGAGCGCGCCGAGGCCGCCGGCTTCGTGTTCGTCGACCTCGTGCCGGCCTTCGACGGCCACGGCCTCGGCTCCCCCTCACCGTGGATCACCCTCCGTGCCGGTGCGAGCGACAACCTCCACCCCACCGCCGAGGGCTACCGGGACGGGTACTACCCGGCAGTGCGCCGCACCGTGGACCTCGACCGACTCCAACGCCGGCACCCCGGTGACCGGCCGCGGGCGGCACTCACAGGGTCCCCGGATGCGGCACGTGATGCTCGACCCGGGGGCGGCGCGTCCTGCATCGCCTGACCGCGGGCACCGGGCCCACCGCCGTATCCATCCGGCCTCAGACCGAGCGCCACGACGTCCGCAGTGCGTCGATCCCGTCCAGGAGTACCTCCAGCCCGACGACGAACTCCTCGTCGTAGTCGTAGCCGGACCGTGCCAGTTCCACGACCACCTCCATCAGGTAGGGGTACAGCGCCGCGACCTCGGGGGGCTGCCCCTCCCGTGTCGCGGCAGCCGCCTCGGCGGACTCCTCCGGCGTCTCGAACGACAGGGTCTTCTGCTGCAGGGCGAAGCCGTACACGTAGGCGTCCAGGGCGGAGGTGACGTGGACGGTGGCCCGGAAGGAGAAACCGCTCTCGCGCAGGCACCCCATCATCGCGTTGTGCTGCCGCAGGCTCTCGGGCCCCGGAGGGCCGTGGGCCTCCATCAGGCCGATGGCCCAGCGGTGCCGGGTGAGCGCGGCCCGCAGTGAGACGGCGCGCTCGCGCATGGCCCGCTTCCAGCCCCGTTCCGCGGCCGGCTCGGTCACCTCGCCCCAGATGATGTCCACCATCCCGTCGAGCAGGTCCTGCTTGTTCGCGACGTGTTTGTAGAGCGCCATCGGGACCACCCCGAGGCCCTGGGCGAGCGTGCGCATGGTGAAACCGTCGATCCCCACGTCGTCCGCGAGCTCGATGCCCGCGCGCAGCACAGCCGGCCGACTGAGCCGGCGCCGCCCGGGCGCCTCCTGCTGGGCCATGGATGCTCCTTCCCGGGTACCGACTGATCCGTTGACAAAGTGTACGTGATACACCTACGGTCGTCCCGATAGTGTACGCCGTACACATCAGGCCGACAGGAGCATCATGACATCCGACGCCAGGGCTGCGCGCACAGCCGGGATCTTCTTCCTCCTCACGTTCGTCTCGGCGATCGCGGGCGCCATACTCTACGCGCCGGCGCTCACCGATCCCGGGTACGTCGAAGGGCCGGGGGCGGATGTGCGCATCCTCCTCGGCGTCGTGTGCGAGATCGTGCTGGTCATCACGAACATCGGGACGGCGATCGTCCTCTTCCGCGTGCTTCGTCGCCACCACGAGGCGGCAGCCCTCGGCTACGTCGCCGCGCGGATCATGGAGTGCGCCCTCATCGTCGTCGGGATGCTCGGCATGCTGACCGTCGTCACCCTCCGCCGGTCCGTGGCCCAGGGGGACGGCGGGGACAGCGAGTCGTACCTGCCGGTGGCCCGTGCCCTCGTCGCCCTGCATGACTGGACGTTCCTCCTCGGCCCCGGCTTCGTCGTCGGGATCGGGAACGGCCTGCTGCTCGGGTTCCTCCTGTACCGGTCGGGCCTCGTGCCTCGTCGGATGGCGCTGCTGGGCCTCATCGGAGGGCCGCTCATGTCGGCATCCGGGATCGCCGTGCTCTTCGGTGCCTACGGGCAGACGTCGGTCTGGTCCGGATTGGCCACACTCCCGGAGATCGCGTGGGAGGCATCGCTCGGGATCTACCTCACGTTCGTGGGGTTCCGGCGGAACGGCCCCGAGGGAGCCGACGGTGCCGAGGGTGCCGAGGGTGCCGAGGGTGCCGAAGGTCCGGTCGGGGAGGCAGCAGCATCACACCCCGCTCCGTGATGGTCTCCGCATGCGGGCCAGGGCCCGCAAGCGCGGCCGGATCACACCCCGGACGACACGTCGACCGTGGTCCCGGGCGGGCAGGTCCACCGGTTCCGGCGCAGGACGACCAGGACGACCCGGACGCAGGACACCGCCTCCCGGATCTTCCGGAACGACGCCGCGGGCCCTACCCTGTGGCCATGCCCTTCTCCCTCCAGATCTCGCTCGACTGCAAGGATCCCCACGCCCAGGCGGACTGGTGGGCGGAGACCCTCGACTGGGTGGTGGAGCCCACCGACGAGGCGTTCCTCGACAGGATGATCGCCGAGGGCCATGCCCGTCCGTCGGACGTGATCGAACGCCATGGCAGGCGTGTCTGGAAGGACGGCACGGCGATCTGCCGTGCGGACGACGTGGGGCGGCCGGGCCGCGAGCGCATGCTCTTCCAGCCGGTCCCCGAACCGAAGACCGCGAAGAACCGCATGCATGTCGACATCAACCTCGCCGGTGCGGACCTGGACGAACAGCGTGCACGGCTCGAGGCGAGGGGCGCCCGCTACGTGGAGCGGCACTCGCAGGGCCCCCACACGTGGTACGTCATGCTCGACCCGGAGGGCAACGAGTTCTGCATCGCGTGACTGCGGGCGCCGGGGCCGCCGTCCCCGGCCGCGCGGCTAGACTCGACGGGTGACTTCAGAGCTTCCCGCCAAGGTATCCGACATCTTCGACCCCACCCGCTGGCGGGTCGTGACGGGGTTCGAGGACTTCACGGACCTGACGTACCACCGAGCGGTGGAGCGCGACGCCGCAGGCGCCGTGGTGCGCGACCTCCCCACCGTGCGCATCGCCTTCGACCGACCCGAGGTACGCAACGCGTTCCGCCCGGGCACCGTGGACGAGCTCTACCGGGCGCTCGACCACGCCCGGATGTCGCCCGACGTCGCCACCGTCCTGCTCACCGGCAACGGCCCGAGCCCCCGCGACGGCGGCCACTCCTTCTGCTCCGGCGGGGACCAGCGCATCCGTGGCCGCGACGGCTACCGGTATGCCGGGGGCGAGACGACGGAGACCATCGACCCGGCGCGTGCCGGTCGGCTCCACATCCTCGAGGTCCAGCGGCTCATCCGCACCATGCCGAAGGTCGTCATCGCCGTGGTCAACGGCTGGGCGGCCGGAGGTGGGCACAGCCTCCACGTGGTCGCGGACCTGACCATCGCCTCCGCGCAGCACGGCCGGTTCAAGCAGACCGACGCCACCGTGGGCAGCTTCGACGCCGGCTACGGCTCCGCCCTCCTGGCCCGGCAGATCGGCCAGAAGAAGGCGCGGGAGATCTTCTTCCTGGCGCGCGAGTATTCCGCACAGGACATGGTCGAGATGGGCGCGGTGAACGAGGCCGTGGACCACGCGGCCCTCGAGGAGACCGCGCTCGCATATGCCGCGGACATCGCCCGCCAGAGCCCGCAGGCCATCCGCATGCTCAAGTTCGCCTTCAACCTCCCCGATGACGGTCTGGCGGGCCAGCAGGTCTTCGCGGGTGAGGCGACCCGCATGGCGTACATGACGGACGAGGCGGTGGAGGGCAAGGAGGCGTTCCTCGAGAAGCGGGCCCCCGACTGGTCCCCGTTCCCCTACTACTTCTAGGAGCGGCGTGGAACTCCTCCCCGTCCACACCCCCGAGGGCTTCGACCCCCTCGGGTTGCTGAAACCCCTCGCCGCTGCCCTCGCGGGCGAGGGACCGGCGGTCGCACCCCATGTGCGGCCGGACCAGGCCTTCGACGGCACGCTGCCGAACGACGAGATCGCAGCGGTGATCAGCACGTCCGGTTCCACGGGCGTGCCGAAGCAGACGATGCTCAGCGTCGACGCCCTGGCCGCGTCCGCCATGGGTACCGCCTTCGCGCTCAAGGCCGAGGGGCAGTGGCTGCTGACGCTCCCCGTGCACTACGTCGCCGGCTTCCAGGTGCTCGTACGGTCCCTGTTCGCCGGTACGCAGCCATGGGTCATGGACTCGACCGCGGGCTTCACACCGGAGGCCTTCACCACTGCCGCGGGAGAACTGACCGACCGCGTCCGGTTCACCTCGCTGGTTCCGACACAGCTCCACCGGCTGCTGGCCGACCCGTCACCGGAGACCCTCCGCGTCCTGCGCCGGTTCGACGGGATCCTCCTCGGCGGCGCTCCGGCCGGTGCGTCGCTGCGCTCCCTCGCCCGCAGCCACGACCTGAAGGTCGTCGAGACGTACGGCATGAGCGAGACCTGCGGCGGGTGCGTCTACGACGGCACACCGCTCGACGGCGTCGAACTCCGCTCGGTGGACGGCCGCCTGCGGATCGGCGGGCCCGTGCTGGCCGACGGCTACTTCGGCGCATCGGACCTCACCGCGGAGAAGTTCGTCTTCAACTCCGGTGAGCGCTGGTTCGTCACCGACGACGCCGGCGAGGTGGCACGCGACGGGTCGGTCACCGTGCACGGGCGCCTCGACGACGTCATCATCACGGGCGGCCTGAAGGTGTCCGCGGCGAGGGTCTCCGACGTCATCGAGGCACTGGCCGGGGTGGAGCAGGCCCTGGTGCTCGGCATCTCCAGTGAGGAATGGGGCACGGCCGTGGCCGCGGCGGTGGTCGGCGACGTCGATCCCGCGGTCATCCAGCAGGCCGTCCACGTCGAACTGGGAGCGCACGCCGTCCCCAAGGCCATCGTCTCCCTCGCCGCCCTGCCCCTGCTGCCGGGCGGCAAGCCCGACCGCCGCGCCATCTCCACGCTCCTCGAACGCGCCTAGGCGTCCCACCCCGCTCCCCCGCTCGACCCGACGACAAGGACCTCCCCGTGGCGACTGCCGCACAGTGGCTTGAAGGAGCCCGCCCCCGTACCCTTCCCATGGCCTTCGCCCCCGTGATCATCGGGAGCGCGGCCGCGTTCGGCCTGGGCTCGTTCAAGCCGCTCAACGCGGTGCTCGCGGCGATCGTCTCGATCCTGCTGCAGGTGGGCGTGAACTACGCCAACGACTACTCGGACGGCATCCGCGGGACGGACGACGAGCGCGTGGGTCCGCTGCGCCTCACCGGGTCCGGGGTGGCCCGGCCCCACCAGGTGAGGAACGCGGCGTTCGCCTGCTTCGGCCTCGCCGTCCTCGCGGGTCTCGCGCTGATCCTGCTGTCGCAGGCGTGGGTGCTGCTGCTCGTGGGCGTGGGCTGCGTCGCCGCCGCGTGGGGCTACACCGGAGGCAAGAACCCGTACGGGTACCTGGGCCTGGGCGACCTGTTCGTCTTCGTGTTCTTCGGCCTCGTCGCCACGCTGGGCACCACCTTCACCCAGGCCGACCGGCTGAGCGCGGCGGCGTGGATCGGTGCGGTCAGCACGGGCCTGATCGCGATGGCCCTGCTCATGGCCAACAACGTGCGGGACATCCCTACGGACAGTGCGGTGGGCAAGCGGACCCTCGCGGTGCGGCTCGGGGACACCCCCGCGCGGATCAGCTATGTGATGATGCTCGCCGCCGCCGTCCTGCTGCCGCTCTTCCTCAGCTACGACTACCCGTGGGTGCTGCTCGTCCTGCTGCTCGTGCCGGCCTGCCTGATGCCGAGCTGGCTGATGCTCAAGGGCAAGAAGCGCAAGAGCCTCATCCCCGTCCTGAAGCAGACCGGCCTGATCAACCTGGCGTTCAGCGTCCTCTTCGCCGCAGGGATCGTGGTCACCACCGCCCTCGCCTGATCGGGCCGCAGCGTCCGGATCAGGCCGGGTTGCCGCGCGGTTTACGGTCCGCGTTGACCGGGGTGTTGGGGTCCAGGGCATCCTCGGCGGCGGCGTCGTCGACCTCGACGGCCGTCCGCACGGGCGGGGCACCGGGGGTGAACCGGCGCTGCAGCGTGGCCGCGGCAGCGTCGCGCAGGTTCCGTGCGAAGAGGTAGGTCACGCACCAGGCGAGGACCGCGGCGACCACCGCGGAGAGGAACAAACCGAGGCCCAGCAGCACGCACGCCACGTAGAAGACGATGATCAGGAGCAGGCGCAGTGCTGTGAATTTGAGGAAGGCCACGCTCCAAGTTTACTCGCCTACAATTGGCGCATGCCCCGCCTCCTCCTCTTCGCCGCGATCCTGGCGGTCGCCGTCGTCATCTACGCGCTGATCGATTGCGTCATGAGCCGCAAACACGAAGTGCGGAGCATCTCGAAGACCGCCTGGTTCCTCACCATCCTCCTGCTGCCGATCATCGGCGCCGGTATGTGGTTCCTGTTCGGCCGCCCCCGCAAGCAGGGTCCGTCCGGGCCGCGACGCCCCTCGCCGCGCCAGCCCACCGCGCCGGACGACGACCCCGCATTCCTGCAGAACCTCGAGACGCAGCGCTGGCAGCGGGCCCGCGAGGAGGAGAGGCGCCGACGCGAGCAGGAGCAGAAGGAGCGCGACGCGAAGGAACGCGACGCGAAGGAGCGCGGGACCGACAAGGACTCCCCCGCCCGCGACGACAAGCACGACGGCGAGGGCAACGACGACGCCGGCTCCGGCTCAGCGGGAGCCCACCACCCCTGACGGGAAGTCCCCCGCCGATCAGCACCGCCCAGCACCACCGCCCAGCACCACCGCCCAGCACCACCGCCCAGCAGGACGATCATGCCCACCGAGCCGCACAGCCCGGTGGGCATCGTCGTTCCCGGCCCTCGGACCGCCCGGCGCCGTGCGCGATGAGCACACGTCCCGGACGCACGAGAGCCCCGCAGCGGATGCTGCGGGGCTCTCGTGCGGGGCGCCTGGTCAGACGCCGGAGTAGCTGTGCAGTCCCGAGAAGTAGATGTTCACGATCGTGAAGTTGAAGACGATGCAGAGGTACCCGACGATCGACAGCCACGCCGCTCGGGTGCCCGTCCAGCCGCGTGTCGCGCGGGCGTGCAGGTAGCCGGCGTAGACCGTCCAGATCACGAACGTCCAGACCTCCTTGGTGTCCCAGCCCCAGTACCGGCCCCAGGCCTGCTCGGCCCAGATGGCGCCGGCCATCAGGGTGAAGGTCCAGCCGACGAACGCCACGGCGTTGAGGCGGTACGACAGGTTCTCCAGGCTCAGGGCTGACGGCACGAGGCGCAGGAACCGGGCGGTGTCGGCCTTGCCGGCGAGGAGCTTGGCCTCGCGCGAGGTCTGCAGGAGCTGCAGCACCGACATGGCGAACGTGATGGTGAAGAGCGCCGAGGACGCCACCGCGATGGAGACGTGCACGATCAGCCAGTAGCTCTGCAGGGCCGGGATGAGGCGGGCGACGGGCGTCGGGAAGCCGACGGTCGCGGCGCACAGCATGATGACCACGAGCCCCACCACGAAGGAGCCCACGAAACGGAGGTCCTTGCGCGTGAGCGTGACGAGGAAGATGAGCGCGACGAGGAACGCACCCGTGGTGCAGAACTCGTACATGTTGCCCCACGGCACCCGGTGCGCTGCGACGCCACGCGTGATGACGGCGGCGCCGTGGATCACCGCGGCCAGGACGGTGAGCGAGACGGCCACGCGGGCCCGTCCGCGCCGGGGGCCGGAGCCGTAGTCCATGGAGTCGTCGGCCGTCGCCGGTGCGGTGGGGACGTCCGCCGTCGAGGACCCTGCCCCGCGCACGCCGACCCCGGCGAGGGCGCGGGCCGGAACAGCCTTCTCGCCGGCGAGGCGCGACTCGAGCGCACCGATGGTCGAGCTCGACTTCACGAGGTCGAGCACGAAGAAGACCAGGGCCACCACATAGGCGATGGAGGCCAGCAGCATGAAGAGCTCACTGACCTGCCCGAGCTCGGCATTGACTGGTTGTGGCATCAGATGTCCTTTGCGTCGTGGTGCGCGGAGCCGGCTGCCGGCTGCGCGGCCTCCTGCTCCCTATGGTCCCCCGCGGGTGCGGACGGGACCAGCCAGTGGTCCGCCAGCAGTTTCTCGACAGCCCTCCCCTCGGCGAGGAGCCGGGGGTCCTCGCCTCGGGCCAGCAGTCCGTATTCCAGCATGATGCGTCCGTCCGGGTGTTCCCCGGTCCGTACCCACAGCCTGCGACGCCCGATGAACAGGGACGCCGTGAGCCCGAGCAGGGCCAGCGTCGAGAACACGAGGGCTCCCACCTCGCCCGGGTCGTGGTGGATGTCCAGGGCGATGTAGCGCTTGAGCCCGTCGAACGTGACCGACCCCTTGCCCTCGGGCAGGTCGTAGGTCTGACCGACGCCGAGCACGATGCCGCCGTCGTCGTTGTTCCGGCTGTTGAGCTCGGTCAGGTCCTCCGTGTCGAGGACGTAGACGTTCTCCGGGGTGCCGTCGTCAAGCCCCAGGTCCCCGTAGTAGGAGTTGAGGTTGAGCTGCGGATTGAAGGGGTCCGGGTCCCGCGAGAAGGACACGCCCTGCTCGTCGACGAACGCCGTGGGGAGGAAGAAGCCGACGAAGCCGAGCTGGTCCGGCTTGGCGTCCGGCGCCTTGAGGACGAACAGGGAGGTGTAGAGGCCGTCCGACGGGACCGAGACGACGGGACCCTGCGACGCGATGTTGCCCTCGCCGTCGCGCACGGTCACGACGGGCGCGTAGCCGTTGCCGACGAGGTACACGTTCGTGCCACCGATGGTGAGCGGTGCGTTGACCTTGAGGACCTGCTGCTCCTCCTCCTCGCCGGGGCCGTCCTGCGTGGTGACGGCGGCGGTGAAGTCGAGCGGCTGGCCGTAGTGGCTCTCCTGCTCGCGGTCGAAGCGGACGTCGAAGGAGTCGAGGCGGAGGGAGTACGGCGTGAGCCGGTCGTCGGAGAAGTTGGAGCCGGGGTTGAAGCTGTCGTAGCCGATGAGCGTGTTGACGAAGCTCTCACCCTCGACGACGACCTTCTGCCCGTTGTAGCCGAAGAGCCCGCCGACGGCGACGGAGACCAGCACACCGATCAGGGACGTGTGGAACACGAGGTTGCCGAGTTCCTTGGCGAGGCCGCGCTCGGCACCGACGGACGGACGCTCCGTGCCCGCGTCGCGCACGTCCACCCGGTACCCGCGCTTCTTCAGGAGCGCGGCGGCCTGCCCGGCAGCGGCGGCGGGGGTGAGCCCGGTGTCCCGGGCATGGAGAGCGGGCACCTCGAGCGTGCCGTAGACGGGCAGGCGCGAGAGCCGCTTGGGCGTGCGCGGGGGCTTCGACCGGACGGCCCTGAAGTGGGCGATGGCACGCGGGACCACGCAGCCGATGAGCGACACGAACAGCAGGAGGTAGATCGCGGAGAACCAGACCGACGAATAGACGTCGAAGAGCTGGAACCAGTCGAGCACGGGCCCGGTGTCGGGGTTGTCCTGGAGGTACTGCGTGACGACGGCGGGGTTCGCGGGCCGCTGCGGGAACAGCGAACCGGGCACGGCCGCGACGGCGAGGAGCAGGAGCAGGAACAGTGCGGTCCGCATGCTCGTCAGCTGGGTCCACGCCCACCGCAGGGTGCCGAGGAACCCGAGCGAGGGCAGGACGACGTCGGACCCGGCGCGCGCGGCGCCCGCCCTGTCCCTCGTGTCCTGCGAGACGTCCTGCTTCACTGTGCCCTTCCCATCGGTCGTGAGCTCGTGCATGATGCGGTGCTGCGGGTCATATCGGCAGGACCACGTTCCCGATCAGCAGATCCTGCAGCTGCGTGATGAGCAGGTTCCAGACGCCGCTCACCATGAGGACGCCGACGAGCACGAGCATCCCGCCCCCGGCCCGCTGCAGGAGCAGCCGGTGCTTGCGGAAGAACGCGAGTGCCCCCATGCCGCGGCGCACGCCGAGCGCGATCAGGACGAACGGCAACCCGAGCCCCACGCAGTAGACGAACGTGAGTACGGCGCCCTTGAGGGCCGTGGCGTCGTCGCCGGAGATGGCGAGCAACTGGACGGCACCGAGGGTGGGCCCGATGCACGGCGCCCAGCCGAGGCCGAAGGTGACACCGAGCAGGGGTGCCCCCACCAGGCCGGCCGGTACCCTGGCGTGCACGCGGCTCTCACGCTGGAACCAGGAGAGGCCGCCCATGAAGACGATCCCCAGGAGGATCACGACGACGCCGAACACCTGGATGAGCCACCCCTGGGAGACACGCAGGAACGCGCCGAGCTGCCCGAACAGCGTGCCGTAGGCCATGAAGACCGCGGAGAAACCGAGGACGAACAGTCCGATCCCCGCGACCATGCGCCCCCTCTTCTGCTTCTCGAGGTCCACCCCGGTCAGTCCCGTGACGTACCCGAGGTACCCGGGAACCAGCGGCAGGACACAGGGTGAGGCGAAGGAGACGAGGCCGGCCAGCAGGGCCACCGGCAGGGCGAGCAGCATCGAACCGTTCAGGACGGCGTCGGCGAAGCCGTTCCCCGCGGCGAGCGGGACGGACACCGGCAGGATCGTCGGGGGATTCATCGGCACGGCGCGACAGGCGCGCTACTCGGCAAGGGCATCGGCGATCAGGGCCTTGAGCGTGCTGCGGTCCGCGAGGCCGAGGATCCGGGCGGAGACCCGCCCCTCGCGGTCGAGGACGATCGTCGTGGGAACGGCCTGCGGCGGCACGTACTGCGTCATGTCGAGCAGCACCCTGCCGTCCTTGTCGTCGAAACTGCCGTAGGGGATGCCGAAGCTGCGTTCGAAGGCCTCGGCCGTCGCACGCTCGTCGCGGATGTTCACGCCATAGAAGGCGGCGCCCTGCGGGCCGAACTCGTCGTGCAGCGACACCAGGTCCGGAGCCTCCTCGCGGCAGGGGGCGCAGGAGGCGTACCAGAAGTTGAGGACGGTCACCTGGCCGTCCCACTCCTCGCTGGACACGGAGGTGCCGTCGAACAGGGCTCCCGTGACCTCGACGGGCTCGCCCCGGTCCGCCTCGGCGTACTCGGTGACGGAACCGTCACCGGCGATGTAGTTCTTGCCGTCGCCCGCGGCCGCCTGCTGCGCGAGCGGGTCCTCGGCCGCACACGACGTCACCGCGAGCGAGACGGGCACGGTGAAGGCCAGTGCCATCCCCAGCGTGAGCAGGCGACGACGCTTCGTGGAGCGAATGCTTGAAGTCACGGCATCTTCCGTTGATTTCTACGACGTGTAGTAATTCTATTACGCCCCGGGGACATTCGCCGCACCGGGCAGCAGGTCGGCACAGGGCTCGGCGTAGCGCACCCGCTCGATGGTGTCGCCCACGAAGTCGATCGACGTGATCGACGTGAGGGTGCACTCACGCTGCCGCGGGTCGTGCCACAGCCGGCGGTGCTCCGCGGCGAGCCGCGTGACCCAGATGGGGAGCTGGTGGCTGACCAGGATGGCCTCGGCGGGGCGGTCCGAGGTGTCCCCGGCGCGTTCCACGGCGCGGCGGCGCGCATCCTGCACGCCCGCGAGCACGCGCTCGGCCTGCTGGGCGTAGGGCTCGCCCCACGACGGCCGGAAGGGGTTGACGAGCAGCGGCCAGTAGCGCGGCTGGCGGAGCCGGCTCTTGATCCGCGACATCCCTTCGAACCGGTTGTCCGCCTCGATGATGCGCGGATCGGTGGTGATGTCGAGGCCGAGCGCCTCCGCGACCGGCTGCGCCGTCTCCTGCGCCCGGACGAGCGGGGAGGCCACGAGGTGCACGATGTTGGCCCCGGAGCGACGCCGTTCCTCGAAGTGGCCGGCCATCTGTGCGGCCATCCGGCGGCCCAGGTCGGAGAGGTGGAATTCGGGGAGGCGTCCGTACAGGACACCCTCGGGGTTGTGGACCTCACCGTGGCGCACCAGGTGGACGGTTGATCGCTGCATTCCTCCAGTTTCCCGCATGCTCGTGCACGAGTGCGAATCGGTGAACCCGCACCTCGACCCGCGGTACGGCGTGGTTTGTTGAACATTTGACTGATTCGTGGAATAAATCATGCATACGCATGCTTATCTTTGACGTACAGATCGTCCGGTCCACCCTCAGGAGTTCATCATGACTGTTCCCTCCAGCCTCACCGCAGGTACCTGGTCCTTCGACCCCGCCCACAGCGAGGTCGGGTTCAGCGTCCGCCACGCCGGCATCAGCAAGGTGCGCGGCTCCTTCGGCGACGTCGACGCCTCCCTCACCGTGGGGTCCTCGCTCGAGGACTCCAGCATCTCGGCGACCATCCGCACCGCCTCCTTCACCTCGGGTGACGCCAACCGCGACGGCCACGTCAAGGGCGCCGACTTCTTCGACGTCGAGGAGTTCCCCGAGATGACCTTCGTCTCCACCTCCCACGAGGGCTCGGGCGAGACCTACCGCATCCACGGCGACCTGACCATCCGCGGCATCACCAAGTCCGTGGTGCTCGACGCCGAGTTCAACGGCGTGGCCGTGGACCCCTTCGGCGCCACCCGCGCGGGCGTCTCCGCCTCCACGAGCATCTCCCGCAAGGACTTCGGCCTCACCTGGAATGCGGCCCTCGAGGCCGGCGGAGTGCTGGTGGGCGACAAGGTGACCATCACCATCGAGGCAGCCTTCGTGGCCCCCGTCGTCGCGACGGTCTGATCCACCCGATCCGACCCACCGGCCTGATTCGTCCGGCCTGATCCACCCAGCTGATCCTCTGCGGCCTTCGAGCCGCCCGCACCAGCCGGCGCCGTCCCCGTGACGGCGCCGGCTGTTGCCGTTGGGCCCTGTTCCGGCCGGGAACCGACGAACTAGTCTTGCAGTGACCACATCCGCGCCGGGTACGTCCAATGGGGGCACCGGCGCACGGATGACCGCACCGCAGCGCAACGGAGGACGCCGAGATGAGCACGCCACAGGACGACCCAGGAACAGGGCAGGGCGGGCAGGCCTGGAACCCGCCCGGAACGAGCGGCGGCCAGACGCCGGCGGGCCAGTACGGCCAGCAGGGCCAGCAGGGCCAGCCGGGTCAGTACGGCCAGCCAGGCCAGTACGGCCAGCCAGGCCAGTACGGCCAGCAGGGCCAGCCCGGCTACCAGGCGGCCCAGCCCTACGCGTATCCCGGCGGCGGTGCGCTGCCTCAGCAGGCGGACAAGGGCCCGGCACCGAGGGAGGTCATGAGGGCCTACTACCTCATCCTGGCGGCCGGCGCCCTGTACCTCGTCTCTTCCGTCATCACCTCGCTGACGATGGACACGGCAGGCCTCCCCGGTGCGTCCGTGGGTGTGGCGTTCGGGCTGGTGTTCGCCGTCGTCTTCACGGCCATCTACGTGGTCCTGGCCCTCTTCATCCGGCGTGGCCAGAACTGGGCTCGCATCACCGCGACCGTGCTGGCGGCGCTCGACGTCCTGGCGGTCGCCTCGACCCTGCTGCTCACGCCGCTCGCGAGCGAGGCGGCCGCGACGAGCGGTCAGGCCATCCCGCCCACCTCCGGACTGGCGACGGCCCTCAGCGTGCTCGTGATGCTCCTCGGCGTCGCGGGTGTCGTGATGACCTGGCTGAAGCCCGCGCGGCCCTACTTCGTGCCGCAGAAATTCGGGTACTGAGCGGGTAGGCACAGCCCGCGGCGGTTCCGCCGCGTCATGATCACTGGGCGCGGGAGATCGGACCGAGGTCCGGCTCCTGCGCCCTCTGTGCGTGATAGGCCAGGATCTGCAGTTCCGTGGCCATGTCCACCTTGCGCAGCTGCACGTGCGGCGGCACCTGCAGGACCACGGGCGCGAAGCTGAGGATGCTCGAGATGCCCGCTGCAACGAGCCTGTCACACAGCTCCTGGGCGACCGCCCCGGGCACGGAGAGCACCGCCATGTTGGTGCGCGTCCTCTCCAGCACCGCCTCGAGGTCGTCGACGGCGTTGACGCGGAGGTAGCCGACCTCCGCCCCCACCACGAGCTGGTCGGCGTCGAAGAGCGCCACGATCTCGAAGCCCCGTGACACGAAGCCGGAGTACCCGGCGAGCGCGCGGCCGAGATTACCGGCCCCGATGATGGCCACCCGCCAGTCGAGGGTGAGGCCGAGGGCGAGGGAGATCTGGCGGTTGAGGACCTGCACGTCGTAGCCGACCCCCCGGGTTCCGTACGAGCCCAGGTAGGAGAGGTCCTTGCGCAGCATCGGCGAGTTCACCCCGGCCGCGTCCGCCAGCTCCTCCGAGGACACGCGTTCGGTACCCTCCGCCAGCAGCGCGTTAAGGGCCCGCAGGTAGATGGTGAGGCGGGCCACGGAGGCGGGCGGGATGTGGCGGGCTCCGTCCCCCACGGGGTGGAGGCCTGGCATGTCCGGTGGTGTCACTGTCATCGGCTCCGTTGCTAGCGCCACCGTCCGCGGTGGGCGGGCGGGCCCTCCGGCACCTCGTCGTCGGGGGCGGAAGTACCCCCACTGTATGCCGAGCGTGCGGGGTCACCAAGCCGGCGATCGGAAGCCTCGGCCGGCTCACGCACCCGGCGTCGGGGACAGCAGCCGGCGGAGCCTAGCCTCGTCGATCGACCAGAAATCGCGCTGCACGCCGTCGATGAACAGGACCGGCAGTTCCTCGGCGAAGCGCTCCCCGAGCGCGGGTGCCTCGACCACGGAGAGCTCCCGCCAGCCCAGCCCGACGTCGGCCGTCACCCGCGCCACCACCGCCCGCGCATTCTCGCACAGGTGGCACTCGGGGCGGGTGAGGAGCACGACGCCGGGGCCCGGCATCTCGGCTGGCGTTTCCATCCCCCCACCGTACTGCCGCGCCGCGGCGAGGGTCGGCAGAGGGGCGGGGAGGGAAGAACTACACTACGAACATGCCGGACGCCGCCCGGGCCACGCAGCCCCTCCCAGAGCCCCCGGCACCCCTCAGGGGGGAAGCGGCGTTCTTCGACGTCGACAACACCATGATGCGGGGCGCGAGCCTCTTCCATGTGGCCCGGAAGATGTACCAGCGGAAGGCGTTCACCCTGCGTTTCGCCGCAGGCCTGGCATGGAAGCAGCTCCGCTTCATCATGCGCGGCGAGACCATGACCGACGTGAACTCGGTGCGCGATGCCGCCCTCGCCTTCGCCATCGGCATCGCCCACGAGGACATCCTGGCGCTCGGCGAGGAGGTCTACGACGAGATGATCGCGTCCAAGATCTGGCCGGGCGCCCGCGCCCTGGCCGAGCAGCACCTCTCCTCCGGCCGGCAGGTCTGGCTCGTGACGGGGACCCCCGTGGAGGTGGCGGGCGTCATCTCCAGCCGGCTGGGCCTGACCGGCGCCCTCGGGACGGTGGGGGAAGTAGCCGACGGCCTCTACACGGGCAAGCTGGTCGGCGAGTTCCTGCACGGCCCGGCCAAGGCGGCCGCCGTCCTGATCCTCGCGGAACGCGAGAACCTCGACCTCGCACGGTGCTGGGGATACAGCGACTCCTACAACGACATCCCCCTGCTGAGCGTCGTCGGCCACCCCGTCGCCATCAACCCGGACAGCAGACTGCGACGCCATGCCCGCGCGAACAACTGGCCCGTGTACGACTTCCGCAGCGGACGCCGCGCCGCCACGTTCGGCCTGCGTGCTGCCACCGTCGCCGGGTCCGTCTACGGTCTGTGGCGCGGCTTCTCACGCTTCCGGAGCCGCTGACCACGTTCCGCCGTCGCGGCGGGCCCGTCCTGATCCCGCGTCCTGCCCGTCCTGATCCAGCGTCCTGCCCGTCCTGATGCAGCGGCCAGCCCGTCCTGATCCAGCATCCCGCCCGCGAACGACGACGGCCCGGGCCCCCACCACAGGGGCGGGGATCCGGGCCGGTCGGCGCGCACCGGCTCGAGGCCGGGCGGCTGGCTACTTCTTGTTGCGGCGCTGGTGACGCGTCTTGCGAAGCAGTTTGCGGTGCTTCTTCTTCGCCATACGCTTGCGGCGCTTCTTGATTACTGAACCCATAGAGTCCTCACAGACGGTCGTGGTGCCAGCGCGGACCGCGGCCTGAAGCCGGTGAGCCAGCACTGGTGGCGGAAGGCACGTGCCTGGTGGCAGCTGCCCTGATGAAGTCGGGCGGGCCGAAAGCCCGCCCAAAACGCTCCTTAACAGCGTACATCCGTTTGGAGAACAGGCCGGACGGCCGGGACTCAGGCGCTCTCGGACTGCCCGTCCACCTGGGCGCTGCGCAGGAAGTTCCCGACGGCGGACTCGGGGACACGGTAGGAGCGGCCGAACTGCACAGCCGGCAGCTCCCCTGCATGGACGAGCCTGTACACGGTCATCTTCGACACGCGCATGAGGTCGGCCACCTCCGCGACCGTCAGGAACTGCACATCCGAGAAGGAATTCCCGTCTGCCATCTCACCACTTTTCCTTTGCATGGGACCGCGCTTCACCTGAGACCGGCATCGAGAAGCTTATCGCGGGGCGACCCCGTCCGGCGTGTCGCCTTGTAGCAAAAGGATTATCCGTCTATCGGATCACTGTAGTGGCTGGAGTGACGGATGTGAAAGCCCTTCGCGGACCGCTGCACCACCGATCTCCCGGGCGCCTGGACGCTCCTACGAGGACGGATCGCGACGACGGCGCAGCTGCGAGAGCAGATCGGCTGCCCGCTCGGCCGCCCGGCCCATGGTCCTGCCGATCTGGGGGCGCGGGACGTCCACCTCCGTGGGCGCCGGCCCTGCGAGGACCGCCGCAGCCAGCACCCCGGCGTCGGCCGGCTCGGGGTCGACGGCGGCAATCGTCTCCGCGAGGGCCTCGGGCAGCGGAGCGGGACGATCGTGCTGCGCGCCGGCGTCGGCCGGCAGCCCGTCCGGGAGACCCTCCATGTCGAAGCCCGCGAGCCACTCCCGGACGTGGCCGAGCGGCGCCGTCTCCAGCGAGTAGTAACGCTTCTGGCCCTGGGCGCGCATGGTGACGAGCCCTGCTTCCCGCAGGACCTTCAGGTGCTTGGACACCGTCGGCTGGCTCACCTGCAGTTCGACCACGAGCTCGCCCACCGCCATGTCGCCGTCGCGCAGCTGCCGCAGGATCTGCCGGCGTGTGCCTTCGGCGATGACGGCGAATACATCATCGATTCCCATCCGCCCACCCTAGCGATATATACGCCCCACGGCATCCTGCGGCGTGCCGCGCGTTCAGTCGAACCAGGGGTCGAGGCCGTGCAGGGGGAAGAGGGCCTTCCGCGTGGCCATCACGGTGCGGTCGAGATCGTCGTCGGGGTCGTAGCCGACCTCCCACGAACGCCACCACGTGTCGGCCCCGTCGCCCATGAGGCTCGGCGCCTCCATACCGTGCCGCTCCAGGACATACTCGCGCCAGGCGTCCGGCACAGGGGTCCTGGGGCCCGTGGTCGCTCCCGCCGCGACGGCGACGAGCAGGGCCCAGGACCGCGGGACGACGCTCGCGAGGGCGTACCCGCCCCCGCCCGTCGCGATCCACCGGCCCTCGCACAGGCGGTCCGCCAGCTCCCGGACGGCGAGCATCATGGCGTGCTGGGCGTCGACGCTGACCCGCAGGTTGGTGAGGGGGTCCTCCCGGTGG
Source organism: Arthrobacter sp. Soc17.1.1.1 (assembly GCF_036867195.1). NCBI lineage: Bacteria > Bacillati > Actinomycetota > Actinomycetes > Micrococcales > Micrococcaceae > Arthrobacter > Arthrobacter sp. Soc17.1.1.1. Next base: position 3,137,383 of record NZ_JBAJII010000001.1, read on the forward strand.
GAGTCGCACCCGTGCTGGCTCACGATGACATCCGGCGAGAACGCTGCGGCGAGCTGCGGGACGACGGCGTGGAAGGCCCGCAGGATCGCGGCGTCCCCGGCGGTCGTGGGCAGGGCGACGTTCACCGCGTAGCCCTCCGCATCCGGGCCGCCGATCTCTGCAGCGAAGCCCGTGCCCGGGAAGAGGCTCATCCCCGTCTCGTGGAGCGAGACGGTCATGACGCGCCGGTCGTTCCAGAAGATGCTCTGGGTGCCGTCGCCGTGATGGGCGTCGACGTCGATGTAGAGGACGCGCTGCGCGCCGCGGTCGAGCAGGCGCTGCACGGCGGCCGCGGCGTCGTTGTAGATGCAGAACCCGCTCGCCCGCGACCGTGCGGCGTGATGCATCCCTCCGCCGAAGTTCACCGCCCGGACGGCCCTGCCCGAGAGGACCGCGTCCGCTGCACCGAGGGACCCGCCGGCGAGCCGGGCACTGGCCTCGTGCATGCCCGCGAAGGCCGGGTTGTCCTCCGTGCCGAGCCCGCGGGCCGCGTCGGAGGCCTCCGGGTTGCGGCTCACGTGCCGGACGGCACGGATGTAGTCGGGGCTGTGGACCGTCGCGAGGTCCTCGTCCGACGCGACGGACGGCTCGGCGACCACCACGCCGTCGAGGTCGAGCAGACCGCAGTCGCGGACGAGGCGTGCGGTGAGATGCAGCCGCTCCGGGTTCATCGGGTGCCCGCCGCCGAAGTCGTAGGCCAGCATCGATTCGTTCCAGACGACCTGGAGGGGCACCGCTGACCTCGAGTGCATAGACATCCCTGCAAGGGTACGCGATGGGCGATATCCCGGCGACGCACCCGGATGGGATGCTTTACTACTGCAAGGACAATCCACCGCATCCACCCCTATTGGGGACCGGCGCGGGTGGACACGGTGCCGCTTCGGCGGGAGGACCAGCAAACGGGGCAGAGCGGGCGTCAATGGTAAGTCAACAGCCACGGTGGCTGACGGACGATCGACACGGATACGTCAGGCTGCTGGCCTCGGTCCGCGACTTCGTCGACTCCTTCGCGAACAGCTCCCCCGCCCGGCTCGCCCTCTTCATCTTCAGCGGTGTCATCCTCGTCTTCACGGTACTGCTCAGCCTGCCCGTGGCAGCCAGCGACAGGCAGGTCACACCCCTCCACGACGCCTTCTTCACCGCGGTGTCGGCGGTCTGCGTCACCGGCCTCACCGTCGTCTCCACTGCCACGCACTGGTCCTTCTTCGGCCAGCTGGTGATCCTGTTCGGCATCTTCATCGGCGGGCTGGGGACCCTGACCCTCGCCTCCCTCCTCGCCCTGATCGTGAGCAAGCGACTCGGGGTGCGCGGCAAGCTGCTGGCCCAGGAAGCCCTCAACAACGCGAGCCGCCTCGGTGAGATCGGCACGCTCCTGCGGATCGTCATCACCACCTCGGTGGTGATCGAGATCGTGCTCGCCGTCGTGCTGATCCCCCGCTTCATGATCCTCGGCGAACCCTGGTGGCAGGCGCTCTGGCACGGCGTCTTCTACTCGATCTCCGCCTTCAACAACGCCGGCTTCACCCCGCACAGCGACGGTCTGGTGCCCTACGAGACCGACCTCTGGATCCTGACGCCACTCATGGTCGGTGTCTTCCTCGGCAGCCTGGGCTTCCCGGTGATCATGGTCCTCGTCCAGGTACGGCACCGCTTCAGCAAGTGGACGCTGCACGCGAAGCTGACGGTGTACGTCTCGCTGATCCTCCTGGTGGCGGGGACCTTCGCCTGGGGCTTCCTCGAGTGGGAGAACGATCGGACCATCTCGAACCTCGGCGTCGTCGACAAGTCCATCCACGCCCTCTTCGCCTCGGTCATGACGCGCTCCGGCGGCTTCAACCTGGTGGACCAGAACGACATGAACTCGACGACGATGCTCCTCACCGACGCCCTCATGTTCGCGGGCGGCGGTTCGGCGTCGACCGCCGGAGGCATCAAGGTCACCACGATCGCCGTCATGTTCCTCGCCATCGTCGCGGAGGCGCGTGGAGACACCGACGTCCGCGTCTGGGGCCGCACCATCCCGCACGGCGTCATGCGCGTGGCCATCTCCGTGATCTTCATGGGCGCGACGCTCGTCCTGGTGGCCAGCGGTCTCATCCTCGCGCTCACCGACGAGTCCCTGGACAAGGTGGTCTTCGAAGTCATCTCGGCGTTCGCCACCGTCGGCCTCAGTACCAACCTGAGCGCCGAACTGCCCCCGGCGGGCAAGTACATCCTGTCCGCCCTGATGTTCGCAGGGCGGATGGGCACCATCACCCTCGCCTCGGCCCTGGCGCTGAGGCAACGCAGCACGCTGTACCGCTACCCCGACGAGAGGCCGATCATTGGCTGAAAGACCCGCCCACAACGCACC